>JAQGIP010000071.1 GCA_028291055.1 Caulobacter sp.
GCAGCAGGCGCGCCAGGGCGATGCGGCGCTTCTCACCGCCCGACAGGTTGTTCACCGGCCAGTCGTTGGGCGGGGTGCGCAGGGCGTCCATGGCCATCTCGATGCGACTGTCGATGTCCCACAGGTCGCCGGCGTCGATCTTCTCCTGGAGGGCGGTCATCTCCTCCATCAGCTCGTCGGTGTAGTTCTCGCCCAGCTCGACCGCGATGGCGTTGTAGCGGTCGAAGATCTTCTTTTCCTCGCACCAGGCGATGGCGTTTTCCCAGACGTTGAGCGCGTCATCGAGGTGGGGCTCCTGCTCCAGGTAGCCCATCTTGGTGCCCTCGGCGGCCTTGGCCTCGCCGACGAACTCCTTGTCGATGCCGGCCATGATCTTCAGCAGGGTCGACTTGCCCGAGCCGTTGACGCCGACCACGCCGATCTTGGCGTCGGGGTAGAAGGACAGCCAGATGTTCTCAAACACCTTCTTGCCGCCGGGGTAGGCCTTGGTCAGGCCCTGCATCTGGAAAATATGTTGAGCAGCCATAGGGGCGCGTTCGTCCGTTCGTGCGGTGTGTGGGGTCGCGGGGGAGATAGCGGTTAGGGGGCCCCGGCGCAACGGGCGGGGGGTTGCCGAAGACGATCAGGGCCGCGAATGATGCGGAATTGGGGGAGTGAACATGCGCCTTTGGTTGATCGCCACATTCGCATCGACGGCGCTTGCGGGGGGCCTCGTGGGCGTGGCGGGAGCACAGGACAGGATCGTGAGCGCGCACGGCGAAGCGACCATTCCGGTGATCGGACCCTTCTCGAAGCTGCGCCGCCCCGACTGCGGCGCCGTGCCTGAAGGCCTGCCTAGTGATCGGTGGGCGGACTCTTCCATTTCCGAGATTCAGGATGAGCTTGCCTCGGGCCGTCTGAGCGCCGTCTGCCTGGCCGTCGAATCCGCCGATCGCATCGACGTGCTCGAAAACGGTTCGGCCCATCCCTTCCCCGAGCGCCTCATGGAGCCCTACCCCGGCCTCCATGCCGTCATCGCCGCCAACCCCCACATCTTCGCCGACGCCCGCAATTCAGACGCGCGGCGCAAGGCCGGCAAGTCCCTCGGCCCCCTCGAAGGCATCCCCATCCTGCTGAAGGACAACATCGAGTCCTGGGACGACACCGCCACCACCGCCGGTTCCCTGGCCTTGGCGCAGAACCGCCCCCAGAGGGACGCGCCTCTGGTGCGGCGCCTCACCGACGCCGGCGCCCTGATCCTCGGCAAAACCAACCTGTCCGAATGGGCCAACTTCCGATCCTCCCGCTCGCTCAGCGGCTGGAGCGGCGTGGGCGGCCAGGCGCGCAATCCCTATGCGCTGGACCGCAGCCCGTGCGGTTCCTCGGCCGGCTCCGCCGTGGCCGTGGCGGCCGGCTACGCCCCCGCCGCCATCGGCACCGAGACGGACGGCTCGATCACCTGTCCCGCCGCCGTCAACGGCATCGTGGGCTTGAAGCCCACGGTGGGCCTGATCTCGCGCAGCGGCATCGTACCGATCAGCCATACCCAGGACACGCCGGGGCCGATGACGCGCACGGTGCGCGACGCCGCCATCCTGCTCACCGTCATGGCCGGCAGCGATCCGGCCGATCCCGCGACCGCAGAGGCTGACGCCCACAAGAGCGACTACGCCGCGGCCCTCGACGCGGACTCGCTGAAGGGCAGGCGCATCGGCGTGCTGCGTTTCGCGGCCGGCTTCCATCCGGAGACCGACGCGGCCTTCGAGGCGGCGCTGGATGTGCTGCGAGGCAAGGGCGCCATCCTGGTCGACATCCCCGACCTGCCCCACCGGCGCGAGATCGGGGCCAGGGAGCAGATCGTCCTGCAGACCGAGTTTAAGGTCGATCTCAACGCCTACCTGGCCACCACCGACCCGGCCAAGGTCAAGACCCGCACCCTGGCCGACGTGATCGCCTTCAACCGGGCCCATCCCATCGAGGAGCTGCCCTTCTTCGGCCAGGAGACCTTCGAGAAGGCCGAGGCCACCAAGGGTCTGGATGATCCCGCCTACATCGCCGCCAAGGCCGACGCCCACCGCATGGCCGGCCCCGAGGGCATCGACGCCCTGCTCGCCCAATATGATGTGGTGGCCCTGGCGGCGCCGACGCTCGGGCCCGCCTGGCCGATCGATCCGGTGCTGCGCGACCGCTATGTGGGCGGCGGCGCGGGGACACTGGCCGCCGTGGCCGGCTATCCCCACCTCACCGTACCCATGGGGCTGGTGGGCGGCCTGCCCGTGGGTCTCAGCTTCATCGGGCCGGCCTGGAGCGAGGCCAGGCTGCTGTCGCTGGGCTATGCCTATGAACAGGCGTCGAAGGCCCGCAAGCCGCCAGCCTTCGCGGCGACGGTCAGCGCGCCCTAGGCGCTAGTGGCGGTCGCCGTGGTCGCCGCCATGGCCGCCGTGATCGCCGCCGTCGCGCCGGCGCTTCCACCAGGGGTCCTTCTGGGGCGGAGGCGGCGCCTGGATCTCGAACGGGGCGCCGTCGCGCTGGTAGCCGTTGTCGTAGGCGTCGTAGTCCCAGTAGTCGCGGTCTTCACGCCACATGGAGCTATTGTCGCGCAGGAAGCCCGGCAGGCGGCCGTTGCCCACGCAGTACTGGCCATTGCCCCAGCCGAAGCGGCGGCAGTCGTCGGAATAGATCCAGTTGTTCTGGACCACCGCGTCGGTGCCGCGCTCCACATAGATGCCGGCGCGCTCGACGCCGAAGATGCGGTTGCGCTCGATATCGGCGCGGCCGCCGGAGACATAGACGCCGGTGTCGTCGGCCTGGATGGCGTTCTCCAGCAGGGTCAGGCTCGCGCCCTCCGACCACACGCCGCGCTGGCTGTTGCAGACGTGGCTGCGGGTGATGTCGACCTCGGCGCCGCGGTCGAGATTGACGCCGACGCGCCAGCCGCAGATCACCGTGTTCCTGACGTTGAGCACGCCGCTGCCGCTGTGCAGCCCGCGTACGTTCAGGCCGATGGAGCCGGGCTCCGTCATGGTCCGCGCCATCAGGCCGGTGTTGACGATGCTGCTGTCGCCGGGGCCGGGCGCGATGTCGATGGCCGCCTGTTCGCCGGTGATGCGGGTGCGCGAGATGTCCACCTGGGCGGCGTCCACCGCCAGGGTGGCGTCGAAGGTGCGGCCGTTGAGGTCGCTGTCGCGCAGGATGAGACGGCCGCCGGAGATGTAGACGGCGGATGAGTCGCCCGAATAGCGGACCTTGGTGCGCACCAGGGCGATGTCGCTGTCCCAGGCGGAGACGCAGGCGCTGCGCCCGCCCTGGTCGGCGGAGAAGATCAGGTCGCGAAGCTCCACGCCCTTCACCCCGGGCGCCACCTGGACGCAGGGCTCGCCGGGGCCCGGCGCGAAGGCGGCCGGGGCGGTGGCGCCGCCCGACCCGAAGGTGGGGATGCCCTCGCCGGCGATGATCACCGGGTGGTCGATGTAGACGGTCTCGTGACAGACGCCGCCGCGCGAGCGGATGTAGAGGATGCCGCCGTCGCGCAGGGCCTGGATGGCGTCGTTGACCGGGCGCGGCCCGAGCGCCGGGTTGGCGCAGTCGACGGTCAGGCTGTCATAGACGCGGTAGGGCGGACGGTCGTTGTAGGCGCCGCCCCAGCCGAGGCTGCGGCCATAGTTGTAGGACCGCCCCCACCCGCGCCAGCGTTCGGGCCGGCGGTGCTTGAGGGGCGGAGTGATCAGGCCGCCGAAGTTGGGGCGCACCTGCTGGTCCACCTGGGCCTCGGGCGAGGCCCGGGCGACTTGCGGGGCGACTATGAGGCTGGCGGTCAGCAGGCCGGCGGCCAGCAGGGCGGACTTCACGACCGACTTTTGGGGGGAAGGACGGGTCACTGTTGCGATCCTTCAGAATACGGGCGGCGGTCGATGGGCCCGGGCCCACCGGGGCTGGGGCCGCCGCGATAGGGTCCCTCGGGCGCGGCGTCGCCGCGGTCGTAGTCGTTATTGCCGCGGTAGGGCGGTTGGCGGGGCGGGCTATTGGCGCGCGACACCTGCGCCAGGACCTGTTGCAGCCGCGCGATGGAGGGCTTGAAGCCGGCGAGGGCCGCGTCGAGTTGGTAGACCACGGCCTTGGCCTTGTCCTGGTCGGCGATGCCGGAGACGCCGAGCGAGAAGTAGGTCGACATGGCGTATTTGGCCTCGGCGTTGCCCTGTTTGTCGGCCTCGGCGTACCAATAGTAGGCGCGGGCATAGTCGCGGGCCACGCCGACGCCCTCGGAGTACATCACGGCCAGGACAAGCTGGGCCTTGGAGGAGCCGTTGACGGCCGCATACTGGATGGCGCGGACCCGCTCGATGGGGGCCAGGCGTCCGGTGGTGGGGCGGGCCAGCATGGCCTGGAAGGTCTGAATATCACCCGGGTAAACCCCAACCTCGTTGAGCGCCGGCTTGGCGGTCACGTGGAGGTAGGTCAGGGCCTCGGCGATGTGGACGAAGGGCAGCTCATCGATGCGCGACAGGGCCTGTTCGTAGACGTCGCCCTTCATGGAGCTTTCGTCGGAGTGGGGCACGCCCGAGGCGTCCGGCGCGTCAGGCGGATAGAATTCGTAGGGCGGCACCCAGCGCTTGGCCTTCTGGGCGACGAAGCCGCCGAAGTTGGCGCGCTCGGGCGAAGAGCGCTCGAAGTCCTTCAACATGACGTAGGCCGACACGTCGCCGGTCTGCACCGCGAGATAGTTGTAGAGGTAGGCGTCCACGTCGTTGCGCGGGAAGAGGTTGAGCACGGACGGCGCGGCGGCCTGGTAGGGCTTGCCCCGCGCCTCCATGGCCTCGCGGTTGTCGGCCGGTTCGCCGAAGGCGCCGAAGCTGTCGTCGTGGATGCGCGCCAGGGTGCGGAAGCCGTCGGCGCCCTGGGTCGAGAGCACATAGATGACGCGGTTGCGCACCTGGCCCTGCTCGTCGGAGGACATGTGGGCCAAAAGGCGGTTCAGCGAGCCGTAGCCCATGCGCCGCTCGAAGGCGCGGCAGGCGTCGTAGCGGGCCACGGCGTTGTTGGGCCGCCCGGCGCCCAGCTGGGCGGCGACGGGGGTGAAGCCGGTGGGGTTGGACAGCGCCATGGCGTACCAGACGCCCGCCTCCACCGGGTCTTCGAGATTGCGGTCGGGGGCGCGGGTCCCCTCATAGCGGCGGCCGAGCTCCAGCTGGGCGAAGAAGTCGCCGCGGAAGGCCTGTTGGCGGAGCGCACGGATCTCGGCCTGCTGCTGGCCGAATTGCGGCGTGGCGGTGCTGGAGATCTGAGGACGGGGGCAGAGCGCGTCGTAGCGGGCCTTGGAGAACCAGTTGCCTGGGCCGGTGTCGCAGCCGACGAGCGGGATCACCACGGCGGCGACGATCGCCGCCACCGACAGGCCGCGCACAATCCCCGCGCGCCGCGACCCAGAGCGGTGCTCCGAGGCGGCGGCGGCGAGAAGGTCGTCGGACGTGGCCTCCTGCATACACTCCCCCTTACAGCACGCTGTTAACCATACTGAACGGGGGACTTTTGGGCCGGGCCCGCCATGAGTCAAGCTTGCGCACCCCCGTTGGGGCGCATCTTCCACAGACCGTTCACCGGTAATTCCCGTGTCGCGCGAACAGCGATATGTCAGACGCGAAATGGGCCATGATTTCGCCCTAAAGTGGTTCGCAATGTTCTACAACTGTAATCTGGGAGGCGGCCATGCAGTTCACGTCTGTACGGAAATTAGTCGGCGTCTGCGCCCTGGCGGCCCTGGTGGCGGCCTCGGCGCCGCCCGTGCGATTCGCCCAGGCCGCCCATCCGCTGGACGGCGACCCCACGCCGGCGACCTGCGGCCCGCTGGGGTTTTCGAGCGATGACGGCGGCGGCGCTAACAGCAGCTATGGCTATCGTGGCCGGGGCGTTGCCCAGCCGATGATGGCCCCGCCGCCACCGCCACCGCCACCGCCACCTCCGCCTCCGCCTCCGCCTCCGCCGCCGCCTCCCTCCGACCCATCCAGCGTGGCGGAGGTGACCGTCACCGGGCAGAAGCGCACCGAGAACTTCCAGTCGGTTCCCATCGCCGTGACCGCCATTGGCGGCGCCGAGACGACCGAGCGATATCCCGGCGCGGCGCCGAACCCCGTAAAACGGGTGGCCGACGAGCCGGTCTCGACCTTCTCCATCGACGTGGACACCGCCGCCTACACGAATGCCCGGCGCTTCCTGCAGGACGGCGAGCCGCCGCCGCGCGACTCCGTGCGGGTCGAGGAGATGGTCAACTACTTCGACTATGCCTATCCGCGCCCGGCGACGGCGGCCGAGCCGTTCAGGCCCTTCGTGGCGGTGACCCCCTCACCCTGGTCGCGCGACCGCCAGATCATCCACATCGGCCTGCAGGGCTATGACATCCCGCGCACGCAGCGGCCGCCGCTGAACCTGGTGTTCCTGATCGACACCTCCGGCTCGATGTCGTCGGACGACCGCCTGCCGCTGGCGATCAAGGCGCTGAACGTGCTGATCGGCCAGTTGCGGCCGCAGGACCGGGTGTCGATCGTGGCCTATGCGGGCTCGGCCGGGGCGGTGCTGGGACCGACGGACGGCGCCCAGAAGCTGAAGATGCGCTGCGCCCTGCAATCGCTGCATTCCGGCGGCTCGACGGCCGGCGGCGCGGGCCTGAGCCTGGCCTATGCATTGGCCCAGCAGAGCTTCAGGAAGGATGCGGTCAACCGGGTGATCCTGATGACCGACGGCGACTTCAATGTCGGCCTGTCAGACCCGCGCGGGCTGACCAGCTACGTCGCCGACAAGCGCACGAGCGGCGTCTATCTGTCGGTTTATGGCTTCGGGCGCGGCAACTATCAGGACACCACGATGCAGGCTCTGGCCCAGAACGGCAACGGCACGGCAGCCTATGTGGACAGCCTGGAAGAAGCGCGTCGGCTGTTCAGCCGCGACTTCGCCGGAAGCGCCTTCCCCATCGCCGATGACGTCAAGATCCAGGTGGAGTTCAATCCGGCGCGGGTCAGCGAATATCGGCTGATCGGCTATGAGACGCGGATGCTGAAGCGCGAGGATTTCAACAACGACCGCATCGACGCGGGCGAGGTCGGCTCCGGGGTCTCGGTGACCGCGCTCTATGAGATCACGCCGGTGGGCGCTCATCCGTCGTCCGATCCCCTACGTTATGGGGCCCAGCCTTCGGGGCTGTCGCCAACGGCGGGACCGGGGTCGGAACTGGCCTATCTGAAGGTGCGCTACAAGATGCCGGGGGGCGCGGAGTCGCGCCTGATGGCGCGGCCGATCGCGGCCGCCGATAGCTACGGCAGCGTCGCGGCGGCGCCCGAGCAGACCCGCTGGGCGCTGGCGGTGGCGGGCTATGGGCAGCGGCTGCGGGGCGATCCTTGGCTGGAGCCGTCGTTCGGCTGGGACCAGATCGTGGACCTGGCCCAGGGCGCGCGGGGCGAAGATCCGTTCGGCGAGCGGGCGGAGTTCGTGCAGCTGGCGCGGGCGGCCAAGTCGGTGGGCGCGGCGGGGCGGTAGGGTCCGGACTCAATAAGTCCACTCACCCCAAACACCCGCTCATCCCCGCGCAGGCGGGGACCCAGGCTTTTTCGCCGAGCCTTGCCGGGTCTGCTGAGCGGTCGGGGAGCGAAGCGGTAGGCCGCTGACCCTTGGTGTTCTTCGTGATCTTGGTGGTCGATCTTCGCAGGCCTTGAGACCGGGTCAGGCGCGGCCAGGTGAACCACCAAGCACACCAAGAACACGAAGGAGCCGAGCTGAGAGCGGGTCCACTTCGTACTGACCGGGGTGGTGGGCTTGGCTTAGCCAGCAAAAACGCCTGCCCCCCCTTTCCGGGGATGAGCGGGTGGGTTTAGGGCCGCGCTTCCAATTGGGTACAGGCCCTGGGCCAGTCACCCCGGCGGCCTAGAACGGAATGCCCGAGCGCAGCAGCCGGCGCGGCTCGTCGGCGCCGTTCAGCGGGCGATTGGTGCGGCTGGCGACCCGCCAGCCCTGAGGCGTGCGCACGAATTCCCAGAGGTTGGCGGCCACGCGCCAAACGATGAAGGCCTGGCCGTCCCAGCGGTAGAGGCGCGAATAGCCCGACGCGGTCGCGCGGTCGCCGTTCAGCACCACATGCGGCATGCCGATCACATGGCCGGCGCCGCCTTCGATGATCTCGCGGTGATGCGGGCCCGCGACCATGTCGGCGATCTCGGCGCGGCTGTAGGCGGCGCCCGCATTGCCCTGTTTGGCGACCGGCGAGCCGTCCGCCGGCCGGGGCCCGCCGCCCCAGTCATAGACGCCGTCCTCGACCCACAGTTGGGAGGTCGCCTCGGCGTCGCCGCTATCGACCAGCGGCCCGTAGGCGCTCATCAGCTGATAGATGGCGACCTGGTCTTCCAGGTCGCGGAGGCGCCGCTCCATCGCGGCAAGCCGCGCCTCGCTGTCGGTCATGTCGGATCAGCGTCCCGTGGGCATGTCCTTGAAGGCCACATCCTTGTCGACCCGCACGTCGCCCGGCAAGCCCAGGACACGTTCGGCGATGATGTTCTTCAAGATCTCGTCGGTGCCGCCGGCGATGCGCAGGCCCGGCGCCCACATCAGGGACTGCTGGAAGGCGGCCTCCATGGGCGACAGCTTGGGGTCGGTGATGATCCCGTACTGGTCTTCCATCTCCATGCCGACGTTGCCGAGGTCCTGCATCTGGTTGGCGGCGATGATCTTGCCGATGGAGCTTTCCGGGCCCGGCGTCTGGCCGCGCGAGAGCGCGGTCATGGTGCGGAAGCGGGTGAACTTCAGGCCCTCGGACTGGACGTACCAGTCGGCCAGGCGCTCGCGGAAGGCGGCGTCCTTGATGGCCGGGCCGTCGACGCCGCGCAGTTCACGCGCCAGCTTCATGATCTCGTTGTAGTTGGGACCCGAGGAGCCGCCGACGGCGAGACGCTCATTCATCAGGGTGACCAGGGCCACCTTCCAGCCGGCCCCGACCTCGCCCAGGCGTTGGCTGTCCTTGACCCGCAGGTCGGTGAAATAGACCTCGTTGAACTCGCTGCCGCCCGACATCTGGTGGATGGGGCGGACCTCGACGCCGGGATCGTGCATGTCGATCCAGAACATGGTCAGGCCCTTGTGCTTGGGCACGTCAGGGTCTGTGCGCACGAGCACGATGCCGTAGTCGCAATATTGCGCGCCGGTGGTCCAGACCTTCTGGCCGTTGATCACCCACTCGTCGCCGTCACGCACGGCCTTGGTGCGGGCCGCGGCCACGTCGGAGCCGCCGGCCGGTTCGGAGAAGAGCTGGCACCAGATCTCCTCGCCCTTCACGGCGGGGCCGACGAAGCGCTGCTTGGTCTCATCGTTGGCGAAGGCCATGACGGTGGGCACGCACATGCCCAGACCGATGGTGAAGTAGCCGTAGTTGACGCCGGCCTTGGCCTCTTCCTGGTTGAAGATGACCTGTTGCAGGGCGGTGCCGCCGCCGCCGCCCCATTCCTTGGGCCAGGTGATGCACGCAAAGCCCGCGCCGGCCTTCTCGGCCTGCCATGCCTTGGCGGCCGCCATGTGTTCAGGCGTGTTGGGACGGCGTCCGCCGCCGCTGCCCTGGTGCTTGGCGGCGGCGTTGGCGAGCCAGGTCTTGGCCTGTTCGCGGAAGGCGGCTTCTTCGGGGGAGTCGTTGAAATCCATTGTTCTGATCCCTGCTCTTAAGCCGCGTTACGACGTTCGAGTTGGCTGACGAGACGCTCTTTCCAGACCTTGGGCGCGCCGGCGACCAGGCTGAGTTGACGCGAGCGGCGGTAGAAGAGGTGGCAATCGACATCCCAGGTGAAGCCCATGCCGCCATGGGTCTGGATGTTTTCCTTGGACGCGAACCAGAAGGCGTCGGACGCCGCCACGCGCGCGGCGGCGGCGGCGATCGGCAGTTCGGCAGCGCCGGTGTTGAGCGCCCAGGCGCCGTAGTAGGCGTTGGAACGCGCGATCTCGTTCTTCACATAAATGTCGGCCAGCTTGTGCTTGATGGCCTGATAGCTGGCGATGACGCGGCCGAACGCATAGCGCTCGAGCGCATATTCCTTGGCCATGGCCAGGCAGGCGTCGGCGCCGCCCAACTGTTCGAAGGCCAGCAGGACGGCGGCGCGGTCGAAGACCTGTTCGGTGATGGCGAAGCCTTCGCCTGCCGCGCCGAGGCGGGTGGCCGGGGCGCCGCTGAACGTGATCCTGGCCACGCCGCGGGTGGGATCCATGGTCTTTAAAGTTTCGCGCGAGACGCCGGACGCCTTCAGGTCGACCACGAAGAGGCCGGGCTTGCCGGCTTCATTGGCCAGGACCAGGCAGACGTCGGCGATGTCGCCATCGGTGACGGGGATCTTCACGCCGGTCAGTTTGCCGTCCTGGACGCTGGCGCTCAGCGACGCAGGCGTCACGGGGCCAGGGCCCTCGGAGGTGGCGAAGCAGCCAATCAGTTCGCCCGCCGCGATCCTGGGCAGGTAGTCGGCCTTCTGCTCGGCCGAACCGGCGGCCATCACGGCCTCGGCCAGGAAGTAGACGGTGGAGGCGAAGGGGATGGGGGCGACGGCGCGACCCAGCTCCTCGGCGATCACGCACAGTTCGACGTGGCCCAGTCCCAGGCCGCCGTGCTCCTCGGGAATGGCGGCGCCCAGCCAGCCCTGTTCGGCGACGCCCTTCCACAATTCGGCGTCGTGGGAGACGTCGTCGTTATCCAGCACCTTGCGCACGGCGGCGGTGGAACAGCGCGCGGCCAGGAACTTGCGCGCCTCTTCCTTCAGGAACTTCTGGTCGTCGGAATAGTCGAAATTCACCGGTCTTCCTCCCGCGCGCGGCCTTGCTCAGTCATGAGCCGCGTCATCACGGCGCACTCTAAACAGCTTTCGACCGGGGGAAAGATTGACCTCGCGTCAAGGATTTCAGGTTCTTATGCGGGGTCGGGATTTGCGTACGGGTTCAATCAATGGCTAAGGCGGTCTTCCAGCGTAACCAGAAGGTTTGGGTCGAGAGCGTTGGCGCATGGTCAACGGTCGAAAAGATCGTGCCCGTGTGGGCGCGCGGTTTCGACGAGCCGGTGCGGGTGACCTATGACGTGGGGCTGGGGCGCGAGTTCCATGCCCATGAGCTGCGCGCCGAGGACCGGGTGGCCGACGGCGGCGGCACGTCGGGCGACGCCTGGCGGCTGCTGCGGGCGCGCAACAAGTGGCAGACGCCCGACGACACAGCCCATCACCCCTATCCGGGCACCTATCCCATCGTGGTGACCGACCCCAACGACTGGGGCGGCTGGCGCGTGCCGGGGGCGGAATACGACCGCGACCCGCGCAAGATCGAACACCAGGCCCGCACCATCGCCGCGGCCCCGGCCCTGCACGGCCTGGCGCGCGACCTGATGGCGCTGGTCTCCGACAGCCCCTCCGACGCGCCGCCGGCCATCCTGGCCCTGGCCCAGCGCGCGGCGGCCATCGAGCGCTATTTGCAGGAAATCCCGGCGGCGGGCGACGTGCAGCCGGAGACGGCTCAGGCGGCGGAGTAGCTCTTTATTGTTCCGCTCCTCCCGGCGAAAGCCGGGATCCATGGGGCAGATAAGGTTCGGCCGGGGCGCCTGATCAGAGGCGGGGCAACAGCCCGCTCAACCGACGGTGGCCTTTCCCGAAGCTCACTATGGGTCCCGGCTTTCGCCGGGATGAGCGGAGTTCTTGGGGCCTTCAACTAAGCCTTTTCGCCGCTTCGAAGAGCCGGCGGGCCACGCGCTTGATCTCAGTCATGTCGAGAGGTTCGGGGGGTCCGCTTGCGAGGCTCCTGTCCGTTATCTCGCGAAGACGCGTCATGGCCGCAGGATCAAGGGCCCGCCGCTCGTCGAATTCAGGCTCGTCATCCATGGGCTGACGCTATCACGATCACGCAAACGCGCCATGGCGAACCCCGGCTCCGCTGGCGTCCCGGCGCCGAGCGGACTACATCCTTGGCATGCGCACAGACACGCCCCAGCCGGTTCGGCTCGACGAATACCGCCCCTATCCCTTCGAGGTCGAAGAGACCCACCTCGACTTCCGGCTGGAGCCCAACCACACGCGGGTGAAGGCGACGCTGACCATCCGCCGGACAGGCGATGCCGGCGAGGCGCTGGTGCTGAACGGCGAGCGGCTGAAGCCGGTGTCGGTGAAGATCGATGGGGTCGATGTCGCCCCCGAGGCCATGGAGCGGACGGACGAGTTCCTCACCCTGAAGGGCGTGCCCGACAGTTTCGTGCTGGAGACCGAGGTCGAGATCGATCCGGAGAACAACAAGGCCTTGATGGGCCTCTATATGTCCGGCGGGCGCTTCTGCACCCAGTGCGAGGCGGAGGGCTTCCGCACCATCACCTGGTTCCCCGACCGGCCCGACGTGCTGAGCCGCTATACGGTGCGGGTCGAGGCGGACCGGGCCTTCCGCCACCTGCTGTCGAACGGAAACAAGATCGAGGAAGGCAACGCCGAGGGCGGGCGCCACTTCGCGGTGTGGAACGATCCCTTCCCCAAGCCCTGCTACCTGTTCGCCCTGGTGGCCGGTGAGCTGGACGTGCTGGAAGACAGCTTCGTCACCCTGAGCGGGCGGACCGTGGAGCTGAAGGTGTTCGTCGACACCGGCATGGCGCCGCGCGCGGCCTATGCGCTGGATAGCCTGAAGCGGGCGATGAAGTGGGACGAGGAGGCCTGGGGCCGGGAATACGACCTGGACCTGTTCATGATCGTGGCCGTGCGCGACTTCAACTTCGGGGCCATGGAGAACAAGGGGCTGAACATCTTCAACAGCTCGCTGTTGCTGGCCGACCCGCAGACCGCCACCGACATGGATTACGAGCGCATCGAGAGCGTGGTGGCCCACGAGTATTTCCACAACTGGACCGGCGACCGCATCACCTGCCGCGACTGGTTCCAGCTGTGCGTGAAGGAAGGGCTGACCGTCTTCCGCGACCAGAGCTTCAGCGCCGACATGCGCGGCGAGGCGGTGCAGCGGATCAAGGATGTGCGCGCGCTAAGGGCGCGGCAGTTCGCCGAGGACGCGGGGCCGCTGGCCCACCCGGTGAGGCCGGCCAGCTATCTGAAGATCGACAACTTCTATACCGCGACGATCTACGAGAAGGGCTCGGAGGTCATCCGCATGCTCAAGACGATCGTCGGCGCCGGCGATTTCCGCAAAGGGATGGATCTGTATTTCGAGCGCTGGGACGGGCATGCGACGACGGTCGAGGCCTTCATCCAATGCTTCGCCGACGTGACCAAGCGCGACATGACCGGCTTCTTCGCCTGGTACGAGCAGGCGGGGACGCCGACGGTTTCGATCACCCAGACCTATGACGGCGATGCGAAGACCCTGGACCTGACCATCAGCCAGCTGACCGCGCCGACGCCGGGCCAGCCCACCAAGCAGCCCCTGCCCATCCCCATCTCCTTCGGCCTGCTGGACGACGATGGCGGGGTCATGCGCGACACGGAACTGGTGGTGCTGGAGGGCGCGGAAACCACGGTGCGGCTGGAGGACATTCCCACCGAGCCGGTGCTGTCGGCGTTGCGCGGGTTTTCGGCGCCGGTGACGCTGGAGGTCGAGACCCGCGCGCGCGACGGCTACATCCTGCTGGCCTCCGATCCGGACCTGTTCAACCGCTGGGAGGCGGGCCAGGCGCTGGCGCGCGATCTGATCCTGCGCCGGGCCAATGGCCAGCCGGACGAGGTGGGCGAAGAGCGGTTCGCCGCGGCCATGGGCCGGGCGCTGGACGACCAGGCGGCCGATCCGGCCTTCAAGGCGCAGTTGCTGGCGCTGCCCAGCGAGCCGGACCTGAGCATGGCCATGAGCCCGGCCGATCCGGCGGCGATCCATGAGGCGCGCGCGGCGCTTCGCGCGCGGCTGGCGGTGCATCTGCACGATCTGCTGCGGCGGCTGCATACGGGCATGCAGGAGGCCGGTGAGTTTTCGGCCGCGTCGGAAGCGGCGGGGCGCCGGGCCTTGCGCAACGCGGCGCTGGACCTGCTGGCGGCCGATGCGCATGTCGACAATGTCGAACTGGCGATGGGGCATTTCGAGGCCGCCGCCAACATGACCGACGCGATGGGCGGGCTGTCGGCGTTGATCCAGATCGGCGGCGAGGAGGCGGAGGACGCCATCGCCGCCTTCCACAAGAAGTGGCGCGATGAGCCGCTGGTGCTGGACAAGTGGTTCGCGGCCCAGGCGCGCGATCCGTCGGAGGGCGCGTTGGGGCGGGTGCTGGCGCTGACCGCGCATCCGGACTTCGAGGCCAAGAATCCCAACCGGCTGCGCGCCCTGGTGTCGACCTTCGCGGGGTTCAATCCCGACCGCTTCCATGCGCCGGACGGGTCGGGCTATCGCTTCCTGGCCGACCAGATCCTGGCCACCGACACCTTCAACCCGATGACGGCGGCGCGGCTGATCGAGCCCCTGGGCAACTGGCGGCGCTACAAGCCCGAATTGGGCGCCTTGATGAAGGCCCAGCTGCAACGGATTGCCGCCCAGGCGGGTCTTTCCAAGAACGTCTATGAACTGGCGACCAAGGCGCTGGCGGAGGAATAGAGTCCTCGCGATCACAATGCGCGGCCAAACGACCCGCTGGAGCCTTTAGTAGGCTGCGCGGGCGTGACGCGGGGAATCTGCACAGTTAGATTCGGTGCTTCGGGGTGAATCGCGGCGCGGGGAGCGTAGGGTTTTGGCGGGCCGCAGGGGCAGCAATACGGGGCCGGGCGGCGGGAGTGGCATTGCGTCCGCGACCCGGCGCGCCCCGACCCAGGCCTTCACCCGCGCGGCCATCCTGGGCCTGCTGCTGCTGCTGGCCAGCTATACGGCCTTCGGGGTCTACCGCCTTCAACACGGGCCGCCGCCGGGCCCCTCCACCGATGCGGCGATCTCCGATGCGCGGGTCATGGCGGCGCGGCTGGACGGGATGACCGGCCAGACGCGCGCGGCGCTGGCCGCCGGCGACGCGGTGATCGGGCGTGACGCGGATGCGTCCATCGACGCGGTGGAAACGGTGATGAAGGCGGCCGGCGGCTCGGCCCACGCCGCGGCCCTGGTCACCGACGAGGGCGTGGCCGCGTCGTCCGGCAAGACCGAGGGCATCGATTTCAAGGCGGTCGCAAAGACGGCTGGACGGGTCACCTGGATCGGCGGATCGGGCAAGGCCGACGGCCTGATCTTCCTCACCCAGGCGGTGCAGGCGGGCGATCATCGCGCCCTGCTGATCGCCGCCATCGATCCGGCGCGGATCCTGACCGGGGCGGTGAAGAATGGCGTCCAAGGTCTGGCCGACAAGGATGGACGGCTGATCGCGTCGGCCGGGCCGGGCGGGATCGGCAAGGTTCCGACCTTGAAGGAAGCCTTCGCCATTTCGGCGGAAGACCTGACCGGGCAGCCGGTGTCGCGGGGGCAGCGGCCGGACGGCGTGCTGGTCGATGTGGCCGCGCGGCCGGCGGGCGAGGGCGCGCTGCTGGTGCTGGCCGCCGCGCCGGCGCCCAATGTGATCGCGGCCAATGAGCAGCAGATCGAGGACGTGGCCGGGTTGCTGGTGCCGCTGGCCGTCGGCATCTCGCTGGCGCTGCTGTTGCTGCGCATGACGCGCAAGGCCCAGAGCGTGCAGCAGGCCTTCGCCGACAGCGAGCAGCGTTTCCGCCTGGCCGTGGAGGCCGCGCGCTGCGGCATCTGGGAGTGGGACCTGGATACCGACAGGGTGTTCATGTCCGACGTCACCGGGGCCATCTTCGGCTGGGGCGGCGGGGGCGTGGTGAGCGGCGACGAGGTGCTGGAGCGGGTCGCACCCGACCACCGCGACCGCCTGCGCCAGGCCCTGGCCAACGCGGCGGCCTATGGCGCCTTCGACGTTTCGTTCCGGGTGCCGAGCCAGAACGGCGGCCGCTCCATCTGGCTGGACGCGCGCGGCCAGGGGTTCGCCACGCCCGGACGTGAGGGCCATGCGCGGATCATCGGCGTAGCGCTGGACGTCACCGAAGAACGGCTGGCCCAGGCCCGCGCCCAGGCGGCGGAGAACCGGCTGCGCGATGCGATCGAGAGCGTGTCGGAAGCCTTTGTGCTGTGGGATCGGGCCGGGCGGCTGATCATGTGCAACCGCAACTATCGCGCCTTCTTCTCGCTGGAGGCGCGGCTGCTGAAGCCCGGCGCCCTGCGTTCCAACGTCAACCGCTTCGTGGACCTGGCCATCGCCCAGGAACGGCCGGCGCCGGACGGGACCAAGGGGATGCGCGAGGCGGAGCTGAACGACGGGCGCTGGATCCAGATCTCCGAGCGGCGCACGGCGGAGGGCGGGCTGGTGATGACCGCCGCCGACATCACCGTCATCAAGCGCGAGGAAGAGGCCCGCAAGCTGAACGAACAGCAGCTGCAGAACGCCGTCATCAGCCTGGAGCGCAGCCAGGAGCAACTGGCCGAGCTGGCGCGCAAATACGAGGCCGAGAAGGTCAAGGCGGAGGGCGCCAACAAGGCCAAGAGCGAGTTCCTGGCCAATATGAGCCACGAGCTGCGCACGCCGCTGAACGCCATCAACGGCTTTTCCGAGATCATGGTCGGCGAGATGTTCGGGCCGCTGGGCGACAAGCGCTACAAGGAATATTGCGCCGATATCCATAACTCCGGCCAGCACCTGCTGGCGCTGATCAACGACATCCTCGACATGTCGAAGATCGAGGCCGGCAAGATGAATTTGAAGTTCGAGCCGGTATCGCTGGAAGAGGTGGCCGAGGACGCCGTGCGGCTGGTGCGTGGGCGCGCCGAGGCGGCGGGACTTGATTTGCAGGTTGATTTTCCGCACCTGCCGGAGATCGAGGCGGACTATCGGGCGCTCAAGCAGGTTCTGCTCAACCTATTGTCGAATGCCATCAAGTTTACACCTAAGGGTGGGCGCGTCACCGTCAGCGGCGAGCCGCGCCGCGATGCGCTGGGCGAGCGCATCCGGGTGTCGGTGCAGGACACCGGCATCGGCATCGCCCGCGACGACCTGGCCCGGCTGGCGCGGCCCTTCGAGCAGGTGGAGAGCCAGCATTCCAAGACCCAGCAGGGCACGGGCCTGGGCCTGGCGCTGACCAAGGCGCTGGTGGAGATGCACGACGGCGAACTGGAACTGGACAGCGTGGCCGGCGAAGGCACCACGGCCAGCTTCATCATCCCGGTGCGCCAGACCGGTGTGGGCCTGGCGCGGGAGTATGCGGCCTAAGGGCGAGCGCGCCCCGTCGCTACGACACATCTTTGTGGGGAATTTTCTCCCACTTCACAACTTTTGCGGCAGGTGTTAACGTTTCCGCCGTCGCGATCATCCGAGAGCGGCGCTACCACAGTTCAAATCATGAATGGGAGGCGCTTATGGCTACGACGAAGAAGATGACGATCAAGAGCCTGCTGGCGGAGCACGTGTCCGCGGACATCGCCGCCGTACTTGGCAAGTTGAACCATGGGACGTTTGGCGACTGCCACACCGCGATCTTCAAGGAGACCGGCGTCTGGGTGGAAGACCTCGTTCCTGTGTTTCAGAAACTCGACGCCCTGCTTGCCTTCAGGCCGTCGGTCCAACACTAGTGTTTGTGGCGGAGCCAAGCTCCGCCACATTCCACAACGATGTCGAGCATCGACGAATTCCTTCCGGACTGCGTCTCTGGAGGTCTGGCGTTCGCAAACGCCGTTGAGGCGGGCTTGAGAGCTCTTGCGCCGGATCTGCTGGCGGGCGCCGACGTCGAGCAAGCCCTGCGCGAACCCCTGGTCCTTGCCGCCTTCGCCAGCGGAGACCCGTTGGGAAATATGGGAGCAGCCATTGGCGGCTTCATCCGCAAGCGGCCCACGAGCTTCCGCTCGCGCACCAGTCGGCGCGGGGGCCTCATGGCGCCCGGAGTCGGCGAGTTGAGCACCGACCGGGCGTCGACGGCGGTAGAGGTCCGCCTCGCCTCGGATGATCTGGCCACCCTCTGCTGGCCAGACGGGTCCAGCGACCGCCATGCCGTACGCCCCATGAAGCGGTTGGCGAATACCCACATCCGCTTGCCGGCGCAGCCACACTTCTTGATCGAGGACCGGCTTGGAATGGCAGCTTCGGACTATGACGCCCTCGACCACCACGCCCCGACCTGGGCCGAAGCGATGCGCACGGCAGCCTCAGCCCTCTCCCAGGCCTATCCTCTGTATTGGGCCGCCATCCTGGAGTGCGCCCGCGAGGTCATTCTCTTTCACAGCAACAGCCGCAATTCATTCGCGACTACCGACAGCCACGGCTCCTGTTTCATAAATATCGCCGGCGCCGAGCCCTCGGTGGCGATGATGATCGAAGAGATGGCGCACCAGTGCGGGCACATCGTCTTCAGTTCGATCGCCCATGACCCGGCGAGCATGCTGGCGCCGGCGCCGGAGACACCCCTTGCTCACCTCCTGCGCGGGGGCGAGGAGCATCGAACCGTCTGGTCTGCCCTGCACGGGCTGGTCACGGAGTGTCTGATCGCCAAGAGCCTGGACCTCTGCCTGGTCTCAAACGCCCTGTGTCACGCCGACGCCTTGGAATGCCTCGCGCGGTTGTCCTTCATCATGCGTAAGCTGAGCAATGACCTTCGCCAGATGAACGCCGCTCCGCTCTTCACGCCCCGAGGACAGCAGCTGTATCGGGTCATCTTGAACGACTATCTCGCCATCGGCGTGCGGCTGGACGCGCAAACTCGTTCACATTGCTTTCAATCACAGACCTACAATTTCGACTACGCCGCCTTCAATGTGGATAACCCGGCCTTCCGGGCCGAACGACCGACGGCGCACCAATGATTGCCGTCGAGGACCTGTCTCCGGTGGGATTCGGCGCCTATCGGACCTCGATCCTGTCGGAGTCCCATCGAACGGCGCTCTGCAAGGCTCTCGACCACGGCTGCAACCTCATCGACACCGCCCCGAACTACGCGAACGGGGGATCAGAACGCCTGATCGGCAGCGTCGTGGGCGGAGCGCTCAGGCGAACGGTCTTCCTCATCACCAAGGCCGGGTATGCGGCTCAGGGCGGCCTTTCGACCGGCGCGGCGCGAGCCCTTGCCGAAGCCCGCGCCGTCGATCTCGGGAACGGAGATACTCATTGCCTGGACCCGGCCTTCCTCGAGGAAAGTATCTCGGGATCGCTTTCCAGACTGGCGACCGATCGGGCCGACGCCGTCCTGCTTCACAATCCGGAGCATCAGCTCGCGATGGACGGGGCGAACCACGCCGCATTTCTTGACCTGCTCAAGGACGCCATTGCGGCGATCAATGCGACCGTGCAACGCGGCAGGGCGCGCTACTGGGGAATAAGTTCGAACCGTCTTCGGGCCGCACCGGCCGCCGGCTTCATCACGCTTTCGAACGTCTTGGCTTGCGCCGACGCCGTCGGGGCCCGAGAGGGGTTCGCCTTTGTCCAGATGCCTGCGAACCTGGTTGAATGGGACACGCTCAGCGACGCCGCGGGCACAGGGTCTTTGGTGCGCCAGGCAGCTGCTGAAGGCCTCACGACGATCGCCAACCGCGCGCTTAGTGCGCGCACCGCCGCGGGGGGCGTGCGCCTGACCGAGGCATGTCACGCCGAGGCGTCCATCTCTCTGGAAGCCGCAATCGAGTCTCTGTGCCGTGCGGTAGACGAACAGGCGGCTCTGCGCGGCCAGGCGCTGCGCATTCTCGACCTCCCGCGCGTCCAGATGGCGCGCGATGCGCTGTTGGCCGCCAGCAACCCCGACGCAGTCGATCAGGTCGTCGAAATGGTGTGGCGCCCTATCCTCGATCTCCTGTTCGACGACGGACCACCCCCAGCCGTCAGGCAAGCGACGATCGACCTTGTCGCCGCCGCTCGCGATCGCGCCCGCCTCAACGGATCTGCTCAGACCCGCCGGCTGCTCAATGATCCTCAAGTCCGCGCGCGGCTACAAGGCCTCGCGCCGGCCCCGCTGCAGACTCTCGCATGCGACAGTCTGCTTCGCGCGGGCTTCGACCACGTCCTCGTCGGCATGAGGCAGGAAACCTACGTAGAGGACTTCTCCGAGCGCTTTGTGCGCCATTTCCCCCATCCATAGCCCGCGGACGCGAACGGCAGGAAAAGGGGGCGGGCCATGGGCCCGACCTCAATAGGGCAGATCTTCCGGGGTCGGGTTCTTGGGCTTGTCGGCGTCCGGCGTCTCGCCCGGAATCACGGGCGCGACCGGCGCTTCCTCCTGGGCCGCGCGGGCGAATTCGGAGGCCAGCGTGCCGTAGAAGCCGTTGCGGGGGTCGGCTTCGTACTGCAGGGCCGGGTCGGGCAGCAGCCAGTCGAAGTCGCGGATGGCCAGGCCTTCGTGCGCCACGATCATGAAGCGCCGCCAGATGGCTGCCGGGATGTCGCCGCCGACCACGTGGTTCATGGGCTTGTCGTCGTCGTTGCCGACCCATACGCCGGTCACGTAATCGGGCGTGAAGCCCACGAACCAGGCGTCGCGCCAGTTCTGGCTGGTGCCGGTCTTGCCCGCGGCGGGGCGCCCGAACGCGGCGCGCTTGGCGGTGCCCAGCTCCACGACCTTCTTCATCATCTTCACCATCATGCTGGCGCGCGCGACGTCATAGACCTGGGCCGGATCGGAGGTGGTGTGGGTGAACAGCGCCTTGCCGTCGGTGGTGGTGATGGCGTCGACCATGTAGGGGGCCAGGCGCTTGCCGCCCTGCTGGAAGACCTGGAAGCCCGAGACCAGCTCAAGCAGATTGACCTCATAGGCGCCCAGCGCCACCGACAGGTCCGGCCGCGAGGGCACCGAGGTGAAGCCGAAGCGACGGGCCAGGTCGCCGATGGCGTCGCCGCCGGCCTGGGCGGCCAGCTTCACGGCCACGGTGTTGATGGAGTTGGTCAGGGCCTGTTCGACGGTGACCGCGCCGCGATAGCCGCCGCCATAGTTCTCCGGCGTCCAGTTGCCGAACTTCACCGGCCCGTCGACCACCACGTCGGTGGGCAGCACGCCCTTTTCCAGGGCGGCGGCATAGACGAAGGGCTTGAAGGTGGAGCCCGGCTGGCGCTTGGCCTGGACCGCGCGGTTGAAGGGGGTCTCGTCATAGTCGCCGCCGCCGACCATGGCGCGGATCGAGCCATCGGTTCCCAAGGTCAGCAGCGCCGCCTGGCTGGCGCCGCCGCGCTTGCCGTCGCTGGCCAGGACCTGACGCACGACGTTGGCGCCGGTGTGCTGCAGCTTGGGATCGATGGTCAGGCGCACGACCAGGTCCGGCGCGTTGGGGCCGACGATACGCACCGCCTCAACGGTGGCGTAGTCGAGGATGTAGCCGAAATCGCCCTCGTTGCGGACGGCCTCGGGCTTCAGCTTCGGCACGTCGAGCAGGGCGGCCTGTTCCTGTTCCGCCGTGATCCAGCCCTCGCCGCGCATGTTGGCCAGGATCAGGTGGGAGCGGGCGAGCGCACGCTCCATGCCGTGGTTCAGCGCCAGGCGCGAGGGCGCCTTGGGCAGGCCCGCCAGCAGGCAGGCTTCCGACAGGGTGAGCTGGCTGGCTGGCTTGCCGAAATAGGCGCGCGAGGCGCCGTCGACGCCGAAGGTCCCGGCCCCGAAATAGGTGCGGTTCAGATAGAGTTCGAGGATCTCATCCCTGCTCATGACCTTGGTCATGCGCTGGGCCATGAGCATTTCCTGGAGCTTGCGCTTGGTGGTCTGGTCGGGGGTCAGGAACATCCCCTTGGCCAGTTGTTGGGTGAGCGTCGAGCCGCCCTGGACGATGTGGCCGGCGCGCCAGTTGATCCAGGCCGCGCGCGCGATGCCATAGAGGTCGACGGCGCCGTGCTTGTAGAAGCGCTTGTCCTCGGCCGCCAGGAAGGCCTGGGGCAGATAGGCGGGCACCGAGCCCAGGGTGACGCGTTCGCCGTAGCGCGGGCCACGGCTGGCGATCAGCTCGCCGCCCCGGTCATAAAAGCGGATGCCGGGCGCGCGGTTGATGGCGAAGAGGGATTCCCGCGCCGGCAATTCCGGCGTGTCGCGCAGGTATTTGAACCAGATGTAGCCGGCGCCCGAGGCCGCGGCGACCACGACCAGCAGGACGAGGACGGCCAGGGTCTTCCAGATCCAGCCGAGGCGGCGCGCCTTCTTGTGCTTCAGGTCGGCGCGGAAGGGTTGCGGCTCGGGTTCGGGTTCGCGATCCGGCTCCTCGGGCGGAGGAGGAGGCGGGGGCGGCGGCGGCGCTGCGGCTTGCGGCGGCTCGTCGCTGAACTTGAAAGGTTCGAGGGTCCAGTCGTTCACGTCGGACTATGTGGCCTTTTTACCTTTGGGCTTACGCGCGCTAGCGGCTACTACGCTCGGATCATGCCGGAAAGACCCTACTGGGAAACCAAGAGCCTTCGCGAGATGAGCGAGCGCGAGTGGGAGAGCCTATGCGATGGCTGCGGCCTTTGCTGCCTTGTTCGCTTCGAGGATGAGGATACCGGCGAGATCATACCCACGCGCGTGCATTGCCGCCTGTTCGATCCGGCCGCCTGTGCTTGCATCGACTATACGAACCGCAAGGCCCATGTGCCGGACTGCATCAAGCTGACGCCCTATAATATCGAGGCGCTGGAGTGGATGCCGGCCTCCTGCGCCTACCGGCGCCTGCATGAGGGCAAGCCCCTGCCCCAGTGGCATCCGCTGATCACCGGCGATCCGGAGAGTGTGCACAAGGCGGGCGTGTCGGTGCGCGGCCAGACCATTCCCGAACAGTCGTTGGAGACGGACGAGGACGCGCTGGATTTCGCGGCCTGGGACCTGAACAAGGACAAGGGCGACGAGCCTTACGAAGGCTAGGGCCGATCGACGTCCTGGATTGCGCTCAACCCCAACCGGCCTGGCTGGCACTTGGCTCAGCTTTGGACTCGGAAGGAAGAGAAGGTAGGGGAGAAGCGGAAGAGGTCGGCGCTTCTCGCGCCTGTCGGCCTGAAGCTGATTTGCTTTCAGAGGCGCTGCGCGCCTCGGTGACGCCGGGAGGCCGGAGGCGTAAGCGCCGACCTTGCAGCAACCGCTGCCTCTTCCACTTCTCCCCTACCCTTCTCTTCCTTCCAAACCCAATGCGAGGCCGGAGCCGCCCACGGGCCTAACCCGGCGCCCTGATCGCCGACGCATCCATCGGACTTGAAGCGACGGTCAGACCTCGACGGGCGGCGGAGCGGCCGGCGGATTGTCGAGAACGCTGCGGGGCCGCGCGGGACCGAAGCGGTTATCGCCCGGCTGGCCCGGCGCAAGGCCCGTCCAGAGCAGGAAGCCCAGGCTGACCAGGGCCCACAGGCCCACCAGGACCACCAACAGCAGGGCGCCCATCAACAGCCCCGCCACGGCCACCCCGTCGCCGCGCGCCACCGCCGATACGAGACCCGTGCCCAGCCACATGACACCGACGATGAAGCAGACGAGGCCCACCACGTCGGGGATCAGCTGGATGAAGCCGCTCTTGCCCAGATCGTGCAGCCGCTTGGTATGCAGGCAGACGAAGGGGAAGATCAGCAGGACATGGATCAGGTAGCCGAAGGGTGGGACGAAGTGGGCCGCCCACCAGATCCCCGTGAGGATGGCGATGCCGATCCAGAAGTCTTTCTGGCCGATGCGCCCCTTGGTCGAGAGGAACAGGGTCTTCCAGTCCATGATCGGCTCCGGGCGGCGAACGGCGGGGCCGAGCGCGAAGGCCAGCTTAGCACGCCCTAGAGTGAAACGCGGCGCAACCCGCTGAACTCCAAGGCATCGTCAGAGCCGGACTTGTTCCGGCTATCCAAGAACACGGCGGTCAGGTGAATAACGCGCCGACGCTCAGCGGC
This sequence comes from Caulobacter sp., assembly GCA_028291055.1. Classification (GTDB taxonomy): domain Bacteria; phylum Pseudomonadota; class Alphaproteobacteria; order Caulobacterales; family Caulobacteraceae; genus Caulobacter. Next base: position 23,762 of record JAQGIP010000071.1, read on the forward strand.
TCGGCTCGACTGCCCGTGTGCATGGCCCCCCGGAACAAGTCCGGGGGTGACGAAACCGGAGAGGTGATCGGGCCTTCACCCTAGAGGACGTGCGGCTCCGGTTTCAGCGGGGCGGGCCCGAAGCGGTTTTCCCCGGCATTGCCCTTGATCAGGCCGATCACGATCAGGAAGGCGGCCAGGATCCAGGGCGAGGGATGGGTCAGCAGCGGCGGCGCGCGCAGGTAGGTCAGGATGTAGCTTTCACGCGCGGCGTCGCGCCAGGCGGCGGCGATGAAGGCGGCCAGGCAAACCAACACCAACCAGGTTCCGGCGCGTCCGAAGTCGTGCATGCGCCGCGAGATCAGGCAGACCCAGGGCCAGATGAAGAACAGCGCCAGCCAGCGGGCCGGCGGCAGGGCCAGCAACGGGCCGCTCAGCACCAGCAGGATGGCCAGGGCCTCCCAGTAAGGCCGTCGCCCGATGCGGCCGTCGGAATGGCCGTAGATGTCCCAAAGCGTCATGCATGCCCCTCGGCCCCTAGGCTAGAGAGGGCGGCGGCGCTCCGCCAGAGCGGTGGCCATGTGATATTAATGCAACAATCCCTCTTGCGCGCGGCTGTGAATGCCTTAACTGGATAGCCGTTTCCTCAAACCATCGGCCTTCAGGGAGTAGCCGGGCTTGGCGCGTGATCCGTACATGGAACTGGGTGTGTCGCGCGCGGCGAGCCACGAGGAAATCCGCAAGGCCTTCCGCAAGCTGGCCAAGCAGTACCACCCCGACGCCAACCCGGGCGACAAGGCCGCCGAGGAGCGCTTCAAGAAGGTCAGCGCCGCCTTCGACATCGTCGGCGACGAGGACAAGCGGCGCAAATTCGACGGCGGCCTGCTGGACGCCGACGGCAACGACACGCCGCGCTATGCCGGCAACCCCTTCGGCGGCGGCGGCTTCAGCCCGCAGGGCGCCGACCCGGAAGGCATCGACCTGTCGGACCTGTTCGGCGAGGTGTTCGGGCGCGGCCAGCGCGGCGGCGGCGGCGGCGGCTTCGGCTTCGGCGGCCCCGCCAAGGGCCAGGACGTGCGCGCCCGTATCGAGATCGAGCTGGAAGAATCCATCGCCGGCGCCAAGAAGCGCATCGCCTTTTCCGACGGCCGCAGCCTGGACATCACCATCCAGCCCGGCACGGTCGATGGCCGCGTGCTGCGCCTCAAGGGCCAGGGCGCGCCGGGCCGCGCCGGCCCGGGCGACGCGCTGATCGAGATCGTGGTCAAGCCGCACCCGGTCTATCGCCGCGAGGGCGACGTGCTGGTCATGGAGCTGCCGATCTCGGTGCCCGACGCGGTGCTGGGCGGCAAGGTGCAGACCCCCACCCCCGACGGCCCGGTGACCATCACCATCCCCAAGGGCGCCAACACCGGCCGCGTGCTGCGCCTGAAGGGCCGGGGCATGCCCGACGCCAAGGGCGGCCGCGGCGACCTGATGGCCCGGCTGGTCATCGCCCTGCCCGACGAGATCGACGCCGAGCTGGAGAAGTTCGCGGAAGAGTGGCGCGAGAAGCGGCCCTATCGGCCTAAGCGGCGGTAGGCTGGAGGCCTGGGACCTGTGGACAGTTGGGGCGATTGCCGGCGCTCGCCACCCAATCCCCCACCGTCACCACCGGACTTGTTCCGGTGGCCCATGAACCCCGTGTTTGATGGGGCGTAGCGCCAGCGGAGCCTTTGAGCCCACGTCGCCGGCGCCCCGCGGGAACGCCGCGCCGCGACGCTCCCACCTTCTCACCGGGCAATGGATCGCCGCTTTAGGCCGCCAGCTCGGCCGCGACCCGCGCGCACAGGCCGCGCGCCACCGGCGCCAGATCGCGCCACCGCAGAACGCCGGCATAGACGCCGCTCGCCACCCGTTCCTCGCCGATACGTTCGTAATAGGGTTTGACCCCGGGCGGCTCCAACAGGGCGCGCAGGGGCGGCGGCGCGAAGAACCGCTCTTCCGACAGCGCCTCGGGCCCATCCTGTTCGATAAGCTCCGCCAGTTCAGCGGCCACGTCGGGATAGTCGGCGGCCAGCCGGGCCTTCCGCTCCGCCTCGGCCTTCGGCAATGACAGGCCATAGAGGGCCGGCGCGGTATCGAGCCGGGGCGCGACGGCCGTGGACACGGGGGCGAACTCCACGACCTCGATGGCGCGCCCCGTCCGCGCCGCGGCCTCGGCGGCGGCGATCCGCCCGACCAGGTGGGCCAGGTCGTGGGCGATGGAATAGCCCTGCCAGGCGTCGACGACGACGAACTGAGTCCCGTCCCGCGCCATCTCCTCGCCCAGCCGCGTGATGCAGTCGCCCAGCGGCCCGCCGTCGCCGCGTTCAACCAGGCCATAGAGCTCACGGTCGAGCATCGGCCCGAAAACGCCGCTCAAGGGCGCGCCTGTCGATTTCGCCAGGACCGCGGTGCGCTCCAGCCGGGCGCGGTTGTCGCCGCTTCTCGATCCGGTCGTCAGGATCGCCAGCCTGGGCGCCGCGGCCTCGAACCAGCTCAGCACCCTCAACTCATGCGCCGGGTGGGCGATGACCAGCATGGCTTGCGTGGACGGGGGTTGGATCATATGCGCTCCTGACGGCCCAATGGGCGACGGGGACGAGAGCCGGTGAACGTCCTGATCACGAATATCGTCCTCTCGGGCCGCACAGGCACGGAAATCGTCACGCGGGACCTTGCGCTTGGCCTGCTGAGGGCCGGCCACAGCCCAACGATCTATACACCGTCCCCCGGCGCCCTGGCCGAGACCCTGCGCGAGGCCGGTGTTCCCGTGGTGTCCGACATCGACGCCGTCGAGGAAACACCGGATGTCATCCACGGCCATCACAACTCCGCAACCGCGACCGCCGTCGCGCGATTTCCCGACACCCCGGCCCTGTTCGTCTGTCACGACCTCTTCGCCTGGCACGACACGCCGCCGCTGTTGCCCTCCATCCGCCGTCATGTGGCGATCAGCGAGGGCTTCCGCCGCCGCCTGACCGCCGAGGGCGTGCCGCAGGCCCTGACCCGCGTGGTGCTGAACGGGATCGACCTGGACCGGTTCAGGCCCGGCCCGCCGCCGCCGGCCCGGCCCGCCCGCGCCCTGGCCTTCGCCAAGAACGCCGAACACCTGGCCGCCGTCGAGGCGGCCTGTGCGCGGCTGGACATCACCCTCGACGTCATCGGCACGGCGGTCGGCCGCATCGACGCGGCGCCCGAACAGCTGCTGCCCGGCTACGATCTGGTGTTCGCCAGCGCCCTGTCGGCCATCGAGGCCATGGCCTGCGGGCGGCCCGTGGTGGTCTGCGACGGCCGCGGCCTCGCGGGCTTCGTGGACATGGCGCGCTATGAAGGCTGGCGGGCGGAGAATTTCGGCCTTGCGGTCCTTACCCAGGCGCTGACCCCCGACACCGTCGCCGCCGAGATCGCCAACTACGACACCGCCGCCGCCGCCCGGGTGTCGGAGCGCCTGAGGGCCGAGGCCGGCCTTGACCCGTGGGCCGGCCATTACCTGGCCCTCTACGAGGAGATCATCGCGCAGGCCGCCGCCCAACCGAGCGACCGCGCCGCGCATGACCGCGCCATGGCGCGCCACCTCCAGGCCTGGGGGCCCCGGGTCGGGCCGGAGTGGCCCTGGATGGCCGAAAGCGAACGCCTGGGCCAGGAGCAGGAACGCCGCCGCACGGGCCTGCGCCTCCTGCCCTGGGGCGAGGCCGCCGCGCCGGCCATGGACGAGGTGCTGCGGCTGACCGGGTTTCACACGCCCGAACCGTGGGGCGCCTGGTCGCGCACCCGCGCGCCGGTGGTCATGCTGCGCCCGCCGCCGAGCCGCGGCCCGGTGAGCCTCGCCCTCTCCTATGCCGTCTATCTGACCGAGGCGCGCCCGACCTTCGAGGTGAGCGTGCTCGCGAACGGCCTGGAGGTCGCCGCCTGGTGCGACGAGGTCCGCGACACCGCTCTGCGCAGCCGGGTCATCGTGCTGCCCCCCGAGGTCCTGGAGGGCTGCGATGGGCTGACGCTGCAGTTCCGCACCTCGGCGCCCGGCTCTCCCATCGACGACGGCGGAACCGACCCCCGCCGCCTGGGCCTGGGGATCGTCAGCCTGACCCTGACGCCCCTTTAGGAGCTGTGGACAGTCAGGCTTTCACCCCACCTAGCGTCATCGCCGGACTTGTTCCGGCGAGACGGTGGGCCCGATGAAAAGGTGGGAGCGTCGCGGCGCGGCGTTCCCGTGGGGCGCCCGCGACGTGGGCTCAAGGGCTCCGCTCGCGCTACGCCCCGTCAGACACGGTGTTCATGGGCCACCGGAACAAGTCCGGTGGTGACGGTGGGAGATTGGGTGGCGAGGGGCCGCAACTGTCCCCAGCTTCTAGTCCAGCTCACCGCAGACCCAACGCCTCGATCGCCGCCAGCCGCTCCGGCTCCAGCGGACCCGCCGCCTCGGCCGCCACGCACTGGGCCAGCTCGGCGCGGTTCTTGACCCCCAGCACCAGGGTGTCGACGCCCTCGATGTTGGCCGCGTAGCGGTGCGCCACATAGGCCGGGTCCTCGCCCCAGGTTTCGCACAGGGCGCGGAAAGGCGCGGCGCGGGCGTAGTCGGCGTTGTCGGGACTGCCCGCCGAGAGGGGGCGGTCGACGGCGGCGGTCAGCGCGCCGGCCTGGACCGCGCGGATGCCCATGACGCCCAACCCTTGAGCCTTGGCGGCGGCGATCACGTCGCGGGGGCGGGAGGGTTCGGCGTAGCGGCGAAGGGCGCCGGCGCTGTCCATCAGGTTGGCGATGGCCTGGACCACGGCGGGCTTCACGCCGCGCGACAGAGCACGGATCACGTCGGTGGGCACGCCGATGCCGGTGATGCCCCAGTCGCCGATATGGCCCTCGGCCTTCAGCCGTTCGAAGGCCGGGACCACGTCGTCGGCATAGGCGCTCCAGCTGGTCCCGAAGCGGTCGCGGTGCGCGTTGCCGTGGGCGTAGACCAGGTCGTCGGCGTGGATGTTGGTGTGCAGGAAGTAGAGGTCGACCCGCTCCAGCCGCATGGTCTTGAGCGTCTCGTCGAGGGCGGCCGACAACCGTTCATAGGCGGTCCCGGGCGGCGGCGTGCCGAGATAGCATTTGCTGGTGATCTTCAGATGCGCCGGCGGGCGGCCGGCGAAGGCCTCGCCGACGAAGGCCTCGCACTGGCCGTACGTGGGCGCCGTATCCAGCAGGTCGATGCCCGCGTCGAGGGCGGCGTGCAGGGTGGCGATGGCCTCGTCCTTGTCGGTCTCGCCCCAGATCTGGCCGATGCCGCCGCCGCCCAGGGTGAGCCGGCTGACGGGGCCCAGGCTTCCCAATGTCGATGATCGCATGTCGCATTTCCCCGGCCGGCATTTTGCTTGCGCGCGCTCATTGTTGGCGGCGCGCCAGAGGGTAGGATGCCCGCATGTCGCTCACAAACAAACCCATCCGTATCGGCGCGCTCGGCGCGTCGCGCATTGCCGTGAAGGCGCTGATCGAGCCGGCGAAGGCCCGTGACGACGTGGTGCTGGCCGCCGTGGCCGCGCGGGATGGCGCGAAGGCGCAGGCTTATGCGCAGGCGCATGGCTTCGAGCGCGCGGTGAGCGGCTACCAGGCGCTGATCGACGATCCGGACATCGACGCCATCTACAACGGCCTGCCGCCGTCGCGGCATGCGGACCTGAGCATCGCGGCCTTGCGGGCCGGCAAGGCGGTGCTGTGCGAAAAGCCCTTCGCCCTGAGCGCTGATGAGGCGCGGGCCATGGTGGCGGCGGCCGACGAGACGGGCCTGCTGCTGATGGAGGCCTTCCACTACCGCTATCACCCGATGTTCGTGCGGATCATGGAGATCGTGCGCTCAGGGCAGCTGGGGCGCCTGCGGCGCATCGATGCGCTGTTCGAGACGTCAGTGGCCAACAAGCCGGGCGAGTTGCGTTACGACCCGGCGCTGGGCGGCGGGGCGCTGATGGACCTAGGGACATACCCCGTCCACTGGGCGCGCACGGTGGCGGGCGCCGAGCCGACGGTGGTCGCGGCGACCCAGCGGTTGACGCAGGGCGGGGCGGACATCGCCACGGCGGCGGACCTGCGTTTCCCGGACGGGCTGAGCGCGCGGATCACCACCCAGATGGACCAGCCGTCCAAGGCGACGCTGGAGGTCGAGGGCGAGCTGGGCCGGCTGCATGCCGTCAATCCGCTGGCGCCGCAGGTCGGCAACCTGCTGACCGTGGAGATCGGCGGCGAAGAGCACACCGAGACCTTTACCCAGGAAACCACCTACGCCTTCCAGCTGGCGGCCTTCCTCGAGCACCTGCGCGCGGGTACGCAGCCGCCCACCAGCGGCGCGGACGCCATTGCGCAGATGGCCGCGATCGAGGCGATCGCGGCGGCGGCGGTGAAGACCTAGAAGAAACTAGGCCTTGGCGGTGTGGCGGGTGCGCGCGGCGCGCACGGCGGCGCGGGCCTTGGAGGCGGCCAGGACGGGGCCGGCGGCGGCGACCTTGCCGGCGGCGGCGTCGGCCGACTTCGTGATCTGGTCGCGACGCATGGTCGACAGATGGTGACGGTTGGCGGTGTGAAGGTTGGGCATGGGAGTCTCCGTATCAGGCGCCCGTCAGACGACGCCAAGGGCGCGGCCCGGAGCGCCGCGCAATTGCCGGGGGACTTGCGCAGGTTTGGGGGCGCAAAGCCAGCGAATAGGACCGCCGTTAACCTCAGGCTCTCGCCCCGCGCGTGACACCGCTTGCCCAAGCCCCCATAAATCGCTCATTCAGGCGCTATTCAGCCGCCTCCCCGTAAACCGGTCGCCATGACGCGCTTTGCCCTCATCTCCGCCGCCCTGATCGCGGCCACCGCGCTGCCCCTGGCGGCGCGGGCGGATGTGCGCGCGCCGGTGTTGGCGCTTCAGCCGCCCCGCATCGAGCGGATCCAGGACCGGCTGATCCCCCTGCCCCAGGTCATCGCCCAACTGCGCGGCCGCGGCGGGGAATACGTCAGCGCCAATGTGTCGGATCAGGGTGGGCGGACCGTCTATCTGATCCGCATGCGTCATGCGGGCGGCCGCTTCGTCGACTATGTTGTCGACGCCCACACCGGACAGATTCTCAGTCAACAGGGAGGCTAACGCCTTGCGCATCCTACTGGTCGAGGACGACCCCGACCTGTCGCGCCAGCTGAAGCTCGCCCTGGGCGACGCCGGCTATGCGGTGGACCATGCCGCCGACGGCGAAGAGGCCCACTTCCTGGGCGATACCGAGCCCTATGACGCCGTAGTGCTGGACCTGGGCCTGCCCAAGATCGACGGGGTGTCGGTGCTGGAGCGCTGGCGGCGCAACAACATGGCCGCGCCGGTGCTGATCCTGACCGCGCGCGGGGCCTGGAGCGAGAAGGTGGCCGGGTTCGACGCCGGCGCCGACGACTATCTGACCAAGCCCTTCCATACCGAGGAGCTGCTGGCGCGGCTTCGCGCCCTGCTGCGCCGTTCGGCCGGCCATGCGGCGCCCAACCTGGCCTGCGGCGGCCTGCGCCTGGATCCGCGCGCGGCCCGGGCCAGCGTCAACGGCGAACCCCTGCGGCTGACGTCGCTGGAATACCGGCTGCTGCACTACATGATCATGCACCAGGGCCGGGTGATCAGCCGCACCGAGCTGGTCGAGCATCTGTACGACCAGGACTTCGACCGCGACTCCAACACCATCGAGGTGTTCATCGGCCGGGTGCGCAAGAAGATCGGGCCCGACCGCATCGAGACGGTGCGGGGGCTGGGCTATCGCCTCGTCGCCCTGGAGGGTGAGGTCACCGAGCCGTGAGGCCAGCCTCATGAAGATCGGGCCGCTGAGCCTGGATTTCCGCAACCTGACGCCGTCGCTGGTGCGGCGGCTGGTGGCGCTGGCCGCCGGCTGGAGCCTGGTGGTGCTGGTGGTGGCCGGCATCGCGCTGACCGCCTTCTTCCGCCAGGCCACGGTCAGCCAGTTCGACGACCAGCTGGAGGATTCCATCAAGGGCCTCTATGGCGAGGCGACGGTGGACGACAAGGGTATGGTCTATGCCCCGCCGATGACCGACGTGCGGGCCTCGCAGCTCTATAGCGGCCACTATTGGGAGATCGCCGAGCCGGACGGCAAGGGCGGGTTGACCGCGCTGGCCCGCTCGCGCTCGCTGTGGGACAGCCGCATGACGCCGCCGCCGCAGGGGCTGGCCGGGCTGCAGGCCAAGGCCGGGGTGACCCTCTTCTATGACATTCGCGGGCCCCTGAACGAGCCGTTGCGGGCCGGCGCCCAGCTGGTGCGGATGCCCGGGCGCACCGCGCCGGTGGTGTTCATGGCCGCCGACGACCGCTCGTCCATCGAGAAGAATGCGCGGCGTTTCGCGCTGACCACCGCCATCACCCTGCTGGCGCTGGGGGCGGGCATATTGGCCGCCGTGTTCGTGCAGGTGAGGATCGGCCTGCGGCCGCTGTTTGCCTTGCAGCGGGAGGTGGCCTCGGTGCGCAAGGGCCGCGCCGAGCGGCTGGTCGGCGTCTATCCGGTGGAGCTGGATCCGCTGGCCCATGAGTTGAACGCGCTGATGGAGCATAACCAGGAGGTGGTGGAGCGCCAGCGCACCCATGTGGGCAACCTGGCGCATGCGCTGAAGACGCCGATCTCGGTGATGCTGACGGAGTCCGAGCAGCGTCCGGGGCCCCTGGCCGAGGTGGTGGGGCGCCAGGCCCAGGTGATGCGCGAGCAGGTGGACCATCACCTGCGCCGCGCGCGCGCCGCCGCGCGCAGCCAGAGCCAGGGCGAGCGCACCCCGGTCGAGCCGGTGCTGGATGAACTGGCGCGCACGCTGGAGCGCATCTTCCGCGACAAGGACCTGGTGGTCGACTGGCGCGCCGACGACGACCTGTGTTTCCAGGGCGAGCGGCAGGACCTGTTGGAACTGGCCGGCAACGTCATGGAGAACGCCGCCAAGTTCGGAAAATCCAAGGTGCGGGCTTTCGCCGCGGAGGCGGGGCCGGACTGGTTCACCCTGACGGTGGAGGACGACGGCGCGGGCATGCCGGCCGAACGCCATGCCGAGGTGCTGCAACGCGGCGCGCGCCTCGACGAAAGCGCCCCCGGGTCGGGGTTGGGCCTGTCCATCGTCGACGAACTGGCGCGCGCCTACCGGGGCGAACTGACCCTCGACCACTCCCTGCTGGGAGGATTGAAGGTGGTGCTGCGCCTACCCAGGGTGGAGAATTGAGGCCGTCCGTTTTGGGGAAACGTTAACGTGTTGTTTGGCATGCTGTTTTCCCAACAGAACGCCAGCGAGGCGCGGAACCCGAATGGCCGATTTGGCCGAACACAAGGCCCAGGTCCTGCGGAGCGTGGTGGAAGCCGCCCCCGACAAGGTGGTCCGCAATCTGGAGCTGGCGCTGGCCGCCGACCCGGGCGGCAGCCTGGGCGCCGTGCGGGCCATGGTCGAGGCCGAGTCGCGCGAACGGCTGATGCGCAACATCGTCTTGGCCCCGGTGGCGCCGCTGTGCGTCGGCGCCTTCTCCGATGGCCGCCAGGCCTTCCCCGTCTCCGTGCTCACCAGTCTCTGGCGCGGCCTGAAGGCGCTCGACGCGGAGCGCGTGCGCGAGGCCATGCTGGCCTGCCGCCCCTGGGAGAACGGCGAGGGTTCGGCCGACCTGCTGGACGGCCTGTGCGCCATCGCCGCCGAACATGTCCGGGCCCGCGATCCCGCCCCCTTCGCCGCCGCCGCCGAGGCCTGTGACGCGGCCCAGCCGGACGGCGCCGCGCGCCTGGCCGCCAGCCTGGACCTGGCCCCGATCGCGCGCCGCGCCCTGGTCAAGCTGCCCGACTGGATCAGCCGCATGACCGACGAGCGCAAGGCCGCCGTGCGGCTGGCCTATCGCGACGCCTGCCTGGTGGCCGACGACGCCGGGCCGCGCTTCTTCGACATGCTGGCCGCCCATCTGGCCGAGCCCTGGCTGATCCTGCGCATCATCTCCGCCGCCATGGACCGGCCCAGCGAACGCTATGTGGCCTCCAGCGAAATGGCCGGCTTCGCCGAGCGCGCGATGACCGACGTGGAGCGGCGGCTGAACACCGTGCGGGTGTTCGACACCACCGGCGGCCCCCCGGCGGGCCAGACGGCGGGCCAGACGGTGCTGATCGTGGCCGAGGCCATCGCCGAGATGGAAGACGCCTTCGAGCTCAACAAGGAAGCCCCCTGGGGCAAGCGGGTCTGCGAGCAGAAGCAGAGCCTGGCGGCCGTGGTCGAAAAGCGCCTGAAGGAGATCGACGGCCTGACCAACATGGCCGTGCCCACGGTCAGCGTGCGCACCACCGGGCGGCTGTTCAAGACCCTGCCCAAGCTCACCGACGAGCCCTCGCCCCCGGCCATCGAGAAGGTGCTGAGCCTGCTGGCCTTTGCCGAGGAGATCCGCCCCGCCGCCGGCCGCGCCGGCTTCGGCGCCGTGCGCACCAAGGTGCTGGAGAAGCTGCACGCCCGCCTCGACGACTATGTGGAAGAGCTACTCGACCTGCTGCGCCACGGCGAGGCCGAGGACCCCGAGCGGGTGCAGGCCTTCCTGGGCGTCGCCGCCGACATCTACGCCATGGCCAAGGACGAGAAGGCGGGCCAGATCGTGCGCCGCCGCGCCGCCGCCGCCTGAGACTATACGTCTCTCCGTATCGCTACGAACTCGCTTCCGCCGCCATCATCGGCTAACAGCGCGCGCATGATCATCTTCTGGATCGCCGCGGCCCTCCTTTCGGCGGGGGCGGGGGCGCTGATGCTGCAGGGCGCCGTGCGCCGGGGCCCGGCCCTGGCGGAAGACCCGGCCGTGTCCGTGCATCGCCGGCAACTCGCCGAGATCGACCAGCTGGCCGAGCGGGGGCTGCTCAGCGAGACCGACCACCGGGCCGCCCGCGCCGAGGCCGCGCGCCGGATGCTGGACGCCGCCGAGGCCGCCCATCCGGGCCACCACGTAGAGAGCAGCGGCCGGCTGGCCCTGCTGATCGTGGCCGCCGCCGCGCCGCTGATCGCGGCGGGGCTCTACATCACCGTCGCCGGGGCGCCCGGCACGCCCGACCAGCCCTTCATGGCCAGGGTGGCCGCGTGGAAGACCGGCGGCGCCGACCTGGGCTGGCCCGAGCGGGTGGCGGTGGCGACCGTGGACTCCCAGCGCAATCCCAAGGACCCGGCCCTGCTGAAGCAGTTGGCGGCCACCCAGCTGTTCGCCGACGATCCTGTTTCCGCCGAGGCGACGGCGCAAAGGGCGCTGGCCCTGTGGCCGAAGGACCCGGAAGTCTTCACCCTGCTGGCCGCGAGCCTGACCCGTCAGGCCGGCCAGGTGACGCCGCAAGCCGCGTCGGCGCTGGAGCAGGCGCAGAGACTGGCCGAGGCTCTGCCGCCGGGCGATCCGACGCGCGAACGCATCGACGGCCAGATCAGGGCGGTGGCGTCCATGGGCGCCGAAGGACAGCAAGAACCTCAAGCCCAACCCGACGCGGGCCAAGTCACCCCCGCGCGCATTCGCCAGATGGTGGAGGGACTGGCCGCCAGGCTGAAGGCCAATCCGGACGATCCCAAGGGCTGGGTGATGCTGGTGAAGGCCTATTCGGTGATGGGCGAGACGGCGTCGCGCGATGCCGCCCTGGCTGAAGCGCGCAAGCGCTATGCGGGCGACAAGGCGATGTTGGACCAACTCGAACAGGCCAAGGATGTGAGCCGATGAGCCTGATGCCGAAATCGCGGACCGCGCGGCGGCGGCTGATGGTGCTGGCCGCCGTGGCCCCGGTGCTGATGCTGGCCGTGGGGCTAGCGGGTTGGGGCCTGAGGGGCTCGATCTCCTTCTTCTATACCCCGGCCCAGGCGGCGCAGGCGCATGTGCCGGCGGGGCGCGCGGTGCAGCTGGGCGGGCTGGTCGCCACCGGCAGCGTGGTCAAGCATCCGGACGGCCAGGTGGACTTCACGGTCGCCGACAAGCTGGCCAGCGCCAAGGTGGTGTTCCATGGCGACCTGCCGGACCTGTTCCGCGAGGGCCAGGGCATCGTGGCCATCGGCAGCTTCGACCAGGCGGGCGTCTTCCAGGCCAAGCAGGTGCTGGCCAAGCACGATGAGAAATACATGCCCCGCGACGTGGCCAAGGCGCTGAAGTCGCAGGGCGAATGGCGCGGCGATGGGGCCAGGCCCTCCTATGATACGCCCCCGGCGGCCAAGCCATGATCGTCGAGATCGGCTCCTTCGCACTCGTCCTGGCGCTGGTGCTGTCGGCCGCCCAGACCGGGCTGTCGGCGTTCGGGGTGAACCGCCCTGCCCTGGCCGGCGCCGGTGAAGGCGCGGCGCTCGGCGCCTTCCTGGCCACGGCGACGGCGTTCGGGGTGCTGATCTACGCCTTCGTCGTTTCGGACTTCTCGGTGGCCAATGTCGCGGCCAACTCCCACACCGCCAAGCCGCTGCTCTACAAGATCGCCGGCGCCTGGGGCAGCCACGAGGGCTCCATCCTGCTGTGGTGCCTCTACCTGACAGGCTATGGCGCGGCGGTGGCCGTGCTGGGGCGCAGTCTGCCGGCGCGGCTCAGGTCGCGGGTGGTGATGGTTCAGGGCGTGCTCTGCCTGCTGTTCATCGCCTACATGGTCTTCGCGTCGAACCCGCTGCTACGTCTGGCCAACCCGCCGGTGGAGGGCGCCAGCCTCAATCCCCTTCTTCAAGATCCGGCGCTGGCGGCCCATCCGCCCTTCCTCTACTCGGGCTATGTCGGCTTTTCGGTGGTCTTCTCCTTCGCCGTCGCCGCGCTGATCGAGGGCAAGGTGGACGCCGCCTGGGCGCGGTGGGTTCGCCCCTGGACTCTGGCGGCCTGGAGCCTTCTGACCGTCGGCATCACGCTCGGCGCCTTCTGGGCCTATTACGAGCTGGGCTGGGGCGGCTGGTGGTTCTGGGACCCGGTGGAGAATGCCTCCTTCATGCCGTGGCTGGTGGGGGCGGCGCTGCTGCACTCGGCGGTCGTCACCGAAAAGCGCGGCGCCCTGCCCGGCTGGACGGTGTTCCTGTCGCTGCTGGCCTTCACCTTCTCGATGCTGGGGGCCTTCCTGGTGCGCTCGGGCGTGCTGACCTCGGTGCATGCCTTCGCGGTGGATCCCAAGCGGGGCATCCTGCTGCTGGAAATCCTGGCCGTGTCGTCGGGAGCGGCCTTCGCGCTGTTCGCCTGGCGGGCGCCGAAGCTGTCGGCGGGGGGGCTGTTCGCGCCGGTCAGCCGCGAGAGCGCGATCGTGCTCAACAACATCATCCTGGCCGCCGCCGCCGCCACCGTGATGCTCGGCACCCTCTATCCGCTGCTGGCCGAGGCGATGGGCGGCGAGACGGTGTCGGTGGGCGCGCCCTTCTTCGCGCTGACCTTCACGCCGTTGATGGCCATCGCGCTCCTCATCCTGCCGTTCGGGCCGCTGCTGGCCTGGAAGCGCGGCGACCTGCTGGGCGCGGCCCAGCGGCTGTGGATCGCGGCGCTGGTAGCGGTGGCCCTGGCCCTGCTCGCCCTGGCCGTGATGTCGCCCAAGAAGGCGCTGGCCTGCGCCGGCCTGGGCCTCGGCTTCTGGCTGATCGGCGGGGCCATCGCCGAACTGGTGGAGCGCACGCGGGCCTTCCGCGCGCCCTGGAGCGACGTGATCCGGCGCCTGACCGGCCTGCCGCGCGGCGCCTGGGGCATGACCCTGGCCCACATCGGCATGGGCGTCTTCGTGCTGGGGGCGTGTTTCGAAACGAGCTGGCGTTCGGAAGCGGCCGAGAGCCTGGCCATCGGCGGCAGGATCAATGTCGGCGCCTATGAGCTGACACTGGATTCGGTGGGCGGGGCCGAGGGACCCAACTACCTGGCCGAGCGCGGCCACATCACCGCGCGCAACGCCAAGGGCCAGGTCGAGTGCGTGGGCCAGCCCGAGCGGCGGCTCTATCCCACCGGCGGCCAGACCACCTCGGAGGTGGCCATCTGTCCCAAGGGCCTCGACCAGCTCTACATCGTGCTGGGCGAGCGCCGGGCGGGCGCGGACGGGGCCATGGATCACTGGCTGGTGCGCGCCTACGTCAATCCGTGGGTGCAGCTGATCTTCGGCGGGCCGATGCTGATCGCCCTGGGCGGGCTGATCTCGCTGTCGGACCGGCGGTTGCGGTTCGGCGTCGGCCGCCGGGCCGGTGCCGTGGACGATGCGGCCAAGACCGCGCCGGAGGCCGCGTGATGCGGCGCCTGGGACGGTTCGGGCCGATGGCCGGGCTGATGGCGGCGGCGGTGCTGTGCATGGCCGCGGCCTCCGATCCGGCCGAGCGGCTGGCCGACCCGGCCCAGGAGGCGCGCGCCCGGACGCTGTTCGCGCAGGTGCGCTGCATGATGTGCCAGAACGAGTCCATCGACGACTCCGAGGCCCCCATCGCCCACGACCTGCGCATGGCGGTCCGGCGGCAGGTGGCGCAGGGCAAGACGGACGCGGAGATCCGCACCTTCCTGGTGGCGCGGTTCGGTCAGTTTGTGATGCTCAAGCCGTCGTTCAACGGCGAGACCGCGCTGCTGTGGGCGGGACCGCTGGCGGTGCTGCTTGGCGGCGGGGCGTTGCTGTTCGGGTTGCTGCGGCGGCGCATTCCGGGCGAGCACCTGGCGGACGAGGGGCTGAGCGCGGAAGAAGAGGCGCGGGTGCAGGCAATCCTGAACGACAAGGCGGACGTCTAGCGCGCCAAGCAATAGGGGATAGAAAGCCAACCGCTTCCTGATCCCCGGCAAGCCTCCCGCTGACTTGACCACCGGGGGCTGTAGCCCCCTCAGTCAGCCTTGCTGGTCGCAAGGCCGACAGCTCCCCCGGAAGGGGAGCACGAGGACACGATTGCGCCGCAGGATGGCCCCAAGAAGCCCCAACGCGGCGTTCATTGCCGACAATCGAACGAATGCGGCGCTTCCCATGACGGAAAGGTAACTTGAGAGCCTTCCCCCGGTTTGGCATCGCACCTAGGTTCACTCTCGAATGCGCGGCGCGTCGCCGGGCCCAAGGAACATGACGATGACTGCCAGGAAGACCGGTTTGATCATGGGCGCCATCGCGGGGATCAGCGTCGCCGCCGCCGCCATGGCGGGGGTGGGCCTGCGCGGCCCCGCCAACGCCGCTGATGGAACGGGCTTCCAACGCATCTCCACCGCCCCGATGTTCGCCCCGCCGCCCGGCGCGCCGATGTCGTTCGCCGACATCTTCGAGCAGGTTTCGCCGGCCGTCGTGTCCATCGACGTGGTGTCCAAGGCCGACGTGTCGCAGCTGCGCAAGGTGCCGGGCCTGGAAGGCCTGCCGGACGGCAGCGGCGGCGGCGACGGGACCGACGGTTCAGGCCGCACGCCCAAGCAGCAGTCTTCGGGCTCGGGCTTCTTCATCTCGCCCGACGGCTTCATCGTCACCAACAACCACGTGGTCGAGGGCGCGGAAGACATCAAGGTCATCATGAAGGATGGCCGCGAGCTGAAGGCCACCGTGGTGGGCCGCGACGAGAGCACCGACCTGGCCGTGATCAAGGTCGAGGGCAAGAACTTCCCCTATGTGAGCTTCGAGAACTCGGCCAAGCCGCGGGTCGGCGACTGGGTGATCGCGGTGGGCAACCCCTTCGGCCTGGGCGGCACCGCCACGGCCGGCATCATCTCGGCCTATGGCCGTGACATCGGCGACACCGCCTTCGTCGACTACATCCAGATCGACGCCCCCATCAACCGGGGCAACTCGGGCGGGCCGACCTTCGACGTCTATGGCCGCGTGATCGGCGTCAACAGCGCCATCTTCTCGCCCTCGGGCGGCTCGGTGGGCATCGGCTTCGCCATTCCGGCCGACATCGCCGACAACATCACCAAGCAGCTGATCAACGGCGGCAAGATCACGCGCGGCTACATGGGCGCGACGATCCAGAACTTCACCAGTGACATGGCCGACGCGCGCGGCCTGGGCGACCTGAAGGGCGCCATCGTCACCGACCTGGCCCCCGGCGGTCCCGCCGCCAAGGGCGGGCTGCTGCCCGGCGACGTGGTCGTGGCGGTGAATGGCGTGAAGGTGACGACGTCTTCCGAACTGACCCGCCAGGTGGCCAAGGCCGCCCCGGGCGACGTGCTGCACCTGGACATCTTCCGCGATGACGCGCGCCGCACCGTCGATGTGAAGTCGGGCATGCGCCCGGCCGAGAAGGACCTGGCGGCCAATGGCGGCGACGGTTCCGGCGCCCAGCCGGGCGGCACGCCGTCCGCGCCGGCCGCGCCCAAGACCGTGGTGCTGGGCCTGGCCATGGTGGCCATCGACCCCACCGTGCGCCAGCGCTACCAGCTGCAGGACGAGGTTCGCGGCGTGGTCATCGAGGGCCTGCAGGGCGACAGCGACGCGGCCGACAAGGGCCTGTCGCGCGGCGACGTCATCAGCAGCATCAACAACAGGCCGGTGAATTCCCCGGCGGAGGCGGCGGCCGTCGTCGACGCCGCCAAGAAGGCCGGCAAGACCAGCGTCCTGCTGGGCTTCATCCACGGGGGCCGCTCGGGCTTCCTGGCCGTGAAGATCACGCCGTAACATCGGGCGCCGGCGCGACGCGAGTCGCGCCGGTTCCTCACACAGCCTTGGGGGGCTGCATGCGCATCCTGATCATCGAAGACGACATCGAAGCGGCCGGGGCGATGAAGCACGGCCTGACCGAGGCCGGCTATGACTGCACCCACGCCGCCGACGGCGAGGCGGGGCTGGCGATCGCGCGCGAGGGCGGCTTCGACGTGCTGATCGTCGACCGCATGATGCCGAAGATGGACGGCATCCAGTTGGTCACCACCCTGCGCCGCGAAGGCGACGCCACGCCGGTGCTGTTCCTGTCGGCGCTCGGCGAGGTGGACGACCGCATCACCGGCCTGAAGGCCGGCGGCGACGACTATCTGGTCAAGCCCTATGCCTTCGCCGAACTGACCGCGCGGGTGGAAGCCCTGTCGCGGCGGCGCGAGACGGGGGCAGTCGCGACCACCCTCAAGGTGGGCGACCTTGAAATGAACCTGATTTCCCGCAGCGTTCACCGCCAGGGCCAGGAGATCGACCTGCAGCCGCGCGAGTTCCAGCTGCTGGAATTCATGATGCGCCACGCCGGCCAGTCGGTGACGCGCACCATGCTGCTGGAGAAGGTCTGGGAATACCACTTCGACCCCCAGACCAATGTCATCGACGTACATATCTCGCGTCTGCGCAGCAAGATCGACAAGGGCTTCGACCGGGCCATGCTGCAGACCGTGCGCGGCGCGGGCTATCGGCTCGATCCCTAGCCGCGCGACAAGTCAGTAGGGCCCGAGCCCATGCGCCTGCCGCGCCTGTTCCGCACCACCACCTTCCGGCTGATGCTGGTCTTCCTGGCCCTGTTCGAGGCCGCGGCGGCCGCGTTCCTGGCCTATATCTACATCTCCACGGCGGGAGAGGTGCGGCTGCGTTCCGAGCGGCTGATCACCAAGGAGATGCATTCGCTGGAGGCCGTCTATGAGCAGGGCGGCGTCAATTCGCTGAACCAGGCGATCATCGAGCGTACGGCGTCGGACCGGCCCTTCCTCTACCTGCTGCTGTCGCCCAAGGGGACCAAGATCTCGGGCTCCATCGCCCAGTCGCCGATCGACGACTTCAACGGCGACAAGGAGTGGAAGAAGTTCAACGTCACCGAGACCGACCCGGACGGCGCGGAGGTGCAGAAGGGTGCGCGGGGGCTGCAGGAGCGGCTGAAGAGCGGCGAGATGCTGTTCATCGGGGCCGACGAGGGAGAGAGCGAAAGCTACGTCCACAAGATCGTGCGCGCCCTGTGGGGCGCCGAAGTGCTGGTGGTGATCCTGGGGCTGGGCGGCGGCATCCTGGTCAGCCGCAATGTCAGCCGCAGCATGCAGGGGCTGAACGACCTGGTGGCCGCGGTGCGCACCGGCGATATCCGGGCGCGGGCCAAGGTGCGCGGCACCCGCGACGAGATCGACGAACTGGCCGAGGGCCTGAACGACATGCTCGACCGCCTGGAGCATTCCATGGGCGGGTTGCGCCATGCGGGCGACGCCATCGCCCATGACCTGCGCTCGCCGCTGACCCGGCTGAGGGCGCGTCTTGAAGTGGCGCTGATCGACGTGGAGGCGGGCAAGGGCGATCCCAAGCAGGGGCTGATCCAGGCGGTGGAGGACGCCGACGGGGTGTTGCGCACCTTCAACGCCGTGCTGGCCATCGCGCGGCTGCAGGCGGCGGGTCAGGTGCCCGATCCCAAGGAGTTCGATCCCGGGGCGCTGGCCCTCGATGTGGCCGAGCTCTATGAGCCGCTCTGCGAAGAAAAGGGCCTCGACTTCAAGTCGGAGGTGACGCCGGGGCTGAAGGCGCGCGGCAACCGCGAGTTCGTGGCCCAGGCCCTGGCCAACCTGATCGACAACGCCATCAAATATACCCCCGAGGGCGGCGCGGTGATGCTGCGCATGCGGCGGCGCTCGTCCGGGGAGATCGAGTTTTCGGTCACCGACACCGGGCCGGGCGTGCCGGACGAGGACCTGGCGCGGGTGGTGCAGCGGTTCGTGCGCTTGGAAAACAGCCGCAACCAGCCCGGCGCGGGCCTGGGGCTGTCGCTGGTGGTGGCCGTGGCCGAGGCGCACGGCGGACGCCTGGAACTGGCCGAGGGTCCCGGCAAGATCGGCGAGTTCGGCCCGGGGCTGCGCGTGGCGTTGGTGTTGCCGGCGGGGTGAAGAACTGAGGCTCAGGCTAGGCTAAACGCCAGCGATGATAGTTCAATGTTGACCCTTGGCAGGTGATTTATATGCACGCTCACGCTCCCGACGACTTCATCGTGCGTCTGCCCCGCAGCGTTCCGATGGCCGAAGCCTATGAGATCATGGAAGACATGGACGGAGTGAGGATGTCGCTTGGCCGAGAAACGCAGGCGACCTTTCTCCACACCACCTCGGAACACGAAGCCGTTGCGATTGTCCTGAGAACAAATGGCTCGCTTGTGCATCAGCCCAAGCAGCCCGCGCAAACAGCAGCGCACCTCAAGGGGCCCCGCTTCCCTTGAGCATGCTGGTCGCTCTCTCGATCATCGATCTGAAAATCGCAAATCCCAGATTCATCTCCCCGCCTAAGGCATGGCGAAGTCGATGCCACTGAGCCGTTCCGGGTCGGCGATGATGTTGAGTTCGACGATGCGGCCGCCCTCGATGCGCATGGCGAGCGCCAGCAACAGCTTGCCCATAGGAGCCACGACGGCCCCCAGCGCGCCATCGACCAGGGCGGGACGCGCGGCCCCAGCCTTGCCCGAGAAGAACCGGGCCACGGCGGCCGAGCCGCGCATCTCGGGCGGGTCGCCGCCCAGCACGGCGGCCGCATCGGCGCGGAACACGACATCGGGATCGAGGACGGCCAGCAGGGCGGTCATGTCGCCGCCGCGCGAGGCGGTGAGGAAGGCGTCCACCACGGCTTTCTGACGGCCCAGGTCGGCGTCCGGCATGGCGGGGCGGCCGCGCACCCGGCGGCGCGCGCGGCTGGCCAGCTGGCGGGTGGCAGGCTCGGTGCGACCGACGATGGGGGCGATCTCGTCGAAGGGCAGGTCGAACATGTCGTGCAGCACGAAGGCCACCCGTTCGGCCGGAGCCAGGGCCTCCAGCACCACCAGCATGGCCAGGCCCACGGCGTCGGCCAGGATCATCTCCTGCTCGGCGTTGGTCTCGCCGCTGTCGATGTCTTCCGGGGCGTGGGCGTCCAGCGCCTCTTCGCGCCGGGCCTTGCGCGAGCGCAGCATGTCCAGGCAGACGCGCGCCGTGACCGTGGTCAGCCAGGCCGACAGGTTGGCGACATCGCCGGTGTCGCTGCGGCTGAGCCGAAGCCAGGCCTCCTGCACCGCGTCCTCGGCCTCCGGCAACGAGCCCAGCATGCGGTAGGCGACGCCGCGCAGGCGGCCGCGTTCCGATTCAAAGCGGCTGGAAAGATTTATCTCGGCCATCGGTCACATCCTCTCGCGGTCATTCGTCATAGGCGTGACGGATGAAGTCCAGCCGATGTGACGGGCGCGACCGAACCGTCTCCATGAAACGCCAAGACTCCTGAGGAGACCACCCCATGCAAGCGCGGATGAAGAACCCCCTGATCGCCATGCCCGAGGCGCTGAAGGCGCTGATGGCGCTGGACAAGGTCACCCATGTGGACGGCCTGCCGCTGATCACGCGCAAGCTGGTGGAACTGCGCGCCAGCCAGATCAACGGCTGCAGCGTCTGTGTCGACATGCACGCGCGCGAGCTGAAGCAGGCCGGCGACAGCGACGAGCGGCTGTTCGCCGTGGCCGCCTGGCGCGAGACCCCCTATTTCACCGACGCCGAGCGCGCGGCGCTGGCCCTGACCGAGGCGCTGACGCGGCTGGCCGACCGCCCCGACGCCGTGCCGGACGATGTGTGGGCGGCCGCCGCGGCGCATTTCGACGAGGCGGCGCTGTCGGGCCTGATCCTGCAGATCGGGCTGATCAATGTGTTCAACCGGGTCAATGCGGCGGTGCGCATGCCGGTCGGGGCGGCCTGGAACTAGGGTGAAAACCCGACCAACCCGCTGAATTCCATAGGGTCGTCATAGCCGGACTTGTTCCGGCTACCCAAGAACACGGTGGTTGAGTGAATAACGCGCCGACCGTCAGCGGCTCATCTCGACTGCCGGTGTGCATGGGCCCCCGGAACAAGTCCGGGGGTGACGAGAGTGGAGAGGCAGTTGAGTCTTCAACCTAGAGCCTCAGGCCCGCTCCGCCGCGCGCTCTTCCTCCAGGTCGCGGATACGGTCGTAGAGGGCCTGGAGCATCGAGGGCCCGCCTTCGCCGGCGACATCTTCCTGCGTTACGACCCGCAAGGGATGGCTGGCCAGGGTGTCGTCGGCGATGGGGATCAGGGCCACCGGCTCCATATCCAGGGCGCGGTGGGCGGGGCCCTTGCGCTTTTCGCTGGTGCGCCGGTCAGGGCCCACATAGTCGGCGCGGACCACGAAGTCGGCGGTGCGATTGCCCGCGCGGTCCACGCGCTTGACCAGGGAGCCCACGCTGAAGGGTTTGACGACGAAGGCGTCGATGCCGGCCTGGCGCGCGGCGCGCACGGCGCGGCGGCTGCCGAAGGCGGAGACCAGCACGATGGGCACGGTGGGGTCGGGCACCCCGGCGTTGGGTGTCAGGGCCGCCTGGCGCACCACGCGCACCAGCTCCATGCCGCCGATCACCGGCATCATCATGTCGGTGACGATTAGGTCGGGGCGGAAGGAGGGCAGCATGGCCAGGGCCATCTCGCCGTCGTTGGCGACCGCCACCTCGGCCGCGCCGGCCGACAGCAGGGTCTGTTTGACCAGGATGGCGGTGTGGGCATGGTCGTCGACCACGAGGATGCGCCGCCCCTCGAGCGGGGGTTTTCGGGACAGTGTGGGGGCGTCGGCCGACTTCATCGAACGCCACTATGACGGCAACGCTTCGCCAAACCCTTGAGAAGCAGGGTAAGCGCGGCGGTAACCATGGGTGGGCGGGTGCGGCCAAATCGCCCACAATGGCGCGATGACACCTCTCGCCGACCGCCTGGCCCCCTGCGGCCCCGTCCTCGACGCCAAGGCGGCGGACCGCGCGCTGGAAACCCTGACCGCGGCGTTGCCGGATCAGGGGGCGTTGATCGCGCGGGCCTGGCCGGTCTTGGCGCCGGTGTTCGGGGCTTCGCCCTATCTGGCGTCGTTGGCCCGGCGGCGGCCGAAGGCCTTGGCGCAGACACTGGCGTCCGATCCGGATGAGCGGCTGGAAGGGCTGATCGCGGCCGCCCGGGCGTTGGGTGGCGAGCCTGACCCCGAGACGGTGCGCCGGGTGTTGCGCGAGCAGAAGACGGACATCCACCTGCTGACGGCGCTCGCCGACCTGGGCGGGGTGTGGGACCTGGATGCGGTGACGGGGGCGCTGAGCCGGTTCGCGGACGCCGCCGTGTTCGCGGCCCTGGCCCTGGCGGCGCGGCAAGAGGTGGAGCGGGGGCGGCTGATGGCCACCGACCCCTATGGTCCGCACGGGCCGATCCCGGGGCTGATCTGCCTGGCCATGGGCAAGCACGGGGCGTTCGAGCTCAACTATTCCAGCGATATCGACCTGACGCTCTTCTATGAGCCGGAGGCGCTGCCCCTGACCGAGGGGACGGAGGCGCAGAATACGGCGGTGCGGTTGAGCCAGACCCTGGCCCAGACGCTGCAGGACCGCACCGGCGACGGCTATGTGTTCCGGGTGGATCTGCGCCTGAGGCCCGATCCCTCGTCGACGCCTCCGGCCATGCCGCTGGCCGCGGCCTTTGCCTATTATGAGACGGTGGGGCAGAACTGGGAGCGGGCGGCCTTCATCAAGGCGCGCGCGGCGGGGGGCGACATCCCGCGCGGCGAGGAATTCCTGGAGGAGCTGTCGGCCTTCATCTGGCGCCGCCACCTGGACTTCGCGGCCATCGCCGACATCCATTCGATCAAGCGCCAGATCCATGCCTACAAGGTCGATGAGCGGCTGAGCGCCAAGGGGGCGGATCTGAAGCTTGGACGGGGCGGCATCCGCGAGATCGAGTTCTTCGTCCAGACCCAGCAGCTGATCCTGGGCGGGCGGCATCCCGAGCTGCGTTCGAACCGGACGTTGGATGCGTTGGCGGCATTATCGGACGCGGGGCAGGTGGACGCGGATGCGGCCCGGGACATGGCGGGCGCCTATGTCGTGCTGCGCGGGCTGGAGCACCGGGCGCAGATGGTGGCCGACGATCAGACCCATAAGCTTCCGGAGTCGGATGCGGAGCGCAAACGCATCGCCGCGCTGGCGGGCGAGGGCAATCTGAAGACCTTCGACGCGGGTGTGGAGCGCACGCTGAGGACGGTGAACGCGCGCTACGGCAAGCTGTTCGCGGGCGAGGAGGCGCTGTCGTCGAAGTTCGGCAGCCTGGTGTTCACGGGCGTGGACGACGATCCGGAGACGCTGAAGACGCTGGGCAAGATGGGGTTTTCGGCCCCGGCGCGCGTCGCCCAGACCATCCGCAACTGGCACCACGGGCGCATCAGCGCGACGCGCACGGAGCGGGGGCGCGAGCTGTTCACGCGGCTGGCCCCCAGGCTGCTCGACGCCATCCAGGCCAGCGGGGCGCCGGACACCGCCTTCAACCGGTTCGCCGACTTCTTCGCGGGATTGAGCTCGGGCGTGCAGGTGCAGTCGCTGTTCCTGGCCCAGCCGCGCCTGCTGGAGCTGGTGGTGGAGGTGATGGCCTTCGCGCCGGAGCTGGCGCGGACCCTGGCGCGGCGGCCGGCGGCGTTGGACGCGCTGCTGGACCCGGCGTTCTTCGCACCCTTCGAGACCGGCCAGGGCCGGGCGAGCTTCCAGGCGGCGATGGCGGCGGCGCTGGAGGAGGAGGCGCCGTTCGAGGCCTCCATGGACGCCGCGCGCCGGGCCCACCGCGAGCAGGCGTTCCGGGTCGGCGTGCAGGTGATCAGCGGCACGGCCAGCGCCGAACAGGCGGGCGGGGCCTTCGCGGAGCTGGCGGACCTGTGCATCGAAAGCCTGGCCGCCGCCGCGCTGGGCGAGGTCGAGCGGATGGGCGCGGCGTTCGCGGGCGAGGTGGCCGTGGTGGCGCTGGGCAAGTGCGGCTCGCGGGAGATGACGGCGCGCTCGGACCTTGATTTGATGACGCTGTATCGGCCCAGCGCGCCCGATGCGGCCTCGGCGGTGAAGGCGTGGCCGGCGGAGGTCTTCTATGGCCGCTTCACCCAGCGGCTGACGGCGGCGCTGTCGGCGCCCACCGGCGAGGGCGGACTCTATGAGGTGGATCTGAAGCTGCGCCCGACCGGGAGCAAGGGGCCGGTGGCGGTGAGCTTCCCGGCGTTCGAGCGCTATTACGCGGGCGAGGCGGAGACCTGGGAGTATCTGGCCATGACCCGGGCGCGGGTGGCCTGGGCGACGTCGGAGGGGTTCGCGCGGGAATGCGCCGAGGCGCTGCGGGCGGTGTTGCGGCGGCCGCGCGAGGCGGCGGCGATCGCGGCGGATGTGCGCGAGATGCGCGAGCTGATGGCGCGCGAGCGGCCCCCGCACGGCTTCTGGGACATGAAGCTCAGCGATGGCGGTTTGGTGGATGTGGAGTTCGCCGCCCAGCATCTGCAGCTGATCCATGCCGGGACGGGCGGGCCCCTGGCGCAGAATACCGGCGAGGCGTTGGCGGCGATGGCCAAGGCCGGGCTGGCCGATGCGGGGGCCGTGCGGGCGTTGGAGGAGGCCTGGCGGCTGCAGCAGAACCTCAGCCAGCTGCTGAAGGTGGCGCTGGACGACAAGGCCGATCCGGCCGAGGAGCCGCCCGCCTTCCGCGCCCTGCTGGCGCGGGCGGGTGGGGCGAAGGACTTCAAGGCGCTGAAGGCGAAGATCGAGGCGGCGCGGGCGGCGGCGCACGGGGCCTATCTGAAGGTGGTGGGTTAGCGACGGAGCTTGCGTCCACCCGCGTTCAAGCCGGCAAGACCTGTTTTGTCGGAGTATCCCCATGAAGCGCATCCTGATCGCCCTGGCCCTGACGGCCGCGCCCTCCCTGGCTTTCGCGCAGGACGGCAGCCTCGACGCCGCCCAGTTCCGGGCGCATCGGATCCAGGCGGTGATGAAGATGGATGCCGACAACGACGGACGCATCTCGCCGGCGGAGTTCTCGGCCATGGCGGCCAAGCGCGCGGCGGCCGGGCATGCGGGCAAGGGCGGCGGGGAAAAGCTGTTCGCCAAGCTCGACGCCAACGGCGACGGTTCGCTGAGCAGCGATGAGGTGGGCGCCCTGGCCGATCGGCGCTTCGCCAAGCTGGATGCCAACCACGACGGCAAATTGGATGCGGCCGAGCGTCAGGCGGCGCATCATGGGCGCGGCGGCGACCAGCCGACCGGCTTTTGATGACCCTTGAGGCGGCTGCGGCCGTCCAGGCAACGAGGTGGCGAGTGACGGCGGCGGGCGCGCCCGACCCCGATGAGGCGCTGGTGGCGCGGGTGGGCCGGGGCGATCCGGCCGCCGCCCAGATGCTCGTCTCGCGCAAGCTGCCGCGCATGCTGGCCCTGGCCGCCCGGATGCTGGGCGACAAGGGCGAGGCCGAGGATGTGGCGCAGGAGGCCATGCTGAAGGCCTGGAAGCAGGCGCCGGTATGGAAGCCGGGCGTGGCGAAGTTCGACACCTGGCTGCACCGGGTGGCGCTGAACCTCTGCTACGACCGCCTGAGGCGGCGGCGCGAGCAGCCGATGGCGACACCGCCGGAGCAGGTGGATACGGGGCCGGCGCCGGACCGGGGGCTGATGGCCGCCGACACCGGGCGGCGTGTCGGGATGGCGCTGGCCGCCCTGCCGGAGCGCCAGCGGGAGGCGGTGGTGCTCTGCCACTACCAGGAGCTGGGGAATATCGAAGCCGCCTCGCTTATGGAGATCAGCGTCGAGGCGCTGGAAAGTCTGTTGTCGCGGGGCCGGCGCGCCCTGCGCGTCGCCCTGGCCGACCTGGCCCAGGGCGGCAAGCTATGAGGGTGGGAGCGATGACGAAGACGCGCTTTGAGGCGCTGGCGCAGGCCTACGGCGGGGACGTGACCCGCTGGCCCGAGGTGGAGCGCGACGCGGCGCTGAGGCTGCTGGCCGCGCAGCCGCGACTGGCGCGCACGGTGCTGGCCCCGGCGCTGACGCTCGACATGGCGCTGGACGCCCTGCCCGCCCCGGCGGCGGATGCGGACCTGCGCGCGCGGGTGCTGGCGGCGGCGCCGAAGGCCAGAGCCGCGACGCCCTGGCGGCGCTGGATCGCGGGCGCGGGGGTCGGGCTGACCCTGGCCAGCGCCTGCGCGGCGGGGGTGGCGGTGGTGGCCAGTGCGGCCCGGCCCTCGGCCGACGACCGCCGCGCGGATGCGGTGCTGATCGACGCCAGCGTGGACGTCCCGGCGGCGGACCCGAGCGCGCAGGACCAGACCTGATGAGCGTGCGGTCCCTGGCCATCGCCCTGATCGTCTCGGCGGCGCTGAACCTGTTCCTGCTGGGGGCGGGGGTGACCGCCGTGGTTTTGGGGCACGGGCTGAAGCCGCCCGTCGCCTCGGCCGCCGCCCAGCGCGCGCCGCTGTGGCGGGCCGGCGACGAACTGCCGCCCGCCCACCGCCAGGCCTGGCGCGACTATCTGCGCGAGCATGCCCTGAGCGCCGCGCCGGTGCTGCGCGACGCCCGCAGCGGGCGGCGCGGGGCGTGGGAGATGCTGCTGAAACCCACCGTGGACGTGGCGGCCGCCAAGGCGGCGCTGGCCAAGGCGCGGAGCGGTGATGAGCAGGCCCGAGGCATTGTGGAAGACGCCATCGTCGACTTCGCGGCGACCCTGCCGGTGGACGAGCGGATGACGCTGCTGGAAGGCCTGAAGCGCGTCGCGCCGCAGCGGGCGGGGATACAGGCGGAAAAGCGCTAAGCCATCCTCCCCAGGGTCGCCCAAGCGGACGGGCGGGGGAGGTACCGCGAAGCGGGGGTGGGGCTTACCGAGTCTAAGGGTGGGCGTGTTCTGGCGCTGAGGTTTGAGCCGTCACCGATGCAGGCGCCAGAACGTGGCTAGTCATCGAGTCGGTAAGCCCCTCCGGCCGTTCCGGCCACCTCCCCCGCCGGATCGCTTGGGCGATCCTGGGGAGGATGCTCACGCCAGCGCCCAGTTCGCCTTGACGCTCGCGCAGGCCGGCAGGCCGTGTTTGTCGGCGCCGGGGGTGGTGGCCTGGAGCACCGCGCCGGTCTTCGCCGCCTCATGCACCAGCGCCTCGGGAATGTTCCATAGCGCCACCTTGCCGCGTCGGCCGTCCGCGCGCCCGGGCTCGCCGGCATAGACGCCCGAAGCGAAGTAGAAGAAGCGGTCGGCTTGACCGCCCCGGACGTAGTCGCCGAGCCAGCGCGGAGCAGGGCCTTCGAGAGAGACACGCGCGACAAGATCGAAGACGAGGTCGGCCCCGGTGGAGACGCTCTGCCTCTCCACGACCCCATCCTTGCCCTGCAAACTGAACACCGCGCCCTTCGGCGGCGCGGTCAGAACCAGCCGCAGCCGCACCGTCTCGCCTGCCTGAGCCTTGGCCATATCCGCTCCGATGCCGTTCAAATCGAGTATGGAGCGTCGCGGCACTGGCGTCAGCCCGCCGCATATGGGATAGGCCCCGCCCCATGGCCGCCCCCATTCTCGCCCTGAAAGACGTCCGTCTGGCCGACGGATCGGTCTCCCTGTTCGACGGCGTCGATATGGCGCTGGAGGCGCGGGTGCGCGCCTGCCTGGTCGGACGCAACGGGGCGGGCAAGTCGACGCTGCTGCGGGTGCTGGCCGGAATCGTGGAGCCGGACAGCGGCGAGCGGACCGCCAGCCCGGCCGCGCGCATCGTCATCGTGCCCCAGGAGCCGGTGATCACCGGCGCGACCCTGCTGGACTATGCGGTGGCCGGCGGCGCGCCGGCTTACGCCGCCGAAGCCGCGATCGAGGGGTTCGGCCTCGACCCCGCCAAGTCGACGCAAGGCCTCTCCGGCGGCGAGATCCGCCGCGTGGCGCTGGCCCGCGCCTTTGCCGAAGAGCCGGACATCCTGCTGCTCGACGAGCCGACCAACCACCTGGATATCTTCGCCATCGAGACGCTGGAGGAGATGGTCAAGGCCGCCCGCTGCGCCATCCTGGTGATCAGCCACGACCGCGCCTTCCTGGAACGCACCACCCAGCGCTGCTTCTGGCTGGAGGCGCGCAAGGTGCGCCGCTTGGACAAGGGCTTCGGCCACTTCGACGACTGGGCCGAGAAGCTGGCGGCGGACGATGCGGAGAGCCTGCGCCGGCTGTCGAAGTCCATCGAGCGGGAGGCCTATACCGCCTCGCGCTCCGTTACCGCCCGGCGCACCCGCAACGAAGGCCGCGCCCGGCTGCTGGAAAAGCTGCGACAGGAAAAGTCGGTGATCCTGTCCGATCAGGTCCGGCCCATGGAGCTGACGCTGGACGCCGGCGGGGTGTCGGGCAAGCGGGTCGCCGAGGCGCGGGGCATCACCAAGGCGTTTGGGGACCGGGTGATCCTGAAGGGCTTTTCGACCCGCATCATCCGGGGCGACCGGGTGGCCATCGTCGGTCCCAACGGGGCCGGCAAGACGACCATGATCAAGCTGCTGCTGGGCGAGCTGGAGCCGGATGCGGGCTCGGTGAAGCTGGGCACCGGGCTGGAGGTCGCCTACCTCGACCAGAGCCGCGCCAAGCTGTCGGAAGAGGCCACCCTGTGGGACACCCTCGCCCCCTCCGGCGGCGACAGCATCGTGGTGCGCGGTCAGCCGCGCCACGTGGCGGCCTATGCCAAGGACTTCATGTTCCGCGACAACCAGCTGCGCCAGCCGGTGCGCAGCTTGTCGGGCGGCGAGCGCAACCGCCTGCTGCTGGCCCTGGCCCTGGCCCGGCCCGCCAACCTGCTGGTGCTCGACGAACCGACCAACGACCTCGACATGGACACGCTGGACCTGCTCGAGGACATGCTGGAGGCCTATGACGGCACCCTGCTGCTGGTCAGCCACGACCGCGACTTCATCGACCGGCTGGCGTCCTCAACCATCGCGCTCGATGGGCGTGGCGGCGCGGTGGAGACGCCGGGCGGCTGGAGCGACTTCGTGCGTCAGAACCCGGCCTTCTTCGATGCGCCGGATGCGCGGCCGACGCCCAAGGCCGCGCCAAAGCCGGTCCCGCCCCCGCCGGCCAAGGCCGCCAAGCTGAGCTTCAAGGATCAGCACCGACTGAGCGAGCTGGAAGCCCTGATCGAAAAGCTGCCGGCGACCATCGCCGCGCATGACAAGACCCTGGCCGATCCGGGCCTCTACGCCCGCGACCGCGCCGCCTTCGACCGCACCATGCAGGCCGCCGACAAAGCCCGCGCGACCCTGGCCGCCGCCGAGGATGAATGGCTGGCGCTGGAAGAGAAGCGTGAGGCGTTGAAGGGATAGGCGAAGGAAGCGGTGCAAAACTCAATGCACTGTAAGAATTAGCCTATTTGGACTTTCGCACCGCCAACTCACAGCTTTTCCACCGTCCCACGCCAATCGCTCCACCGCCCCTTTCGGCGCGCCCGTTGCGCGGTTCGAAGCCCGGATGCACCATCAACTTGCCGATGAGGAAACGCGGCGCGGGCGAGACGGGAAACCGGAAGGCCAAGCGAGCGGGACGGCCAGGGTTCAAGGGGCGCAGGGAGACCTTCGCAAACCGGACCAGGGCCGCGTCAACGAAGACCGGGGTTCTCCCCGGATCCCCGGTGGCGCAGGTCTCAACGGTCACAGGCTCTCTTCGGAGACCTGGGTGAGAGGGCGTAGCGGCCGGGCAACCGGAAGCTGCGCCCTCCTGCTCGTGGGCGCTCGCCCGATTTGAGCGCAATTCGCCGCCGCCCGTCCTGCCCTTCTCCCCTCCCCTTCCTCACGGAATCCTTTAGGCTGATCCCCTCTATCGGGAGGGGCTCGCGATGATCACCAGGCGGATGACTTTGGCGGGGGGGCTGGTCGGCCTGGCCGCGGCCTGCAGCCCGGCCAAGAAGGAGGCTGCGGGTCGCACGGCGATCCGCTTCGCCACCGACTGGCGCGCCGAGGCCGAGCATGGCGGCTTCTACCAGGCCCTGGCCACCGGCGAGTATGCCAAGCGCGGCCTGGACGTCACCCTGATCCAGGGCGGGCCGGCGGTGAACGTGCCCCAACTGCTGGGGTCCGAGAGCATCGAGATGGGGGTGGGATCGAACGGCTTCATCGGGCTGAACCTGGCCATCCAGAAGGTGCCGGCCAAGGCGGTGGCGGCCTTCTTCCAGAAGGACCCGCAGGTGCTGATCGCCCATCCGGACGCGGGCATCAATTCCCTGGCCGACATGAAGGGCCATCCGATCCTGCTGGCCGATGCGTCGCGCGACAGCTTCTGGCCGTGGCTGCGGGCCAAGTACGGGTTCAGCGACGACCAGATCCGCAAATACAACTATTCGGTCGCCCCCTTCCTGGCCGAGAAGTCCGCCGTGGTTCAGGGCTATGCGACCAGCGAGCCCTACACCATCGAGAAGGAGGGCCACATCAAGCCGGCGGTCTTCCTGCTGGCCGACGCGGGCTACCCCAGCTACGCCTGCATGGGGCTGGCGCACGACAAGCTGATCGCGACCAACCCGGCGGCCGTCCAGGCCTTCGTGGACGCCAGCATCGCAGGCTGGAAGAGCTTCCTCTACGGCGACGCCAAGCCGGCCGACGCGCTGATCCTGAAGGACAATCCGGAGATGACCCAGGACACCCTGGTTCAGGCGCGCGACAAGATGAAGAGCTTCGGCATCGTCTCCGCCGGGCCCGACGCGCCGATCGGCGGCATGACGGATGAGCGCTGGGACGCCTTCCTGAAGGCGGTCTCGGCCCAGGATCCGGCCCACTTCCCCGCCGATACCCCGATCAAGACCGCCTACACGCTCCAGTTCCTGGGCGGCAAGGCGTGACTGTCAGAGGGCCTCGCTCGCGATCACAGCGACCGCGGGCGGCCGCATGCGGACCAGCGGCCTTGGGGCGGCTCGCTCCCCCCCTACCCAATCCGCTCATCCCGACGAAAGTCGGGACCCATAGGGCCTGTCAGAACCGGCCGTTCGCAAAGAAGGCGGGCGCGGACGTCCCACGGGGGTCCGGGTCATTCCGGAAAGTCACTATGGATCCCGACTTTCGTCGGGATGAGCGGAGGTTTCGGGCAGGTCTCGGCGAAGGTTGCACCCAGTTTGCGCGCCCAAGCGCATTACTTGGCCAAGCGTCCGCACGATGACCGCCCTGGCCGCCCTCGACGCCGTTGAGGTCGACTATCCCCGGGGCCGCGCGCTGGGTCCCTTCAGCCTGTCGCTGGAGGCGGGCGAGATCGTCGCCCTGGTGGGTCCGTCCGGCTGCGGCAAGTCCACCGCCTTGCGCCTGCTGGCGGGGCTTGAGACACCCACGCGCGGCACGGTGACCCGCGCGGCGGAGCGGGGCGAGACGGCGGTGGTGTTCCAGGCGCCGACCCTGGCGCCGTGGATGGATGCGTCGGCCAACGTGGCCCTGCCGCTTGAACTGGAGGGCCGGCCGCGCCGGGAGGCCCGCGCCGAAGCGGCCAAGGCGTTGGCGCGGGTGGGGCTGGCGGGGGCGGAGCAGGCCCGGCCCGCGACGCTATCCGGCGGCCAGGCGATGCGGGTCAGCCTGGCCCGCGCCCTGGTCACCGAGCCGCGCCTGTTGCTGCTGGACGAGCCCTTCGCAGCCCTGGACGAGATCACCCGGCGCGCGCTCGCCGACGACGTGCTGGCGCTGTGGGCCGAGTTGAAGCCGGCGATCATCTTCGTGACCCACAATGTGGAGGAGGCCGTCTACATGGCCGGCCGCGTGGTGGTGCTGACCCGGGGTCCCGGACGGATCAGCGGCGAGGTGGTGGTGGATGCGCCGGCTCCGCGCCCGCCCGGGTTCCGCCTGACGCCGGGGTTCCGCGAGGCCGCCGAGGCGGTGTCTGACCTTTTGGCGCAGGGGTCGCGCGCATGAACCGCTTCCTGGCCATCCTCACCCCCGTGGTCTTCATCGCGCTGCTGCTGCTGGTCTGGGAGATCGCCTGCCGGCAGTTCGCCATTCCCGCCTATCGCCTGCCGCCGCCGACCATGGTGTGGACGGCGCTGGTGGCCAACGCCCCCCTGCTGCTGGCCTCCGCCTGGCAGACGCTGCAGACTGCGCTGATCGCCCTGGTCATCGCCAGCGCGATGGCGATGAGCCTGGCCCTGCTGGGCGGCGCCAGCCCCACCATCGAGCGCGCGCTGAAGCCCCTGGCCGTGGCGGCCCAGGTCACCCCGGTGATCGCCATCGCGCCCCTGCTGCAGATCTGGGCCGGGCTGGAGCATCCCCAGCGGGCGGTGATCGCGCTGGCCGTCATCGTGGCCTTCTTCCCCATCTATTCGGGGGCGGCGGCTGGGCTGAAATCCGCCGATCCGGACCTGGAGCGGCTGTTCGACATCTATGGCGCCAAGCCGATCCAGAAGCTGTTGCGGCTGCGCGCCCCCTCGGCCGTGCCCTTCCTGCTGGAGGGACACAAGGTCGCGGCCGGACTGGCCCTGATCGGCGCGGTGGTGGCGGAATTCGCGGCGGGCGCGGGCGGGGTCCAGGGCCTGGCCTGGCGCATGGTGGAGGCGGGCAACCACCTGCAGACCGACAAGGTGTTCGCGGGCCTGCTGATCATGTCGCTGATGGGGGCGGGCGTGTATGCGGCGTTCGAGTTGCTGCAGCGGCGGGTGTTGGCCTGGTGGCGGGGGCGTTAGGCGAGGGTTAAGGCGGGTCGGTTAGGGCTGGAGGTGAACATCCGTCCGTTCGCCGACCAAGGCCCGGTATGCGTATCCTGACCCTAGCCGCCGTTCTCGCCGCCACGGCCGCCGCTTCCAGCGCCCTGGCCGCCGACCGCTATGGCGCCGCCGAGCGCGCCGCGCCCGCCCCAGCCTCGACCGGAGCGCCGGCCGCGCGGCCCTATGCGCCGCGCCCGATGCTGAGCTGGAGCGGCAAGAGCCAACCGGCCGTCGACGCCGAACCCGCCGCCCTGCAATCAAACGCCCGTCCGGCCCCCATGCCCCTGCCGCCGCCGCGCGGCGAATGGCGCCGTCCGACCCCGGGCGCGCTGTCGGCGCAACCCGCCACCATGGCCGCCGCGCCAGCTCAGCAGCAGGCCTATGCCCCGGCTCAGCCCCAGGTCCCGGCGCAGGCAGGTTACGTCTCGCAATACGCGCCGCCGACCAGCCTCTATGGCCGCCCCGCCGCCCAACCCGCGCCCACCCAGGCGCAGGCCGCCCCCCCGGCGGCGGCCCAGCCCGGCCCCTATAGCGGCGGCTCGCGCTTCTATTCGGTGCACCGCGAATATGGCGTCGCGCCCGATCCGATCCCCGCACCGCTGGCCCAGCCCTTCTTCAACGGCACGGCGGATCTCGCCGAACCGCCGCCGCCCGTGGACCCGCGCACCCCGCAACAGCAGCGCGCCGCCGCCGCCCAGGCCGACAGCGGCGTGGCCAATGCGCGGCCCGGCAGCCAGGGTGGCGACTGGGGCGCGGGCGATGATCCGGGCCTGAATGCCTCCGCCGCCGCGGGAGGCCACCCTTGAGCCGCCTGCATGACCTGATCGCCCTGGCCCAGGAGGGCTCCAGCGAACGCCGCCGTGAGCTGCTGCGCGGGGTCACCGACCTGTTCTTCACCACCGACGGCGCCCACGACCGCCAGGAAATGGGCCTGTTCGACGACGTGCTGAGCCAGCTGGCCGGCGAGATGGAAGAGGCCGTACGCATCGAGCTGGCCGGGCGCATGGCCGAGGCGCCGGTGGCGCCGGCGCGGCTGATCCGCCGTCTGGCGTCCGATTCCATCGAGGTCGCCCGGCCGGTGCTGGAAGGCTATCGCGGCCTGACCGAGGATGACCTGCTGGAGGTTGCCCGCACCCAGGGCCAGGACCACCTGCGCGCCATTTCCCAGCGCGAGATCGTGCCCGAGGCGGTGTCGGAAGCCATCGTCGAGCGCGGCGACGACGACACCCTGGGCGTGCTGCTGCGCAACGACGGCGCGGTGCTCTCGCGCAACGCCCACGAGGTCGCCGTCGACCGGGCCGTGGCCAACCCCGCCCTGCATGCCGCCGCCATCGAGCGCAAGGGCCTGCCGATCGACCTGCTCAACGAATTCTACTTCGTGGCCGAGGCGCGGCTGCGCGAACAGATCCTGGCGCGCAACGCCGAGGTCGATCCGGCCGAGCTGGAGGCCGCGCTATCGGCCGGCCGCAAACAGGTGGCGGCCCGTGACGGCGCCCTGCCCGCCGACTATGCCGAGGCCGAGGCGGTGGTGCGGCGCATGAAGATCAAGAACGAGCTGGGCCCGCGCCAGCTGGCCGCCCTGCTGCGCGACCGTCAGACCACCAAGTTCCTGGTGGCGCTGGCCGACCTGGCCGACATCGACTTCCACACCGCCCGGCGGATCGTGGAGAAGCGCGAGATGGACGGCCTGGCCATCGTCTGCAAGGCGGCCGATTTCGACCGGGCGCTGTTCCTGACCTTCGCGGTACTGATCCTGGACCGCGATGCGGACGCCATGGGTCTGGCCAAGGAGTATGGCGATCTCTACTCGGAGCTGCCGAGGGACGCGGCGCTGCGCACCATCCGCTTCTGGCGCCTGCGCCGGAGCACCGGGGACGTGGCGGCGGCCTAAGCCTCGCGCCCGGGCCTACTGGTGGCCCAGGTTCCAGTTCAGCGGGATCAGCACCTGGGCGCCGTCGACGCTTGCGCCGTCCGCGGTCACGGGCTTCATCTTGAACAGGCCGGCCATCTGGACGCTGGCCTCGCCGAAGCCCAGGCCCTGAGGCTGTTCGGCCACCACCTGGCAGTGGTCGAGATTGCCGTCGGCCAGCACGTCGCATTGCACCACGGCCTGGCCCGACGCGCCGGTCTTCACCGCGTCCGTGGGATAGAGGCGCATGATGTCCTCGCCCTGGGGCTGCTTTTCCCACTCCGGCTGCACGATGAAGGTCGGCTCGGCCGGCGGCGGGGCGGCGGCGTCGGCGGCGGGTTGGGTGATCAGGGCGAGTACGAAGAGCAGCATCTTATTTCCTGGAGACGAGCGGACGGAAAGCTAGGGGACGGGACAGATCAGACGATGCGGCCGGCGGGCGGACGCTGGTGTTCGCGCAGGCGTTCGATGCCCTGCAGAGCCATGTCGCTGAGCGAGCGCAGGCCGTGTTCGGCGAAGACTTCCAGGGCGGCGTTGAGGGCCATGATGCCCTTGGCGCGGCCGCCGTTGTCGCGGCCGGTGATCTCGGCGCGGGATTCGTAGATGCGGGCCAGGTTGGTCTGGGCCACCGCCCAGGTCACCGGCTCGAGGCTGGGGTTGAGCTCAGTCAGTTCGCCCTTGAAGGCGGCCTCGGCGGCGTCGAGCACGGCCAGGTCGCCGGAGAGTTCGGCGCTGCGGGCCAGGCACAGCGCGCGGCCGTTGGCGACGATGGCGCGCAGGGACAGGGCCGGGTTCAGTTTCAACACCAGGCCGGCGCGGTCGAAGCAGGTGATGGCCTGTTCGAAGGCGCGCTCGTTATCCAGGGCGTCGCCCATCATCTGCAGCGCGCAGCCGAGCATGGCCTGGATGCGGGCCCAGTCGAGAGGGCTGTGATCCTTGGGGATGGCGTCCAGCGCATCGGCCAGGACGGTGACGCCATCGGCCACCAGGCCCGGATCGCCGGTCAGCTCGCCGAGGGCGGCCATGGTCTGGCCGTGCAGGGCCTTCACCCGGGCGAAGGTCAGAGGCTCATAGGCCACGTCGAGGCTGGCCACGCACATGGACAGGTCGCGCGCGGCGCGGTCGAGCAGGGTGCGGTCCTTCAGGCGCGAGCCGCAGCCGGCCATGATGTCGGCGCGCACGGCCAGCTCGTTGGCGGCCAGCAGGCGCAGCGCCGGGCGGCGGCGGCCGGCGGTTTCCAGGGCGGTGAGCGGGGCGTCGAATTCGGCGGCCGCGGCAAGCGCGGTGTCCATATCGCCCTTGGCCAGGGCCTTGCGGCCGGCCAGCCCGGCCTTGGCCAGTTCCGCCAGGGCGGCGGGGATGCCGCTGACCTGACCGGCTTCGGTGAGGCGCAGGGTGGCGGCGGCGTTGAGGCCGTCATCGCCGTAGAGTTCGGCGCCCAGCATGGCGCACAGCGCCTGTTCGACCTTGGCGCGAGCCAGACCCTGGTCGCGGCCCTCGGCTTCGAAGCCGTTGGCGGCGGCCTCGGCCTGGGCGGCGGCCTTGCGCAGGGCGTAGGATTCACCGGAGCGGCGGGCCAGTTCGCGCCAGACCATGGCGGCTTCCAGCAGCCGCGCGGGACGGTCACGGGCCCCGACACGGCCGGCGGCCACGTCACCGGCCTTGGCCTCGGCGGCCAGCAGGTTGAGATCGATCAACTCAAGGAGGGCGCCGTCGCCCCCGGTCAGACCATCCTGAAAGACGCCTGGCGCCTCCCCCGCGCCCATCAGGCGCCTCAGCTCACGACCGAACTCGAACATACACACGCTCCGGAGCGAATTGCGTCCCACACCGGAACGTCCGGGGCGGGCCTCATCGTCCTAGAAGCAAAGCCGGAGCCGAGATCGTAAACAAGTGGTTAATATGAAGACGTGGTTAACAGACATGGTTAACAGGTCCTCCCTTGCGAGTTCTCGCGAGACGAGGGGAGGTGTCGCGTAGCGATGGAGGGGACGCACTCCTTCAGCCGCTGCGCCCATTTAGCCGCGGAAAGAACGTCCCCTCCGGCCCTTCGGGCCACCTCCCCTCGTTCGCTGCGCGATCAGGGGAGGACTGCTCAGCCGCGCTCGCGGGTGCGCAGGAATTGGACGTTGGGGTAGCGTTCCTGGACGTAGCCGATTTCCCAGGAGGACTTGGCCAGGAAGACCGTGCCCTCGTCGATATCGGTGGCCATGGCGGTCTTGTGCTTGTCGGCGAAGTCTTCCAGGTCGGCGCGCGAGCCGGACAGCCAGCGGGCCTCGGCGTAGGGGCTGGCCTCGAAGATCACATCCAGCTGGTATTCGTTGGCCAGGCGGTCGGCCATGACCTCGAACTGAAGCTGGCCGACGGCGCCGACGATGAAGTCCGCGCCCAGGATGGGACGGAAGAGCTGGGTGACGCCTTCTTCGGCCAGGCCGTCGAGGGCCCGGCGCAGGTGTTTGGCCTTCAGCGGATCGCGCACCCGCACGCGGCGCAGGATTTCCGGGGCGAAGTTGGGCAGGCCGGCGAAACGCAGCGATCCGGTTTCGGACAGGCTGTCACCCACGCGCAGAACGCCGTGGTTGGGAATGCCGATGACGTCGCCGGCATAGGCTTCCTCCGCCAGTTCGCGGTCGGAGGCGAAAAACATGATGGGCGCGTTCACGCTCATCTGCTTGCCGGTGTTCTGGGCCTTCAGCTTCATGCCGCGGGTGAACTTGCCCGACGTCAGGCGGAAGAAGGCGATGCGGTCGCGGTGGTTGGGGTCCATGTTCGCCTGGACCTTGAAGACGAAGCCGGAGACTTCCGGATCACCGGGCTCGACCTCGGTTTCGACGCCGGCGCGCTTGGCCTCCACGCCCTTGGGCGGCGGGGCGTAGGCGGCCAGACCGGCCAGCAGTTCGTCGACGCCGAAGTGGCGCAGCGCGCTGCCGAAGAAGACGGGGGTCATGTGGCCTTCGAGGAAGGACTGATGGTCGAAGGGCTTGGACGCCTCCTGCACCAGCAGGGCGCCCTCCTCCACTTCGGCGCGCTCGGCGGCGTTGAGATAGGCGTCGGCTTCGGGGGAGTTGAAGGCGATGGGCTCGGGCTTGTTGTCGGCCGTCTGGCCCTTGATGAAGGGATAGAAGCGCTCGCCGCGTAGGTCGAGCATGCCCTTGAATCGGCCGCCCGAACCGGCCGGCCAGAACAGGGGCGCGGGGTCCAGCGCCAGCTTGGAGCCGATCTCGTCCAGCAGGGCGAAGCAGTCCTGGGCCTCGCGGTCCATCTTGTTGATGAAGGTGATGATCGGGATGTCGCGAAGGCGGCACACCTCGAACAGCTTCAGGGTCTGGGGCTCGATGCCCTTGGCGGCGTCCAGGACCATGACGGCGGCGTCGGCGGCGGTCAGGGTGCGGTAGGTGTCTTCCGAGAAGTCCTCGTGCCCGGGCGTATCCAGAAGGTTGAACATCAGCCCGGCGTGGTCGAACGTCATCACCGAGGCGGAGACCGAAATCCCGCGCTCACGCTCGATCTTCATCCAGTCGGACCGCGTGCGGCGGTTCTCGCCGCGGGCGCGGACCTGGCCGGCCGCGCGGATGGCCCCGCCGGCCAGCAGCAGGTTCTCGGTCAGCGTCGTCTTGCCGGCGTCAGGGTGGCTGATGATGGCGAAGGTGCGCCGGCGCTGGGCCTCGGCGGCGGTCGGGTTGGAACTCATGGGCGCGGGTTAGCGCGCCGGGGCCGGAATGTCGATGCGGCGGGTCGTTCTAGGCCGCCAGACGGCGCCACACCTGACGGTCGGCTTCCACCGTAGACAGGCCGCCGCCGTGCTGGCGCTGGTAGAGGACGGCCATGACGTCGAAGCTGATGCCGGCGTAGCGGATGACCACGTCCTCGGCCTTGCAGTTGAAGGTCGGGGCTACGAACAGGGCGGCGTTGATCTCCGGATCCTTGGCCATGATCAGGGCGGCCAGACGGCGTGCGCGGTCCGGGTCATCCTTGTGCAGCAGAGGGCATTCGGAAAACAGCTCCTGGCCCAGCTTGCCGATATAGCCCAGCGACAGGGACTTGAAACGGCGGTCGCGGAAGGCGGGCTTCAGGTCCGAAGAGTCCAGGTTCAGCACGACATCGTTCATGAGGAAAAGCATGCTGGGACCACCGGCGAAACGCGAAGACGAGACGTGAGAGCGAGGCTCCCTTTTCGCAGGTCGCGCTTTAAGCCGGGTGTAGGAAGGCGGTGAATCCGACGTTCACTGTAAATATCCCGCGCGGCCTCAGGCTGGATCGACGGGCTCGGTGAGGAAGTGGCGGCCTTGCGTATCCTCGATCTCGACCACCCAGACGTCGGGGTCGATGCGGGAGGAACGCTCTATATAGGCGTCGAGGTCGGCCTCGAGCGTCGAGCGCACGGGCTGCATCCAGAAACGCTCGCCGTCGCCGCGCACGGCCTCGCTATAGAGGTGGGCGGTCCCGGCCCGGCGGTCCACCGTCTTGACCAGCACGGCGCCGGCGCGCGGGTCGCCCTTGCGCGCGATCATGGCGAAGGCGCCGCCCAGTTCGGCGCGGCGGGTCAGGGCGCCGACCCAGATGTCCGTCGAAAGAAGCAGGTAACCATCCTCGCTAACCGCATGGTCAGGCTGACCAAGTAAGGTCCGTTCAGGTCATAGATCACAAGAGACAAGACCGGACCATGATGAGCCCGCGCAAAAGCGCAAAAGGGGCCGCGGGTCGATGGATGGGGCTGCTGTTCGGAACGGTGACGAGTTTCGCCGTGCCTGTGCTCGCCCATGCTTCGAGCGCCGCGGACCTCTATTATGAGCGCACGGTGATGACGGCGGCGGACGCCCGCTGCCGCCTGTTCACGCCGGTGCTGGGCCAGTCCCTGGCCGCCGCCCAGGCCCAGGCCCGGGGCGCGGCCCTGCGCGCCGGAACCGATCCGCTTTCGCTCAGCGACATCCAGCGCCGCGCCGAGGCCAAGGCCGGCGCCGTGCCTTGCAACAGCCCGGACCTGACGCTGGCGGCCGGACGGGTGCGCAGCGCCTTCGACGCCTTCGGCCATGTCACCCGTCTCACCTATCCCGGCGACACCTCCGGCTGGAGCGCCAACCGCACGGCCACGGACAGCTCGGTATGGCGGCTGTCGCAGCCGTCCAGCTTCGGCGCCGACCGCATGATCTTCGGCCTGGCCGGGCGCGACACCCCCGGCGCCCTGGTGGCCGTGGCCAGCTTCGCCGACGGCCAGACGCCCTATGCCGCGCGCCTGATCATCCGCGACACGGCGCGCGCGCCTGCGCCCTATCTGGACCGTCAGAAGACCGACGCCTCGGGCCGGTTGCCGCTGGCCGCGCGTATGCCGCCGCGCGCCCTGGACCGTGGTTTCATGGCCGAGGCCCGCTATGACGCCAATCCGCTGCTGCTGCCCACGGGCGCCAAGGAAGGCGTGACCTTCCGCTTCTCCGGCCCGGCCGTGGAGGCGCTGGCGTTGCTGGACCCCCGCGAGGCGGTGATGGTGGAGTTCGTTTTCGCCGGCCGCGACGGGGATGTGGTTCGCACGGCCTATGTGGAAGTGGGCGACTTCGCCGCCGGCCGGGCCTTCGTGCGCTACGCGACCTGGTAGCAGGGCCTTCGCGGTTCGCACGGCTATACCAACGCTGACGGCGCCGGTGAGATGGTCACGCCCTGGGTTCGCCCAGGCCGTCGCCACGCCAGCCGAAAGCCCAAGCCTTGGACCCCACCGACCAGACGCCCGACGTCCCTGAAACCCTGACGCCGCAGGCCGCGCCGCCCGCCGAAGCCGAGACCGCCGATCCGCCTCCGACGCGGCGCTGCTTACGGCCCATCTCGCCAACCTGGTCTTTGCCGAGCCGGACGAGGGTTCATCCCAACGCGCCGATGCGCCGCCCCTTGAAGAGAACCTTCCCGAGGCCTCCCAAGCGTGGAACAGTCCGGCGAGCGAGGCCGCCGAGCCGCCCATCGCGCCGTCCGGCGCGATGGGCGATACCGAGGACAGCGGCGAAGACCGGGTGCGGGCCTTTACGGACGCCACGCAGGTATCGTCACCCGACGGCGCGGCTCGCCTGTGGCGGATCGACGACCGGCGTGAGCCGAGGATCGACTCCCTCGACGCGGGCGCGCCCGACGCCCTGGTCGCGAAACTCGCTCCGACCAAGGGGCCCAATCCCTTCGGCTTCTTCGTCGATGAGCATGGCCGCGTGCTGCACACCGTCTTCGACGGCTATCGTACGCCGCCGGGCAAACTTCTTCCCGAGGTCCAGTCACACCTTGAACCCGTCAATCGCGACTGGAAGCAACGCTATGTGGGCTGGCTGCTCGGCCTCAACCGCGAGGTGGCGCCCGGGATCATGTCTGATGAAGAACTCGCCGCGCGGCAGGGCCTGAGCGCTAAGGACCGCGCCAAGGCCGCGCTTCCGGGCATGAATGGCCATGGATATGTTCCTCAAACGGACGATCAGCTTCTGCTGACAAGACTGGCCTATGCCGAGGCTTCCAACACGCCTGACGACTATGTGGCGATCGGCTGGTCCACCATCAACCGCATTGGCCAGCGCGAGTTTGGCTACTCATTGAACGAGGTCATGCATCAGCCGGGCGCCTTTGCCTTCCTCAAGGAAGGTGGAGGCCCCAGTGCAGGCAGCGATAGGTGGCGCGAATCCGCTCATCCTGAATTGCTTACCGGCCCGAATTTGGCGTCTTGGAAGCGGGCGGAAGCAGCAGTGCGCTCGATCTATGATGGCAGCGCCCCCGACCCAACGGGCGGCGGCACCTTCTTTTTCTCATCTGACGATTACAAGGGGACGTGGCAGTCCGCCCCACGTATATGCGGGGAATGCTGAGGACGAAATCTATCGAGCCGTCGGTATATTTAAGCAACTCCAAGATATTGACCAAGAACTACTTCTTTGTTGAAGCCAAGAAGAAAGAACGTCATCACAAGAAATAGCCGTTTCTTCCTCGCAACGATAGCACTGCTTTGCTGGCCCTGGCCCGGCCAGGGCTCAGCATCGCGAGCTCGCGGGCCTTGAGCCACTGAATGGGAATAGCCTAGCGCCAGAGATTGCGCACCCATGCTGCCGCCAAAGTTCACGTTGACAGAGGGAACAATTCACGAACATTCTTCGCTTCTGCCGAGACGCGCGCCTTAAAAAGCCCTTCCAATGCACACCACATGAACAGAAACCTCATTGCCGCCATCGGCTTGGCCACATCCTTCGCTATCGGCAGCGGAGCCTGTGCGCAGCCCCCGCCCGATCCGATGAAATTTGATCTCATCTGCAAATTGCGCGATCGGATCGTCGCCGACCCCGATCCGCATCATTTTGGCGATCCGCCCTGGAGCGCTTCGGATGACAGGTTTGTTGCCCGCTTTGCCGTAGATCTACGGGCGATGCGCGTCTGCGATGTGACCGAATGCCTGAGCGTTGGCGTAGATCCGATCAAATCGGTAACGGCCCGCTCCATCGTATTCGCCTGGAGGCCCCACTTCCATTGGACCTATGACAGGCGCAGCGGGCGGACTGCCATGCGCCTTGTTACGCTTAGAGAAGTCGATGTGACGACAGGACCGTGCCGAAAGGCGAAGTTCTCTGGATTTCCACCCGGCTCACGTTTTCGATGAAGACCGTCGGGGCGAACACCCATGGTCGTCGTCCGCAGCAGCCAAGAGGTAGCTCTAGCGCTGCGGATTAAACGCCACGACATTGTCGCCCAGGGTCGTGGGGTCGGCGATCGCGGAAGGCCCCTCCCCCACCTTGACCAGCACCGGCAGGCGCACGCTGAAGGTAGCGCCTTCGCCCAGCACGCTTTCGATATTCAGCTCGCCGCCATGCAGGCCCGCGAAGGCGCGCACCAAGGATAGGCCAAGGCCCGTGCCGCGGGCGTTCTGGGCGGCGTCGCCGGCCTGTTCGTAGGGCTTGCCCAGGCGTTCCAGATCGGCCGGCGCGATGCCGATGCCGGTGTCGGCCACCACCAGTTCCAGCATCTCGCCGGAGCCCTGGGCCGTGACGGTGACCTGGCCGCCGTGGGGGGTGAATTTGAGCGCATTGGCCAGCAGGTTGAGCGCGATCTGCTTGACGGCGCGGCGGTCGGCGCGGACCTCCAGCGGGCCGGGCGGCAGCACGCCGCGCAGCTGGACCCCGGCCGCGTCGGCCTGGACGCGCATCAGGCGCAGGGCGGCGGAGACGGCGTCGCGGGCGTCGAAGTCTTCCAGGGACAGCTGGTAGCGGTCGGCCTCGATCTTGGACATGTCGAGGATGTCGTTGATCAGGTCCAGCAGGTGGGTCCCGGACTCGTGAATCAGCTGGGCGTATTCGGTGTAGCGGTCGCTGAGCGGGCCGAAGAGGCGCCCGCGCATGACGTCGGAGAAGCCCATGATGGCGTTCAGGGGCGTGCGCAGCTCATGGCTCATCTCGGCCAGGAAGCGGGCGCGGCCGGAGGCGGCGGTCTCGGCCTCGGCGCGGGCCTGCTCCAGGCCGGCCTCGCGGGCCTTGTCGGCGCTGGCGTCGCGGATGGAGGCCACGATGACGCCGTCGTCGCCACGGCGCAGCGACATGGCCAGGGTCAGTTCCGGCGCGCCGGCGGGGGCGAATTCGAGCTCCGCATGGCCTTCCAGCCGGGCCAGGGCAAGCGCGCCCTCGACCAGCTCGCGGTGCGGTTCGATGGCGGCGGCGACCAGGCCTTTCCGGCGCAGGGTTTCCATCGACAGGCCCAGGGGAACGTGGCCGTGCATGGCCAGGGCCTGACCGGCGCCGTCCAGGGCGGCCAGCAGGCCGGGCGCGGCGGCCAGCACGCGCTCCAGCCAGGCGGTGTCGGCCTCGCGCAGGGCTTCGCGCGCCATCGTGCGCCGGCGGGTGAGCAGCAGGCCGCCGGCCAGGGCCACGGCCATCAGGGTCAAGGCCGCCAGCGACATCCAGAAGGCGGCTTGCGGCGCCGGCGCCGGGCCCGCGAAGCGCGACAGCTGGGCCAGGGCCACGACCGCCACGGCGATCACCACCAGGGCCCCGCCCTCGGCCAGCCGGCGTCCGCCGCCCAGGGCCGCCGCGGCGGCCACGGGGACCAGGGCCAGGGCCGTGAAGGGTCCGGTGAGACCGCCCGCCAGGAGACAGGCGCCCGCTCCGCCGACGCCCCACAGGGCCAGGATCAGGGGACGGTAGCGGTCAGGGCCCCGAGCGAGCAGCAGGCAGCCGAGGACGCCCGGCGCGGCGGCCGCCGCCAGGGCGGACAACCGCCAGGCCAGATCGGTCTTGTCGGTAAAAACCAGGGCGGCGCCCGCGACCACCACCATCGCCACCCAGACGGCATGCCACAGCCATGCGGCCGCCCTGTCCGGGAGACCCGGACCGGCGGGCAGGCCGGCCATGACGTTCGCGTCCGGCGCAGGGGATGAGGTCGCCGCCACGTCGCTCCTTCAGACTGATCGGATCCGTTCAGCGTTCAGAGTATCGCCTGAGTCCGGGGCGCGGCCAGCCTACACAATCGGGGGGCGATGGAGCGGGTGGCGGCCACGAGGTGATTGTCCACAGCGCTTCAACAGAATCGTAAGCGAGTTTGGCTAGTGTCGGCTTCCATACGTAGTGAAAGGGCCAGAACGGTCCATGTCCCAGACGGCGCCCATGCCGCCGCCGGTGATACCGCTCAACGCGGACCCGGCCCGCCGAACC
Source organism: Caulobacter sp. (assembly GCA_028291055.1). Lineage (GTDB taxonomy): Bacteria > Pseudomonadota > Alphaproteobacteria > Caulobacterales > Caulobacteraceae > Caulobacter. The sequence continues at coordinate 67,576 of JAQGIP010000071.1, forward strand.
GCCGCGCGCGCGCGCCGCGCGGCGATGATGGACGACCATAAGCGGTCGTTCCTGCGGATGGTCAGCCATGAGCTGCGCACGCCGCTCAACGCCATCATCGGCTTCTCCGAAATCCTGCATTGTGAGCTGTACGGGCCGCTCGGCGCCCCGCAGTACAAGGAATACGCCGGCATGGTCCGCGAGAGCGGGCTGAAGCTGCTGAAGCTGGTCAACCAGATCCTGGAGATCGCGCGGCTGGACGGCCACGTCACCGATCTGGACCTCTGTCCCGAAGACCTCGACCACGCCCTCGACGACGCCCGCGACAGCCTGCGCGACGAACTGGCGGCGCGCGGCACGGTGGTCACGGTGGAGGGCGAAGGCGGCCTGCCCCAGGTGCTGGCCGACGGGCGCGGGTTGCGCACCATCCTGGTCAACCTGTTGCAGAACGCCAGCGTCTATTCCCCCGAGGGCGGCCAGGTGCGCATCACCGCGCGCCGCGTCGGCCCGCGCGTGGAGATCGAGATCAGCGACAACGGCGACGGCGTCGACGCCGCCGACCTGCCGCGCCTGGTGCGGCCCTTCGAACAGGCCGGCAGCGCGCTGACCCGCAGCTCCCACGGGGCGGGGCTGGGCCTGCCCATCGTCAACCTGCTGGCCCAGGCCATGGGCGGCAGCCTTCGTCTGCGTTCGGACGTGGGCCAGGGGTTTACCGCCACGGTCAGCCTGGCCGCTTCGACCTAGGGCCGCTTGTCAGGCGGGCGGCTAACCCCTAACTGCCCGGCATGACCGCCATCGACGCCGCCCTGAACGACCTGGTCGACGAGTTCGACCTGCTGGGCGATTGGGAAGAACGCTACCGCTATCTGATCGAACTGGGCCGCGACCTGGCCCCGCTGAGCGACGCCGAACGCTCGGACGCCAACAAGGTGCGCGGCTGCGCCAGCCAGGTGTGGCTGGTCACCGAGCCCAAGGCCGACGGCACGATCGCCTTTAGGGGCGACAGCGACGCCCATATCGTCAGCGGCCTGATCGCCATCGTGCTGCGGCTCTATTCGGGCCGTACGCCGACCGACATCCTGGCCTTCGACGCCAAGGCGGGGTTCGACAAGCTGGGGCTGGCGGGCGCGCTGTCGCAGCAGCGGTCGAACGGGTTGTTCTCGATGATCGGGCGCATCCGCAGGGATGCCGAAGCGCTTTCCGCCTAGGCCGCGCGAATGCCCGAGATGCCGTTTTCGCCGGCCAGGCCGACCAGGGCGTCGTAGCCCAGGATCATGTCCACGTCGTAGCCGTTGGAGGCCAGCGGCAGGCGCAGCCACAGGATCGACATGTGGGAGGCGCCGCGCCACGACATGCTGTGGCAGCCCACGCCGGGACGGCGCTCGGCGACCACCTTGTCGAGCTCGACGCGCCAGTAGTCGGCGGCGGTGGAGCTATAGACCTCGTTCAGCTGGCGGCCGGTGATCTCGCGGCCATAGACCGAATAGAGGCCGGTGCCCGCGAGGCGCAGGCGGTAGTCGTTGGTCTCGCCCTTGGCGACCTCGATCAGGCTGACGTTGGGCAGATGGCGCTTGAAACCCTTGGGGTGAATATCGGCACGGCCAGGCAGACGCCCTTCCTGGCGGAGCGACGCCCAGTAGGCGAACAGTTCTTCATGTGCACGGGCCGCCATCGCCGGCGCCCCCAGTTGCGCGCTCATCTTCAGAATCGTTAACAAGCCGTTGGAATCACGGCGATTCACTATCGCTTAACCAGCGAATCGGCGGCAAGCGGAAATCGCGTGCTGCGACAAAGATTCTCGATTCGAGTCAACGTGACTCTTCCAAGGCGGCATTTTGGCAACGGCGCGGCGGACAGCAAAACGCCCGCCGTCTTTCGACAGCGGGCGCTCGCGAAACTCCGGGTTTTGAGGCGCTCTAGCGCTTCGCGACCTTCTTGGCGGCGGGACGGCCGCCCTGGCCCAGGCCCATCTGCTTGGCCAGCTCGGAGCGGGCCTTGGCGTAGTTGGGGGCGACCATGGGGTAGTCTTTGTTGAGGCCCCACTTGGCGCGGTATTCCTCGGGGCTCATGTTGTACTTGGTGCGCAGGTGGCGCTTCAGCGACTTGAACTTGCGGCCGTCTTCCAGGCAGATCAGGAATTCGGGCGTGATCGAGCGCTTGATCGGAACCGCCGGTTCCTTGGGGGCGACTTCCACGGTCTCCGCGCCGCTCACGACGCTGGCCAGGGCGCGGTGGACGCTCTGGATCAGAGCGGGCAGATCGGCGGCCGCGACCGAGTTATTGCCGACGTAGGCGGAAACAATGTCCGCCGTCATCTCTATGGTTTCCGCGCGATCATCCATTTTCCGGATCCATCCATCTTGTTAAGGCGGCACGAATTGCAGGTTCGATTCCCTGCGTGCTCTATGGCGTCTTTATCGGGCTTGCGCGGGCAAGACAAGTGTCGGGAAAAATAGGCCGAGAAATCAGAAGCTAGGTAGTTCCGCCTAGATCAGCATTTGCCAGATTAGCGTAAATCGCCAACGAACCTTGTTCACTTGGCGAATCAGCACGGTGTGGTGGTGTCAGCGCGCTAGATCGCGTGACAGGACCAGCATTGCGGCCCTTTGAGGGGTCGAATAATCGTCAACCGGCTCTTCCTGACCTTCGCGGATGGCGCGCAACAGGGCCGGGGTCAGGGCCGACGACAGGGCCCAGTTCCAATAGCGCAGCACGGTCTGGGCGCGGTCGACCGCCACCATGTCGAACACCATCAGCACCCGCTCCAGGGTCGGCGACACCGCCCCGGACGCATCCGTCTCCGGCCGGCGCATGGACCGCCACAGGGTGCGCACCGCCGCCTTGGGCAGGCCGGTGGCCTTGCACAGGATGGCGATCGGCTCGCCGCCGGGGTCGGTGAAGATCTTGGCGCCGGTCATCGGCTTGACGCCCGACAGGTAGGAAATCTCCTCGGCCACCTCGCGCTTGAAACCGCCCTCGGTGGCGGCGATCGCGGCCTCCAGGCTGGCGAAGGGGCTCTTGGCGATGGCGGCGCGGTTGCGCTGGCGCCGCTCGATGAACTGCAGCGCCTTGCGCGACACCGGATCCTGCCAACCCTCGGCGGCGGCGGTGGCGAACAGGTCGGAGACCGCGTCCTGGAGGATTTCGCGCGACACCGCGAAGCGCTGCAGGATGGTCAGGCGCGCGTCGGCGTCGGCCCACCAGAACAGCACGTAGGCGTGGCTGGGCCGCAGTTCCGTGCGGCGCAGCAGCATGGGGATGTAGTGGGGGCTTTCGCGGGTGGCGGCGACGATGGCCTCCACCGCCGAGTGGCTGAGCTTGGCCAGGTCGTTGCGCAGCAGCATCTCGATGACCGGCGCCTCGCCGAAGCTGGCCAGGACATCGCAGACGGTGTCGGTGACGCCCCGGCGCATGGCGATCAGGCGGCGGTGCTCGGTCGTCGCGTGGCGGGCGCAATCGATCAGGTCGGCGTCGCCGACGCCGGCGGAGATTTCGAGAAGCGGCCGGGCCACCTCGATATGGTCGCGCAACAGCAGGCGCAGGATGCCGCTGGGGATTTCGTTGACGTTGGCCAGGCGCCGCGCCACCCGGGCGCGCTCGTCCGTGGCCGCCTCGCGCAGCACCTCGACCAGCAGGTCGGCGGTCATGGCGCGTTCGAAGGCGTTCACCCGGCTGCCGGGCAGGCACACCACGTCGGCCAGACGCTTCAGCAGGCCCAGCCGTGACTTCGACGGCGCAGCCGGCTCCATCGTCGGGGCGAGCATCAGCTCATCCTCGTCGTCGGTCTCCGGCAGGGGCAGGGCTTGTTCGTTCATGATGTGTCCCACCAGCAGATCGGCGCTGGCGAGGCCCATGACAACAGAGCGCCCTTAACTACCCGTTCACGAAGCCGAGAGGGCGGCGGAAATCCTGCTCGAAAACCGCCGCCCGACCGGTCTCAGGCGAAAACGCCCGCGGGGCGGCGTCCGTGCGGCGCCAGAGCGGCCTTCACCTTGGCCCGCTCCACGAAGATCAGGCCGATGGACAGGGCCGCGATGGCCAGGGCCAGCAGGAACATGGCCCCGTGGTCGGTGGGCAGGTGGAACTCCGCCAGTTGCGCCGAGGTGTAGCCGTGCGCCAGCATGGGCGACAGCACGTCGGGCCTCGGCACCGCGATGCCCAGCCACGGGCTCAGATGGAAGGCGATGGCGCCCGCCACCACGACGAGGGCCAGTTCCGCGCCCCATACCCGCGTGCGTGGCCACAGCAGCAGGACCACGGCGCCCGCCTCCAGGGCGCCGGTTATGTAGCGCATGCCCGGCTCGAAGAATCCGATGCCGGATCGCAGGGCGATAAGGCCGAATACCGCGTTTGGCGTCAGCCAGAAGAAGGCTTGCCAGACCTCGAAAAGCAGAAGGCCTGCAAGCGTCAGGGCCAAGGCCCAGCTGAATACACGCTCGATCATGTCGATTCCTCCGCCGAGTCTCTGATGGACTCGCGATATGGGAGGATGACTCCGATGCCCTTCTGACGCCAATCAAGGTTTCGCGCGCCGAAAACTGGACGGCGCGCGTTCTTCCTCGACGGAAGGCGTTTCGGTTAGCGGAAGGTCGGCTGCTTCCAGTTGGCCCAGATGTCGGGCAGGTCCTTCGACACCTTGTCGGGATAGGTGGGCTGGCGCTTTTCGAGGAAGGCGGTGACCCCTTCCTTCGCGTCGCCCTGGGCGCCCCGGTATTGGATGGCGCGGCTGTCGGCCATATGGGCCTCCATCGGATGGCCGGCGCCGGCCATGCGGTAGAGCATCTGGCGGGTGAGGGCGATGGAGACCGGCGCGGTGTTGTCGGCGATCTCGCGGGCCAGGGCGCGGGCGGCGGGCAGCAGGTCTTCCGGGGCATGGACCGAGCGCACGAGGCGGCCGTCCAAAGCTTCCTGGGCCGGGAAGACGCGGCCCGTGTAGCACCACTCCAAAGCCTGCTGCAGGCCGACCAGCCTGGTCAGGAACCATGAGGAGGCCGCTTCCGGCGTGATGCCCCGGCGCGCGAAGACGAACCCGAACCGGGCCGTTGTGGAGGCCATGCGGATATCCATGGCCAGTTGCATGGTCACCCCGATGCCCACGGCCGCGCCGTTGACCGCCGCGATCACCGGCTTGAGGCTCTCGAAGATGCGCAGGGTCACGCGGCCGCCGCCGTCGCGGTAGATGTCGCCGACCTTGCCGTCCATGCGCTCGGTCGCCTTCGCGCCCGCCGCGTCATAGTCGAAGGTGGCGCCGCCGCTGCCCAGGTCGGCCCCGGCGCAGAAGGCCCGCTCGCCCGCGCCGGTGACGATGACCACCTTCACCTCGTCGTCCGCGTCGGTGACGTCGAAGGCCGCGATCATGTCGCGCATCATCTGGGTGGTAAAGGCGTTCATGCGCTCGGGGCGGTTTAAGGTGATGGTCGCGATGCCGTCCTCCACCGAATAGAGCAGGGTCTCGAATGTGGGGGCGGTCATGGCGCGTTCTCCCGGCGCTGGCGTTTGGTCGGGCGCATGAAGAAGCCCGGACGCCGGGGAAGGCAAGCGTCTCGTCCCGCTTCCCCGACGGCGCCCTTGAGGTCCCTCGCGCGGTCGGGTTCTATGGCCTACTGAACAACGATAACCGCGAATGCGGACACACTCCGGGAGGACCAGATGAGCGAAGCCATCGAAGCGGACTACATCATCGTGGGCGCGGGTTCCGCCGGGTGCGTGCTGGCCAACCGGCTGTCGGCCGACGGGCGCATCAAGGTGCTGCTGCTGGAAGCCGGCGGCGACGACCGGCCGACCAAGAACCTTTCCCAGTTCATGTCCAACATGATGATCCACATCCCGGTGGGTTATGCCCAGACGCTGAAGGACCCGAAGGTCAACTGGCTCTATGCCACCGAGCCCGACGAGGGCACGGGCGGGCGCAGCCATGTGTGGCCGCGCGGCAAGGTGCTGGGCGGCTCGTCCTCCATCAACGGCCTGCTCTACATCCGCGGCCAGCACGCCGACTATGACGGCTGGCGCCAGCTGGGCTGCGAAGGGTGGGGCTGGGACGACTGCGCCCCCTATTTCCAGCGCGCCCAGCACCAGGAGCGCAAGGGCATGGGCCCCGGCCACGGCACGGGCGGGCCGCTCAACGTCTCCGACGTCACCGAGGGGCATGTGGTGTCCGACGCCGTCGTGGAGGCCTGTGTCGAAGCCGGCATCCCACGCAACGCCGACATCAACGGCGAGGAGCAGGAGGGCGTCGCCTACTACCAGCTCACCGTGAAGAACGGCCAGCGCTGCTCGGCCGCCGTGGCCTATCTGCACCCGGCCATGAACCGCGCCAACCTGCGGGTGGAGACCAACGCCCTGGCTTCCAGGGTGATCTTCGAAGGCAAGAAGGCGATCGGGGTGGAGTTCACCCAGAACGGCGTCAAGCGCGTGGCCAAGGCGTCGCGCGAGGTGATCCTGGCCGGCGGGGCGGTCAACTCGCCCCAGCTGCTGCAGCTGTCGGGCGTCGGGCCGGCCAAGCTGCTGAAGCAACATGGCATCGCCGTGGTGTCCGACCTCAAGGGCGTCGGCGAGAACCTGCAGGACCACTATGTGATGTCGGTCAGCTACCGGCTGAAGCCTGGGACCATCAGCGTCAATGAGCTGTCCAAAGGCGGCCGCATGGTCGGCGAGGCATTCAAATATCTCTTCCAGCGCAAGGGCCTGCTGACCCTGTCGGCCGCCCATATCGCGGCCTTCTGCAAGTCGCGCCCGGACCTGTCGGGCCCCGATATCCAATTCCACATCCTTCCGGCCACCATGGATACCGACAAGCTGGTCAATGAGCAGAAGATGGAGCTGGAGGGCCTGCCCGGCCTGACCATCGCGCCGTGCCAGTTGCGGCCCGAGAGCCGGGGCCATATCCGCATCAAGTCGGCCGACCCCTCGGCCCACCCGGCCATCACCGCCAACTACCTGGCCGATCCGCTGGATCAGGAGGTGGCCGTGGCCGGGCTGAAGTGGGCGCGCAAGATCGCCGCCCAGCCGGCGCTCGCCCCCTTCATCGAGCATGAGAGAATGCCGGGGCCCGGCTTCGAGACCGACGAGATGTTGCTGGCCTATGCCCGCGCGGCGGGCTCGACCATCTATCACCCGGTCGGCACCTGCCAGATGGGCCACGGGCCTTCGGCGGTGGTCGATCCGCAGCTGAAGGTGCACGGCGTGGAGGGCCTTCGCGTGGTCGATGCCTCGGTGATGCCGCGCCTGGTTTCGGGCAACACCAACGCCCCCACCATCATGATCGCCGAAAAGGCCGCCGACATGATCCTGGGCAAGGCCCCCGCCGCCGCCCTCGCCGCCTGACCCCTGCTAGCCTCGAGTAGCCCCATGCATCCGATCCATCACGCCAAGACCCACCCCGACAAGGCCGCCTACATCATGGCCTCGACCGGGGAGACGGTGACCTACAAGGAACTCGACGAACGGGCCAACCAGGGCGCGCACCTGTTCCGCTCCATGGGGCTGAAGGCGGGCGACGGCATCGCCATCCTGATGGAGAACAACAGCCGCTATTTCGAGGTGGTCTATGCCGCCGAGCGCTGCGGCCTCTATTTCACGGCCATCGCCAGCAAGCTGACGCCGGGCGAGGTCGAATACATCGTCAAGGATTGCGGGGCCGGCGCCTTCATCACCTCCGCCGCCCTGTCGCCCGCCGCCGCCGAGATCGCGCCCCTGATCCCGGGCGTGCCGCTGTTCATGTGCAACGGCGCCACCGGACCCTTCGCCAGCTTCGAGGAGGCCCGCTCGGCCTTCCCGACCACGCCGATCGACGATCCGTCGCTGGGCCAGGCCATGCTCTATTCCTCCGGCACCACCGGCCGCCCCAAGGGCGTGCGGCGCGCGCCCCTCGAAGGCGGGCTGGGCGAAGCCTATGGCGCGCTGGCCACCCTGGCCATGGTCCTCTACGGGGCGACGCCGGACAGTGTCTATCTGTCGCCCGCGCCCCTCTATCACGCCGCGCCCCTGGGCTGGACGATGGGGTTCCTGCAGCTGGGCGCGACCATCGTGGTGATGGAGAAGTTCGACGCCGAGAAGGCGCTGGAATACGTCGAGCGCTATAAGGTCACCCAGGCCCAGTGGGTGCCGACCCACTTCGTGCGCATGCTGAAACTGCCGCCGGAGGCGCGCACCCACTACGACATGTCGTCGCTGAAGCAGGTGTTCCACGCCGCCGCCCCCTGCCCCGTGCCGGTGAAGGAACAGATGATCGCCTGGTGGGGCCCGATCATCAGCGAGTACTATGCCGGCACCGAGGGCAACGGCTTCAGCGCGCTGAACTCGCACGAGTGGCTGGAGCACAAGGGCTCGGTCGGCAAGGGCCTGACCGCCGAGGTCAAGATTTGCGACGACGACGGCGAGCCCCTGCCGCCGCGCACCGAGGGCGCGGTCTTCTTCGCCGGCGGCGGGGTGTTTGAATACTACAAGGACCCCAAGAAGACCGCCGAGAGCACCAACCAGTATGGCTGGACGACGCTCGGCGACGTGGGTTGGGTCGACGAGGAGGGCTATCTCTACCTCACCGACCGCAAGAGCTTCATGATCATCTCCGGCGGGGTGAACATCTATCCGCAGGAGATCGAGAACCTGCTGGTGACCCACCCCAAGGTGGCCGACGTGGCCGTGGTGGGTGCGCCGGACGAAGAGATGGGCGAGAAGGTGGTGGCCGTCATCCAGCCGGTCGACTGGGCCATGGCGGGCGAGGAGTTGGCCGCCGAGCTGATGGCCTTCACCCGCGCCGGCATCAGCCACATCAAGGCGCCGCGCCAGATCGACTTCATGCGCGAGCTGCCGCGTCACGACACCGGCAAGATCTACAAGCGCCTGATCCGCGACGCCTACTGGGGCAAGGCCGACAGCAAGATCGTCTGAGCGGAAGACCGCTTCAGGTCTGTCGACCGCCCGACGCGGGATGCGCCGCTATTCACAAACCAATATTCAGCAACAATTGGCTGAAAGGTTGCCCACGCCCAGCAATAAGCTGAGTAATTCCCGCGTATCGCGCCGATAACTCTGTGTCTCAAAATGGTACAGGCTGCGACACTTTGGTAATTCATGCCAGCACTTATAGTTACCCTGTAATCAACCAAAGAAAATCATCAGATCGCAATTGGTGATCCCCATAGTGACCCTCAGTACGGGGCGCTTCTTCGGGGTTTGATACAGATGACTACGGAACAACTGGCGTTCGTCGGGGCAGAAGGCTACGGCGCGGATACCAGCGGCGGACGGGGCGGGGCGGTCGTCACCGTCACCAACCTGAACGACAGCGGCGTGGGCTCGCTGCGCTGGGCGCTTGAAGACCTGAGCGGTCCGCGCACGGTCGTCTTCGCCGTCAACGGGACCATCCATCTCGACAGCCAAATCCTGATCCAGAACGGCGACGTCACCATCGCCGGCCAGACCTCGGCGGGCGACGGCATCACCGTCGAGGGGGCGCGCATCCGGGTGAAGGCCGACGACGTCATCGTGCGCGGCATGCACTTCCGTCCCGGCGACAGCGCCGAAGGCCAGCCGGCCGGCGACCGTGACGGCATCATGGTCGGCACCACCGACTTCCAGCTGAAGAACGTCATCATCGACCACAACTCCTTCGAGTGGGCGACCGACGAGAACGTCGACATCCAGGGCAACGTGACGAACATCACGGTGTCCAACAACCTCATCGCGTCCGGCCTCAGCCACTCCATCCATCCGGAGGGTGAACACTCCAAGGGCCTGCTGATCTCCAACTGGAGCAGCACCGACGGCGCCTATGACACCAACATCACGGTCGTCAAAAACCTGTTCGCCGACAACATGGACCGCAACCCGGAAGTCCGGGCGGGCCAGAACATCGAGCTGATCAACAACTACACCTTCAATCCGGGCCGCGGCGACCGCGTGTTCGCGATCGGCGGCGGGTCGAGCGGGACCCTGGTCACCACCGTGGCGGTGATCGGCAACGTCATCCAGGACGCCAACAGCAGCACCAACACCTCCAAGTCGCCGATCAACCTGACCACCATGGCGGCGGGCAGCGGCGTCTATGTCTCCGACAACCTGTGGACCAAGCTGGCGGCCAACGCGCAGGGCGACCAGGCCCAGGGGCTTCTGCAACAGGATACCGGCGGGCTGAAGTATTCCACCGGCCAGGCCATCTTCGCCGGCAGCACCGTCAACATCCTGGATAGCACCCAGGTAAAGGGCTACGTGCTGGCCAATGTGGGCGCCAACGCCGCCTCGCGCGACGCGGTCGACCAGGCGGTCATCAATGGGGTGCTGAGCGGCACGGGAGCGATTATCGACACCGTCGCCCAGGCCGGCGGCGCGCCGGCTCAGGTCACTGTCCAGGCTGCCGTCGACACCGACAAGGACGGCATGCCCAACTGGTTCGAGGACCTGTACGGCTTCAACTCCAAGGTCGCCGACAACAACGGCGACAAGGACGGCGACGGCTATACGAACATCGAGGAATACATCAACGGCCTGATCAGCGGCTTCGACCTGCCCCTGGCCAAGACCGTGATCATCACCAACGCCTCGAACGCCGCCATCGACACCATCGTCTTCAACGCCGCCAGCCTGGTCACGCCCAGCACCATCCAGGGCTTCAACTCCGCCCAAGGCGACCGCCTCGACCTGTCGTCGCTGCTGACCGGCTACCACGCCGGCGTCGACAAGCTGGCCGACTTCGTCAACCTGACCGTCGTCAACGGCACGGCGGTGCTGACCATCGACCGCGACGGCACGGGCTCGGCCTATGTGGCCCAGGTCCTGGCCACCATCACCAACGGCACGGGCCTGGTGCTGTCCAACACCATCAAGGGCGCCACGCTCGCCGACAACGTCCCCAACACGGCCGCGTCGACGACCACGACCGGCTCTTCATCGACCACGACGGGCGGCACGACCTCCGGCTCCGGCTCCACCACCGTCACCTACGCCCTGCAGAACGGCGGCGCCGGCAACGACACCCTGAACGGCAGCAAGAACGCCGACCACCAGGTGGGCAATGCCGGCAACGACACCCTGATCGGCAACGAGGGCAACGACTGGCTCGAGGGCGGCGACGGCAACGACAACCTCAACGGCAACTCGGGCGCCGACCGCATGGTCGGCGGCGCGGGCAACGACAGCTACGGCGTCGACAACGTCGGCGACCAGATCGTCGAGGACGTGGACGGCGGCATCGACCAGGTCACCAGCACCATCACCTATGTGCTGAGCGACAACCTGGAAAACCTGACCCTCTCCGGCTCGGCCAACATCGACGGGACGGGCAACGGGCTCGACAACAAGCTGAACGGCAACGACGGCGTCAACGTCCTGACCGGCGGCGCGGGCGTGGACCAGCTGTTCGGCGGCGCGGGCAACGACACCCTGTTCGGCGGCGACGGCGCCGACAAGCTGGACGGCGGCGCGGGCGCTGACCGCATGGAAGGCGGCGCGGGCGACGACCTCTATTTCGTCGACGCCACCGCGGACGTCATCGTCGAAGGCCTCAACGCCGGCCTGGACTCGGTGTCCTCCACCGCCACCTACACCCTGACCGACAACGTCGAGAACCTGACCCTGACCGGCACGGCGGCGATCAACGGCACGGGCAATGCGCTCGACAACAAGATCGTCGGCAACGCGGCGGCCAACGTGCTGAGCGGCAATGACGGCGCCGACCAGATCACGGCGGGCGACGGCGCCGACACCCTCTACGGCGGGGCCGGCAACGACAAGCTCGACGGCGGCCTGGGCGCCGACCGGATGGACGGCGGCGCGGGCGACGACACCTATGTGATCGACAACGCCGGCGACGTGATCGTCGAAGGGCTGAACGGCGGCGTCGACCAGGTGACCAGCACGGTGACCTACGCGATGAGCGCCAACGTGGACAACCTGACCCTGTCGGGCACGGCGGCCATCAACGGCACGGGCAATGATCTCGACAACAAGATCACCGGCAACGCCGCCAACAACACCCTGACCGGCGGCGCGGGCGCGGACACCCTCACCGGGGCCGCCGGCAACGACACGCTGAACGGCGGCGATGGAGCCGACAAGCTGGACGGCGGGGTCGGCAACGACTTCCTGATCGGCGGCCTGGGCAAGGACACCATGACCGGCGGCGACGGCTCCGACACCTTCGTCTTCAAGGCCGGCGACAGCAGCCTCGACGCGGCGACCATGGACGTCATCAACGACTTCGTCATGGGCGTCGACAAGCTGGACCTGGATATCGTCAACGGCTCCATGAAGGGCGCCGCCTACGCCGAGGACTGGATCACCACCAACAACTATGCCGACGCCCTGGTGAAGGCCAAGGCGCTGATGTCCCACGGCGACAAGTCGGTGGTGTTCGTCGCCGGCAAGACCGATGGCTGGGTGTTCTGGAACACCGACTCCAACTTCACCACGCCCGACCAGGCGGTGATGCTGAAGGCGGCCGGTTCGCCGGACATCAACACCTTCCACAGCGTCCACGAACTGGCGGTCACCGACTTCATGTGATCCCTCGCCTCCGATCCGTCCCGCCGATGTGAGGACGCCGGCGGGGCGGACCTGTCCCCTGGGGCAGGCGTTCCGGCAGGCAGCGCTCGGAACTCAGGCGAAGGAAGCGGCGGCGGCCTTCAGGGTCGCCGCCGTTGCCATGTCCGCCGGGAAGAAGCTTTCGACCGCCAGCTCCGACAGGGTCACGTCCACGGGCGTGCCGAAGATGGTGGTGGTGCTGAGGAAGCTGAGCACCCCCATCTCGGTGGCGATGCGGAAGGGCACGGCGATACCGCCATAGGGCGCGCTCTCCACATCGGGCGCGCGCTCGCCCTGGGGTGCGGGGAACGCCTCCAGCTCCGCCCTGAGGTCGGCCAGGACCGGGTCGCCGCTGGCGCGCACCTGCTGGCCCAGCCGGTGCAGCAGGTGGGCGCGCCATTCCGCCAGGTTGACGATCCTGGGCGCGATGCCGCCCGGATGCAGACTGAGGCGCAGCACATTGACCCGGCCTTCCAGCAGCCTTGGATCGACCCCCGCGATCAGGGGCGCGACCGCGCGGTTGGCCGCGACCATGGTCCAGTGGCGGTCCACCGCCAGGGCGGGCCAGGGCTCATGGCCCTTCAGCACCAGCTCCACCACCTGGCGCGCCGCCGACAAGGCCGGATCATCCAGCGCCCGCTCGGGATAGATGGGGGCGTAACCCGCGGCGACCAGCATCAGGTTGCGCTCCCTCAGAGGCGTTTCCAGCTGCTCGGCCAGGCGCAGCACCATGGCCCGGCTGGCGGCCGAGCGGCCGGTTTCCAGGAAGCTCAGGTGGCGGGCGGAAATCTCCGCCTCCAGCGCCAGGTCCAGCTGGCTCATCCGCCGCCGGCGGCGCCATTCGCGCAGGTGATCGCCCAGGGTGGGCGCGCCGGTCGGCCGGGCGGCGGGGGTCGCATCCGTATAGGTCATGGCCACAGGCTACGCCCCGGGGCGGGGCCGTCCAATTACCTGGCGCGTAATCGACGGGCAGGGGCAAGGCGGCCAGCATTGGGACATCGACCAAGCCAAGGAGGCTCCCATGCCCAAAGACATCAACGACCCCAACACCATCCTCGTCGACCGCTATGTGGCCGGCTGGAACGCCACCGACGCCGAGACCCGCCGTGACCTGGTGGCCGGCGCCTGGACCGAAACCGGCCGCTACCTCGACCCCGTGATGCACGGCGAGGGCCACGACGGCATCGACGCGATGCTTGCCGGGGTGCAGCAACAGTTCCCCGGCTTCGTGCTGCGCCGCACCAGCCCGGTGGATAGCCACAACGGCCAAGTCCGCTTCGCCTGGGAACTGGGCCCCGAGGGCGGGCAAGCCCCGGTCGCCGGCATCGACATCGGCGTCGTGAGCGACGACGGCCGCCTTCAGGCCATCACCGGCTTCCTGGACCGCGTTCCGTAGTCCTCCCCCGCGAAGACGGGGGGAGGTGTCGCGAAGCGACGGAGGGGGCGCACTTCTGCAACCCACATGAACGCCCCCTCCGGCCCTGCGGGCCACCTCCCCCTGTCGCTGCGCGTCGGGGGAGGACTGGGCCTTCTTTTGCGTGACAGCGCCGAAGGGCCGTTGCATGAACCGCGCAAGGACGAAATCGCGGAGGGATCCCCATGCTTGAAGTGGCCTACAAGGACCTGCCGACCCTGGTCGGCAAGGAGATCGGCGTCTCCGACTGGCTGGAAATCACCCAGGAGCGGGTCAACCAGTTCGCCGAGGCCACCAACGACCATCAGTGGATCCACGTCGACGTCGAGCGCGCCACCCGCGAGATCGGCGGCCCCATCGCGCACGGCTACCTGACGCTGTCGCTGATCCCCTTCCTGGGCTCGGCCCTGTTGAAGGTCACCGGCGTGACGCGCGGCATCAACTACGGCTCCGACAAGGTGCGTTTCACCAACATGGTGCGCGTCGGCAAACGCGTGCGCATGCGCCAGAAGCTGCTGGCCTGCGAGGCCAAGGCGGGCGGCCTGCAGATGAAGAACGAATGCACGATCGAGATCGAGGGCGAAGAGCGCCCGGCCTGCGTGGCCGAGACGATCTCGGTGGTCTACGGGGCTTAAGACCCTAGAGCGTTGTCCGCTCCGATAGGATCGGAGCGGCGCTCCAGCTATTTGTCTTGTCGCGCTTTTCGGCGGCGAACCGGTATCCACTTCGCCGGAAAGCGCTCTAGGGGGTCGCCATCTGCTCGGCGGCCACCGCCATTTCCCCTGTCAAAGGCACGCTCGCCACCCTCAGCGGCGGCGGCGGCCGCTTGCCGTCCAGCATGTCGAGGGTCTCGCGGACGTAGCGGGCATGGGTGACGATGCCGATGCCCAGGCGCTCATGATCCAGCTCGACCTGCTGGGTCAGGATGCCGGCGATGAACTGGACCTCCTCCGGCTGGTCGGAGCCGGGGATGCGGCGCGCGCCCATGGCCATGAACACCGGCCCGCCCGAGTTGCCGGGAAAGACGCTGAAATCCATCAGGAAGGTGGGCACGCTGTCGCTGGGGCCCAGCGGGTAGGACGCCACGCGCCCGGCCCGCAGGATCGGAAAGCCCGCCGTGTTCGACGACAGGCCGCGCGGGAAGCCCAGCGCCATCATCTCGTCGCCCGGCGCCAGCCGGTATTTGGTGAAGGTGTCCACGCCGGCCAGGTAGTTGACCGGGATGGCGGACTTGGCGAATTCCGGCGGCACTTCGACCACCAGGGCGGCCACGTCGCGGGTCGGATGGTGGGTCCACAGCGGGTGGCCCGCGCCGTCGCGGATCTTCAGGGCCTGAGGGTCATAGCGCCAGGCGCCGTCCGAACCCTGGATACGGAAGCCGATACGGGCCGAGGCCAGCGGCATCTTTTCCAAGACGTGCTCGGCGGTCACCAGCACGATCCTCGGCTTTCCGTCAGGGGTGGGATCGTTGATCAGAAATCCCGTGCCGACGGTTCGCGTACCGTCGCCAAGCGGTTGTTCAAGCTGCACTGTAGCCTGAATGAGATCGACTGAAAGATCCCAGGCCATATAGCCCCCAAATCTGATGCGGCTTTGCCGCTTATCGATGATGCCCGCGAAGTTTGACCAAACCCTTGCACGAGCACAAGTTGTCGCCATGCCGCAGGCCTCTGGTAACCGTCCGTTAGCCTTGATCACGGGCGCCTCTTCCGGCATCGGCGCCGCCTTCGCCCGCGCCTATGCGGGTAGGGGCCACGACGTGATTCTGGTGGCCCGGCGGCTGGACAGACTCGAAAGTCTGGCGGCGGAACTTCAGCGCGATCACGCAATCGTGGCCCAGGCCATCGCCTCCGACCTGTCGGTCTGGGAGGCCGAAAAGCCGATCCTGGCCGCGCTGGAAGGCCGCGCCATCGACGTGCTGGTCAACAACGCCGGCTTCGGGGTGGCCGAGGACTTCATCGCCGTGCCCTGGGCGCGCCACCGCGACGGGCTGATGACCATGATCGTCAGCGCCTGCGCGCTCACCCACGCCGTCCTGCCGGGGATGGTCGAGCGCGGCCGGGGCGCGGTGGTCAATGTCGGCTCGATGACCAGCTTCTCGCCCGGCGCGGCGGGCCACACCCTCTATCCGGCCACCAAGACCTTCGCTCTGCGCTTCAGCCAGTCGCTGGACGCCGAGCTGCGCACCAAGGGGATCAAGGTCACCTGCGTCTGTCCGGGCTTCACCCGGACCGAGTTCGCGCAGGTCAGCGGCGTGGCCGAACAGATGGCCAGCGCACCACGCCTCTTCTGGATGACCGCCGATCAGGTGGTGGAAGCCGCCATCGAAGGCAACATCCGCGGCAAGGTCATCGTGGTGCCCGGCTGGCACAACAAAATTGCGGCGCTATTGCTGCGCTATCTGCCCGAGCCGCTGGTCTCCGCGGCGATCAAGGCCGGATCGGCCAAATACAGACCGGAGTCCTGACGCCTCATGGCCGGACCGCACTTCGATATCGTCATCATCGGATCGGGCGCGGGGGGCGCCACGCTCGCCCAGCGTCTGGCCCCCACCGGCAAGTCGATCCTGATCCTCGAACGCGGCGAACACCTGCCCCGGGAGAACGAGAACTGGGATCCCAAGGCGGTCTTCATCCAGCACCGCTACCGGACCCAGGAGCGCTGGTACGACAAGGCCGGCCACCCCTTCTCGCCGACCACCCACTATTGGGTCGGCGGCAACACCACCTTTTACGGCGCGGCCCTGATGCGGCTGCGCAACCGCGACTTCGAAAAGACCGAGCACGCCGGCGGGACCTCTCCCGCCTGGCCGATCTCGCTCACCGACCTGGCCCCCTACTACGACGAGGCCGAAAAGCTCTGGGAGGTGCACGGCGCACGCGGCGACGATCCCACCGAGAATGGCGACGAGCCGCCCTACCACTGCGCCGCCGTCCACCATGACCCGGGCATCGCGGCCCTGAAGGCCCACTGGGAGAACCAGGGCTGGCGGCCCTTCTCCCTGCCGCTCGGCATCAAGCTGGACCAGGCCCATCCGGTCACCTCGACCTGCATCAAGTGCAAGACCTGCGGCGGTTATCCCTGCCTGCTGCGCGCCAAGTCCGACGCGCGCACCTGCGCCATCGAGCCCATCCTCGACCTGCCCAACGTCACCCTGCTGACGGGGCGAAAGGTCCTGCGCCTGGAGACGGACGGCGCGGGCAAGAGCGTCACCGAGGTGGTCTGCCACACCGAGGGCGGCGAGGAACGCTGGAGCGGCGATATCGTGGTGCTGGCCGCCGGCGCGGCCAACAGCGCCGTCATCCTGTTGGCCTCGGCCAACGACGCCCACCCCACCGGCCTGGCCAACGGCTCCGACCAGGTCGGGCGCAACTACATGTTCCACACCCTGACGGCGATGGTGTCGCTGACCGCCGAGCATCAGGCCATCACCTTCCCCAAGACGCTGGCCTGCAACGACTTCTACTGGAACGACCCGCGCGGCGGCTTTGACTTCCCCATGGGCCATATCCAGATGCTGGAATACATGTCCGGCCAGACCCTGGAGGGCGAGGTCTCCGACTGGCTGCCGCCGGCCCTGATGCCGGACGTGATGACCAACGCCCTGGCCAGCCGCATGCTGTCGATGCTGGTTATCTCCGAGGACCTGCCCTCGCCCGACAACCGGGTGAAGCTGTCGCCGGACGGCCGTATCATCGTCGACTACACCCACAACAATCTCGAGGGCCACGAACGGCTGGTGAAGGCGCTGCAGGAGTCGCTCAACGGCTTCGTGGAGCACGCCCACCCGATCAGCCAGCACCACTTCCAGTTCTCAAGCCTGCTGCCCCTCTACGGCACCGCCCACCAGCTGGGCACGGTGCGCTTCGGCGCCGACCCGGCGAGTTCGGTCCTCGACGTCAACTGCAAGGCCCACCAGCTCGACAACCTCTACGTCGTCGACACCTCCTTCTTCGTCACCAGCGCGGCGGTGAATCCGACCCTGACCACCGTCGCCAACGCCATGCGGGTGGGCGATCACCTGATCGACAGGCTGGGCGCCAAGGTGCAGAAACCGCCCCCTGCGCCGCCCCGCAAACGCCCCCATGCCCACAAGGCCGGAGAATCCCTCGCGTGAGTTCGATCCCCAAAGCCCCTTCGCCGAAGAAGGAGCCCAAGACCATTGTCCAGCTCGGCCGCACCCGCCGCGACGACTACGCCTGGATGAAGGACGACAATTGGCAAAAGGTCCTGCGCGACCCGACCCTGATCAAGGCGGACGTGAAGGCGCACCTCACGGAAGAGAACGCCTACACCAAGGCCATGCTGGCCGGGACCGAGGCGTTGCAAGCGGCCATCTTCGAGGAGATGAAGGGGCGCATCAAACAGGATGACAGCTCAATCCCCGCGCCCGACGGCCCCTGGGACTACTACACCCGCTTCGAAACCGGGGCCGAGCACCCGATCATCGCGCGCCGCCCGCGCGGCGACGCCGACCCCAAGGCCGAGCAGATCCTGCTGGACGAGGAAGCCGAGTCCAAGGGCAAGGCCTATTACAACGTCGGCGCGGCGGACCATTCGCCCGATCATGCGCTGCTGGCCTTCGCCGTCGATGAGCAAGGCTCGGAGGTCTTCCGCGTCCAGGTGAAGGACCTGGCAACCGGCGAGATCCTGCCCGGCGCGGTGGAAAGCACGACCGGCGAGTTCTGCTGGTCGCCGGACTCCCAGTGCCTGTTCTGGATCCTGCGCGACGACAACGGCCGCCCGGCCAAGGTCTTCCGTCGCCCCGCGCGCGGCGGGCCCGACGACGATGTCCTGGTCTACGATGAGCCGGACGACGGCTTCTTCATCCATGTCGGCGTGGTCTCCTCCGACGCCTGGATCGTCATCGGCAGCGGCAACCACGAGACCAGCGAAGTCCTGCTGATCCCCGCCGCCGACCCCACCGCCGCGCCCAAGGTCATGCAGCCGCGCGAGGACGGCGTTCAGTACAGCGTCGACCACTGGGACGGCCGCTTCATCATCCGCACCAACGCCGACGGCGCCGTCGACTTCAAGCTGATGACCGCCGAGGAGGCCAACCCCGGCAAGGACGGCTGGCGCGAATGGATCGCCCACCAGCCGGGCCGCCTGATCACCGGCATGATCGCCTACAAGGACCACTTCGTGCGGCTGGAGAAGGCCGATGCCTTGAACCGCATCGTCATCACCGCGCGGGCCACTCTCACCGACCACGAGATCGGCTTCGAGGAAGAGGCCTTCGCGCTGGGTCTCGAGACCGGCTACGAATACGACACCACCGTCACCCGCTTCACCTATCAGTCGATGACCACGCCGCGTCAGTGGGTCGACTACGACATGGCCTCCGGTGAGCGCACCCTGCGCAAGACCCAGGAAATCCCCTCCGGCCACGATCCGAAAAACTATGTGACGCGCCGCCTCTACGCCCGCGCCGAGGACGGCGCCGAGGTGCCGATCTTCACCCTGATGCGGGCCGACACCCCGCTCGACGGCTCCGCGCCCCTGCTGCTCTACGGCTACGGCTCCTACGGCATCTCCATGGATCCCGGCTTCTCGATCCGTAACCTCAGCCTCGTCGACCGCGGCTGGATCTGGGCCATCGCCTGCGTGCGCGGCGGTTCGGAAAAGGGCTGGGGCTGGTTCCTGGACGGGCGCAAGTTCGCCAAGCAAAATACCTTCACCGACTTCATCGCCTGCGCCGAACACCTGACCGACAACGGCTACGGCTCGGCCGGCAATATCGTGGCTTATGGCGGCTCGGCCGGCGGCATGCTGATGGGCGCCATCGCCAACCTGCGCCCCGACCTGTGGGCCGGCATCATCGGCGCCGTGCCCTTCGTGGACGTCCTCAACACCATGAGCGACACGTCCCTGCCGCTGACCCCGCCCGAGTGGCCCGAGTGGGGCAACCCGCTGGAGGACGAGGCGGCCTACGACTACATCGCCGCCTACAGCCCCTACGACAACATCACCGCCAAACCGTATCCGGCCGTGCTGGCCACGGGCGGTCTCTCCGATCCGCGCGTCACCTACTGGGAGCCCGAGAAGTGGACGGCGAAGCTGCGCGACAACACCACCAGCGGCAAACCTGTCCTGCTGCGCATCAACATGGACGCCGGCCACGGCGGATCGGCCGGGCGCTTTGACTTCCTCAAGGAGATCGCGCTCGACTACGCCTTCGCCATCTGGGCGGTCGACGAGGGATGGAAAGCGGCTTGAGCGACCTGACGATCAGACCGGCCACGGCGGCCGACGCCCCGGCCCTGGCCGCCATCTACGGCCACCACTGCCTGCACGGCTTCGGCACCTTCGAGGAAGAAGCGCCCTCGGCCGAGGAGATGGCCCAGCGCCTGGCCGCCGTCACCGCGCGCGGTCTGCCCTACCTGGTCGCAGAGCGCGACGGCCAGGTCGCGGGCTTCGCCTACGCCGGCCCCTTTAGGCCTCGCGCCGCCTACCGCTACACGGCGGAAGACAGCGTCTACATCGCCCCCGACCACCAGGGCCAAGGCGTCGGCAAGGCCCTGCTCATTGAAATCATCGCCGCCTGCGAGGCGCTCGGCCTGCGCCAGTTGATGGCCGTCATCGGCGACAGCGGCAACACGGGCTCGCTCGCCCTGCACAGGTCCCTGGGCTTCGAACAGACCGGCATGGGCCACAGCGTCGGCTTCAAGCTGGGCCGCTGGGTCGACATCGTCCACATGCAGCGCGCCCTGAACGGCGGCGACGCCCGACCCGCCGAGGGCCCGGGTCTGGCGCTACGCGAGCCGGCTCGCTGACGCCTAGAGTTTTGCCACCCTCAACCTGAGCGCATTGGCGATCACGCTGGACGAGCTCAGCGCCATCGCGCCCGCCGCCAGCGCCGGCGACAGCAGGATGTGGAAGGTCGGATAGAGCACCCCGCCGCGATCGGCACGCCGGCCAGATTGTATATGAAGGCGAAGGCCAGGTTCTGGCGGATGTTGCCCATCACCTGGCGCGACAGCCGGCGCGCCGCAACGATGGCGGTGAGGTCGGAGCGCAGCAGGGTGACGCCGGCGCTCTCGATGGCGACGTCGCTGCCCGCCCCCATGGCGATGCCCACATCGGCCGCCGCCAGGGCCGGGGCGTCATTGACCCCGTCGCCGGCCATGGCCACCACCCGGCCTTCGGCGCGCAGGCGCTTCACTACCTCGGCCTTGCGGTCGGGCAGCACGTCGGCCTCCACTTCGTCGATGCCGAGGCGCCGGGCCACCGCTTCGGCGGTCAGGCGGTTGTCTCCGGTCAGCATCACCAGGCGCACACCCTCCGCCTTCAGCGCGGCCACCGCCGCCGGCGTCGTCGCCTTGACCGGGTCGGTGATGGTCAGCAGGCCGGCCGCCTTGCCGTCCAGCGCCACGAAGACGACGGTCGCGCCCTCGCGCCGCAGGGCTTCCGCTTCGCCGGCCAGGCCCGCCGCATCGACCTTCAGCTCGGCCAGGAAGCGGTCGGCGCCGATCGCGAGGCGCCGTCCATCCACCGCGCCGGTGACGCCCTTGCCTATCGGACTGTCGAACGCCGTAGGCTCCGACAGCGCAAGACCCTTGGCCTCAGCCGCCGCCACGATGGCGTGGGCCAGCGGATGCTCGCTGGAACGCTCCAGGCTGGCGGCCAGCCGCAACAGCTCATCCTCGGAGACCCCGACCGCCTTGAGCGCGGTCAACGCCGGCCGCCCCTCCGTCAGAGTGCCGGTCTTGTCGACCACCAGCACGTCCACCTTCTCCAGCCGCTCCAGCGCCTCGGCGCTCCTGACCAGCACGCCGGCGCGCGCGCCACGCCCTACCCCGACCATGATCGACATCGGCGTGGCCAGGCCCAGCGCGCAGGGACAGGCGATGATCAGCACCGACACCGCCGCCACCAGGGCGTTGGCCAGCCGCGGCTCCGGTCCCACCAGGGCCCAGACCGCGAAGGCGATCACGGCCGCGGCGATCACTGCCGGCACGAACCAGCCCGACACCCTGTCGGCCAGCCGCTGGATGGGCGCGCGCGAACGCTGGGCGTCGGCCACCATCTGCACGATGCGCGACAGCAGGGTGTCGCGGCCGATGCGGTCGGCCCGCATCAGGAAGCCGCCCGTCTGGTTGAGCGCCCCGCCCACCACCTGGGCGCCGGCTTGCTTCAGCACCGGCATGGATTCGCCGGTGACCATGGACTCGTCCACATGGCTGCGGCCCTCCAGCACCTGGCCGTCCACTGGGATCTTCTCGCCGGGGCGCACCCGCAGCCGATCGCCCAGCATGATCTCTTCGATGCTCACTTCCGCATCGGTCCCGTCGGCGGCGACCCGCCGGGCGGTGCGCGGGGCCAGGTCCAGCAGGGCGCGGATGGCGCCGCCCGTCCGCTCACGCGCGCGCAACTCCAGCACCTGCCCCAGCAGCACCAGAACGGTGATCACCGCCGCCGCCTCGAAATAGACCGGCGCCATGCCGTGCGCGTCGCGGAAGGCCGGCGGCAACCATCCCGGCGCCAGGGTCGCGGCCAGGGAATAGAGGTAGGCCGCCCCGGTCCCCAGCGCGATCAGGCTGAACATGTTGAGGCTGCGGCCCACCACCGACGCCCAACCCCGCTGGAAGAAGGGCCAGCCGGCCCACGCCACCACGGGGCTGGCCAGGGCCAATTCGATCCAGGGTGTCGCGCCGTGCGGCCATGGCATGGGCAGCCCGAACAGATGCCCGCCCATGTCGATGATGAACAGCGGCGCCGTCAGGGCCAGCGCGATCCGGAACCGCCGCGTCATGTCGGTCAGCTCCGGGCTGGGCCCATCGTCCAGGCCGGGCGTCTCCGGCTCCAGCGCCATGCCGCAGATCGGACAAACGCCCGGCGCCGGGCGGCGAACCTGGGGATGCATTGGGCAGACATAGATCGCGCCCTCGGTGGCGGGACTTGGCGCGGCGGTCGGCGCGTGGTGGTGGCAATGATCGGACATGACGGATGTCACTATACCCTTAGGGGGCATATTGCAATTACCCCCCACCCGTATATGCTATCGCCCACGGAGGACGGCGATGGATCGCGAGAACAAGCCCAAGCTGATGAACCGCCTGAGCCGCATTGAAGGCCAGGTGCGCGGCGTCGCGCGAATGGTGGACGAGGGCCGCTATTGCATCGACGTACTGACCCAGCTTCAAGCGGTGAAGGCCGCGCTGGTCCGGGTCGAGACCGAGATGCTGCGCGATCACCTGTCCCATTGCATCGAGAGCGCCATCGTCAGCGGCGACGCCATAGAACAGCGCGCCAAGGCCAACGAACTGATCACCCTGCTCGAAAGGGCCAACCGATGAGCGGCCCCCACCTTTCTGGCGCGCCGCCGGTCCGAACGTTAGATTGACGCCAATGCGCGCCCTTCGCGTCTTCTTGCCGATCCTGTTTGCGGTGCTGTTCGCAGCATCGGGCGTCGCGCGCGCCGCGCCGCCGCCGTCCGGCGGAGCCCCACCCTGCCACATGGCCATGGGCATGGACGCGATGGCGGACATGACCGGCGGCCAACACGCGCCGAAGCGGAAGCCCACCCCCGACATGATGGCGATGAGCTGTTGCGTCGCCTGCCTGGCCACCGCCGACGCGCTGCAGTGCCTGTCCGCCCCGGTCGGCCGGACGGACTCGGCTCCTGCACCCGCCCTACTCCGCGCACCCGAGGGCCGCACGCCCTCCCTCGATCCCGAACCGCCCAGACCGCTCGCCTGATGCCCTGGCGTGGCGAAATTCTTCGCCGCGCATTGATGTCATGCTGTCAGGAGTGGGTCCTATGACCACGATACCCCTACGCGCGCGCCTCATGGGCTGCGCCGCCTTCGCCGCGAGCCTCGCCCTCGCCAACGCCGCCATGGCCCAGGACACGGCCCCCATGGGTTCGATGCCCATGGACCACACGGGCCACGACGCCCCCCCGACGGCGCAGGTCCCGGCCACTCATCCACCCATGGACGAGATGGACATGGGCGGCGGCATGAAGAGCCCCTTCGGGCCCTACGCCATGACCCGCGACGCCTCCGGCACCAGCTGGCAGCCGGACGACTCGTCCCATGAGGGCGTCATGACCATGTCGGGCGACTGGATGATCATGACCCATGCCCTGGTCAATGTCGTCGTCGACCACCAGTCCGGCCCTCGCGGCGGCGACAAGACCTTCCTCGCCGGCATGGTGATGAGCATGGCCCAGCGGCCCCTGGGCGGCGGCACACTGGGGCTTCGGGCGATGCTCAGCCCCGACCCCTTCATGGGCAAGGACGGCTACCCCCTGCTGCTGGCCGCCGGCGAGACGGCGGATGGGGCCACCACCCTGGTCGACCGCCAGCATCCGCACGACCTGTTCATGGAGCTGTCGGCCAGCTACAGCCACCCGATCGGCGACCGCGCCAGCGCCTTCGTCTATGCCGGCCTGCCCGGCGAGCCCGCCTTCGGCCCGCCGGCCTTCATGCACCGCTTGGCGGCCATGGACAGCCCCGAGGCCCCGATCAGCCACCACTGGCTGGACTCCACCCACATCACCTTCGGCATCGTCACCCTGGGCGTCACCTACGACAGTATGCGCCTGGAAGCCTCCGCCTTCCGCGGCCGCGAGCCGGACGAGCACCGCTTCGACATCGAGACCGGCCCGCTCGACAGCTATTCGGCCCGGGTCAGCCTCAACCCCACGCCCAACTGGTCCTTCCAGCTCAGCGCCGCGCGGATCAACAGCCCGGAGGAACTGGAGCCGGACGTGGACCAGCGCCGGGTCTCGGCCAGCGCCCTCTATTTCCGCCACTTCGGCGACACCGGAAAATTCGCGGCGACCTTCGCCTGGGGCCGCAAGACCCTGGTCCCCGGCGGGACCACCGACGCCTGGCTGACGGAGGCCGCCGTCTTCCCCGACGACCGCTGGACGGTGTTCGGCCGCGCCGAGCAGGTCGACGCCAATGAGCTGATGGGCCCAGGCGGCGGGGTCTTCACGGTGCGCAAGCTGTCGCTCGGCGCGATCCGCGACTGGCGGCTGTCGCCCTCCGTCAAGATCGGGGTCGGCGGCGTGGTCAGCGGCTACGACATCCCTGACCCTCTGAAGGGCGCCTACGGCTCACCCGTGGGCGCCATGGCCTTCGTGCGCCTCAAGATCGGCTAGACGCACCCTTCGCTCCATCGATCAGGAACCCGACCCCGCCCTCGGCGTTACGGGCAGGCTTGAGCGTTGCCGTATCGTGCGTAATGCTAAGCTTGTTTTTCGCCACGCCGGGTTGTCCGGACCGTGGCTTTTGAGCGTCCGGCCTCTCGACGCCGACGCCTCGACATGGAGATGTCCGATGCAAGACCGTCGCAGCCTTCTCATCCTGGGCGCCGCCGGCGCGGCCGGCCTGGCGCTTCCGAACCTGGCCTTCGCGCGCTCTCTCGAAGGCGACGCCGAAAGCGCCCTGGGCGAACTGATCCGCAGCAATGGGGCCGCCGCCGCCCTGGCCCGCCAGGCCAAGGGTGTCCTGATCTTCCCCAAGATCGTCAAGGCCGGCCTCGGCATCGGCGGCAGCTATGGCGAAGGCGTGCTGAAAGAGGGCGGCGTGACCATCGCCCACTACAACTCCATCATGGGCTCCGTGGGCCTGCAGATCGGCGCCCAGGCCTATGGCTATGCAGTCTTCCTGATCACCACCAAGGCCATCGACTACATCCATGACTCGGACGGTTGGGAAATCGGCGTCGGCCCCAGCGTGGTGGTCGTGGACGAGGGCCTGGCCAAGAACCTGTCGTCCTCGACCCTGAAGGACGACGCCTATGCCTTCATCTTCAACCAGAAGGGCCTGATGGCCGGCGTCACCCTGGAAGGCACCAAGATCTCCAAGATCAAGAAGTAGCGATCCTGCCGGCCGCGGCGGCCAGCACCTGAGCCAGGGCGCCGCGGTCGTAAGGCTTATCCAGGCGTTTGGCGTCGGCGATGGCGTCGGCGCCCGGCTGGTCGGCATAGCCGCTGGCGAACACCACCTTGAGGTCCGGGCGCAGCGCCAGCGCCTCGATGGCCAGGTCGGCGCCGTTGCGGTCGGGCAGGCCCATATCCGTAAACAGGATGTCGATGCGTCCGGGGCTCCCGAGGATTTCCAGCGCCGCGCGCGCCGTGTCGGCCTCGCGGGTCTCGAAGCCCAGGCTTTCGATCATGTCGACGGCGGCCTCCAGCACCAGGGGCTCATCCTCCACGACCAGCACCACCGGCCGGTTGGCCCGCAGCATCTGGCCCACCCGCCGGGCCAGGTCGTCCTTGGCATAGGGCTTCGACAGCAGGCTGACCCCCTCGTCCAGGCGGCCATGGTGGACGATCGCGTTTTCCGTATAGCCGGAGGTGTAAAGCACCGGCAGGCCGGGACGCAGCGCCTGGGCCTGGGCGACGAAGTCGCGCGTCTTCACCGTGCCCGGCATGACCACGTCGGTGAACAGCAGGTCGGCCTGGGCGTCTTCCTTCAGCAGCGCCAGGGCTTCGTCGGCGTTCGAGGCCTCGATACAGCGGTAGCCGGCCTCTTCCAGCATGGCCACGGCAGCGGCGCGTACGGCGTTTTCGTCCTCGACCACCAGTATGGTCTCGCCCTCGCCGCGCGCGGCGACGACGGGGGCCTCCGCCTGCTCCTCCAGCTTTCGCGAGCGGGGCAGGTAGATCTTCACCGTCGTGCCCTCGCCGGGCTCGCTGTAGATCTGCACATGGCCGTTCGACTGTTTGACGAAGCCATAGACCATGGACAGGCCAAGCCCCGTGCCCTTGCCGTCGACCTTGGTGGTGAAGAAGGGTTCGAACACCCGCGCGACGGTGGCCTTCGACATGCCCTGGCCGGTGTCCGACACCGCCAGCAGCACATATTGGCCCGGCGCGATCTCCTGGTCGCGGGACGCATAGGCCTCGTCCAGCGAGGCATTGGCCAGCTCGATGGTCAGACGGCCGCCCTCGGGCATGGCGTCGCGGGCGTTGATGGCCAGATTGAGCAGGGCGCTCTCCACCTGGGCCGGGTCGGCCAGGGTGTTCCACAGGCCGCCGCCGATCACCGTCTCCACCTCGACACCCTCGCCCAGGGTGCGCCGCATCATCTCCGCCAGGTCGCCCACCAGCCGGCCCAGGTTGACCACCTTGGGCTCCAACGGCTGACGCCGCGCGAAGGCCAGCATCTGGCGGGTGAGCTGGGCCGCACGGTCGGCGCCGTGCAGGGCGTTCCTCAGGCGCTGGCGGGCCTTCTCGTTGCCGGCGAGCGCCGGCTCGACCATCTCCAGGTTGCCCCGGATCACCTGCAGCAGGTTGTTGAAGTCATGGGCCACGCCGCCGGTCAGCTGGCCGATGGCCTCCATCCGCTGGCTGCGCCGCACCTGCTCCTCGGCCATTTCGCGCTCGGTCACGTCGCGGGCCGAGCCCACGATCCGCTCGATGCGGCCACTCGGCCCCTTCACCGGCACCAGCACCGTTTCCCAGCTGCGCTGGCCGCTCGGCAGGCCCAGCTGATCGCGGGTGGAGACCGGGATGCCTGCCTCCGCCACCTGGCGGTAGTAGCCCACCAGCCGGTCGGCGACCGCGCCGGACGCCAGATCATGGATGTCGCGGCCGCGCATGTGCTCGGCCTTCAACCCGGTGGCGGCCTCGGCGGCGGGATTGATGTCGGCCAGGGAGAAACGGCCCTCCGGCGAAATATTGACCACGAACAGGAAGTCGGCGGTGTTGGCGAAGATGGCGCCGTACAGAGCCTCGCCCTCTCGCTTGGCCGCCTCCGCCGCCTCGCGTTCACGCATTTCCTCGATCAACCGCCGGTTGGACGCGCCGAGCGCCAGCACCGAACCCACCAGGCCCAGCAGCGCCAAAACGCTCAGCAGGACCGCCACCTGGAACCCGCGTCGCTCGCGCGTGTCCGCCTCCGTCTGGCGGCGCGTCAACAGCGTCTCCTCCGCCTGCCTCAGGCCGTTTATGGCGTTGCGGACCTTGTCCATGGAGACCTTGGCGGCGCCGCTGATCACGTCGCGCCGGGCGGCTTGCGCCTCGCCGGCGGCCATCAGGAGTTTGCTGTGGTCGGCGGCGGCCTTGCGCGCCGCGATCAGCGCCGACAGGGCGTCGACGCGGGTCACCTGGTCGCTGTTGTCGGCCACCAGGGCGCGCAGCGCGGCCATGTCCTTGGGAATGGCGACGGCCTGGGCGTCGGAGGTGGCGAGATAGCCGCGGTCGCCGCTCAGCAGATAACCCCGCTGGGCCGTCTCCTGGTCTTGCAGGCGGCCATAGAGCCGCTCGGTGGTCTCGATGACGCTGTGGGTGTGGTCGACCCAGAAGCGGCTCTTGGCCAGGGCGCCCACGTGATTGACCGCCAGGAAGCCCGTCAGGACCGCCAGCAGCGCGATCAGGGCCAGGGGCAGGAGCAGTACGCGCTTGAACAAGGCCAGCCTACTCTCGGAGGTCACGGGAAGGGAGCATGCCGCGAACGGCGAGCGTGACTTTCATTCCAGCAATTCGGGCGGGCGGCAAGCGGCGACGTGACAGACCGCCGTTATGTGTTACGCTTGTAAGATTCATAGGGGAGACGGGTGGATGGCGGGTCTTCGAGCACTGCGGGGCGTTGCGGGTCTCTTGGCCGGCGCGGCGCTCCTGGCGGCATCCCCGGCCTGGGCCGGCGTTGCCGATCCGGTGACCGGCGCGATGGTTCCCGCCGCCGCCTCGGACCTTCCAGCCTGCGAGCCCGCCGATCCGGCCCGGGTGGCGGCCGACCAGGCCAAGGTCGACGAGATCATGGCCGCCTTCGGCAACGGTGGCTTTCCCGTGCTCAAGTCCCGCCTGCCGGACCTGAAGGCCATCGTCAGCCACGCGCCCAAGGTCATGCATCGGGTCGAACTGTGCGACGGCCGCGTCATCGTCCATGCCGATTCCATGGAGGACTATCTGGTCATTGCCGCCGCCTACCCCGGCCGCGACACCGAGTGGCGGACCACCCCCTATCCCATGGCCATGCTGCTGACCGGCTCGACCCTGGTCGAGTACCGCAAATATCCTGACGCCATCAAAGTGCTGCTGCGCGCCGTGGCGCTGACGCCCGACAACGGCCTGCTGGCCGGCGAGGCGGTGGGGGCGCTGGGACTGGGCAAGCGCTTTGACGAGGCCATCGCCCTGGCCGACAAGACCCTGGCCGACTATCCCGACATGCCCGCCCGCTATCGGGCGCGGCTGCTGCGCGGCAAGGGCTTCGCGCTCAGCGATCAACGCCGGTTCGACGAGGCAGAAGCGGCCTACGGGCAATCGCTGGAGCTGGAACCCGGCAACGCCACGGCCCTGGGCGAGCTGCGCTATATCGCCGGCCAGCGCCGCGGCGCCCCGCCCGTCGCATCGCAGCCGGTCAGCACCATCACCGGCCAGCCCAACAAGCATTGAGCGGCCCGGAAAGACGCGCCCCGCCCAGGGGAATGATCAGGGAAGGGCCGTGGCTGGGGAACTAGGACTCGAACCTAGAATGACGGTACCAAAATCGCTTGTGTTGATATATTTTTCAATGAGTTAAGTGTAAAACGACCGCTAAGTCGCGACCAGATTTCAGTGACTTGCCTTGATGCTTGTAAATTGATGGCCTGCAGCGCCCCTTCAATAATATGCCTCACGTGCAATCAACTCACCCCTCGCGCGAGCGAGATTCCCTCAGCAGGGGAATTTTCCGCGCGACCGCAGACAGATAAGCCCCCGCTCTCTTTTGCACAGTAGAGTCCAAACAAATGGACTCTACTAGGGGCCTTCACCGATTTCCTTTGAGTCTGTTATGCGATCATTTCTTCATGTTTGGGCACAAACGTCGACCAATTCTTGACAACTACCCTCCAATATGAGAGATGTGATGTACATCCAGGCGGGGGCCGCCGGATATAGTTCCGTCCGCTGGGTTGCCGCCCCAAACTGGACCCGGCGGGCGGAGCGTTCCATTCAAACTCAGAACGAGAGCGCGGTCTTCGACCGCCCCCAAGCCTATGCACAACGAAAACACTGCGGCCCTGCTCTTGGCCACCGCCGAAGCCTGGGTGGAAAAGCACCGAGACCGCCTTGGTGCGCTCCCCGGCGCGACGGGCGACATCATCAACCGAATGCTGGAGATTGGCGTGCTGGAGAGGGCGCCCAACGGTTCCCTCCGGTCCAAGGCCGGCGGTTCTCCCGATGATCTGGCCGAGACGGTGCGACGTGAGGCCCCCCACCTGTTCCTCGGCCCCGATGACGCTGCCGGCGCACCCGTGGAGCCGCACCCCAAGCCGAATGGTCCCCGCCCCTCGGCGACCGCGAGGCTGTCCGTCGCGAACGGTCACCCGCCGATCATCGCCGACAAGGTGGTGGCGCGATGACCGCCGAAACCCACGACCCGAACCGCCCCTTTACCATTGCCGACCTGCCCGGGGATTTCCGGACACTCTCGGCACGCCAGATCATGGCCCTGGTCCGCCGGGGCAAGTTCCCGAAGCCCTTCAAGTTGAGGGGGCACGGGACACACTTTTGGCTGCAATCCGACATCGACGCTTTCATCGCCTCCCGCGCGGCGGAGCGGATGACGTGATGGCGCCGCTCACCCGTCACGAGGTCGCCAGTGGAGTCCGCAATTCCGTGGCCGCCGCCATGTTGGGCGACGACGGCGCGCCGCCGTTCGCTTCGCCCTGGCTACCGAGTAGGGGCGCCACGCCGGAAGCGCGTCTTTTCGATCTTATCGCCAGGATTTCGAGCCATCTCAGCCGACTGAGCGCTGGGCAATGGGAGGTTCATCTGGACGACGACGACGCGCCCATGGCGGTCGTGATGACCTCCCCCGGCGACGCCGGTGTCGCGCCCGTCGCTATCGACGAGCGATTCATCCGCGTCGGCGGCGAGCGGCTCGCGCTCATCATGCCGCGCGTCACAGAGAAGGTGCTCGACTTGCTGGCGGTGACGCTGGCGCGGTTCTTCGGGGCGCCTCGATGAAGCGCCGACTCCCCATTCAGCCCGACCCGCGCCGGGAGGTTCCACCGACCCGCGCGACGCCGGCTAGGCCTGCCCGACTGGTCCCCGCGTTCGACGGTGAGGAGGCGGATGTCTGGCAACGACCGCCGTCGGCCGGAGGGCGCGCGCTCTGTCAACACTTGAAGTCTGACAGTATTTCGTGACCCCATTTCCGTTGTAAAGGAATGGAACAAAACATTCTTTTACATCGTCCGCGATGAGTCATGAAAACAGGTGAATTTGCACTTCTCGAATACACATGACATGCTTCGCCAAGCGCGCAGGCCTCGATGCCGTCGCGAGTAAGACAAAAAAATCGCCGCAAACGGAATATCCGTCGCGGCGATAAAGTTTATTGAGAACGCCAGAATGACACAGCCGTCGCCCAAGGGCAACAATTCGAATATAATGCCCGACAGGCAGCGAGATTGTGCCAATTTCTTGTCAGCGTTGCTTTCTCGATGCCATGATAATCCTGCATCCTTTGTTGTCGGGGACGATGAACACCCTGTTACGTCGGCGCAGGACATCGAAAACCTGATCGCCAAGGCCGGCGATGAACCGATCTACGCTCGCCCGACCACGTCGGACGGTAAGGTCGCCTTCCTGCACAGCGTGATCGATAACTCCCTTATCGACGAGTGGGCGTCGTTGGTGCTGAAGCCGACGGTGGTGATGTTCAAGGACGGGATCACGATCTGCGCCTACGCGCTGGAGAACCCGGTCGCAGCCGATGACCAGGAAGAAGTTGTGGCGCTCTACGCCGCAATGGGTGGTGACCTCGAAGACATGATCCCCACGCCCGGCGCGAACGGCTGGGAAATGGTCCTGTGCGATCCCGACGCCTACCAGCCCCTCTCGGCGTTGGTTGACGCTTACATGGAAGACGCCCCCGTGATCGAGGCCTCGCCGGTGGCGCAGGTCCAGGCGCCGGCCGAAGATGCACCGCCGTGGATCGAGGAAGATTTCGGCACACTACTCGACGCGCGCGTCTTGGCGCCGATCGACCTGGACGCTTCCGAGTACCAGCAGGAGATGGTGATCTCCATCGGCGCCAACTTCAAGTCTGTGAAGTGGCGTCCCGATCGCATGACGATCGCCAAGTTCATCACCCTGATGGCGAAGCACCCCGAGGGAAAACAGAAGGACGGACCGGGGTTCGTTCTGGCCGAGATCGCCGGCGACAATCGCCGCAAGCAGGCCGTGAAGGCCTGTTTCGGGATTGGCCTGGACATCGACGTTGGCATGCCCGGCGCGGAGATCGACGAAGCGCTGGGTAAGCTCGGCTGTCTGGCGGTCCGTTACACCACGTTCAGCCACGGCAAGAAGGTTTCCCAATTCAACAAGGACAAGATCGTCAAGTTCTGCGACGCCGAGGGTATCGATTTCGGCCCCGAGGCGGTCATCCGCTTCCTGCGAGAGAAGTCCCGGTGGCACGACGCCGTCCTCTCGACGGCCGAATACATCGGTGATGAACACGAGGCCACCGGTCTCATGGCGTGCATCTCCCACGCGCCCATGCAGAAGCATCGAATCGTGATGCCGCTCGCGGTGGCGTTCGATCCGACCAAGGTCGCCAAGACGCACGCGCTAGGCATGGCGAAGTGGGCCGAGGTCTGCAAGGCGCTGGCCCGTCTGCTCGGCGATCTGCCTATGGACAACTCGGCAACCGATCCGTCCCGGCTGTTCTACTTCCCCCGGCACCTCAAGGGACGCCCCCACGACACCACTGTCTTCGGTGGCCCGTTGTTCGACTGGAACGATCTGGCCCTTGATGGTGGGGGCGCTGCGTCCGGCGTGAAGGCCAGTGCGACGGCGGCAGACGAACAGAAGGCGGGTATCGCGCCGCTAACTACCCGATGGGCTGGAAAGCGAGCGGACGGGCTCCAGATCGCCGACCTGTTGCGCGCTGAGTGCGAAGAGAGGGTCCGCCAGGACAACACCAGCAAGATCACCATCGATTGTCCTTTCGACGAGGATCACAGCAACCCCGGCGACCCCAACGATGCGGGGTGCTTCGCCGTGAATGCCGGCGAAGGCGGCAACACCCGGTTTGTGATCAAGTGCAGCCACGACGCCTGCCACGGCCGCGACAACCTGACGATGATCAATCGTATGCTGGCAGATGGCTGGTTTGAGAAGTCGGTGATCACCGACGAAACATACGACATCAAGAGGGACGAGGAGTCGGGCGGAGGGGAGCCCGTCAGGCAGACCGAACAAGCCCTTGCTCCGGAGTCCAACTCCTACCCTTTGCCTGGGCATCTCGGGAAGTTCACGACGGTGAAGCGCGGGTCGCGAACTTATCTCGCCCGCAAGGGGGAGGACGGCCCGGAAATCCTCTGTTCCCGCTTCACCATCGCCGGCGCCGCTCGATATGCCGACAAGGGCGATTTGCGGGACATCGAACTCGAAATTGAGAATGAAGTGAGCGAGCGAGAGACGGTTCGGATCCCTGCCGACCTCATCGCTAACAAGTCCGGCCTGATCGCGTTGATGCGCGGGCGCAGCATGGGATTCGCAACGGCGGAGGCGGAGCGGTGGTTTCATCGCGTGTTGATGAGCGAGGCGCCGAAGCCCCGAACGCTATTCGACCGAGCCGGCTGGCGGGAGGACAACGCGGTTTACATCTCGGCCTCCGGCTCAGTGCTCCGGGGCGACGTCGCCAAGTTCGGGCTGTCCGAGGCCGGCCTCGGACCGAATGTCGGCACGACGACTCAAGGAAGCTTCGAAGGCTGGAAGACTGGCGCCGCCGCGATTTGTCGGCAGCACTCGGCGTCGATGAAGGCTGCACTGTTCATCGGCTTCGTCGGCGTGATCCTCGCCCTAGCGGGTGAAGCACCGGCCGTCTATCTGTTCACCGGCAGGACGTCAGGCGGCAAGTCTTGGCGTCAAGAGATCGGGGTCGCAGTGTCCGGAACGCCCGTAGCTGGCGAGGGCCAGATGCGGTCCATGAAGACCACGGCCAACGGCCTCGAATACCCCCTCATGCGCGCCTCCGCCGGCATCCTCGCCCTGGACGAGATGAAGGGGCAACTCGCCGAGTTCATCCAAGACCTTATCTTCATGATCTACGGCCGCACGGGAAAGTCGCGCATGACGGCCGCGATCACCGAGCAGAAGCTGGCGAAGTGGACCGGTATGGCGGTCACCATGTCAACCGAGGTCGGTTTGGCGCAGCAGCTTCAACAATCGAAGGCGTTGAGGGCGGGAGGATTGTCCGTGCGGATGATTCAGATTCCGGTGTCAGACACCGATTACGCGCCACTCGACCAGTTCAAGGTCTACGACCTCGCCCGGCAGAATTTCGGTTGGGGTCTCCCGCCGTTTATCGCCGAGTTGGCCCGGCAAGGTTATATTGCCGAGCCCCGTCGCCTGCGTGACGCGGCCGAGCGGATTGTTGACAAGCTGGCGGGAGTCGATGACCCCGTGGCGCGGCGCGCGGCTTTCGCGCTCGCGTATATGGAGCTGGCGGCCTGGATTGCTATCGACGCCGGCCTGTTCCCCGATGATACGGACGTCCAGCCGGTGGTTGACGAGCTTTGGGGTAACTACCTCGCGTCCGACATGGCGCCGGCCGACCCCACCAACCGGGCAATCGAGACGCTTATCCAGTTCCTCCAAGCCCATCGCGATGTCGATGTTATCGCCCTGGGCGACACCCCGCGCGGACCGACGAAGGCATGGATTATGCCGCGTGACAGCAAGAAGTGCGGGCCGACCGACCCCCGAGTTTACGTTATCCCCGTCGCCAACGTCGGCGAGATGGCGGGAGGCGCGGTGTCGGTAGATGATCTGAAGAAGGCTCTCGACGCGCAAGGATACCTCGTGCGCAGCGCGGTGTCGGACAAGTCGCGACTGACGTGGCGCCACTTCCCGAACATCGGGACCGGCGCCTTTTTGGTTCTCGCCGCCGAGCGAGTGGAGGACGCCCCCGAAATCTCTGACACTGTGACACCCGAAAACGAGTGTGTCAGCGATAGTGTCACAGCATAACTCGTTGTTTACACGAGAATTTTCGAGCTTTGTGACACTCTGCCACTGCAAACTTGATTTGGAGGGAGTGATTATTCTGGGCTGAAGGCGGTGCGACACGGATACGTGGGGCCGCTAAACAGGCAGAGAAAACGGGGTTAGTTTAAGAATATCATTTATCTAATATTGAGTGTCAGAGTGTCAGAGAATTCTGTAACGCTCTGATCTTAGGAGACTTTTGGCCCTGACACTTCTCTGACACTTCCCTGACACTCGCGATTAGTGTCACAGATCGAGCTTCCTATCGGAGACGGGGCCGATTGACCTACCCCACGCAATGCGGACAGAGACACCATGGCCGAGAGTCAGTCACTCCCGAGCCGTGATCCTGGCGGCCCTCGCCCTCGCGACGGCCTGCTCTCCCGCCCACGCTCCGCCAGCCGTCCCCGCACCTACCTACGTGGTCAAACGTAGTGAGATCGGGCCGGGCATTTTCGCGACCACCGAAGCGGCGTCTCTCATCGACGGTCGGCGACCTACGCTGACCTTCGCGTGCGGTCCTGACGCGCCCCCCTCGATTCAGATCGACCTTGTCCAAGCCCCCGCATCACCCCCACCGCTGGCGGGTGTGTTCGGCTCCCTCCAAATTGGCGACGCACCGCCCGAGGCGGTGGAACTGTCATGGACAGGAAGCGGCGGGGATTGGATGCCCCGTAACGGACCTGCGGAGCCGCGCCTTGTCGCCGCGATGCTGGAGGCTCGCCGCGTCACCCTGGACCCGCCCGCCGCGTTCGCTCCGGCCGGGCCGATCACGTGGGACCTGTCAGGGTTCGGTGGCGACTTCGCTCGGGTTGCTGAGGCCTGCAAATCGCCGCCGACTTGACGCGCAACCATTCTGGCGCGCGGTTGATTCAACAGGCGGCGATTTTCTGGCGAGCGCAGGCATGGCCGGATCGCCCCTACAATCCCTTGTCGTCGAAGAATTGTTGAAGCCGCTCCAATACCGCGACGCCGACCACCCCTCGTAGTTCTCGGGGGCCGGGATGGTCATGTGTCGGTAGGGCGCGATCAACTCGAATGAAACCGAGGCCCTCCAGATCGTTCAGCGCAGCGGCGATAGCTTGCGGCCCCATGCCGTCCACAAGAGGCAGAAGGGCACCCAAGTCCGGGCCTATGCCAATGCTGTTCGACCCGACGTAAAGGCGAAGCGCGTACGCCAACTCAAACTGGTCTTCGCTTAGCATTCGCGTTTCCTGGTGAGCCCTACCGCAACGCAAGCCTACCCCAGCTTGTGCAGATTAGCAGCGCTTCCCATCAAGCCGACTTGACGCCACCGGCCCGGATCGCGAAGTCCGATCGCGTCCAGTTGGCAAGGGCGAGGCGAACCACCTTGACTCTACCTATAACTGCCCCCATTGCGCATCTGGACAGGCGTCGGCCTTCATCCCGATGCTGCTCGCAAGACTGAGCGGCCCGGCTTTCGTTGCTGGCGTCTGTCCATCTTCCCGATACATTTGGTCAGTCCGACAGATCATCTGGACCTTGCGAGGTTTGGCGCCAATCTCGCCAACCCGTTTTCCGCGACGCCCACCACGCCCCTTAGTTCTCGGGGGCCGGGATGGTCATTTGTCGGCAGGGCGCACTATCAATCCCGACCGTACGCAGCTTTGACAGACGCCCGCGAAGCCGCCCGCCGAAAACAGCCCCAGCGATCCGCCGCAGTGCACACATCGCTCGCCGATCTGCGGGCTAGGCGCGGCGGGCGCTTGGCCTCGCTCGTGTTCAGCCCATACGGCCTCTTCGTCGAAGTCGTCGCGGTCCTGCATTGTCGCGCCTCCGGTTCAGTAGACGTCGGCCATAATGCGCCCCCACAGTTTCACTTGTGTGATCGCCCTACAGAAACCTACAAATCGATTTGTGTTAACCTCGCTTGTTGAGGACTCGTTGGCCTCAATCCTGCTATGTCAAAACGCATAACGACCGAAGCGTTCTGACATAGGAGGTCTGTATGACTGAACGATACTGCGTTTATAAGCGAGTGAGCACGGTTCGGCAGGGCGAGTCCGGCCTTGGCCTTGAGGCTCAGCAGCGGGCGGTGACGGAATTCCTCCACTCACAAGCCGGAACAGTGGTTGGCGAATTCGAGGAAGTCGAATCCGGCAAGGAGGCCAACCGCCCGCAACTGCTGAAGGCGATTGAGCAATGCAAACTCACAGGCGCGAAGCTTCTCATTGCAAAGTTGGACCGGTTGAGTCGATCAGCCCATTTCCTGTTGGGCCTAGAGAAAGCGGGCATCGAGTTTATCGCCTGTGACATGCCGCACGCGAACCGATTGACGGTGGGGATCATGGCGCTGGTAGCTCAGGAAGAGCGCGAAGCGATCAGCCGGCGCACCAAAGCCGCGCTCGGCTCAGTCAACGCGACAATCACCCGCGAGGGCCATTACGTGGCACGCTCGGGGCGCTCCATCACCCGCCTAGGCAACCCGAACCCGCCAAAGATGCGCTTGGGTTCCGAAGCTGGCGTCGCCGCCTTCCAAGCCAACGCCGACGCATTCGCCAACCGTGTGGCACCCAGCGTGCGCGCCCTGCTGTCCGCAGAAGGCAGCATGAACAAGGTCGCCGCGCGGCTCAATGAGATCGGGGTCAAGACGGCGCGCGATGGAGCCTGGACCGCGAAGGCCGTCCAAAGGGTGTTAGATCGAACCGCGCTGGCGGCATAGGCGGAGCATCACAGTAGCCAGAACGCCCCCTGACCACACCCGGGGGTGCAGACCTAAATTTTTCCAGCGGTCAGGGACCCAAGGCCGGGGCGGGTCCTGCGAATTAACCACGGGCGCCTAGCAGGTCGGGATCAAATTGAGAATTTGAACCGGAGCTTCAGGCACCGTCAACCGGTCCGGCTCCGCGGGCAGCGTCACACCCCGAGCGATCTCCAAGCAACTGGGTCAAAAGCCGATCGAGTTTAGAACTATCGGCCACTTGGCATTCCCAAACTACACCCACAAGCCAGCCCATCGCCTCCAAAGCTCGCAAGCTTCGGGCGTCTCTTGCCACATTGGCTTCGAACTTCGCCGCCCAAAACGCTTCTCGCGTTTTAGGTGTCGTGCAGCGTCGACACCCCTCATGGCGATGCCAGAAGCAGCCATGGACAAAGAGCGCAAGCTTACGGCCTGGAAACACGATGTCGGGAGTGCCAGGCAGGTCCTTCCGGTACAGACGGAAGCGGTATCCCAGCCGGTGGGCCGCTCGGCGGACCGCAAGCTCTGGCGAAGTGTTCTTGCCGCGGACCCGCCGCATTAACGCGGAGCGCTCGGGAGTTGGCGGCAAGTCAGCGCCGTCAGGCGTCCCGTTTGAATCCATGCTGCTCGAGATGTGTCTTAATGGCTGTTCCAATGACCTGGCCTAGAAGGACCGGAACCGCGTTGCCAATTAGCCGTCCAAGCGCCTTGAATTGTACTCGCTCACCCCGGCGGAAGAATTGATAATCCGCGGGGAAGGACTGGAGGATAGCGCCCTCGCGTAGTGATAACCCGCGATCCTGCTCAGGGTGGCCGAACCGCCCATTCCCGAAGCCGAAGAACTGGGTCGTGATCGTTGGGGAGGGCTCTTCCATCCGCATACGGCCATAGACGGAACGATAACCTTTGCCCGTTTGAACGGTGTGGCACTTGGCGACAAGTTCATCGTCCCAGTCGTTCCAACTACCCCCGGGGGTCGACGCTCGGATGCGTCGAAGGTTGATAGGCGAGAGGCGGCTGGACGTGTGCAGCGGGTCCGCGTCGATGCGACCACCCGCCTCAATGGGCGGAAGTTTTCCGATCGCCTCCTTAACCGTCCGGTATTGCTCTGGACGATGGGTGGGTTTTCCTAGGCTGATTGGACCGTGTTGGGAGGCAAGTAGGACCAACCGTGACCGGCGCTGCGGCAAGCCGTAGTCAGGGAGGAAGACGACTTGACTCTGCACTTGATAACCGGCCGTCTCAAGAGTTGCGCGAAAGTCCTCAAAGACTTTACCGCCCTGGAATTCGAGCAGCCGCGGAACATTTTCCATTGAAACGATATCGGGCTTGATCTCTGAAATCAGTTCCCCAAACCGCTCAACCAACCTCCACTTTGGGTCGTCATTTTTCTGATTGTATGTGGAAAACGGCTGACACGGTGCGCACCCAACCAATATCTTCGGCTGGCCGACTTCGAATAGTTGGGCAAGGTCGTCACCCTTTAGCTCCACGACATCCTTGAGAAGGAACCGAGCGCCGTTATTCTGCTCGAAGGGATACCGACATTGCTCATCGAGATCGATTCCTGCCTCAACACGGAACCCCGCCTTACGGAGCCCGTGCGTGAGGCCGCCAACGCCGCAGAACAGGTCCACTACGGAACCGGGCGCGGAAACCGCTCTATCGTCGGCCTCTGACGACATCGACGCCGACAGCGGGGCGTTAGACGCGGCAGCTGATGCATCATTCGAAAGGACGGCGTTTGAAATGGGGTCCCCCTCGAACGGTTGTCAGGCCCCTTCGATTCTAATCCCAGCTATGTTGCAAGCCTAGAACGTTCTTCATGGCCTCCCGTATTAGCCCATTCTGCCGAAGGGAGGGCTCTTCCTCAATTCGCCCTTTCAAGGCGACCAAACCGTGCATGCCGTAGAGAGATGTAACTAGGCAGAGCAAGAGGTCCAGCGCACTCTTCGCGGCAAGCGGCCATGTGGGATCGCGCTGTGAGATTGGTAGCGCATGATCCACAGGATCATCCTTAGCTCCCATCGAGCGGCACGGCTGGGCATGATAAAAATTGTGATTATCCCCGTCTTCCGGTGTCTCGAACCGATAACCGACGAATGCGACGTGTAGACCGCCATGCGGCGCAGCTGGCTTAGGATGCGGGGGCTGAGAAGACCAAATGCCGTAGTAGAAACCACACCGCGGCGGCGCCTTCTGGTAATCCCACCGACACCAAATACCTGCGACCGCCGACGGCTCTTTATGTGGGGGCTTTACATAGACGACCTGGTTGTCTGCGAACTGCCCCTGATCGGAGCCGTAGAGCATGTGCGTGTTGAG
This sequence comes from Caulobacter sp., assembly GCA_028291055.1. GTDB lineage: Bacteria > Pseudomonadota > Alphaproteobacteria > Caulobacterales > Caulobacteraceae > Caulobacter. The sequence goes on from JAQGIP010000071.1 coordinate 107,458, forward strand.
CGCCTGCTCACCGAGGGCGTCAAATTTCCCCGTTGCCGCAGCTGCTGCCGCGCCAGCTGCTGCCGGCCGGTGGTGTCGATCCCAATCGTCCCATTCGCTACGCAGCAATCGCAAGACATGGCCGATTGCTTTCTGCTCGTCGGCGGCAGGCACCCTTAAGCTCCGAAGGCGAAACGTCGTTGAGGGGAATATCTCACGTCGGCGACGACCTTAGCGAACCGCCGGTCGAATGAATTGTGGAAGCCCGCACGAAATTCCTTGGCCTCCTCAAGGGGACAGAACGACGAGACATCCTCAAGGAACGCTACATTCGCAACCTTGGAAAAATCGAACTCCTGGCGCTGCTTTTTAATTCCAGCATCGCTCTCAAGGCGACTCCACCAGACCGCCGGCCTCGAAAGCCAGCCCTCGGCGTCAAACCAAACGCCTTCAGGAAGCGCTGCGCGTAGAGCCTTTTCGTCATGGATCGCCGCATTCCATGCCGCCGGGTCGCTTACGTCGCCCGGAACCAGAAATGGGAAGCGCTGAAGGAGGTGAGGAATGTCGACAAGCACTTCCTGCGGGCCGAGTACTTCTCGCTCAAGCCATTTGCTAACCCGAGCCGCCGCCAACTGTGCAGCAAAGGTCGGATTCTCGTCGATCTTCGACGCGGCGTCTCGACCGTCAGGCATTGTGGTAAGTAGTGCTCGGAATGATTGCTCAGCAAGCTTCGCGAAATTCTCGGCGCCGGGGGCGATGAAGGCGAATGCGCCATCTGATAGCCGGGCTCCATCCTCGGCTTTCATTCCCAGCACATCCACAATCGGCCGATCTAGAGCGCCCGGCGCGGCAAGGGCTCTTGCCCGGAGCTTCTGTGCATCGACGGCTCGCCACAATGTCTGCCACGACCACGGTCGAAAGCCCTCCCATGGCGGGTCACACCAGAGGCCCGTGGTGCCAAGCAAATCCACGTCGATATTGAGGTCGGCAAAGCTTGTGATGTGGCCGCGAAGGCTAAGGTCAAACTGCGCCTCCGGATACTGGTTGAGCACAATGACGATTTGGCAATCCGCGAAGGATCGCGCGAGGCGGGCGACACTTTCGCCCGTGTATCGGGCACTGTCCTCATCGATGTGTAACAGGTCGTAATCGACCACGAGCACGTCGACGCCGTCGAAAAGACACTGGTCCGTTGGGGCCGCAATGCCATCACGCGCTGCTCTGCGGCGGCCCAAAAGAGTTCTGATGCCGGCACCTGTTTCTTCATTTGAAGGAGCCGGTCGGACGTCATACTCGGCCGCAGGAGCGATGGCTTGCACTCGCCCCACCCAATCGGCCGCCAAAGCCGGGTCATCATCGCAGACCAAAACACTACGGGTCATTGATTTGAACTCCACGACATTTGAAAACTGGTCGACCATCCCGCCGCCGGCTCGATGAAAGAAACCTTGGCCCGGCGTTGCTCGGCGATCATCCGAACAATGGTGAGGCCCAGCCCCATCCCGCCTAACCCCAGAGCTCGTCGTTCCTCTGAGATGGTGAGTTCACGCTTGAACGGCTCGAATAGATGAAGGGACTTCTCGGGGTCGACGCCTGCACCGTTATCATCAACCCGCACCCATGCGGCCCGCCCCGTTCGTCCACCGACACACCTTATGCGCCGAACGTCCCGATCCAGGGTCGCGTTTGCTGCGTTGATGAAGACGTTCTGAAAAAGCGAATTCCACTCGGCAAAGGTAGCCGCGGGCAGGAAGATATCAGCTGGAATTTCGAAACTTATATCAACGCCCACAACCAGCGGGGCAACGTTGTCGGCGACTTGCCGCACGACGTGGCCGAGCGTCAAAGCTTCCACATGGTCGCGATCGTCGGGATCGAGAAGGGGAGCGAAAAGCTTCCGCGTGCTCTCAAGGCGATCGACCCACGCACCTACCTGGTCGGCAATCTCGGCGACACGCCCATCGCCGGAATCCGTGGCCACAACCCGAAGCTTGCGCAGCAAGCCGCGCGCAATCCGCATCTCTTTGCGGCTTTCATGCTCTAGAGCCAACGCGGCCATACCAGCGGAAGCCAAGGGTCCCAACAAGGACCTAGCCGCGTCGTCAGCCTCTCTCTCCTGCGCAACCGTCTGAGCGAGGCCGCCGAACTCTCGCTCTAGCTCAACAATGGAATCGTCATCTGGATATGCGCGACGAACGTCGGTGACGAGATCGCTGATCCGACTGACCTTGTCGGTTGACGCTTCCTCGGGGCGCCGAAGGTCAAGGTTTTGCTCCTCACGCAGCCGCTCTCGCGTTGCGTAGTAATCGAGAGACCAGCGGACGGCGTTGCGTAGAGTGGTGTAGGCGTTATTTGAAACTAGCCGATCACGAGTCACCTGAATTTTTAGGAACTCACCACTATCCTTTTCCTGTTCCGCGGCAGATCTTCCCTCGCGCCCCGTATCTATCTGAACGATACCAAACAGACGACCTTGTGTGGGTAGATCATTCAAAGCCCGACGCACATGCAGCCGGTCGGGCAATAGCGCCGACTTATTACGCCTATGGGAGTGGTCAAACTCGACACCTAGCCAGTCCTGCTGAACCCCATAGTATGGGAGTCGAAATCCTGCATCATAAACTTGAATTCCGCCAAATTTCTCAAGATAATCTCGGGCATCTCCAACTTTAACGCCCTCGAATTGTCGACCTTGCAGCTTGAATACACGAATATGCCACCTCGCGGCATCGACCAACGGTGGAACTTCGAAACTCTCTGAATATGTCTTTCCCGCTCGGAATGCGATTTTGACGTGCACACGCGCAACGTCGCCATCTCGTTTCAATTCCCCTGTTATGACGGCATCATAATTCTCTAACGCCGCCCGCATCTGTCGATCGAACGTGTCGACCAGCTGAGTTTGTGTAGACGACAACTTTACTTGGAAGTCGTTGGGGTCCGACTCTTCGGTAGCAAGAACACCATAGCGAGCGATTGGCGACTGGATCATCCATAGTTGGCGGCCGAGGTCTTTGATTTCCTCAGCGCCCCAGACTTGCTTGAGGCCCCTCATTATCACGCGGGTGCCGTGTGGCTTTCCGCCCGGGAACGACAGCCCTCTCGGCTCAAGCTTGTATAGGGCTTCTGCTTCCGTCAGCTTGCCGGCTTGGATTGCCTCATCCCAATCTACGCGGGCGCGAAGCTGCTGAGTGGGCTTCTCTTTGGGTACCGTAATAATCTCAAGTTTGTGTGCCAGGAACTGGGCCGATAAGCGCCCCACCCCTTTGGAGCCCGTTACGTTCCGCTCGAAGTCACGGCTGACACCACGCACCTGCTTGTTGCGGGTGCCGATGGTCATCCAATGGGTTAGGAACTCGGTCTCGGTCATGCCGTGGCCGTTGTCCGTGACGACAATCTCGTCTCGGTCCAGCACGATGGTGCACATGGTGGCGTCGGCGTCGTAGGCGTTCTTGATTAACTCGGCCAACGCGATGTGCGGCTGGCCAACAAGCCGCTCGCCAAGCTCGCGCAACAGTGCCGAGTCTGCTTGAAACTTGACCGTGGAAAAGCCGAGTTTGCTCTCCTCGTCGCTGAGGTGGGTTTCAGCCATTTCCAACTTTGCTCAGGGCCTTACGTTCGCGTGCGGGAGGTCATGCAAATCCTACTATGCACTAGCATTCGCCTTCTGAAGAACTGATCAATCCACCGGTGACTGACCTAGTCGTCCAGCTGCGTATCCTGAGGGGCACGAAGGTCGGGACGCCTTCGCCAAATTGCCTCTCGGTATTCGGCTCGATCCTCGCCGTGGTGAAGACGGCGATGGCAATTTGGACAGGCAGCAATTGCGTTCCAGGTCGTATCAGCTCCACCGGCGGCCAATTGAATCAGGTGATGCACCTCCAGGAAGCCAGAGCCGTCGGCCTTTCTAAACGGCGCCAAAGTTTCGCAGGCCTCACATCGACCACCGCCCCGCTGAAGCACAAAGGCTCGCACCTGCGGATCACGTTCATAGACGATTGTGGATGCCACCACCGACTTTGGCTTCACTTCGCCAGCGGGAGGAACTGTCGAGTGTGAAGCGAGCGCCGTACGAGTACGAACGTACAGAAGTCCAGGGTCCGCCGTGGGGGACAGCGTCACATCATGCATTTCCTGGTACAGTCGCAAAATCCGCTTCGTCACTCCGCTGCCAACATGACCGAGAGAAGGCTTGTAACGCGGAGACACAGGTAGCCCCTCGGCAAGGTAGACCGCCGACAGGTTGGACATGCGCCGTCCGACGGAGCCTTCGTTTCTGCCGCTCAAGCCAGTAGCGATCAGTTCTCTGTGCAGCATGGTGGGGGAAAATTTCACGCCGGCCAGCCCGAGACGAAATGCCTGCTGATAGGTTCCCATCGCGGCTTTCAACTCGTCGTCCGACCATAGATCGTCTCTGGCCATCGCCCCCCCAATTCGCAACGCACCTAACAGGGTAAGCTTGGCCGGGGAGAGTGGCTACCTGACGTTTCGTCTGAGCGGCCATGACTGCGCACAGCAATCCTATTCTAATTCCCAACCATTCCGGCGCCCTAGCACGTCGCGGATCGAGCCGACGGACATACCCAGCTCCTGCCCCGCCCGCTCACAGGCGACCTCGGAAGGAGTACCGATCAACGTCCCCCGACGGTTCTCTTCGACCGCCCGTTCGAGTTCGAAGGCATACAAGCTATCGACCACTCCAGTCATGATCCGCTTTTCATAGAGGTCCATCTGCTGGCGGCCGCGAGGCCGTTTTACTTCACCCAAAAGGTACGCCGCGAGAAAATCCCGCACCGCACGGGGCGGTGGGGCATCGCCATGCCGTAGCGCCCGCCCGATGCGGGCCAGATCGGGAAACCGGCCGGCGCTCAGTTCCGCTAATGTAGCGGACCAGGACGTTTCGGGGTGCCATAGCTGGGGGTCCGCAGCAGGCGGCGCCCGATCATTCTCAGTCTCGCGCGGCACTTTGAGAAAATCCCGATTTGATCAAGTCGCTCCCAGCGAGCGAGGCGGGTACGAACCTACACCCGCCAAACAGTGCCGCACAAAATGTCGTCGAGTCTCCCGGAAATCACGCCGCGCCTACTCACCACCGTGCAAGCGGCGGGTTACCTCAACCTCCCGCAGGCGGAGGTGATCCGGCAGGGCATCGGATGCGTCCGCTTTGGAATTCGGACCCTCTACGACCGTGCGGCCATCGACGCCCATCTTGACGAACTGTCCCGCCTGACCCCTGTTCAAAAGGATCAGGTTAGTGACCCGGAGGCGGCCCTTGAGCGCTTCGCTGCGAACTTCAAACATGCTGCCCGGCGTTCATAGGGTCCGCGCGAAGCGAGCGGACGGCGGCGTCAGTGAGTTTTGGTACGCGTGGCGCGGCGGACCGAGAATTTTGCGCGCTTCAGCCAAGAGCGACGCCCTGCTGGCGAAGGAGATTGAGCGCCTCGCCCCCGCTGCTGTCATCGCCCATCAAGCTTCGCTTCGGCCTGCTGACAAGCGCTTCCTGTTCGGGCTGATCACTCGCTACCTCTCGTCGCCGCAGTTCAACAATGACATCGGTGAGCGGACTAGACACGACCGGCGCAAGTTCCTGGACAAAGCGCGAGCCGAGTTGGGTGAGATGGAGTTGCGCGCCCTCGAAGCACGAGGTGCCCGCCGATTTCTGATAGATTGGCGAGACCAGTATCAGCGAACGCCGAAGACGGCTGACGAGTTGTTGGGCGCTCTATCTATCGTTCTGCAATGGGCGGCGGATCGCGGCGAGATTGCTTCAAACCCCGCGAAGGATTTCCCCAGAATCTACCACGTGAATCGGGCTGACGTGATCTGGACGCCCGCCGATCTGGCACTTCTCAAGCCGCACTGCGCACCGGAGCTTGATCACGCCGTCCGGCTCGCGGCGCTGGCCGGTTTGCGCCTTGGCGACTGCATTCAACTCCCCTGGACCGCCGTTGGGGAACACGCCGTCGTTTGGCAGACGAACAAAAGTCGAGGGCGCCGAACGGTGGTGGTCCCCATCTACGACGAGCTTCGAGCTCTCCTGCAAGAAATCCCGCGCGTGGATAGCGTCACCATCCTGAATTCTGCGAGGAAGCGTCCCTGGACTGAGTCAGGGCTCGAGAGCGCCCTGCGGCGCGCCAAGGTCGATGCGGATGCGCTCGCCATCAAGCAAGGCCGGGAAGGAAGCGGCATCCGCAAGCTGCGCTTCCACGACCTACGAGGAACAGCGGCGACAAATCTCATCCGCGCCGGTCTGGAGTTGAACGACATCGCGACCGTTCTCGGCTGGAAAAAGGGAAAGGTTGAGGAGATCGCGGCCCGGTACGTTACCGCAGAGGAAATCGGCCGCGCCATGGTGGCGAAGCTCCAGCGGAACAAGCTGGAAACGGTATTTGTAAAAAGCGCTGTAAAAGATGGCCGCGACGCTCTGGAGAACGTCGGCTAGAAGGCGCGTTTCCAGAGGGAAAGCCGTTGGCTGGGGAACTAGGACTCGAACCTAGAATGACGGTACCAAAAACCGCAGTGTTACCATTACACCATTCCCCAGCAGGAACGGCTAACGACCCTTTCGGGCCGCGCGAGGCGGCTCAGATAGCGCAGTCGGTTGGGGGATGCAACGGCGCGTCTCCAAACCATTGCAAAAGGCCTCATAAGGGGCGCTTGCGGTCTCGGTATCCCTCCCCTATAAGCCCCGTTCCCAAGTCGGAGTGTAGCTCAGTCTGGTAGAGCACCGTGTTCGGGACGCGGGGGTCGCAGGTTCGAATCCTGCTACTCCGACCAACTTTTCCCCGCGTAAAAGCCTTAAGGCGCAGTCCGCCGACACCCCCATTGCGGCGACTTCATTTGACCGGCGCTCGCGCCCGTCTATAGCCTGACCCACGATATCCTCACGGGAAGCCCGATGAAGCAGTTCCTCCTCACCGTGGCCGGCGTTTTCGTCGGCCTGATGCTGTTCTTCGTGGTGGTGCCCTTCATCTTCATCATCGCCATCGCCTCGTCGGCGGCGGCCAAGAGCGACATCCCCTCCAAGGTGGTGCTGCAACTCGACCTGCGAACCAAGCTCACCGACCAGTCGTCGGGCAATCCCTTCGCGGCCTTCCGCGGATCCACCGATTCCGTGATGGGCATCGTCACCACCCTGCGCGAGGCTGAGACCGACCGCCGCGTGAAGGGCGTCTTCGTGCGCCTGCCCGAGGGCGGCATGCCGCCGGCCGCGGCCGATGAGCTGCGCCTGGCCTTCAAACACTTTCGCGCCAGCGGCAAGCCGATCTGGGCCCACAGCCAGGGCCTCTATGCCTCCGGCGCGGTGATCTGCTCCTACATGCTGGGCGCGTCGGCCGATCAGCTGTGGATGCAGCCCGACTCGTCCTTCCAGGCCGTCGGCATGGCCAGCGAGGACGTCTTCCTCAAGCGCTTCTTCGACAAGCACGCCATCAAGGCCGAGTACGAGCAGCGCTACGAGTACAAGAACGCGGTCAATCCCTACCTCTACAGCGACTACACCCCCGCGCACCGCGAGTCGGAGCTGTCGTGGATGGGCTCGATCTACGGCTCGGCCGTCAACACCGCCGCCGCCGACCGCAAGAAGGACCCCGCGGGCTTCCTGAAGGTGATCGAGGCCGGCCCCTATTCGGCGGAAGAAGCGCTGGCCAAGGGCCTGATCGACAAGGTGGGCCAGGTGCGCGAGGCTCAGAACGCCGAGCTGGCTCTGGTCGGCGGCGGCGCAAAGCTGCTCGACTTCGACGACTATTCCGGCCAGGCGCGCCGTTCCGAACGCACCGCCAACCTGGGCCGGCCGACCATCGCGGTGATCAACGCGGAGGGCGCCATCATCACCGGTTCGGGCGGCGGCGGCAGCCCCTTCTCGGGCGACAGCTCGATCTATTCCGACCAGATCTCCAAGGCCATCTACGACGCCATCGACGACAAGGACGTCAAGGCCATCGTCTTCCGTGTCTCCTCGCCCGGCGGATCCGACACCGCCTCAGAACAGATCCTGTCGGCCGTGCGCGCGGCCAAGGCGGCGGGCAAGCCGGTGGTGGTCTCCATGGGCGTCTACGCCGCCTCCGGGGGCTACTGGATCTCCTCGCAGGCCTCCTACATCGTGGCCGAGCCCACCACGCTGACCGGCTCCATCGGCGTGTTCGGCGGCAAGTTCGCCATGGGTGACGCGCTCGGCCACTTCGGCATCGATCTGCGTGAGCAGCATGTGGGCGGCGACTACGCCACGGCCTTCGGGGGCGCCGACGCCTTCGACCCCAGCCAGCGCGCGGCCTTCGCCGCCTGGATGGACCGCATCTACGCCGGTTTCATCAGCCGGGTCGCCGAAGGCCGCCACCTGTCGCCCGACCGCGTGCGCGAGATCGCCAAGGGCCGGGTCTGGACCGGGGTCCAGGCCAAGCAGCTGGGCCTGGTCGACCAGATCGGCGGCTTCTATGACGCTGTCGACAAGGCCAAATCGCTGGCCGGCATCACCGGACAGGCGCGCCTGAAGACCATCGGCGGCTCCAAGTCGCCCTTCGCGGCCTTCCAGCGCCTCATGGGCGGCAGCGAGGCGTCGCTGCGCACCGTCGCCGCCGCCGCCTGGATCTTCGGCGATCCCCGCTCCCAGGCCATCCTGGACCAGATGGCCGACGCCAAGCTGCGCACCCAGCACGGGGCCACGGTGCTGGCGCCGTCACCGATGCGCTAGAGGCGGACCCGTTCGTCCGATGGCCGGTCCCACTCCTCCTGGCGGCACAGAAGTCGATCGGTTGATCGTCACCGCCACAGAGGCGCTTGCCGCCGGGCGCCTGGAGATCGCCGGGCGCACCGCCGAACGCGCGACCCAGCTTGATCCCACCCGCCGCGAGCCCTGGCTGCTGCTCTGTCAGGCCTTGGCGCGGGTCGGCAGCGCCGATGTCGAGAAGGCCATGGCCCGGGCGCTACAGAATTTCCCGCCCGAAGATCCCTTGCGCCCGATGCTTGAGGCCGACCGCGCCCGCGCCCTGCTGCGCCAAGGCCGCTTCAGCGAGGCCGCCGAACAGGCGCACGCCGCCGCCGCCCGGCCGGCCATCCCGGCGCTCAGCCAGAAGGTGCTGGGCTCGACCCTGGCCGAGCTCGGCCTCTACCACCACGCCCTGCGCCATTCCCAGGTCGCCGCCGACGCCCTGCCCGATGACGCCCTGGTCAACTACAACCTGGGCAATGTTCTGCGCTATCTGGGCCGGCTCGACGAGGCGCAGGCCGCCTATGGCCGGGCCCTGTCCATCGACCCTGACGAGAGCCTGGCCCACGCCGCCCTGGCCGCCACGCGCCGCTGGACCGCCGAGCACAATCACGTCGAGGCGCTGAAGGCCGCCATCGCGCGCGCCCCGGACGGGACCGACGCGACCGCGCGGCTGCGCTATGCCCTGTTCAAGGAGTTGAACGACCTGGGACGGACCGCCGAGGCCTGGGCGGCGCTGGAAGCGGGTGCGGACCGCGCCAAGGCCCTGTTCCGCTTTGACGCCGCCGAGGCGGCCCAGCGCACCGAGGCCCTGGTCGAGAGCTTCCCCGCATCGCGCTTCGCTGGTGGAACGGCGTCAACGCCGGCGCCATCCGGCCCCCGGCCCATCTTCATCTTCGGCCTGCCGCGCTCGGGCACCACCCTGGTGGAGCGGATCCTGTCCATGCACAGCCGCGTGCGCGCCATGGGTGAGACGCCCGCCCTGGCCCAGGCGGTGAAGGCCGCCGTGCGCACCCCTGGCCGTCAGATGTTCGACGCCGCCACCATCCGCGCCTCGGCCGGCGCCGACATGGCCCGGGTGGCGCAGGCCTACCACCACTTCACGGCCTATCTGTCCAAGGGCGCCGACGTCGTCACCGACAAGCTGCCGGCCAACTACGAGTATGCGGGGCTGATGCGCCTGGCGTTCCCGCAGGCGTCGCTCGTGCATGTGCGCCGCTCGCCGATGGATTCGCTGTTCGGAACCTACCGGCTGCTATTTGGGCAATTCGGCTACTATTGGTCCTACAGCCTGGCTGACCTGGCGGCCAACTACCGGCTCTACCGGCGGCTGATGGCCCATTGGCGCGCGGTGCTGGGCCCCGCCTTCACCGAAGTCGTCCTGGAAGACCTGATCGCGGATCCGGAAGGCCAGATCCCGGGCCTGCTGGCGGCCTGCGGCCTCGACTTCGAGCCGGCCTGCCTGTCGCCGGAAAAGTCGGAGGGCGGCGTCTCCACGGCCAGTTCCACCCAGGTGCGGGCCAGGATCAACGCCGAGGGCGTGGGGGCCTGGCGGCGCTATGCCGAACAGTTGGAACCGCTGCGCGCGGAGTTGGAGCGCGACGGCTTCGTCGATGCCAACGGCGACCCCATCTGGGACTGAGCCGCGGCCCCGCGCCGCCCGCGCTTGTCAGAGGCGGGCCCCGCCCATAGGTAGGGATCATGGTCGTCCAGTTCCCGAACCAGACCCACATGGCGGCCGCCCAGGCCCACTGGCGGGCCGGCCGGTTCGAGGCGGCGGCCGAGGCCTTCCAGCGTGCGGCGGCGGCCGATCCCGCCGATGCCGGAGCCCGGTTCGACCTGGCCACGGTGCTGCGGGTGCTGGGACGGCTGGACGAGTCGGTGGAGCGCTACCGCAGCGTGGACAAGACGCCGCTGCGCCTGCGGGCCCTGGCCCAGATCGCCGGCATCCGCCCCGCCCGGATCACCGCCGCCGAGCAGGCTGAACTGAAGGCCGACCAGACGGCGGAGAGCCAGTTCGCCCTGGGCCTGCTGCTGGAGCGTCAGGGCGACTATGACGCGGCCTTCGCGGCGCTGTCGGCCGGCAACCGGCTGCAGCGGGCAACCTTTCCAGTCCCACCGGCCCAGGCGGCGGCGCGCCATGCGGCCGTGATCGCCGAGTTGAAGGCCACGTTCACCGCCGACTTCATCGCGCGCCACCAGGGCCAGGGAAACGCCAGCGCAGCCCCGATCTTCGTGGTCGGCATGCCGCGCAGCGGCTCGACTCTGATCGAGCAGATCCTGGCCAGCCATCGCGACGTGACCGGCTTCGGCGAGGCCGAAACCATCCCAAGGCTCGCCGCCGGCCGTTTCCCCTTCCCGCGCACCGCGCCCATGGGAACCGGGCATTTTCGCGTGTTTGGGGGCGACTACCTGAACACCATCGGCGCCATGGGCTGGGATGGCCAAGGGCGCTTCGTCGACAAGACTCTGGCCAACGATGTGGCGGTGGGGTTGATCCACCTGATGCTGCCCGACGCCGTCATCCTGCACAGCGTGCGCGACGCGGCCGACACCTGCCTGTCCTGCTTCCGCCAGCGCTTCGCCTACGGCAACCAGACCATGTACGATCTGGCCGATATCGGCCACCGCTACCGCCGTTACCGCCAGACCATGGACCACTGGGCCCAGGTGCTGCCCGGCCGGGTGATCGACATCTCCAACGAGGCGCTGATCGCTGACTTCGAGCCTCAAACGCGGGCCCTGCTGGAAGCCTGCGGCCTGGACTGGGACGCGGCCTGCCTGCGTTTCCATGAGACGAAGAGGGCGGTCAACACCGCCAGCATGGTCCAGGTCCGCTCGCCCATCAATGCGGGCTCGGTTCAGCAATGGCGGCGTTACGAGCGCCATCTGGGCCCGCTATTCGAGGCTCTGGGCCCCTACGCGCCGGCCTGACCCACGGCCGGCCGCTACCACAAACTTCAAATAATACAAAGCTATACGCAACGGCGTCCGCCTGGCCGGGTGGGGCGGGGCCTGTCGGTGTACAGACCAAAAAAAGGGCGGTGGGGTTTCCCCCACCGCCCGATCTTTGACGTTTCCGTTCTGCTTAGAAGCGGACCTTCGCGGCGAGCGTGAAGGTACGGCCCAGCGTACGGTATTGGCCGGTGTCGGTGCCGTACTGACCGGCGAGGACGCCTTCTTGGATCAGCGGCGGCTCCTTGTCGAACACGTTGCCGATGGTGCCCGTGATCTGGAAGTTGTCCGTCACGTTCCAACGGGTCGACAGGTCGACGTAGCTGGCGGCGGGAGCCTTGGGCACATTGACGAGACCGTTGTCGATCGCGTCGAACTGCTTCATTTCCGGCACATAGGACCAACGGACCTGGAAGAGCCAGTCGGCGATCGTGTAGCGCACCGTCAGCACCGACTTGTAGGTCGGGTATTCGCTGAAGATACCGCCGGTGTAGCCCTTCAGTTCCGTGCCGTTGGAGTTGTAGCTTTCCAGCAGCGAGAACAGTTCGTTGACGTACAGCCGGCCCGGAGCGCCCGAGAACATGTCGCCCAGTTCGACGTTGAAGTCGGCTTGAGCGTCCCAGCCCTTCGTCTTGATGAAGGCGATGTTGTCGATCGAGGTGTTGATCGAGTCGATCTGGCCGGTGACGGGGTTACGAACGATCTTCTGGCAGTAGAAGTCAGCCAAGCTCTGCGCCGCGTAGCAGCGGCTCAGAACGGTCGACGAACCGATAGCGCCGACAGCGTCGGTGATCTCGATGTTGTAGTAGTCCAGCGAAGCCTTCAGGCGACCGACCGGCAGGAAGTCGGGTTGGAACACGGCGCCGATGGTGTAGGTCTTGCCGGTTTCAGGCCGCAGGTTCGGGTTACCGAACGAGAAGACCTGGACCTGGGCGTTGCTGGCGCCGAAGCCAACGAAGCTGGCGGCAGGAGCCTGCGACTGGCAGAAGGCCAGACGGCCGGGAAGAGCCTGCTGCGAAGAGCGGCAAGGATCGGTGAACGCCGCGAAGCCTTGGTCACCGTTCTGGAACAGTTCGAAGACGTTCGGGGCGCGGACGGCCTTGTTGTAGACGGCGCGGAACTTCAGGAAGCTGACCGGGGTCCATTCGCCACCGATCTTGTAGGTCTCGGTGCCGCCGATGGTGTCGTAATCCGACCAACGGTAGCCGGCTTCCAGGCCCAGGTACTGCGCGAAGGGAACATCCTTCAGCAGCGGCAGGGCCAGTTCCAGGTAGCCTTCTTTGACGACGATGCCGCCCTTTTGGTCCTGGATGGCGTTGAAGCCGTAGATGTTGCCCGTGCGTTGGGCGTCATCCACCTGCAGGTTGGCGTGGTCTTCGCGATATTCGAAGCCGAACACCGCGGCCAAGCCACCGGCCGGGAGCTGCATGATGTCGCCACGGATGAAGGCGGCGACACGTTGCTCCGTATAGCTCGAGGACTGGTGGGTGTTGACACGAAGGAAGGAAACCGCGGCGGCCGACAGCTTGTTGGCCCCGAAGATGTCCGTGATCGTGCAACCCGGCAGAGCCGTTACGCCGAGGGGAGTGCCTTGGCCGGGGTTCGGGATCAGGACTTGCGAGTCAGGGATCGGGGCCTGGCAACCCGTCAGACCTTGCGCGAGCGCGGTCTTGTTGACGTTGTTCTTCAGCGTTTCGCCGAAGTTGGTTTGGCCGTAGCTGGCCGTGGCCGACCAGTTCCAGTTGTCGTTGATCTTGCCGTCCAAGGTGGCCAGCAGAGAGAAGGCCGCGTTGTCATATTCGCCGACGCGCGGGCCGAGTTGCAGCGAGCGCCAGTTTTCCGTGAAGTTCGCGGTCGGGTTCGGACGCGAGTTCAGGGCGGCGTTCAGATCGGGGTGATTGGCGGCGATGTAGGCGTGCATCGCCGGCGTCAGCACCACCGTCATACCGGTAGCCGGGGTGGCCGCCAGTTGAACGCCCGACTGGCTGTCGGTGAACGACAGTTGCGTCTTCAGGGTGATGTTGTCGGTGATGTCGTAGTGGCCGAAGGCGCTGAAGGAGTAGCGCTTGGCCGGCAGGATCAGATCGTTGGTCGGCGAGAAGTTGTAACGCGAAGAACCGGCCGCACGGTCGGCGGTGGAGCAGGCTTGGCCCGTGTTGGAGGGCATCAGCTGACCAGCGTCGTTGAACGACAGGCTGCCGCCCGGGTACGGGGTGCCCGGAGTGGCAGCGTTGCAATCACGGTCGGTCGCAGCGAAGCGGCCGGCGGTCAGCGGGTTGGCGATAAGGGCCGCCGCGTTAAACGCGTTGCCGGCGTCGTTGACGATCGTGCCCCAGGGAGCCGTAGCCGAACCGGCATCGACGAAGCCGGTGTGCAGGGTCACACCATCGGGCAGCAAGGGACCAGCGCCATCCGGGTCGAGGTCAGGCAGAGACGCCTTCAACGTGTTGAACTGAGCGGCCGAATTGACCACGTAGCCCTGCGAGGCGTCGTCATAATACAGGCCGACCGCGTTCTTGGACCAGTCGTACGCCGAGGCCAGCAGCGCGTTGCGCTGATAGAAGGAGGCGTACATCGTGATGTTGCCGCGACCGTCGGCGAAGTTGCCGCCGACCAGGCCATCGATGCTGAACTCTTTGGCGTAGCCCTTGAAGTTCGAACCGATCAGGGCGCTGACTTCGGCGCCTTCGTAGTTCTGCTTCAGGATGAAGTTCACAACGCCGGCGAGGGCGTCGGAGCCGTAAACGGCCGAGGCGCCGCCGGTCAGGACTTCAATGCGGTCGATCAGGCCGGCCGGGAGGGTGTTCAGGTCGACGGTGCCGCTCGTGGACGAGCCGGGGACGCGTTCGCCGTTGACGACGACCAGGGTGCGGTTGGCGCCCAGACCACGAAGGTCGACCGTGGCGAAGTCTTCGCCGCCGGTGTTGTTCGAGGTGATGGTGTTGCCCGGAACGACTTGCGGCAGTTCGTTGATCAGCTGCTCGACGGCGACGGTGCCGGTCAGTTCCAGTTGCTCGGAGCCGACGGTGGTGACCGGGCTGATCGCCTGGAAGTCCTTACGCTGCAGGCGCGAACCGGTGACAACGACTTCGGTAACTTCGCTACCGCTGTCCTTGGCCGCCGCATCGTCAGCCGCGAAGGCGTGGCCGCCAACGCCCAAAGACAGGACGCCGCAGATCATGGTGGACGCAAGCAGGCGCCCGCGCGTGGTTTGGATCTTCAAACTCATTCCCTCCGAGATAGCGCGCCCAGCCCCTACTAATCGGCCGGCGCGGCCCCCTCTCAAAATTCAATGTCCCATAGGCACAACGCCAACGGTTGAGCCGGACCCTAGGAGCCGCCCAAAAAAGGGTCAATCTTCATTACCGCTCTGTAAGGCGTTCGACGCAGGACTGTCGCATCTGGGCAACATGGTGGCGCGCCAAGGGCAAATAAGGCGCAAATTGTCTGCATAACGGGCGGATTCGAGGGGGCTTCTCGCGCGTCTGGCGACCTTACGGCAAAAGCTGCTCGCGCGGCGCGGGAAGGCGGCGGCTCCGGGGGCCGGAACCCCTTTGTCGCGGGTGCGTTTGGGCGGTTTTTGAGCGCCTCTATCCAGCCGACGGGTCGATTCTCGCGGCTCTAGGGCTTGGCGCAGAGGAAACGCACCCGGTGCCAGTCGACCAGGTTGTCGCGCCACCCGGTGATCCGGGGGTTCACCATATTCTTGTTCACATAGAAGTAGATCGGGATCACCGGGGCTTCCTCGAGCATCATCGATTCGGCCTGGGCCAGATATCCGGCCCGCCTGACCGCGTCCGGCTCCGCGTCGGCCTTGGCCAGCAGGGCGTCATAGGCGCGGTTGGAATAGTCGCTGTAGTTCTGGGCCCCCGTGGACGTCCCCATCAGATAGAGGAAGGTCATCGGGTCGTTGTAGTCGGCGACCCAGGAGGCGTCCGCCGCCTGGAAGGCGCGGGCGCGGTAGTCGGCATAGGCGATCTGGGTCTCCTCCTGCGCCAGCTGCGCCTCCACGCCGATCGCCTTCCAGTCGGCCTGCACCGCCGGCATGAACAGCATCGGGTCGGGCGTGTTGCGGTGCTTTAAGGTGAACTTCAGCGGATGGCCCGGGCCATAGCCCGCCGCGGCCAGCAGCCGCCGCGCCTCCGCCTGGCGCCGTTCGAAGCTCCAGGCCGCCCAGGCCGGCGGCTTGGGCGAGGTGTAGTTCGCCAGGCCCGGCGGGGTGAAGGTGTAGGCTGACAGCTGGCCGCCGCGTAGAAGCTTGCCGGTTATGAAGTCGCGGTCCACCGCCATGTCCAGCGCCTGGCGCACCCGCACGTCGCGGAAGGCCGGCACACCGTTCTTGGCGCTGGTGTTGAAGGCGATATAGGCCACGCCCAGGTAGGTGTTGACGTGGATATAGCCGGGCATGGTCTTCTTCAGGAAGGCGATGCGGTTGGATTGCATGTCGGTGTTGACGTCGATCTCGCCGCGCTTGATCCGCCGCTCGGCCGACACCGCGTCGACGGTGGGATAGTAGCGGACCTGGTCGAAACAGACGTGGGCGGCGTCGTAGAAGCGCGGGTTCTTCTCCACCAGCACATAGTCGCCGAGGCGCCAGCTCTTCACCACATAGGGCCCCGAGGAGACGAAGTTCTCCGGCCGCACCCAGGCGTCGCCGTACTTCTCCACGGCGTGTTTGGGCACCGCGAACATGGTCTGGTGCTTGGCCAGCTCCGGCAGGTAGGGGGCCGGATGAACGAGCTTGATCTCCAGGGTATGGGCGTCGATGGCCCGCACGCCGAGCGATTCCGGCGGCGCCTTGCCCTCGTTCACCGGCTGCGCGCCGGCGATGAAATAGAGCAGGCTGGCGTACTCCGACGCCGTCTTCGGATCCATGATCCGGCGCAGGGAGAAGACGAAGTCGTCGGCGGTGATGGGAACCCCGTCCGACCACACCGCGTCGCGCAGGTGGAAGATCCAGGTCAGCCCGTCGGGGGAGGTTTCCCAGCTCGTCGCCAATCCTGGCATGGCCGCGCCGTCGGCGTCGTCGGTGGTCAGCCCCACGAAGACGTCGCCCAGCAGCCGGCTTTCCCAGGTGCCCGTGGCCTTGTGCGGATCGAGCGTCACCGGCTCGGTGGTGTTGCCGTATTCGAGGCAGAGCTTGCCGGCTGGACAGGGCGCGCGGCCCGCTCCCTTGCCCCCGCAACCGGCCAACATCGCGGCCGCGACCATCACACCCACCAACAAGAGATTGCGGAACACGCGGCGGGCCTCTTCTATGTAGGGCAACGAGTAAGCGGGATCAGTCACCGATGACACAGTTTCGAATCGCCTCAAAGGCCGGCCGGACCACCCTGGCGGCCCTTGCCCTGCTGGGGTCATTGGCGCTCGCCGCCAACGCCCAGGCCGCGGACCGCGCCTCCAAGGCCGCCGGCGACAAGGGCCGCGCCGTGATTCTTCAGTCCGTCCTGGATTGCCGCGCCATCACCGACCCCACCCAGCGGCTGGCCTGCTTCGACGGCGCCGTGGGCCAGATGGACCAGGCCGAGAAGAGCGGCGACATCGTCGTCATCGACCGCGCCCAGGTGCGCGAGGCCAAGAAGGCCGCCTTCGGCTTCGAGATGCCGCACTTCACCTTCTTCGATAAGGGCGACAAGCCCGAGGTGGTCGACAAGGTCTCCGGCGTGGCCGAATCCGCCTACGTCAACAAGGACGGCAAATGGGTCGTCGTGCTGGAAGACGGCGGCAAATGGGTGCAGGTCGACAACGAGCCGATCAGCGTCTCGCCCCGCAAGGGCAGCAAGGTAGAGATCCGGACCGCCGTGTTCGGCAGCTATTTCATGACGGTGGACGGCCAACGGTCGGTCCGCGCGCACCGGGTCAATTGACCGGGGCTTTTCAGTAAGGGGTAGGGCGATGCAGCAGCTTCACACGACGACGGCGGTCAGGCCGAAGCGCGGTCTGTTGACCCGGGGCGTGATCCTCGGCCTGGCGGCGGTGACCGTCGCGGGCGGGGCCTTCGCGGCCGGGCCCGGCGGCGGCAAGATGGCGGCGGTGGTCCAGGCGGTGATCGACTGCCACGGCGTGGCCGACAACACCCAGCGCCTGGCCTGCTACGACGACGCGGTGGCCAAATTCATCGACGCCAAGGCCAAGGGCGACGTGGTGGTCATGGACCGCGACCAGGCCGCCAAGGCGCGCCGCTCCGTGTTCGGCCTCGACCTGCCCAACGTCGACATCTTCGACCACGGCGCGCTCACCGAAGCCGATACCCTGACCACCACCATCACCGACGTGAAGAAGGTCGGCGGCGCCATGTGGCTGATGACCATCGACGGCGGCGCCAAGTGGGTCCAGGTCTCCGGCCGCTTCCAGACGCCCCCGCACGCCGGCTCCAAGGCCGTCATCCGCCGCGCCGGCGTCGGCAGCTATGCGATGAGCGTCGATGGCGGGCGTGAGGTTCGCGTCGGCCGCAAGGACGACAAGAAGTAGCGCGCGGCGCCTTCCCTCCCGCGAAGTCGGGAGGGAAGAAGCGCCTACCGATCCTTCGGATCCAGCGCGTCCCTCAGCCCGTCGCCGACGAAGTTGAAGCTGACCAGCGTGGCCACCATGATCAGGCTGGGGAAGATCAGCAGCCACGGCGCCAGTTCGCGGTCCGCCGCGCCGGTGGCGATCAGAGTGCCCAGCGAGGCCATCGGCGGCTGCACCCCCAACCCGAGGAAGCTCAGGAAGCTCTCGGCCAGGATCACCGCGGGAATGGTCAGGGTCACATAGACCACCACCGGCCCCAGCAGGTTGGGCACGATGTGGCGCGCCACGATGGCCAGCGGCGACAGCCCCCCTGCCCTGGCCGCCTCGATGAATTCTTTCTGCTTCAGGCTCATGGTCTGGCCGCGCACGATGCGGCTCATGGTCAGCCACTCCACCGCCCCGATCGCCACGAAGATCAGGATGACGTTGGAGCCGAAGGTCACCATCAGCAGGATCACGAAGAAGATGAACGGCAGCGAATAGAGCACGTCGACGATGCGCATCATCACCTCGTCGACCACCCCGCCCAGGAACCCGGCCACGGCGCCCCAGGCGACGCCGATCGCCAGCGACACCAGGGTCGCCACCAGGCCAATGGACAGCGAGACCCTGAGGCCCATCAGCAGCCGGGCGAACTGGTCGCG
>JAQGIP010000084.1 GCA_028291055.1 Caulobacter sp.
CCACACCCCAGCCGACGACCCCGATCCCGTTGACCATCGTGGTGTGCGAATCGGTGCCGACCAGGGTGTCCGGGTAGGCCAAGCCATTGCGGCTGAAGACGACGCGGGCCAGGTATTCGATATTGACCTGGTGGACGATGCCGGTGCCCGGCGGGACCACCTTGAACTCGTCGAATGCCGTCTGGCCCCAACGCAGGAACTGGTAGCGCTCGAAGTTGCGCTCGTACTCGAGTTCGACGTTTCGGCCGAAAGCGGACGCGGTGCCGAAGAGATCGGCGATCACCGAGTGGTCGATGACAAGTTCTGCCGGCGCGAGCGGGTTGATCTTCGCCGCGTCACCACCGAGTTCGACCACTGCCTCACGCATCGTCGCGAGGTCGACCACGGCGGGCACGCCGGTCAGGTCCTGCATCAGCACGCGGGCGGGACGGAAGGCGATCTCGTGCTGTTCCAGGCCCTTGTTCTGCAGCCAGGCGGCCATGGCCTTCAGGTCGGCCTCGGTGGTGCCTTCGCCATCTTCGTTGCGCAGCAGGTTTTCCAGCAGCACCTTCAGCGAGGCGGGCAGGTTGCGGATGCCGGTCAGACCGGCTTCCTCGGCGGCGCGAAGGCTGTAGTAGTGGTATTTGGTCTTGCCCACCTTGAGTTCGCGGCGGGTATGAAGGCTGTCGATCGACGCCATTTGGGGGGATCCTTTCCCTGTCTACAGCCGCCCGAAAACCGCTCCCGGGATCCCGCGCTGATCGATGTGGACACACAGGTTCCGCATCGTCGCCGCGGACGCACCCATCACGCCGGAGGGGGGCAGCCGCGCGCTTCATAGGCCGGGTTGCGGTTCGCGTCGAGGCGCCAGGGTCCGTAGCGGCATGATCGAGAGCTTGAGTGTAAGGGCCCTGTCGGTGCGGCGGGGCGAACGGCTGCTGTTCGCCGCCTTCGATCTGGAGGTGAAGGCCGGCGAGGCCGTGGCCCTGGTGGGGCGAAATGGCGCGGGCAAGACCAGCCTGCTGCGGGCGATCGCGGGGCTGCTGCTTCCCGAGGCGGGAACGGTTGCCTTCGCGGGCAAGGCCGGCGCCCTGGAGGCCGACGAGGCCCGCGCCAGGGGGCTGCACCTTCTGGGCCACCAGGACGGTCTGAAGTCGGCGCGGACCGCCGGCGAGGAACTGGATTTTCAGGCGCGATGGACCGGCGGGTCGCAAGCCTCGGCCGCCGAGGCCGCGCGGATGCTGGACCTGACGCCCTTGCTGGGCCTGGACGTGCGGCGGCTTTCGGCCGGCCAGCGGCGGCGCCTGGCCCTGGCGCGGTTGGCCGCCAGCCCGCGCCCGCTGTGGCTGCTGGACGAACCGCTGGCCCCCCTCGACGCGGCGCGGCGCGAGCAGGCGGGTGAGCTGATGACGCGCCATCTGGCCGATGGCGGCCTGATCCTGGCCGCTGTCCACGATCCTCTGCCCATTCCCGCGCGCACCGTGGAGATCGGGGCGTGAGCGCCTTCCTGCTGCTGTTGCGCCGGGAGCTGGCCCTGGCCTGGGGCCGGGGCGGCGGGCCGCTGCTGGCCCTGACCTTCTACGCCGCCATCGTCACCCTGCTGCCCCTGGCCGCCGGATCGGACCCCGCGCGCCTGGCGGTCATCGCGCCCGGCGTCTCCTGGCTGGCCCTGGCCCTGTCGTCGCTGCTGTCCCTGGAACGGCTGTTCGAGCGCGATTTCGAGGACGGGGCTCTCGACCTCCTGGCCCTGGGCCCCGCGCCGCTCGAGGCCGTCGGAGCGGCGAAGGCCCTGGCTCAATTCCTCGCCAATGGCGCCCCTCTGGCCGTGGCGACACCGCTGGCCGCCATCCTGCTGGGCGCGCCGGTCAGCCTGGCGCCCCTGGCCTTCGCCGCCGCCCTGATCGGCGGGCTGGCCTTCGCCTTCACCGGCGGCCTGGGCGCGGCCCTGGCGCTGGGCAGCAAGCGCGGCGGGCTGCTGGTGGCGGTGATCGTGCTGCCCCTATTCGCGCCGCCGGTGATCTTCGGGGCGGGCGCGTTGCAGGCGATGGCCATCGGCCTGCCCTGGGCGCCCGGCTTCCTGCTGCTCGCGGCCTATGCGGCGGGCGCGGTGGCGCTGGCGCCCCTGGCCATGGCGGCGGCGTGCCGCAACGCGCTGGGGTAGGTGTACGAACCACGGTACCTACTTTATATTGTCGACGTTAGTACGCGAGGTCGTCATGCCCAAGGAAGCCGTCTTCACCCTTAAGCTTGAGGCTGACCTGCGCGACGCCTTCATGGCGGAAGCCGAATCCACCCATCGTCCTGCATCTCAATTGGTGCGGGAGTTCATGCGTGAATTCGTTCAACGCCAACGAGAAGCGCGTGACCACGATGCCTGGGTGCGCGCCAAGGTCCAGGAGTCCCTTGATGATCCGCGCCCGGGCATTCCGCATGAGCGGGTCATGGCTGACGCGCGCGCCTTGATCGACCGGATCGCTCAGGGCAGCGGCATGCATGAGGATTGAGTGGCACTTCAACGCCAACGCCGATCTGCAGCACGCCCTCGCCTATGTCGCGCGGGAAAGTCCGACGGCGGCTCACGGCATCTACGATGATATCGGGCGCGCTCTTCGCGGCTGGGCGAGCATCCGCGAATGGGGCGTGTGGGTCGACTGAGGGGCACCCGGGAGATGGTCATCGCGGGGACACCTTATTTCGTCGTGTATGAGATCGGCGACCAGTCGCTTCTCATCCTGCGCCTTCTGCATGGCGCGCAGCGATGGCCTGACTAGCGATGGCGACCTGAAACCGGAACATTTCTCTTTCGTAATCAAGCGTTTGTCAGGAATGACATTTTCGCGCCACAAGCGGGGAAGAAGCTGGGCCGTCGGACAAACCAAGAGGGGAAATCTTATGTCCAAGAACCGTTTGCGCCTGGGCCTGCTGGCCGGCGGCGCCGTTGCCCTGGCGATTGCCGGCGCGGCCTTCGCCCAAACCGCGCCCCGCGCGCCGGCCACCACCACCGAACGCCATGTGGTGGTCACCACCGACAATGATGAGATGTCGGGCGACGGCAACGTCGAACAGACCGTCACCGTCGGCCCCAACGGCGAGCGCCGGGTGATGATCATCCGTCACGGCGGCCGTGAGGGCATGGAGAGGGCTCACGACGGCATGAGGGGCGGTCATCACGAGATGATGGATCCCGCCGCCCACGCCCAGCGCCTGCGCGACATCCTGCAGCTGCGCCCCGATCAGGAGCCGGCCCTGCAGGCCTTCCTGGGCTCCATGAAGCCGCCGGAAGCGCAGCCGGCGCGCATGGATCACGAAGCGCTGGAGAAGATGACCACGCCCGAGCGGCTGGACTGGATGTCGGCGCGCCTGGCCGAACACCAAGCTATCTTCCAGCGCCACGCCGACGCCATCAAGCGCTTCTACGGGGTCCTGAGCCCGAGCCAGCGCAAGGCCTTCGAGGCCGCGCATGTGGGCGACCACGGCATGCGCGGCGGACATGGCGGCATGCGCATGGCCATGGGCGGAATGCCGCCGATGCCGCCCATGCCCCCGATGCCGCCTGAACCGCCGATGGCGCCCCCCGCGCCGCCGCCTCCCCCGGCGCCGCCTTCGCCGCCCGGGCGCTAATCCTTAGCGGGCCGGCGGGAAGATATCGCTTTCGCCGGCCTGGGCCGTCAGGTCGCCGCAGACCAGGTCCTTGCCCTCGAATCCATAGGGCATCAGCACGATCACCGAATAGCCGTCCCGGTGGTTCAGGGAGGCCGCTATGGCGTTGGCGGCTTCGCCGTCCACATCGGTGACGGTGACGTCGTAGACCAGCGCCGTGGCCCTATAGGCGCCGTCCCTGGCCCCCTGAATGAAGGCGGCCTTCAACTGGCCGATCATCTGGTCCGGGGGCGCGGCCTCATCTCCATCGCCCAGGGCCCCGATCGAAACGATCTCGCCGCCGGGCTTCATGGCCCCGCCATAGGGGAAGAACTCGCGGTGGGTCCCCAGCATCTGTTCGGCGAGCGGCAGAACCACCTCCAGCAGGCGCTCGCAATCGGCCTTGGCCGCGGCCTCTTCAATTCGGTCGTCGGTCATCGGCGAAACCCTGGCTTGGAATGCGCGCGACCTCTAGCGCGGGATGTCCATGCGAAAAAGAGCAGGGCGAGGCGCGGCGACCTAAAGCCTGGTCGAGCGGAAGGCGTGGGGCGTCACGCCGGTCCAACGCTTGAAGGCGCGGGAAAAGGCCGTGGTGTCGGAAAAGCCCACCAGATAGGCGGTCTCGTCGATGGAGAGGCGGTCGCTCTTCAGATAGCTCCGCGCCAACTGGTGGCGCAGGCCGTCCAGCACCGTCTCGAAGGTCACGCCCTCCGCCTTCAGCCGGCGAAACAGGGTCTGGCGGCTGAGCGCCATGCGCGAGGCGACGGCGTCCATGCCGGCCTCGCCGGTGTGCAGGATCGCCATCAGCAGGGCCTCGACGCGGCCGCGCGTGGTCTTCTCGCTCTCAAGGCCCCTGAGCAGGTCGTCGGCGTGCTTGCTGAGGATGCCGAACACATAGCGGGGCTGGACGGCGATGCGCAGATTCAGGTCGGCCGGGTCGATGCGGGCGGCGTTCCACTCGCGGTCGAACGTCACGGGGGCGCGGAAGGCGCGCGCATATTCCGAGGCATAGGAGGGGGCGGGGTGGCTCATATGCACCTCCTTCACGAAGTCCTCCATGTAGGGGTGGGACCCGCAGATCAGGAAGGCGAAGGTCATCTCCGTCAGTTCGGGGAAGAGGTTGGGGTTGTGGCGGTTGTCCACCACCCACAGCCCGTCGTCGCGGGTCACGAAGCTGAAGCGCTCATAGCCCACGTCGGTGACCAGCCGCCCATAGCGCTGTACCTGGCTTATGCCTTCCGCCAGCGTCTCCGACGCCTGCACCAGCAGCCCCACCACCGACAGCTGGGACATGTTCACGGCCTCGGCGAAATGCAGGGCCAGGGCCGGGTCGCCGGTCAGCTCCTGGGCCGCCTTCATCAGCGTCACATAGGCCATGGCGGGCACGCGATGGTCCGGGTCTTCCAGCTCCTTCGGCGTCAGGCCGCAGCGCTGCGTCAAGGAGGGGCCGTTGGCGCCGCGCGCCACCGCATAGTTGAACAGCCCCCTGGCGACCCCGGCGGCGACGGTGAATTCAGACATGGCGGTGTCCGGAGCGATGCATCGGCGTCATGATTACAGGAGTTGGTGAACGCTTCCCAATTCGGGGCGTTTGGCATGGCGAGCACGCCGGATCGCCCGGCTTTGCCCAGGGGCTGTCTGTCGCCCCAATAGGACGTCCAATGAAAAAGATCCTGATCGGAGCGCTGGCCCTGACGATGGCCGCCAGCACGGCCGCCGTGGCTCAGCCCATGGGCAACGACCACCGCGGGGACAACCGCGGGCGCGGGGACAACCACCAAGACCAGCATCGCGGCTGGGGCCATGACTACGGCAACGGCGGCCACAAGTGGCGCCGTGGCGAACGCATGGGCTACAACGACTGGAATTCGGCCTCCCGGGTCGACTATCGCCAGCATCACCTGCGGGCCCCGCCCCGCGGCTACGAATGGCGCCAGTCCTCGGACGGCAACTACATCCTGGCCGCCGTCGCCACGGGCCTGATCGCCTCCATCATCCTGGGCAACCGCTAGCTTTCAGCGCGCCTTGCGACGACCGAGCCCTCTCCCGCCTTGCGTGGGGGAGGGCTTCGGCTGACTGCCTCCCCCCTCAACCGAAGAGCACAGTCCCATGAACGTCAGCGATGTGATGACCCCGCAAGTGGTCACGGCCAAGCCCAGCAGCACCATTACCGAGGTGGCCAAGACCATGGCCCGCATCGAAAGCGGCGCGCTGCCCATTACCGACGACGGCAAGCTGGTCGGCCTGATCACCGACCGCGACATCGTCATCCGGGTGATCGCCGAAGGCTTGGGCCCCGACACCAAGGTGGCCGAGGTGATGACCGAGGGCGTGGAGACCTGCCGCGACGATGACAATGTCGCCGATGCCGCCGCCAAGATGGGCTCCCACCAGATCCGCCGCCTCGTCGTGCTGAACGACCAGGGCGGGCTGGCGGGCATGCTGTCGCTGGGCGACATCGCCCAGGACTACGGCGCCAAGGCCGTGGGCCGCACCCTGGAAGAGATTTCGGAAAGCACCCCCGCCGCGCACTGACGCGAGGGCGTGGGGCAGGGGACGCCACGCCCCCCTTGCCCCACCCGTCTTGCTCTGGGGGCGCTCGCCGCCTAAGCAGCGGCAATGTTCGCGGCCCTGGCCAATCCTGATCGCTTCATGGCGTTTTCGCGCTGGGCCGCTCCGGCGCTCGGCGTGATCGCCGCCGTGCTGATCGTGGCGGGCCTGGCCTATAGCTTCTCCGCGCCGCCGGACTACCAGCAGCACGAAACGGTGCGGATCATGTTCATCCATGTGCCCGCCGCCTGGCTCAGCATGTTCGCCTATGCCTGTCTGGGGGGCGCGGGTTTCCTCAGCCTCGTCTACCGCCACGCCCTGGCCGACATGGCCGCCCGCGCGGTGGCGCCGCTCGGCGCGGCCTTCACCGCCCTGGCCCTGGTCACCGGCTCGCTGTGGGGCCGGCCCACCTGGGGAACCTGGTGGGTGTGGGACGCGCGGCTGACGTCGGAGCTGGTGCTGCTGCTGCTCTACCTCGGCTATCTCGCCCTGCGCGCCGCCCTCGACGACGAGGTCAAGGCCGGCCGGGCCGCCGCCATCCTGGCGCTGGTGGGCCTGATCAACCTGCCGATCGTCCACTTCTCGGTCTACTGGTGGAACAGCCTGCACCAGGGCGCCTCGACCTTCGGGGCGGCCAAGGGCGCCGGCCTGCCGCCTGTCTATCTGATCCCGCTGGCCCTGATGGGTCTGGGCTACACCGCCCTGTTCGGCTGCCTGTGGCTGGTGCGCATCCGCGCCGAGGTGTGGCGGCGCCGCGCCCAGGTGCTGTCGCTGCGCCTGGCGGAGGGCTGATCATGCACATCTCCTTCGAGGTTGGCCGCTACGGCCCCTACATCTGGCCGGCCTTCGGGCTGTCGGGCCTGGTCCTGGCGGCGCTGATCGGCCACAGCCTGGCCTCCGTGCGCCATTGGCGCCGCGAGGTTGAGCGTCTCCAGTCCCAAGCGGACGCCAAGACGAAATGAAGCGCTGGCTGGCCTTCGCCCCCCTGGTCGTGCTGGCCCTGCTGGCGGTGGTCTTCGTGACCAAGTCCCTGCGCCGCGATCCGCATGTGCAGTCCATGGCCCTGGTCGGCAAGCCGCTGCCGGACCTGATGCTGCCGTCGCTGGAAGACGCCAAGCCCCAGCCCCTGCGCGCCGTGGCCAAGGGCCCGGTGCTGATCAACGTCTATGCCTCCTGGTGCCCGCCCTGCGTGGAGGAGGCGCCGGCCCTCGTCGAACTGAAGGCCTCGGGCGTGCCCATCGTCGGCGTCGCCTACAAGGACACGCCGGACAAGACCCGCGCCTTCCTGGCCCGCTATGGCGACGGCTTCACCGCCCACCTCGACGACGCCGACGGCCGCGCGGGGCTGGAGCTGGGCGTCACCGGCCCGCCGGAAACCTTCGCGGTCAACGCCCGGGGGATCATCGTGGGCAAGCATATCGGGGTGCTGACGCCGCAGGATGCGCGTGACCTGATGCGCAAAGCGGCGCATTAACCTTGTGTTGACCATGAACCGCGAGGTTCAGGACGCGTTAACCATACCCGTCACGTGAGTCCCATCGCCTTGGCCGATGTCCGCCCGCCCCTTTGGCCCAACGCCGCCAGCGCCCCAGTCAACCGGGGAACGGCGCCGGCCGGCGGTCAGCGCGCCTTCTTCGACGCGGCCATGGGCCGCGCGGGCGCCGGGCCCTCGGCGCCCCAGGCGGCGGCCCCCGTGGCGCCGGTCCAGACCCAGGCTCAGGCCTATCCCCAGCGCATGCCGACCGCGGCGCCCCAGCCGGACGCCGACGGCCAGGTAAAATACCGCCGCCCGGGCTCGATCCTGGATATCCGCGTCTAGCCGCTAGCCCGCGACGCCGGGCTCGGCCTTGGCCTTGCCGGCCTTCTTCTTTTTCTTCTTCTCGGCCTTCTCGGCCTTCTCGGCCTTCTCGGCCTTCTCCGGCTTGGGCGCCTTGACGGCCTTGGGCGGCTTTTCCGCCTTGTCCTTGGCCTTCTTCTTGGCCGCCCTCCCCTCCGGCGCGCCCTCGGCCTCGCCCGCTTCCGCCAGGATCCGCAGCGCCGCGATGAAGGCGTCGCGCTTGCCCGAGGGCAGCAGGGCCAGCAGCCGCGCGTCGGCGTCGGCCGCCTTGGGGCGCAGGGCGTCGAGCAGGGCGCGGCCTTCGTCGGTCAGCCGCACGGCGTTGGCGCGGGCGTCGATGGAGGAGCGTTCGCGTTCCAGCAGGCCCTTGGCGATCATCCGCGCGGCCAGGTCGGCCAGGGTGGAGCGGTCGATGCCGGTGGCCTTGACCAGCACCGTCTGGGTCGCCCCCTCATGCTCGGACGCGGCGGCCAGGACCGCATATTGCCTTTGGGTGGCGGCCCCGGCGCCGGCCTCGGCCACATAGAAGTCCAGCGCCAGCTGCAGGGCGCGGTGCAGCAGATGTCCGGGCGAGCGCTCTAGCGCGCCGACTGCCTTCTTGTCGTGTTTGGTCTTGGCCATGGTCGCCCCCACTCGGACGGAAACCGTCGCTCCGTCCACGGAACGAGGTCTCTAGCAACCTTACGCTACGGTTTGACGACAGGCCATCCGTGGGCGGTCAGCCGAGAACCTCGCCCAGCGTGTCCAGGATCATCGTCCAGCCGCCCACCGTGCGCTCCGCATAGTCGGCCAGCACGCCGGTGTGGACCAGGGTGACCTCGCTGCCGCCGCCGTCGGGGCGGATGCGGATCTCCACCCGGCTCTCCTCGGCGGAGTATTTCGGCACGGCGAAGGTGAACACCAGCCGGCCGGGGCGTTCGAGCGCCTCATAGCGGCCGACATGATCGATGTCCTCGCCGTCGCGGCGGTCGGTGAAGCGGAAGGCGCCGCCCACCTTGGCGTCGATCTCGGCGCGGACCATGTGGCCGGTCGGGGTGGCGAACAGGAACCGCCCGGCGATGGCGGGGTCCAGCCAGGCGTCGAATACCGTCTCCGGGGGCTGACGATAGCGGTGGGTGACGCTGACGGTCTTGCGCTCTTCGGTCATGGCTTGGCTCCTTCAGTGTCGCGGGCGTCGAGCAGGGTTTCCAATAGCGCCAGCCGGTGGGTCCACAGCGCCCGGTGTTCGGCGATCCATTGTCCGGCCTCGTCGAGAGGCGCCGGGTTAAGGCTCAGCAGATGCTCGCGGCCCCGGCGGCGGCGGGTGACCAGCCGGGCCCGCTCCAGCACGCTCACATGCTTGGACACCGCGTTCAGCGACATGGCGAAGGGGCTGGCCACATCGGTCACCCGCGTCTCACCCGCCGCCAGCCGCGCGAGGATGGCCCGCCGGGTCGGATCGGCGAGGGCGATCAGGGTCTGGTCGAGGCTGGTCTGCATGGCATCATTCAACCGATAGGTTGAATATGAGTCAAGCCGCTTTGCAAGCCGGGTGGGCTGGGGGATGCTGGCCGTTCGCTGGAGGATCGCCCATGTCGCGTACCGGTTTCGCCGCTCTGCTGGCCCTGGGCCTTCCATCGCTGGCCCTTCCCGCTACAGCCTGGGCCGCCCCGCCGCATCCCGTAGTGGTCACCCGCACGCCGGCGGGGACGGTGATTACCCGTCCGCACAGCGATCCGAAAAAGGTCTGCACCACCGACGCAAACGGCAAGACCACCTGCCGCACCGGCCGCTATGCGGAAGCGGTGCGCGCGCGGGGCGGCGGCTGCCAGCCCACGGTGATCGTGCGCCGAGGCCGTCACCACTAGGCCATCCGGCCTCTAAACTTCCGCTTCGGCCTCCGCCGGCTCGGGCGGGTCTTCTTCCATATGCTTCATCAGGTAGGGCACCTGGGTCAGCGAGAAGGCCACCAGCAGCACCAGCTGGCCGCCGACCTTGTAGATCACCCACATGCTCTCGCTCAGCGTCTGCCAGACCACGATGTTGACGATGCCCGAGGCCAGGAAGAACAGGGCGTAGCGCAGGGTCAGCGCGCGCCAGACGTGGTCCGAAAGATTGATGCCCGAACCCATCAGCGCCTTCAGCGGATTGCGCCGGATCAGCCACGCCACCAGCAGGCCGACCGCATAGGAGGTGTCGACGATGGTAGGTTTGAGCTTCAGGAAGATGGGGTCGTGGAAGACCAGCGTCAGGATACCGAACACCAGCGCGACCCCGCCCATGATCAGCGGAATGGGCGCAAGGCGGCGCTCGACCAGCAGCGACGCGATGATGCCGATCATCGAGGCGCCGACCAGCCACCAGGTGGCGCCGGTCAGATCGCGGGCTTGGGCGCCCCCCATGGCAAGATGCCAGCCATTGCCGCCGAACATCAAATACCAGCTTCTGTCGGTGGCTCCGGCCACCGTCCCATAGGCGCCGTCGACCAGGCGCACCTTCAGGAAGTAGGCCAGGGCGAAGATCAGCAGCGGCCCATAGTCGGCCGCGCCCCGGAACCATCGGCGGTATTTGGGAGGCAAGGCGCTCAAAGGTTCGTCCTCATGCGTCGAGACCGACGAGGGTCCGGGAAAAGGCGCGGGCGTCGAAGGGTTGCAGGTCCTCGATGCCTTCGCCGACGCCGATCAGCTTGATCGGGCTGTCCGACGCCTGGGCCACCGGCACCAGCACCCCGCCGCGCGCGGTGCCGTCCAGCTTGGTCATGACAATGCCCGTGACCCCGATGGCGTTGCCGAAGATGTGCTCCTGGCTCAGCGCGTTGCGCCCCACCGTGGCGTCCAGCACCAGCAGCACCTCGTGCGGCGCGTCCGGATCGACCTTCTTGACCACCCGCATGACCTTCAGAAGCTCGTCCATCAGCCCCTGCTTGTTCTGCAGCCGCCCGGCGGTGTCGATCAGCACCACGTCGAAGCCCTCGGCCTTGGCCTTCTCGACCGCGTCATAGGCCAGACCCGCGGCGTCGGACCCTACCGGCCGCGACATGAACTCGGCTCCGGCCCGGTCTGCCCAGACCTTCAGCTGTTCGACGGCCGCGGCGCGGAAGGTGTCGCCCGCGGCGATCAGGACCTTGGCGCCCTTGTTGGTCAGGTCCTTGGCGATCTTGCCGAGCGTGGTGGTCTTGCCCGAGCCGTTGACGCCGATGAACAGCACCACATAGGGGCGCGGGCCGCCTAGCGGATCGAACGTGCCCTGGCGGCCCTCCAGCTCCGTGCCGATGGCCTCGGCCAGGGCCTCCTTGACCTCCTGCTCCGACGACTCCTTGCCGAAGCGCTTGTCGGAGAAGGCCTGGGTGATGCGCGCGGCCGAATGCGGGCCGAGGTCGGCCTCGATCAGCATCTCTTCCAGCTGGTCCAGCTGCTCCTGGTCCAGGGGCTTTCGCACCACGAAGGCCTGGGTGACCTGCTCGGTCATCTGCTTGGACGAGCGCGACAGGCCGTCGGCCAGGCGCGAGAACCAGCCTTTCTTGGGGGTATCACTCATGGGCCGGGCTAATAGCGGCTGGGTTGGCCGCCGTCACGCGGAAGCGCTAAGCAGGGGGTTCATGAGCGCGCCCGTCCCGATCCCGTCCGACCTGCTGCAGACCAGCTTCCAGGTCTTCGACTACGCCGCCGTGGTGGTGTTCGGGGCCACCGGCGCCCTGGCGGCCGCGCGGCGGGGCCATGACATCGTCACCTTCGCCTTCTTCTCCGCCGCCACCGGCGTGGGCGGCGGCACCATCCGCGACCTGCTGATCGGCGCGCCGGTCTTCTGGGTGCACCAGCCGGGCATCCTGCTGGCCTGCCTGGCGGCGGCGGTGATGGTCTGGCTGTTCGGCGAGCGGCCGGCGGGCTACCGCCTGCTGCTCTGGCTCGATGCCGTGGGTATGGCCGCCTACACCGTCGTCGGCGCGGCCAAGGCCGAGAGCTACGGCGTCTCTCCGGCCGTCAGCGTGGTGATGGGGGTGATCACCGCCACCTTCGGCGGCATCGTGCGCGACGTGCTGGCGGGCGAGCCATCGGTGCTGCTGCGGCGGGAAATCTATGTCACCGCCGCCCTGCTCGGCGCGGCATCGTTCGCGGTGGTCCAGGCGCTGCACCTGTCCACGCCCTGGCCGGCGGTGATCGGGTTCGTGGTCGGGCTGGCGGTGCGGGGCGCTGCGCTGCGCTTCAACCTGTCGATGCCCGGCTTCAAGGGCCGGGGCGCGCAGCCCTAGACCAGTTCGCCCAACGCCCGGCGGCCATCGTGGCCGACAATGCGCATGGGCGTGATGCGCCCGGCGACGGCTTCGCCGATGAAGGCGATCTCGGTGAAGTCGGCGGCCCGGGCCAGGCCTTCACGTTCGACCAGTCCGCCTAGCGTCCGACCGACTTGCGCCTGTAGATGCCGGCCCAGCGCCGCCTCGCCGGCGGCCCGCAGGCGCGCGGCGCGTTCCTTGACGATGGGACGCGGCACGGCGGGCATCCGCGCGGCGGGGGTGCCGGGGCGCGGGCTATAGGGGAAGACGTGCAGGAAGCTCAGGCCCGCTTCCTCGACCAGCCGCATCGTGTTTTCGAAATGCTCTTCCGTCTCGGTCGGAAAGCCCGCGATCAGGTCGGCGCCGAAGGCGGTGTCGGGGCGCACGGCCCGAACATCGGCGATCAGCTTCAACGCGTCGGCGCGGCTGTGGCGGCGCTTCATGCGCTTGAGGATCAGGTCGTCGCCGGCCTGCAGGCTGAGGTGCAGATAGGGCGTCAGCCGCTCCTCGTCCGCCAGGCAGCGCATCAGGTCGGCATCGATCTCGGCGGCGTCGATCGAGGACAGGCGCAGACGCGGCAGGTCGGGCGCCAGCTTGAGGATGCGCGCCACCAGCTGGCCCAGGGTCGGTTGGCCGGGCAGGTCTGCCCCCCAACTGGTCAGGTCGACGCCGGTCAGCACCACCTCGGCATAGCCCTCGGCGGACAGCCGCCGCACCCGCTCGACCACCTCGCCGGCGGCGGCGGAGCGGCTGTTTCCCCGGCCATAGGGGATGATGCAGAAGGTGCAGCGGTGGTCGCAGCCGTTCTGGACCTCGACATAGGCCCGCGCCCGGTCGCGCAGCCCGTCCACCAGATGGTTGGCCGTCTCGCGGATCGACATGATGTCGTTGACCCGCACCCGCGCGCCCGTCTCGGCCAGCGCTCCAGGCGAGGACTTTTCGGCATTGCCGACCACCAGGTCCACTTCCGGCATGGCGGCAAAGGCGGCGGGATCGATCTGAGCCGCGCAGCCGGTGACGATCAGGCGCGCGCCCGGCCGCTCGCGCCGCGCTTTGCGGATCGCCTGACGGGCCTGGCGCACAGCCTCGCCCGTCACCGCGCAGGTGTTGAAGACGATGGCGTCATGGATGCCGTCCTGCGCCGCACGGGCCCGGATCTGCTCGGACTCGTAGGCGTTCAGCCGGCAGCCGAAGGTGACCACATCCACCTCTCGCGGGCCGCCGATCGGCGCCGGCAGGACCAGGGCTTCCAGCTCGCTCACGGCAGCTTGCCCGTATACTCCAGCGCCACCGGCCCGGTCATGATCACGTGGCCGTCGCTTGTCCGCCATTCGATTTCCAGGTCGCCGCCCGCGAACGACACGGTGGCCTTGCGATCCGTCAGCCCCCGCCGCGCCGCCGCCACCAGCGCCGCGCAGGCGCCGGTGCCACAGGCCTTGGTCGCCCCCGCGCCGCGTTCCCAGACCCGCAGGATGATGTGGTCGCGCGCCGCGATCTGGGCAAAGCCGACGTTGACGCCTTCGGGAAACAGCGGGTGGTGTTCGATCAGGCTGCCGTCGCGCTGGACGGGCGCGTTGGCCGCGTCATCGACGAAGAAGACCACATGGGGGTTGCCCATGCTGACCGCGCCGGGCGTATGCAGGCGCGGATTGTCGATGGGGCCGATCTGCAGCTCGATGCCCTTGGTGTCCATCTCCTCGGCCAGCGGGATGTCGCGCCAGTCCAGGCGCGGCTCGCCCATATCCACCGACACGCGGTTCTCGCCGGCGGGCGTCGCCACCAACAGGCCGCCCTTGGTGTCGAGCAGCACTTCGGTGAGCCCCGCCGAGCGCATCATCAGCCAGCCGACACAGCGCGTGCCGTTGCCGCAGGCGCCGGATTCCTCGCCGTCCGAATTCCAGAACC
This sequence comes from Caulobacter sp., assembly GCA_028291055.1. GTDB lineage: Bacteria > Pseudomonadota > Alphaproteobacteria > Caulobacterales > Caulobacteraceae > Caulobacter. The sequence continues at coordinate 14,160 of JAQGIP010000084.1, forward strand.
GCACATAGGCGGTTGAGCCCGGCCCATGCGGCGGGTCGATGGCGATCAGCTGGTCGCAGCCGATCCCACCCGCCCGATCACAGATCGCGCGCACTTCAGCGGCCGTGGGCTCGAACGGCGCGGTCTTGCTCTCGACCACGACGAAGTCGTTGCCCAGGCCGTTCATCTTCAGGAAGGTCCGGCTCATGGTGGCGGACATATAGTCGAGACGGAGCCTGGGCGCACCCCAGGGCGGGCGGAAGGTGATTTCGCAGCCGGTTTGAGGTATGGTGTGGACATGAGCGACACCCTCACCGCCGCCGAAATCGCCGCCGCGCGCCAGCGCCGGTTGGAGGGCATGCGGCTCCAGGAAGTCGAAGGCAATCCCTTGAGCCCCGATCAGGTCGCGATGTTCGAAATGTTCGAGCGGGAAGGCTGGTCACACGAACGCCGCCGCGCCTACATCCTCGCGAAGGCCGCGCCGTTGGCGGCTGAGTGAGCCAAGACGATCCTTACGTCTGGCCAGGGTCGAGGATTCTGCGCAATCGGCTTGGTCTCAAGGATGAGGCCCGCTTCGACTACACCGAACGCGAACTGGTCCTCCAGCGCATCGCGGAAGGTATTCCCACCGGCCGCTTCGACCTCGCCCACCTTCGCGCCATCCACCGCCATCTGTTTCAGGACATCTACGACTGGGCGGGCGAAATCCGCACCGTCGAGATCGCCAAGCAGGGCCACCAGTTTCAGTTCCGGCACTATATCGAGACCGGTATGGCCGACGTTCATCGCCGGCTGACTGCGGCCAACTTCCTCAAGGATCTGGAGGCCGATGCCTTCGCGGCGGCGGCCGGTGAGGTCATCGGCGACACCAACTACGTCCATCCGTTCCGCGAGGGGAACGGCCGCGCCCAACTCCAGTACCTGTCGCAGCTGGCCGACCAGGCCGGTCATCCCATCGACCTGACCCGCTTCGATCCGGGCCGCTGGCTGGCGGCGTCAAAGGCCGCGCACAATGGCGACTACGGCCTGATGGCGGATGAGATCGGTTCGGCCCTGCGCCGCTGATCGCGGGGGCGACCCATGCTCATTACGAATCTTTCATGGGATTAACTTGCCGCCCGGGCCAGCCCGTTCCTATGGTCCCGGCCCATGCGCTCCATGCTTCTCGCGGCCGTCGCCGCCGCCTCCGCCGCCCTTGCCTTCTGTGCCCAGGCGGACACTCCCGATCCCAACCAGTGGCTCGAAGACGTCAACGGCCAGGCGTCGATGGACTGGGTCCATGCCGAGAACGCGGTCACCGTTCCGCGCCTGCAGGGCGACCCCCGCTACAAGGGTTTGCACGATCAGGCCTTCGCCATCCTGTCGGCCACCGACCGCATCGCCCAGCCCAACTTCATCGGCGATAGCGTCTACAACTTCTGGCAGGACGGCAGCCACGTGCGCGGCGTCTGGCGGCGCACCACGGTCGACAGCTACCGCACCGCCAACCCGCAATGGGAGACGGTACTCGACCTCGACGCCCTGGCCGCGAGCGAGCACGCCAACTGGATCTTCAAGGGCGCCAACTGCCGCGCGCCGGCCTATGACCGCTGCATGGTCCAGCTGTCCAACGGCGGCAAGGACGCGGTCGAGGAGCGTGAATTCGACCTGACGACCAAGAGCTTCGTGGACGGCGGCTTCCGGCTGCCCGAGAGCAAGCAGAACGTCGCCTGGCTCGACAACGACACCCTGCTGGTCCAGCGCGACTGGGGTCCGGGCACCCTGACCCGGTCCGGCTACGGCTTCGTGATCAAGTCGATGAAGCGCGGCCAGGCCCTGGCCGACGCCACCGAGGTCTTCCGGGGCAAGGCCGAGGACGTCAGCGTTTCGCCCCAGGTGCTGCGCGACGGCGACGGCGCCAAGGTGGTGCTGTTCGACCGGGGCCTCGACTTCTTCCATTCCGAACGCTGGATGCTGACGCCCAAGGGTCCGGTGAAGCTCGACATGCCCCAGAAGGGCAATGTCCGGGGCCTGCTGCACGGCTCGCTGATCATCACCATCGACGAGGACTGGCCCGTCTATGGCCTGAAGGCCGGCTCGCTGGTCTCGGTGTCGCCGGAGGAACTGGCTCCGGTCGGTCCCGGCGGTTCGGTGGTCATCTCCAAGAACACCAAGCTGATCTTCGCGCCCACCGCGCGCCAGTCCATCGACCAGGTCACGGTGACCGCCAACCGGGTCACCGCCGCCATCTACGACAACGTCCGCGGCCGGGTGATCACCTTCGAGGACAAGGGCCAGTGGGGCTGGAAGCAGACCAACCTGCCGGTGATCGACAACGCCGAGGTCAACCTGGTCTCGTCCAGCGACCTGGACGACCGCATCTTCTATTCGGCGGAAGGTTTCGTCACCCCGACCCAGCTGAAGCTGGCCGACACCGCCACCGGCGCATCCGAGACGGTGAAGACCCTGCCGGCCAAGTTCGACGCCGCCAACATGGTGGTCGAACAGTTTGAGGCGACGTCCAAGGACGGGACCAGGATCCCCTACTTCATCGTCCATCCGAAGGGCCAGAAGCTGGACGGCTCCAACCCCACCCTGCTGCACGCCTACGGCGGCTTCCAGCTGTCGAAGCTGCCCGTCTATGACCCGCTGATCGGCAAGCTGTGGATGGAGCGCGGCGGCACATATGTCGTGGCCAACATTCGGGGCGGCGGTGAGTTCGGCCCGGCCTGGCATGAGGCCGCGCTGAAGCAAAACCGCCAGCGCGCCTACGACGACTTCTTCGCCGTGGCCGAGGACCTGATCGCCCGCAAGGTCACCTCGCCCAGGCGTCTGGGCATCTACGGCCGTTCCAACGGCGGCCTGCTGATGGGCGTGTCGCTGACCGAGCGGCCGGACCTGTGGAACGCCGTCGTGGTCGAAAGCCCGCTGATCGACATGCTGCGCTACGACAAGCTGCCGGCCGGCGCCTCCTGGATCGGCGAATACGGCGACCCGCAAAAGCCCGAGGAAGCCGCCTACATCGCCAAATACAGCCCCTATCAGAACGTGCGGGCCGGCGTGAAATACCCCGAGGCCTATATCACCACCTCGACCAAGGACGACCGCGTCCACCCCGGCCACGCCCGCAAGCTGGCGGCCAAGCTCAAGGGCTTGAACGTGCCCTACCTCTTCTATGAAAACACCGACGGCGGCCACGCCAACGGGGCCGACCCTCAGGCCAACGCCCAGCGCTGGGGCATGCACTACGTCTACCTCACTCAAAAACTGATGGATTGATCGCCATATGCGCAAGCTCGCCCCGAAAGGGATCTGGGTCGCCTCCGCGATCGCCGCCACAGTGACAGCCGCCCTCGTGATGACCGCAAACGCCCAGCCGACCCCCGCCGCCGCTCCGGCCGTCAGCTCCGATGATCCCTACGCCTATATGGAGGAGATCGAGGGGACCCGCGCGCTGGCCTTCGCCAAGGCGGAGAACGACCGCACGCTCCCGATCCTGCAGGGCGACGGCCGCTACAACGACCTCTACGGCAAGGCGCTGGCCATCGTCACCGCCAAGGACCGCATCCCGATGGCGGCCTTCTCCGGCGACGGGACCCTGCGCAACATCTGGCAGGACGCCGACCATGTGCACGGCCTGTGGCGCTCCACGACCCTGGACAGCTACCGCACCGACACGCCGGTCTGGGACACCATCCTGGACCTGGACGCGCTATCCAAGGCCGAGGGAAAGAACTGGGTGTGGAAGGGCAGCGGCTGCCTGGCGCCCGACGATCACCTGTGCCTGATCAACCTGTCGGACGGCGGCAAGGACGCCGTGGTGGTGCGCGAGTTCGACACCCGCACCAAGAGCTTCGTCGAGGGCGGCTTCAGCGCGCCGGACGGCAAGCAGACGCTCGGCTGGCTCGACAAGGACACTGTCATCATCACCCGCGACTGGGGCAGCGAGGGCGGGGTCTCGACCCTGACCAAGTCCAGCTATCCCTATGTGTCCAAGATCTGGAAGCGGGGCGCGCCCCTGTCGTCGGCCAAGGAGATCTTCCGCGGCACGCCCGACGACGTCTCGGCCGGCGCCTATGTGCTGCGCGACGTGAACGGCAAGGCCCAGGCGCTGATCGGCTACCGCGCCACCAGCTTCTTCGAGTCCGAAAGCTGGCTGCTGTCGACCACCGGCGGCGCGCCCGTGAAGCTGCCCTTCCCTCCAAAGGCCTCGATGCAGGGCCTGATCAAGGGCCAACTGGTCTTCACCCTCGACGAGGACTGGCCCGCCCAGAACCTGAAGACGGGTGACATGGCCGCCTTCGACCTGGCCGCGCTGAAGGCCAGCCCCACCGCCGCCAAGGCCACCCTGATCCTGCGCCCCACGGCGCGCCAGGCGATCCAGGGGGTGTCCAACACCCACGAGCGGATGTTGATCGACCTGTCCGACAATGTGGTCAGCGCGACCTGGGTCTATGAGTTCGGCCCCAAGGGCTGGACGTCGCGCAAACTGGCCCTGCCGGACAACTCCACGGTGGGCGTGGTCTCCGGCTCGGACCGCGACGAGCGCTTCATGGTCTCCGTGACCGGCTATCTCGCCCCCACCACCCTGTGGCTCGGCGATGCGGCCAGCGGCAAGGTGAGCGCGCTGAAGGCCTCGCCGGCCCGGTTCGACGCCTCCAATGACGTGGTCGAACAGTTCGAGGCCACCAGCACCGACGGGACCAAGATCCCCTACTTCGTCGTGCGCCCGAAGACCCTGAAGTACGACGGGACCGCACCGACCCTGCTCTATGCCTACGGCGGCTTCCAGGTGTCGCAGACGCCCGGCTATTCCGGCACGGTGGGCAAACTCTGGCTCGAGCGTGGCGGCGTCTATGTGGTCGCCAATATCCGCGGCGGCGGCGAGTTCGGGCCGAGCTGGCACGAGCAGGGCGTGAAGGCCAACCGCCAGAGGGTCTATGACGACTTCACCGCCGTCTCGCGCGACCTCATTGCGCGCAAGATCACCAGCCCCCGGCGCCTCGGCATCATGGGCGGTTCCAACGGCGGCCTGCTGATGGGCGTCCAACTGACCCAGCATCCGGAGCTGTACAATGCCATCGTCATCCAGGTGCCGCTGTTCGACATGATCAACTACACCCACATCGGCGCCGGCGCCTCGTGGGTCGGCGAATACGGCGACCCGGCCATTCCGGCCGAGCGGGCCTATATCGAGAAGTACAGCCCCTACCAGAACCTGCGCGCCGGCCAGCCCTATCCGGAGGTCTATATCGAGACCTCCACCAAGGATGACCGGGTCCACCCCGCCCACGCCCGCAAGGCGGCGGCGAAGCTCAAGGAACTGGGCTACCCCTTCTACTACTATGAGAACATGGAGGGCGGGCACGCCGCCGCCGCCAACTTGAACGAGACCGCCAAGCGCGTCGCGCTGGAGTGGACCTACCTGACCCGCAAGCTGATGGACTGATGGACTGATGGACGGCGCCGGGACCGAGGCTCGCCTGCGGGCCCTCTACGAGGCCTTCAACCGGCGCGACATCGAGGCCGCCATCGCCGGCCTGCATCCGGACGTCGACTGGCCCAATGGCCTGGAGGGCGGGCGCGAGTTCGGCTGGGACGCCGTGCGCGCCTACTGGACGCGCCAGTTCGCGGTGATCGACAGCCAGGTCACGCCGATGAGATTCTCCGCGGAGCCGGCTGGGCGGACGGTGGTCGAGGTCCGCCAAGTGGTGCGCGACACCGCCGGCGCCCTGATCTCCGACGGGCTGATCGAGCACGTCTACACCTTCGAGGGCGGGCTGGTGCGCTCGATGGAGATCAGAGGGCGTGCACCGGCAGCGCCGTCGTGAACTTGATCTGCTCCATGGCGAAGGACGAACTCACGTCGGCCAGGGGCGCGGTGGCGATCAGGCGGCGGTAGAAGCGGTCGTAGGCGGCGATATCCTTGACGATGACCTTGAGCAGATAATCGGTCTCGCCGCTCAGCCGGTAGAACTCCAGCACTTCGGGCAGGGCGCCGGCGCCCTTGGCGAAGGCCTCCAGCCATTCCTCGTCGTGGCGGTTGGTGCGGATCGAGACGATGACGATCAGGCCCAGTCCCAGGGCCTCGCGATCGACCAGGGCCACGCGCTTGAGGATGACGCCGGCGGCTTCCAGACGCTTGATGCGCTTCCAGCAGGGGGTTTGGGACAGGTTGATTTGGAGGGCTATTTCCGCGATCGAAAGGGTGGCGTCGTCCTGGAGGCAGGCGAGCAGGCGGCGGTCGATGGAGTCGAGAACAATTTTCTCCATATGTGGATAGTGGGAGAATATGGTCCTACATGGAAGCGAATTATCGCTGAAGTCGATGCTGTTATTCCCGGAAGAGCAGGCATCATGGGGGTGACAGGAGGACCGCCATGCTTGACGTCTTTACCCGCCATCCGCGTTCGGTCGATGAGACCTATGGCGAGCATTTCGCGCATGCGGCCAGTTTCGGCCTGCCGATGATCGCGGCCGGGTTCGCCTGCCTGATCCACGGCCTGCTGCCCTTCGCCTTCGTGACCACCGGCAGCCGCTGCGTCGCCAAGCTCTATGGCCGCATGACCGGCCGCGCCGTGCCGCAGGTCGGCTACGGCGAGTGGGAAGGGGCGGGGGTCTAAAAGGCATCCTCCCCAGGCGAGCCTGCAGCGAGCCGGCAGGGGTGGTGGCGCGAAGCGCCGGAGGGGCTTACCGACTCCGACGACTATTCGCGTTCTGGCGCCGACGTTGGTGACGGCATTGGCCCAGGCGCCAGAACACGCCCACCCTTTGACTCGGTAAGCCCCTCCCCGCCTTCGGCGGACCTCCCCCGCCGGGTCGCTTGGGCGACCCTGGGGAGGACGGCTGCATCTACTTCCGCGCCTTCTCCGTCGCGATCCAGGCGTCGATGCGTTCTTCCAGCAGGTCCAGCGGCAGGGGGCCGGCCAGCAGCACCGCGTCGTGGAAGCGGCGGATGTCGAACTTCGGACCCAGCGCGGCCTCGGCCTTGTGGCGCAGGGACCAGAGCTTGATCTCGCCGATCTTGTAGGCGTCGGCCTGGCCCGGCCAGGAGATGTAGCGGGCCAGCTCGACCTCGATGTTCTTGGGGCTGAGCGCGGTGTTGTCGGTGAAGCAGGCGCGCGCCTCCTCCAGGCTCCAGCCCAGCCAGTGGATGCCGGTGTCGGCGACCAGGCGGCAGGCGCGCCACATCTCGTAGCTGAGCCGTCCGAACCGCTCATAGGGGTCGCGGTAGATGCCCATCTCCACGCCCAGCTTCTCGGAATAGAGGCCCCAGCCCTCGGTGAAGGCGGTCATGTTGGCGTTGCGGCGGAAGGCCGGCACGCCGACCAGCTCCTGGCCCAGCGCGATCTGCAGGTGGTGGCCGGGGACGGCCTCATGGAGGGTCAGCGAGGGCAGCTCATAGAGGGCGCGCTGGTCCAGATGGCTGGTGTTGACCATGTAGCCGCCGGCGATGCCCAGCGCCGGGCTGCCGCCGAAGTAGCGGCCGGTGGTATAGCCGTCCTCGATGTCGGCGGGCACGGGGCGCACGCCGTAGGTCAGGCGCGGCAGGGTGGCGAAATAGTGGGGCAGCTTGTCGTCGATCCGCTTGGCGATCTCCGAGGCCTTCTCCAGCAGCTCCTGACGCGACTTGGCGTAGAACTTCGGGTCGGTGCGCAGATAGGCCAGGAACTCGGGGAAGGTCCCTTTGAAGCCGGTCTCGGCGATGGTGGCGTCCATCTCGGCGCGGATGCGCGCGACCTCCTTCAGGCCCAGCGCATGGACCTCGTCCGGGGTGATGTCGGTGGTGGTGTAGCGGCGCACCAGCCAGCTGTAGTAGGCGCGCCCGTTGGGCAGGGTGGAGGCGCCCAGCTGGGGCCGGGCCTTGGGCAGGTATTCGGTTTCCAGGAAGGTGACGAACCCCCGCTGGGCCGGGCGGACCTTGGCGCGGATGACCTCCAGGGCGCGGGCCTTCAGGGCGACCTGGTCCGCGGCGGAGATCGTCGCGGGCATGGACGCGAAGGGGCCCATCAGCACGTCGGACTCGAGCGGGGCGTCGGCCTGGCGCCTGGCCTGGGCGATCACCTGTTCGACGGTGATCTTGGGTTGGGTGAAGCCGGTGGTGATCCCGCGCCGGGCGTTGTCGATGTTGTCGGCGTAGTATTTCGGGATGGCCTGAAGCCGCGTGATCCAGGCCTCGCCGTCGGCCTTGGTGTCGATCTGGGTCCCGCTGGCCACGTAGCCCATGGTGGCGTTGAAGCCGCCGTCGCTGTTGAAGGGCATGCGGCCCTCGTCGAAGGCATAGCTCTGCAGATCGACGTCCAGCACCCGCAGCAGGAAGGACCGGTTCAGCCGGCCCTCGGCGGTCAGGGCCTTGGGATCGATGCGCGTAAGTTCCGTCTTGAACACCTTCAGCCGGGCCTCGCGACGGTGGTCGGCGGCGAGGGTGACGTCGGGCATTTTCGAGCGCGCCGAGCGGTCGCCTTCGCCCTCGGCGGAGAAGGGGTCCTCGCTGAGCACCCAGGCGTCATAGGCCTTTACGATCCCATCCAGGGCCGCCTGGGGCGAGCGGGCGGCGACGGCGTGGGGTTTGGCGTGGGCGGCGGCCACCCCCAGCATCACCGGCGCGGCGGAGAGCATCAGGACGAGGGCGAGGGACTTGAACATGGGGGCGACTTCCTGGGCGACTTGAATGCAAGCTGGCGCAGGGCGAGCTTGGCCGCAAGCGGGGCCGGGGGGGCGCGACACTTTACGGTCATGTGTTGGTGAGGGGTGGGGTCTAGGGTGGCGCCATGACTCAGTTCCAGATGCGTATGCGTGCTTCCAGATTGCTGCTGATCGGCGTGGGTCTGGCGCTATCGGTTGGATTGCAGGGCTGTATGGCCGCGGCCGTCGCGGGTGCGGCGGTGGGGGTCACGGGCGCGGTGGTCGGCACCACGGTCAAGGCCGGCGGGGCGGTGGTTCACGTAGCCACGGGCGGCAAGCACAAGCACAAGAAGAAGCATCACGACCGCGACGACTAGTGTGCTGGTTTTGAAGTTCGCCTCATTCTTGGGTCAAGCGCGGCAGCGAACTTCAAAGCCAAAAAGCACACTAGAAACTTATAGTTACCTAGTGTCCTCGGGACACTAGGCGGTCAGGCCGCCGGTCTGGCGCAGGGCTTCGAAGAGGCCGATGCCGGAGCTGATCGACAGGTTCAGCGAGCGGGCCTCGGGCCGCAGCGGGATGACCACGCGCGCCTGGGCGGCGGCGTGGACGTGGTCCGGCGCGCCGGTGTTTTCGTTGCCGAACAGCAGGACGTCGTCGGGCTGGAAGGCGAAGGCGCTCAACGGCGTCGCGCCCTTGGTGGTGAAGAGCACGAGGCGGCCTTTGGGGCGGTCGCGCTGGAAGGTCTCCCAGTCGGCGTGGCGGGTCATGTGGGTCAAGGGCCCGTAGTCCAGGGCGGCGCGCTTCATGGCGGTGTCGTCGAAGGTGAAGGTCACCGGCTCGATCACATGCAGGCCGACGCCGAAACAGGCCGACAGGCGGATGCAGGAACCGACGTTCTGGGGGATGGCGGGGCTGAAGAGGGCCAGGTGCATTCCGCGATTCTAATAGCTCCGGCGAGGGGGCTTGGCGAACCCCGCCGATGCGGGCCATGGTCGCCCCTGAATTACCGGGGGAATGTGGAATGAGTTTCCTGACGCGCCGCAAGTCGATCGACGTGATGCAGGCGCTTGAGGCGCACGAGAAGCTGAAGCCCACATTGAGCTGGCCGCACCTGATGGCGTTGGGGGTGGGCGCGATCGTCGGCACCGGCATCTACACGCTGGTCGGCGTGGCGGCGGGGATGGCGGGGCCGGCGGTGATGCTGTCCTTCCTGCTGGCCGGCGCGGTCTGCGTCTGCGCGGCGCTGGCCTATGCCGAGATGGCGACGATGATCCCGGTCTCGGGCAGCGCCTATACCTATAGCTATGCGGTGATGGGGGAGGGGGCGGCCTGGGTCGTCGGCTGGAGCCTGATCCTCGAATACACGGTGGTGTGCAGCGCCGTGGCGGTGGGCTGGTCGGGGCATGCGGCGGAGTTCCTGCGGCCGATGGGCGTGCCCGACGCCCTGCTGGCTGCGCCACAGCTTCCCATTGCGCCCTTCCTCCATTCCCTGGGCGTACCCAGCGCGTGGCTGACCTCCTTCATCCCGGCGGCGGGCGCGGTGCACGGCATCATCAATCTGCCGGCGGTTGTGATCAGCCTCATTGTCACGGGCCTGCTGGTTCTAGGCACGCGTGAAAGCGCCACGGTCAACGTGATCCTGGTGGCGGTGAAGATCGTGGCCCTGGTGGTGTTCGTGGTCATCGCCCTGCCACACTTCGACGCCGCCCACTTCAAGCCCTTCATGACCCACGGCCTCTATGAGGTGAGCAAGGACCCGACGACCGGCGCGCTGATGAAGCTGGGGGTGGCGCCGGCCGCGGCGATCATCTTCTTCGCCTTCTATGGCTTCGACACCATCTCGACGGCGGCGGAGGAGGCCAAGAACCCGGCTCGCGACCTGAAGATCGGCATCGTGGGCTCGATGGTCGCCTGCACCATCATCTACATGGTGGTGGCGGCCGCGGCGGTCGGCGCAGTTCCGGTGGCGGAGTTCGCCAAGGATTCGGCGCCGTTGGTCTATGTGATGAACAAACTCGGCAACCCGACGGTCGCGGCCCTGGTGGCCGGCGCGGCGGTGGTGGCCCTGCCGACGGTGATCCTGGCCTTCCTCTATGGCCAGAGCCGCATCTTCTTCGTGATGGCGCGCGACCGTCTGCTGCCCAAGGCCCTGTCCAAGGTCAGCGCGCGGACCGGCGGCCCGGTCCTGATGACGGTGATCACCGGGGTGATCGTCGCCGTGATGTCGGGGTTCGCGACCCTGGGTGACCTGGCGGCCCTGGCCAACGCCGGGACGCTGGCGGCCTTCATCGCCGTCTGCCTGGCGATGATGATCTTGCGGGTGCGCGAGCCCAACCGGCCGCGGGTATTTCGTGCGCCGGTGTGGTGGCTGATCGGGCCGGCGGGGATCGTCGGCTGCATCCTGCTGTTCGCCAGCCTGTCGACCTTCACTCAGATCGCCTTCGTGATCTGGAACCTGGCCGGGGTGGTGCTCTACCTGGCGTATGGGCGCCGCAAGAGCCTGCTGGCGCAGTAGGGCGCGGCGGGGGAGGTGCTTGTCCCCGTTGACGAGGTGCGTGCGATCCGCGAACACGGCGTCAGACCCCTGACCCCAAGGACCGCCCCATGGCCCTCGACGCCGAGACCCGCGACCAGTTGATCGACACCGTGCGCCGCTTCGTTGCCGAGCGGCTGCGGCCCATCGAGGCCCAGGTGGCGGAGGCCAACGAGGTGCCGGCCTCGGCGATCGGCGAGATGCGCGACCTGGGGCTGTTCGGGCTGTCGATCCCCGAGGAATACGGCGGGCTCGACCTCTCCATGGAGGACGAATGCCTGGTGATCTTCGAGATGGGGCGCACCAGCCCGGCCTTCCGCTCGGAGTTCGGGACGAATGTCGGCATCGGCAGCCAGGGGCTGGTGATGTTCGGCAACGACGAACAGAAGGCCAGATGGCTGCCGGGCATCGCCTCGGGCCAGACGGTGACGTCCTTCGCGCTGACCGAGCCTGAAGCCGGGTCGGACTCGGCCAATGTGCAGACGCGCGCGGTGCTGGACGGGGATGCCTATGTGCTGAACGGCTCCAAGCGTTTCATCACCAATGCCGCCAAGGCGGGGCTGTTCACGGTGATGGCGCGCACCAATCCCGACGCCAAGGGCGGGGCGGGGGTGTCGGCCTTCCTGGTGCCCGGCGACAGCCCCGGCCTTTCGGTCGGCAAGCCGGAGAAGAAGATGGGCCAGCATGGAGCCCAGATCCACGACGTGATCTTCGACAACGTCCGCGTGCCGGTGGAAAACCGCCTGGGCGCCGAGGGCGAGGGCTTCAAGGTGGCCATGCGGGTGCTGGACAAGGGGCGCTTCCATATCGCCGCCCTGTGCGTGGGCGTGGCCGAACGGCTGATCGCCGACTGCGTGGCCTATGCGGGCGAGCGCAAGCAGTTCGGCCAGCCCATCGCCAGCTTCCAGCTGATCCAGGGCATGATCGCCGACTGCAAGACCGAAGCCCTGGCGGCCCGGGCCCTGGTGCTGGAGGGCGCGCGAAAACGTGATCGCGGCGAGAACATCGTGCTGGAAGCGGCGGCGGCCAAGTATTTTGCCTCCGAGATGGTGGGGCGCGTGGCCGACAAGGCCGTGCAGATCTTCGGCGGCGCCGGCTATGTGGCCGACCACGGCATCGAGCGGCTCTATCGGGACGTGCGCATCTTCCGCATCTACGAGGGCACCAGCCAGGTGCAACAGTTGGTGATCGCCAGAGAAACCATGAAGCGTGGGGGCTAGCGCCCCCAGTAGTGGCGCCTATCCAGGTGGTTTCGGCATGATGCACGCCAAAATCTTTCAGCGTTCATGAGGAAAAAATTTCGCGCGACATGGAACCAAATGCCAGCTTAGTTTGTTTAAGCTCGTTTTACTCAAGCTTTGACACTTAAGCTTCTGAAATTCGCCGTGGACACGAATAGTAACTGAAGCTACCAATCGGATAGTGCTGTTCGGAGAGTGCGGGTTTTTGCGCACTCAACAACTACTCGGTGAGGGTTTCAAAACATGTCGGCTTCCAAGCGCGCGTCCGCTCGTCTGCGTCTGTCCCTGTTCGCCTCCTCCTCTCTTGTCGCCAGCGCCTTGATGGCCGGCTTCGGGGGCCTGGCGATCACCGCCATCACGCCCGCCGCGGCCTGGGCGGCCAATGAATGCGTCACCGATCCCACCACCAACGGGGGCGGCGCCGACGTGGTCGTCTGCACGCCCGGCGCCTATCCCACCGGCATCACCTATACGAGTGACGGCGCCTTGGAGGTGGATCTGCTGGACGCCGTGAATGTGACCGGCGGCGGGGTGACCCTGACGGGCTCGGCCGGCGACACCGTCACCCTCTTCCAGGCCGAGCAGGTGCCTGACAGCGGCGACATCGCGATCATCAACGCGGCCGGCTCGGGTATCCAGGTGACCAGCCCCGACAGCAACGTCCTGATCAACCTCACCGACATCGACGGCGGCGACGCGCCCCTGACCATAACCGGATCGACCAGCGGCATCGCGGCGTCGAGCGCCGGAACCGGGACAGTCCAGGTCTTCGCCTCCAACGGCACGATCACCGGCCAGGCCGGCCGCGGCGTCACCGCCGGCTCCGTCGATGGCGACATCACCATCAACACCGGCGGCGCGACCGTGGTCGGCACGGCGGCGGCCGCCATCGGCGCCACGGCGACCGGTGCGGGCAACGTCACCATCACCACCGCGGCGGCCGGCACGCTGACCACCGATGTCAGCTTCCGAGCCATCAACGGGGTGTCCAACAACGGCAACGTCACGGTCAACAGCGCCGCCGTCATTACCGAAGGCAACATCACCGCGGTATCCACCGGCACAGGCAACGCGACGGTGAACCTCGCCGGCGACGTCACGATGAGCAGCCCGTCGGCCGCGGTGGAGGTTACCGCCGGCGCGGGCACAGCGACCTATAGCCAGTCGGGTGGGACCGTTGCCAGCGGCGGGACCGGCCTGGACCTGAGCGGGGCCACGGTCCAGATCAACGCAACCGGGGGCACGATCAATTCGAACGCCGTGGGCATCAGCGCCATCGGTGGGGCGGGCGGGGTCAACGGCACTCTGGGGGCAGACGTCCATTCCACGACCAGCGAAGCCATCAACATCACCTCCACCGGCGGCGGGGTCTTCAACCAGAACGCGGCGGTGAGCGGCGACTGGGCGGTGGTCGTCACCGACAACAGCGCGGCGGGCTATACCTACAACGCCAACGCCAATGTGACGGGCACGGACGGCGGCATCATGCTGACCGAGAACGGTTCAGGCGCCGGCACGGTCAATGTCACCTCGGGCGCGACCGTCGATGGCGGAAACGGAGGCAACCCCGGCATCCTGGTCGACGCTACGGGCGCGGGCAATGCGGTGGTCACCAGCACGGCGGGCACGGACATTCTCACCGACGCGACCCTGGGCGGCGCCGGGGTGAGCGCCACCAGCTCCGGCACGGGCGACGTGACCGTCAACCTGGCGGGCGCGGTGGGCGGCGCCCACGCGGTCGGGACGGACGGGGTCGACGCGACCATCACCAACGGCGCCAGCGCCGGCAATGTCTCGGTGACCACCAACGCCGTCACCGGCAACGGCGGCATCGCGGCCAGCACCGTCGGCACGGGGGCGGTGACGGTGACCACCAACGGCGCGACCACGGCCACGGGCTTCAATGGCGCGGCCAACGGCATCACCACCGCCGCCACCAGCGGCGCCACGACGATCACCAACAACGGCGCGCTCAACGCCTTCAACGGCGCGGGCATCGTGGGCTCGGCCACCAGCGGCTCGATCACCGTCAACGGGACCGGCTCGGTCACCTCCAACGGCTTTGACGGCATCGACATCACCAACACCGGAACCGGGGCGCTCAGCGTCTCGGGCGGCCAGGTGTTCGGCGGGGCGACGGGCGTCTTCGCCCACAGCACCGGCGGCGGCTCGGTGACGGTCAACAACACCGGCGCGATCAACGGCCAGGGCGGCGTCGGCATCGACGCGGCGACCACCGGCGGCAACGGCTTCGTCATCGTCAACCCGACGGGCGCGGTCAGCGGCCTGACGACCGGCATCACCGCCTCGGCGGTGGGCACCGGCTTCGTGACGGTTTCCACCACCGGGACCCTGACGGCGGGCGGCGGCGACGGCATCACCGCCACGGCCGTCAACGGCCTGGTCCAGGCCACGGCCAACGGCGCGGTCAACGTCACCGGCGGCAACGGCATCACCGCCACCTCCACCGGCACGGGCGGCGTCATCGCGGCTACCGGCGCAAACGGCGACATCGCCGGTACGGCCACCAACGGCATCGTGGCCACCTCCACGGGCACGGCCGGCGCCGTGAGCGTCACCAACAACGGCGACGCGGGCATTTCGAGCAACCGCACCGGCCAGGCGGTGATCGCCACCATCAACAACGCCGCCAACGGCGCCGGCGTGACGGTCACCGGTTCCGGGACCTCCTGGACCACCGGCGACGCCATCGCCGCCACCAGCAACGGCGCGGGCCTGGTCAGCGTCACCCAGAGCGGAACCATCAACTCGCAGGCCGACGCTATCCACGCCATCAACACCAGCGCCACCGGCGGTGCGACGGTGGTGTTCAGCGGCGCCGCCACCACCCTGGACGACGGCATCATCGCCGCGGCCAGCGGTTCGGGCGCGGTGAGCGTGACCAACAGCGGCTCGCTGTCGGTGGACGACTACGGCATCTTCGCCACCAGCAGCACCGGCAACGTCACGGTGCTGGGCAACGGCGGCATCTCCGGCTCGGCCAATGTCGGCATCAGCGCCACCACCGGCGGCGCGGGCAATGTGGCCGTGACCTCCGGCTCGATCAGCGCCTCGGGCGACGGCATCGACGCCACGGCCCTCGGGACCGGCTCGGTGACGGTCACCAACGTGCTGCCCGGCGTGGTCATCACCGGCAATGTCGGCGGCGGCGGCGGCAGCGGCATCGTGGCGATGGCCAACGCCGGCCCGGTGACGATCAACAACGTGGGATCGGTGAACGGCGTCAACGGCATCGTCGCCTCGACCACGGGCGCGGGCATCAACACCGTCAACACCAGCGGCAACGTGACCGGCGGCTTCGGCGGCTCGATCGGCAACGGCATCCGCTCCACGACCTTCAACGGCGCAAACAACGTCAACGTCACCGGCACGGCGGTCATCACCGGGGCCGGCGCGGGGGCGGACGCGATCAGCGCCACGACCACGGGCTCGGGCCTGATCAACATCGACACCGCGGCGGGGACCAGCGTGGTCGCCACCGCCGGCGATGACGGCATCGGCGCCAACCAGTCCGGCACGGGCGCCATCGACATCGACGCCCTGGGCGCGGTGACGGGCTCGGCCACCGGCAACGGCATCAACGCCACGGCCGCCAGCGGCGGGGTCGACGTGGCCACCGGCGCCGGCGCGGTCAGCGGCGGCGTGAACGGCGTCATCGCCACCACGGGCGGCGCCAGCGCCGTCAATGTGGTCACCGGCTCTGGCGCGGTCACCGCCACGACGGGCGTGGGTATCGACGCCGAGAGCGTCGGCGGCCCGATCGTGGTCACCACCGGCGGGGCCACCAGCGGCGCCATCGGCATCCGCACCCGCAACACCGGCGCGGGCAACACCACGGTCACCTCCACGGCCGGCGCGGTCACCGGCACGAACGGGCCCGGCATCACCGCCGCCACCACCGGGGCCGGCTTCGTCACCGTCAACAGCGGCGCGGTCAGCGGGACCAACGGCGGCATCAGCGCCATCTCCACCGGCGGCGCGGTCACGGTCACCACAGCCGGCATCGTCACCGGCGGTGCGAACATCGGCATCGACGCCCAAAGCACCGGCGTCCCCGGCGGCAACGTCACCGTCACCACCGGCGCGGCGGTAACCGGCGGCACCCTCGGTATCCGCACCCGCACGCAGGGGGCCGGCGTCACCGTGGTCACCAGCACCGCTGGCCTGGTCACCGGCATCGTCGGCATCGATGCTCTGACCACCGGCACGGGCGACCTGACCGTCAACGCCGGCGCGGTCACTGGCGGCGAGGCCATCATCGCCTCGGCCCAGGGCGGCAACGTCCTGGTCACCACCACCGGCGTGACGACGGCCAACGCCGGATCGGGCATCGCGGCGTTCGACACCGGGGCCGGCACGGTCACGGTGACCACTGGCGCGGCGGTCAACGCCGTGACCGTGGGCATCACCACCACCGCCCAGACCGGCCTGACCACGGTCGACTCCACGGCCGGGGCGGTCACCGCCTCGGGCGCGGGCTTCGCGGGCATCCAGTCGGTCTCCACGAGCGGCGGCATCAACATCACCACCGGCGCGGTCACCGCCACCAACGCGGGCGGCGCCAACGGCATCTCCGCCTTCAGTGGCAGCGGTCCGATCGTGATCGTGGGCAACGGCGCCATTGCCGGCTCGACCAACGGCATCCAGGCCTCCACGGCCGGCGCGGGCTCGACCTCGGTGACCACCAACAGCACCGTCCAGGGCCTCGGCTCGGCCGGCATCCGCGCCACCTCCGGCACGGGCGGCCTGACGGTGGTGGCCAACGGCAACGTCAACGTCACGGGCGTGGCGGCCGGCAACGGCATCGTCGGCGTCAGCGGCGCGGGCGGCGCGGTGACCATCGCGGCGGGCGCCACGGTGGTCGGCGCGGGCGCGGGACCGACCTCCTGGGTGATCGACACCACGGCGGCGTCCGGCTCGACCATGACGGTCAACAACAACGGCACGATCCGCTCCATCGACGCGGCGACCACCGGCTATGACGACCTGGCGGTGATCGCTCGCGGCGCGGGCAGCAACTTCGTGCTGAACAACGCCGGCCACCTGCAGGGACGCATCAACTTCGCCGGGGTCGGATCGTCGACCTTCAACAACAGCTCCAACCTGAGCTGGCACACCACGGGGCTGTCGACCTGGTCGGCCGGGGCGGACGTTCTGAACAACACCGCGGGCGGGGTGATCTATACGAACGCCGGCGGGGTCGCCACGACCTTCGACTTCGGACTGGGCGCGGACGCCTTCAACAACGCCGGGACCCTGGTGGTCGGCGAGCCCGTCCTGGCGGCCTCGACCTTGACCATCACCGGCCTGGAAGCGCTGAACAACTCCGGCCGGATCACCTTCGGCTCGGCGGGGGTGGCTTCGCCCTTCGGCTCCGACAACCAGATCAACGACAGCATCATCGCGGCCGGCACGGTGTTCACCGGCTCCGGTTCGTCGACCCTGGCCATGGACGCCAACCTGTCGTTCGTGACCCAGGCCAGCTGCGCGGCGCTCACCGCCGCCGACTGTCTGGCGGTCGGCTCCACGGCCGGCTCCACGGGCATCCTGGTCAACGACAACAACGCCGCGGCGTTCGGGGCCTATAACCCCGGCGGCATCACCCTGGTGACCGGGGCCTCCTCGGCGGCCAGCTTCCACCTCGACACGGGCTCGGAATATTACGACGCGACCCTGTTCGGCGGCGTGCTCAACAAGCCCGGCCTGTTCTTCTACGACCTGGCCTTCGACGCGGGCGGCAACCGCGCCCTGCTGATCGGCGTGCCCAAGCCGGCGGTGTTCGAATTCTCCGCGCTGACCACGGCGGGCCAGGGCGTGTGGTACGACACCACCCAGACCTTCTTCGACCGCCAGTCGGACCTGCGCGACACCATCCAGGGCCGCTCGGAGGGCTCCGCGCCCGCCATGTGGCTGAAGGTGGTGGGCAGCTGGACCGACCGCGACGGGGTGAAGGACAGCCTGACGATCTTCAACAAGACCTATGACTACGACAGCAGCTACAAGCAGAACACGGTCGGCCTGATCGGCGGCATCGACATCCTGCGGGTGACCGATGCGGACCATGCGGCGGTGATCGGCCTGCAGCTGGGCTATGTGGACAGCGACGTGAACTTCAAGCACTCGTCCACCCGCGCCTCGATGAGCGGCACGGTGTTCGGGATCTACGGCTCCTATGTCGCCACCCACGGCTTCTGGATCGACGGCGTGCTGAACGGCAACTGGCTGAACCTGGAAGACAGCGTGCCGTCGCTGCCGCTCAGCGCTTCGACCAACAACCCGTCGGCGGACATGCGCTCGGTGGGCGCGCAGGTCGAGGCCGGCTGGCGGATGGGCGGCGACGAGGGCTTCTTCTGGGAGCCCCTGGCCAGCCTCGCCTATGTGAAGACCAAGACCGACAACCTCGACATGACCACCTTGACGGGCGCGTCGGTCGACTTCGACGACGCCACCAGCTTCCGGGGCAGCCTCGGCCTGCGGATCGGCACGACGACGTCCACGGACAACTACAAGATCCGCTACAGCCTGACGGGCCGCATCTGGGACGAGTTCGACGGGGACAACCAGTTGAACATCATCAGCGCCGGCCCCAACCTGCCCCTCAGCGACGACTTCAGCGGAACCTTCGGGGAAGTCGCCGGCGGGCTCAGCCTGACCGGCGCCGGGGGCCACCTGTCGGCCTTCATCAACGGCGGCGTGAAGTTCAAGGACGACTACAAGAGCCCGTCCGTGACGGCCGGCTTCCGCTATCAATGGTAGCCACCCTCGCGGGCTAGGCTGATCAAGATCAGGACGGGCCGGTGGCGACACCGGCCCGTTTTGCGTTTGGGGCTCCGCGTTCGCGTGCGGGCGCGTTTCCGTTGCGACGAAGGGGCGCGCGGCCAGGCGGCGGCCCCGGAAAACAGCCCGAGAGCCGCTTCATAACCCATATTGGGTACCTTGATCTCCCTTTCCGGCGGCCGGGAAGGGGCCAATTCGGGCGCCCCCTGAATGGGGGGCGGGGCGTCAAACGGGATCCCATACCGTCCGCCCGAATCGCGTGCATCAAGCCGTCAGCTCAGCTCCGCGTAGTTGTACTCAGGTATTCAGGGGCCGAATGCATCACCGGTGCACCCAATTGCATCGCGGCGCCACTTGACACCTGTCGTCTGGAGCTTCGCCGTGGTGTGCCGAAACGGCGCCCTTCTTCGTTAACGACGCCCTAATATTAGGTATTCATTCACTTTTTCGCGCCCCAGGCGAGTTTTTTCGCGTCAAAAATGCGGCAATTGCGCCTACTTCCCGCTGGACACGAACAGGCCGGGTCAGTAATCCTCCCTCCCAAAGTCACGTATGCTGGCCGCGAAAGCGCGTCCGAAAATTAGGCTCAGGGGGTTTCTGAATGTCCGTTTCCAAGCGTTCGACCGTGCGTACCACGCTGCTCGCCACCTCCTCCCTTGCCATGACCAGCCTGTTGGCTGGGTTCGGCGGCCTGGCCCTGAACACGGTCACGCCAGTGACGTCCTGGGCCGCGGCGGCCTGCGCGGATACGGCCGACGGCACCAATCCTCCGGCGGCGGTCGAGGTCTGCGACAGCGGCACCTTCATCGACTACACGGGCGCCGGCGCGGCGACGGGCGACACGGTCATCCAGCTGCACAACGCGGTCATCGGCGACGGGCCGATCACCATCGACGGCGCCGGCTTCGACGTCTCGGTGGTCACCACCGGCAACTTCGGCGGCATCCTGTTCAACACCACCGGCGACGCGGTGAACATCGACGGCAACGGCGGCGACGTAAGCGTCAACCTCCACTCGCCCTTCGACTACGCGGTGATCGCCGGCAGCGGCGACGGCCTCGACCTGACGACGTCGGGCGCGGGCACGATCACGGTCACCACCGGCCAGATCACCGCCACGGGCCAGGGCGTGATCACCAACGCGGTCGACGGCAACACCATCATCAGCACCGGCAACACCGTCACCTCGACGGCCGGCGTCGGCATCGGCGCCAACGCGACCGGCACGGGCGGCGTCACCGTCAACGTCAACAACACCGTCACCGGCAATTCGGACGGCGTCTTCGCCACCAGCAACTCGGGCGCGGTGAACATCAACATCGCCGCCGGCCAGACCGCGACCACGACCGACGCCACCATCGGCTACGGCGTCCA
Organism: Caulobacter sp.; assembly: GCA_028291055.1. GTDB lineage: Bacteria > Pseudomonadota > Alphaproteobacteria > Caulobacterales > Caulobacteraceae > Caulobacter. The sequence continues at coordinate 34,692 of JAQGIP010000084.1, forward strand.
CGCCGTCAGCACCACCGGTGCGGTCAACCTGACCAACAACGGCAGCGTCGGCGACGGCGGCGTCAACATCGGCACCGACGGCCTGGTCACCCTGGCGGGCGGCGGGTCGTACAGCACCACGGCCGGCAACGGCCTGAACGTCACGGGCGCCGGCGCCAGCGGCGTCACCGGCACGGTCGGCGCGGTCACCGGCGCGGATCTCGGCATCGTCATCAACAACGGCACGGGCGGGGTCAACCTGACCACCACGGGCGCGATCGCGGCCGGCGCGGCCGGCGGTGACGACGCCATCAACATCAACTCGACCGGCGTGGTGAACCTGACGGTTTCCGGCGGCGCGGTCGCCACCAACGGCGCGGCGGTGAACATCGCCGGCGCCGTCGGCGGCACCCTGAACCTGAACAGCGTCACCAGCGGCGACTGGGACGCCACCGTCACCGACAACAGCGCGGTAGGCTACACCATCAACGTGACGGCCAACGCCACGGGCACCGACGGCGGCGTTCAGCTGACTGAAAACGGCGGCGGCGCGGCCGTGGTGGCCGTGTCCAACAACGCCGTGGTCGACGGCGGCGCGGGCGGCAACGCCGGCGTCGAGGTCACCGGCGCGGGCTCCGGCCTGGTGCAGGTCACCAGCACCGTGGGCAGCGACATCATCACCGACACTGGAACCGGCGGCAACGGCGTCAACGCGATCAGCAACGCCACGGGCACGGGCAATGTGACCGTCAACCTGGCCGGCAGCGTCGGCGGCGCGCACGCCGTGGGCGCCCGCGGCATCGACGCGGAAATCGCCAACGCGGCCAGCGGCGGCGCCATCAGCGTCACGGCCGGCGTGGTCAACTCGACCACCACGGGCATCTTCACCAACAACGCGGGCACGGGCGCGACCACGATCACCGACACCGGCGCCATCACCAGCACGACCCAGGCCGGCATCAACGCCGCCTCGACGGGCGGCGGCGGCGTCAGCGTGACCGCCACGGGCGGCGTCACCGGCGGCGGCGCCTCGTCCGGCATCGTGGCCCAGTCGACGGGCGGCAACGGCGTCGTCTCCGTCAATCACGGCGCGGGCGCGGTCGCCGGCGGCGGCGGCGGCATCACGGCCAGCACCACCGGCACCGGGACGCTCAGCGTCGTCGGCTCCGGCGCGGTCACCGGCAACGCCGGCACGGGCATCACCGCCACCTCCTCGGGCTCCGGCGCGATCAATGTCGGCACCGTCGGCACGGGTGTCGGCGCGGTCACCGGCACGACCGGCTCCGGCGTCTTCGCCAGCTCCACGGGCGGCTCGGCGATCGGCGTCCACGCGGCGGGCGCGGTCTCGGGCACGACCGGCGACGGCGTCAATGCGCAGTCCACCGGCGGCAACGGCGCCATCACCGTCACCACCGACAGCACCGTCAACGGCAGCGTCAACGGCATCAACGCCTCGGCGGCCGGCACCGGCGGCATCACCGTCAACGCCACGGGCCTGGTCACGGCCGGCACCGGCCAGGGCGTCTCCGCCGTGACCGACTCCGGCGCGATCGTAGTCAATACGGGCGCGGTCACCTCGACGACCGGCGTCGGCATCTTCACCGGCACCACCAGCGGCGCGAACACGGTTTCGATCCACGCGACCGGCGCCGTCCAGGCCGGCAACATCGGCATTCAATCCTCCGGCTCCTCGACCGGCCTGCTGACGGTGACCGCCGACTCCACGGTTTCCGGCACCACCGGCCTGCTGCTGTCGGGCAACGGCGCGTCCACGGTTCACACCGTCGGTACGGTGACCGGCACGACCGGCGTCGGTATCGACATCAACAACGCCGCCGGCGGCGCGATGATCGTCAACACCGACAACACGGTGACCGGCGCGACCACCGGCCTCCACACCATCAACACCACCGGCTCCACCACCGTCACGGCCCTCAACACCATCTCGGGGACCACCGGCGACGGCTACAACGGCAACACCGACACCGGCACGATCACCTTCAGCGGCACCTCCGTGACCGGCGCGGGCGACGGCGTCGACGCCTCGGCCACCGGTACGGGCGGCGTCTCCATCACCACCACGGGCGCGGTCACGGGCACGGCGGGCGACGGTGAAAACCTCGACAGCGTGGGCGGCGCGATCACGGCCGCTCACGGCGGCGGCGCCGTCGGCGGCGGGGTCACCGGCATCTCGGCCAGCACCAACGGCGCCGGCACGATCACCGTCAGCGGAACGGGCGCGGTCACCGGCGGCACGGGCGACGGCGTGAACGCCCAATCGGCCACCGGCCAGATCACCATCGGCGGCGGCGCCATCAGCGGCGGCGCCTCGGGCGTCTTCGCCAACGCCTCGGGCGCCGGCGGCATCGCGATCACCACCACGGGCGCGATCGGCGGCACGTCGGGCGACGGCATCGACGCCAACAGCGCCGGCGGCATCGTCTCGGTCAACCACGGCGCGGGCGTCGTCACCGGCGGCGCGAACGGCATCGTGGCCTCGACGACGGGCGCCTCGGCGCTCACCGTCCAAGGCGCGGGCGCGATCACCGGCAGCGCCGGCGTCGGCGTCAGCACCTCGGCCGGCACGGGCCTGACCACCATCACCACGGCCGGCCTGGTCACCGGCACGGGCGCCAATGACGGCATCCACGGCGTCTCCACCGGCGGCGACTTCGTCGTCACCACCGGCGCCGTCAACGGCGGCGTGGCCGGCGACGGCATCGACCTGACCTCGGGCGGCGGCGACATCACCCTGACCACCAACGGCGCCATCAGCGGCGATCCGGGCGTGATCCTGGACGGCACCGGCGGCGGCACGATCCTCTATGACGCCAACGCCAACGTCGATGGCGCGACCGGCGGCATCCTCTCGACCGGCGACACCGCGTCGAACACCGTCAACATCCACAACTCCAGCGCCATCACCGGCGGCGCGGGCGCCGGCGTGGGCATGGTCACCACGACGGGCGCCATCACCGTCACCTCCGACGGCGGCAGCATCACCGGCGCCGACGGCGTCAACGCCTCGGCCACCACCGGCGCCATCACCGTCAACCTGGCGGGCACGGCGACGGGCACCGGCGCCCTCGGCGACGGCGTCCACGCCGCCAACAGCGGCGCGGGCGCGATCAGCGTCACGGTCGGCGCGGTCACCGGCGACGGCGACGGCGTCGAAGCGGTCAACACCGGCGGCGCCGATGTGAGCGTCACCACCAACGGCCTGGCCACCGGCACGACCGGCACGGGCATCACCGCCACCAGCACGGGCGGCATCGTCACCGTCAACGCCACGGCCGGCGCCAGCGGCGCCACCACCGGCATCCTCGCCAGCTCGACCGGCGCGGGTACGGTCACCGTCACCTCGGGCGGCCCGGTCACCTCGGGCGCCGGCAACGGCGTCGACGCGTCCGGCGTCAACGGCCTGGTCACGGTCACCCAGACCAACAGCATCGACGCCACGGGCGGCGACGGCATCCACGCCGTCTCCACCGGCACGGGCGGCATCCTGATCACCGGCACGGTGGGCGGCGACATCCTGGCCACCGGCGACGGCATCGACGCCTCCACCTCCGGCACGGGCGGCGGCATCGACATCACCTACGCGGGCGCCATCGGCGTCACCGGCACGCCCGTGGGCGGTCGCGGCATCACCGCCTCGATCACCAACGCGGCCAACGGCTCCAACCTGAACGTCGCCTATGACGGCGCGGTCTTCTCCACCGACGACGCCCTGCACGGCCAGACGGCCGGCGACGGCGCCGTGGACGTCCACACCAACACCGGTTCGCTGAACAGCACGGGCGGCGACGGCGTCTTCGCCGGCTCCAGCGGCCTGGGCGCGGTGACCGGTTCGATCGGCGCGGGCACCACCACCGTGGCGGGCCAGATGGGCGTCGAAGCGGTGATCTCCAACGTCGCCAGCGCGGCCACGGTCACGGCTTCGGCCGGCGCCGGGTCCACCGTCACGGCTCAGACCCGCGGCGTGTCGGCGACCACCAACGGCACCGGCGCGGCGATCACCAACATCGGCGCGGGCGCGACCATCGATCCCGATGACTACGGCAGCTACACCGACTCCGCCGGCGGCCCCGCCACCGGCAACGTGGGCAACGGCGCCAGCATCTCGGTCGACGACAACGTCGTCGCCGGCAACGACACCACCAACATCGGCGTCTACGTCCGCTCCGGCGGCGCGGCCACCACGGCCAGCGCCCTGCTCGGCAGCAACGTGACCATCACCGTGGGCGACACCAACGACGGCGAAGCCGACGGCGCGTCGGGCATCTATACGACCAACAACGGCGGCGGCGCGGGCAATGTGGTCGTCACCACCGGCGTCGGTGGCGGCATCACCGTCACCGGCGACAACGTGATGGGCATCATCGGCACCACCGACGGCTTCGGCGTCATCGGCGGCGGCACGGGCACGGGCAACGTCGACCTGACCATCAACATGACCTCCATCCAGGTGTTCGGCGGCGACGGCACCGACGGCGCGGGCAACTTCGCGGCCGCCAACACCAGCGGCGGCATCGTCGGCCTGAGCAACGGCGGCACGGTGACCATCACCACCCCCACCAACGTCGATGTGCAGAACGGCGCCCTCGGCAACACCGTGGCGCTGGGCGCCGCGACGGGCGGTACGGGCAATGTCAACGTCACCTCCTCCGGCGTTCTGGTCTCGCACTACGGCGACGGCGTCTCGGGACACGCCACGGACGGCACGATCTCCATCGCCGTGAACGGCGGCACGATCTCGGCCGGCGACGTGGACGACCAGGGCGGCAACAACACCGGCGACGGCATTTTCGCCGGGATCGACGGCGCGGGCTCCATCTTCGTCACCCAGGCGGCCGGCACCACGATCACCGACCACTCGGCGGGCAACGGCATCAACGCCGAGATCACCGGCGCGGGTAACGGCGACATCTCGGTTGGCGCCGACGGCGCCGTGGTCACGAACGGGAACAACACCGTCAACGAGCAGTTCGGCATCCGCGCTCAGACCGACGGCTTCGGCGACATCACCGTCACCCAGGCGGCGACCGGCAGCATCGACGCGGCCGAAAAGGGCATCAGCGCCGTCAACACCGGCGGCAGCCCCGGCTCCAACCCGGGCGCGGTGGTGGTCAACACCGCCGGCTCGATCCTCGCCCACGGCGCGGGCAACCAGGGCGTCCTGGCCACCACCAACGGCAGCGGCAACGTCTCGGTGACTGAACAGTCCACCGGTTCGGTGACCTCGGTCGCCAACGCCATCGAGGCTTCCGTCACCGGCGGCACCGATGGCTCGGTCACCGTGGTCGCCAACGGCGCGCTGACCAGCTCCGCCGCCAACGGCATCCGCGCGACGGTCAACACCACCGACGACGTGACCGTGACCACGGGCGCGACCAACACCATCAGCGCGGCCACCAACGGCATCTTCGCCAACATCACCGGGACCGGCGACGGCACCGTGACGGTGACCCACAACGGCGCCATCAACGCGCCGGGCGCCAACGGCATCGTCGCCACCACGGCGGGCAGCGGCGACGTCAACGTCTTCAACAACGGCTCGATCACCAACGCCACGCTGAACGGCATCGACGCCCACGCCGCCGGCGGCACGGTGACGGTGACCGGCAACGGCCCGATCACCTCCACCCTGATCGGCGTCAACGCCAGCTCGGTCGGCGCCGGCGACGTCAACGTCACCGAGAGCAACATCGCCTCGGGCGGCGACGCCATCCACGCCACCAGCGTGGCGGGCGACATCCACATCAACACCTCCGGCACGATCACCGGCGGCGTCGGCGCTGGCGTGGGCGACGGCATCGACGCGGCCTCGAGCGGCGGCGGTTCGGTCTTCGTCGACAACACCGGTTCGGTCACCGGCGACCCCGGCATCATCGTCTCGGCGGTGGGCAACGGCGTCGTGCAGGTCAACACCAGCGGCAACGTCACCGGCGGCCCCGCCATCTCGGCCACCACCGTCAACGGCTCCAACACCGTCAACGTTACGGGCGCGGCGACCATCACCGGCATCGCCGGCGGCGACGGCATCGTTTCGCTGACGACCGGCAGCGGCACCGTCGCGGTCAACACCTCGGCCGGCAGCACCATCAACACCGCCGCGGGTGACGACGGCATCGACGCCACCGCGTCGGGCACCGGCAACATCGTCATCCACGCCAACGGTTCGATCACCTCGGCCGACGAAGGCATCACCGCCACCGCCGCGGCCAACACCGTGGTCGTCAACACCGGCTCGGGCACGATCCTGGCCGGCGGTGAGGGCATCTTCGCCACGGCCGGCGGCGGCAACGCCGTGACCGTCGTGACGGGCTCAGGCGCGGTCGGCACCACCAACGCGGCCGCCAACTGGGGCATCGAAGCCACCAGCGGCACCGGGACTGTTTCCGTCACCAACAACGGCGGCATCTCCGACGGCGGTATCCGCGGCGCGACGACCGGTCCCGGCAACGTGACCGTCACCGCCAACAACACCACCAACAACACCGGCAATGACGCCATCGACGCCTCCACCGGCTCCGGCACGGTGACGGTGAACGTCAACAACGGCGCGATCGTCACCACCACCGGCGCGGGCCGCTTCGGCATCGACGCCGACGTGACCACCGGCGCGATCGTCATCAACACCCAAGCCGGCACCGGCATCAACGGCATCAACGACGCCGTGTCCGCCAACGCCAACGCGGCCGGCGGCACCGTCACGGTCACGGCCCACGGCTTCCTGAACTCCTCGGCGGGCGCGGGCGTCGGCGCCACCACGGTCAACGGCAACATCACCGTCACCGCTGACGGCGGCATCACCGCCGGCACGGCGGGCGTCTCGGCGGTGGCCGGCGGCGCCAACACGGTCACGGTCAACGTGGCCGGCGTCACCGCGGGCGGCTTCGGCGTCAACGCCACCAGCGCCGGCGGCCCCGTCTCGGTCACCGGCACGGGCACGATCCTGGCCGGCACCCAGGGCGTGCGCACCCGGACTTCGGGCGCGGCGACGACGACGGTCAACCTGAGCGGCCCGGTCACGGGCCAGGCCGGTAACGGCGTCGACGCCCAGACCACGGGCTCGGGCCTGATCACCGTCACCACGGCGGCGGCCACCGGTACGGGCGCCGGCAACTCCGGCGTCAACATCGTCAGCAACGGCGGCAACATCATCGACACCAACAACGGTGCGGTGAGCGGCGTGTCCTCCGGCGTCTCGGCGGTCACCAACGGCGCCGGCTCGGTGAACGTCCATACGCTGAGCACGGCGACGGCCAGCACGGGCACGGGCATTGTCGCCACCGGCGGCACGGGCGGCTCCACGGTCCTGGCCGACGGTCAGGTCACCGGCGCGACGGTCGGCATCAACGCCAGCGCCACCGGCGCGGGCGCGGTCAGCGTCACCGCGGCCGGCGTCACCGGCACTGCCGGCAACGCCATCACGGCGGCTGCGGCTACCGGCAACGTGATCGTCGCCACCAGCGGCGTCGTCTCGGGCGGAACTAACGGCATCTTCACCACGACGGCGGGCACGGGCACGACCAACATCACCGCCACCGGCCCCATCACCGCCAACTTTGGCGCGGGGGTCAATGCGTCCAACGGCGCCGGCTCGGGCACGATCACGGTTGAAACCGCGGCCGTCACCGGCCTCGGCGCCAGCGGCCGGGGCATCCTGGTCACCGGCGGGGCCAACACCAACGTCAACGTCACGGCGAACGGCGCCGCCAGCGGCGTGCTCAACGCGGTCCTCGCTCAGACCGGCGGCACGGGTATCGTGAACGTCCACACCCTGAGCACGGCGACCGCGACTGGCGGTACGGCGATCGACGCCAGCGGCGGTGGCGGTGTCACCGTTACGGCTGACGGCGCCGTCTCCGGCACCGGTGCGGCCTCGGCGAACGGCATCAACGCCTCCTCGTCCAGCAATGTCACGGTCACGGCTCACGGGACGGTTGTCGGCACCCAATACGGCGTCCTCGTCTCCAGCTCCGGCAACGTGGCCGTGACCACCGACTCCACGGTCAACGGCGGCTTCGAAGGCATCCGCACCCTGCAGGGCGGCGGCGGTACGACGACGGTCAACGCAGCGGGCACGGTCACCGGCGGCACGGGGGACGGCATCCAGACCTTCACCTTCGGCAATGGTCTGCAAACGATCAACGCCGCGGCCGTCACCGGCGGCCAGTTCGGCATCGACGCCGAGAGCACCGGCGGCGCGACGATCAACGTGACCACCTCCGGCGCGGTGAACGGCGTGAACGGCGGCATCTTCTCGCAGACCTCCGGCGCGGGGAACCTCAACACCCACACGCTGGGCACGGTGGCGGCGACCGGCGGCACGGGGATCAACTCGGTCGCCGGGACGGGCAACATCGTCGTGACGGCCGATAGCACCGTCAGCGGCAGCGCCAACGGCATCGCCACGAGCACCGGCGGCGCCGGCACGACGACGATCGCCACCACGGCCCTGACGCAATCGACCGCGGCCGGCGACGGCATCCACGCCCGCACCACGGGCAACGGCGCCATCGGCATCACGGCGGGCAACACCATCGGCCTCGGCGCTCTCAGCGGCGGCATCGATGCGCAGAGCACCGGCGGATCGGTGATCACCATCACCTCCAACGGTACGGCCACCGGCGTCGCCTCGGGAATCCGCGGCGTCACCAACGGCGCCGGCGCGGTGAACGTCCACGCCGTGGGCGCGGCGTCGGCTTCGGGCGGCACGGGCATCATCGCCACCGGCGGCACGGGCGGCACGACCGTCACGGCCGACTCCACGGTGACCGGCACGGGCGGGATCGGCGTCAACGCCAGCGCCACCGGCGCGGGGGCCATCGTGGTCACCGCCAACGGGGCCGTCCTGGGCACCGGCGGTCAGGGTATCCTGGCCACCGCCGCCACGGGCAATGTGACCATCGCGTCCAACAGCACGGTCACGGGCAGCAGCGACGGCATCCGCACCACCACCTCCGGCGCGGGCGTCACGGTCATCAACGCCAACGGCGCGGTGATCGGCAATGGTGGACAAGGCATCTACGGTGTCGGCGGTTCGGGCCAGGTGACCATCACCACGGCGGCGGTCACCGGCTCGAGCAACGGTGTCCTCGGCCAGACCAGCGGCGGCGGGGTGACCATCACCACCAACGGCGCGGTTGTCGGCTCCGGGGCGACCGGCGTCGGCGCGGTCGTCAGCGGCGGCACGGGCAACGTCATCATCACCACCGGCAGCACCGTCACCGGCGCCACGGCGGGCGTCTACTCCAACGTCACCAGCAGCGGATCCACCGTCATCAACACCACGGCGGGCCTGGTTACGGCGACCGGCGGCGGCTTCGGGCTCGGCGGCATCCATGCCGACAGCACCACCGGCGCCATCACCATCACCTCCGGCGCCGTGACCGCCACCAACGTCCTGGGCGCCGACGGCATCCAGGTCGCCAGCACCAGCGGCAACGTCCTGGTCTCCAACCAAGGCGTGGTGACCGGCCGGACCAACGGCATCACCATCGGCTCGGGCGGCACGATCATCGTCAACAGCCTGGCCAACGTCACCGGCCAGACCGCCACCGGCATCACGGCGGCGGGCACGGGGACCTCGACGGTGGTCAACACCATCGCCGGCGAGACCGTCACCGGTCAGACCAGCGGCATCGTCGCCACCTCGGGCAGCGCGATCACGGCCGGCTCCACCAGCGTCACCACCGGTGGCCCGGTGGTCGGCACGACGGTCGACGGCATCAACGCCTCGGGCGGTAACGCGGGCACGACCACGGTGCTCGCCAACGGCACGGTGACGGGCGCCAACCGCGGCGTGGTCGCCTCCTCGACCGGGACCAGCAACACGCTGGTCACGACCAACGGGGTGGTGAGCGGCCTCGGCGTCGCCGGCATCCAGGCCTCCTCGGGAACGGGCGGCCTGATCGTCAACGTCAACGCCAACGTCAACCCGGCGGCGGTGGCCGGCTCCGGCAGGGGCATCCTGACCAGCACCACCGGCGCGGGCGTGATCACCATCGCGCCGAGCGTCACGGTCCTGGGCGGCGGTCTGCCCGCCACCTCGGTCGTCGACATGACCGCGGTGACCACCGGAACGACCACCACGCTGAACAACTTCGGCCTGCTGCGCTCCTATGACCTGTCGACCGCGTTCGCCAGCTACGACGACCGTGTGATCACGGGCGCCGGCGCGGGCAGCTTCGTGATCAACAACGCCGGCACCATCAACGGCGTGGTCAACTTCGCGGGCGTCACCGGAACCGGCAACGTCGTCTTCAACAACACGTCCAACCTCTCGTGGCACACGACCGGCGCCAGCGTGTTCAGCCTCAACGCCGACACGCTGAACAACTCCGGCACGATCTACACCAACGCCAACGGCCTCGCGACCAGCTGGGACTTCAGCACCGGGGTGGACACCTTCAACAACACCAACCGCCTGGTTGTCGGGGAAGTGCCGCAAGGCGCCGCGACGCTGACGATCACCAGCCTGGAGGCCTTCAACAACTCCGGCACGATCGAAATGGGTCAAGGCTCCGTGGCCTCGACCACCGGCAAGTCGGACAACTTCATCAACGACCGGATCCTCGCCGCCGGCTCGGCCTTCACCGGCTCGGGCGGTTCGACCCTGGCCATCGATGCGGACCTGTCCTTCATCACCCAGGCCGATTGTAACGCCCTGACCGCCGCCGACTGTCTGGCGGTGGGTACGACGGCCGGCAGCACCGCCCTGCTGGTCAACGACAACAACGCCCACGCCTTCGGCGCCTACAACCCGCTGGGTATCGCGGTCGTCACCGGCTCCACGGCCGCCGCCCACTTCCACCTGGATGCGGCGTCCGAGTACTACGATCCGTCGCTGTTCGGCGGCGTGCTCAACAAGCCCGGGATGTTCTTCTACGACCTGGTCTTCGATAGCGCGACGAACCGCCAGCTGCTGGTCGGCGTGCCGAAGCAGGCCGCCTTCGAGTTCCCGGTCATCCAGACCGCCGCTCAAGGCGTCTGGTACGCCACGACGGGCACCTTCTTCGACCGTCAGGCCGACCTGCGCGACACCATCGATGGCCGCTCGGAAGGCAGCCAGCCGGCGATGTGGCTGAAGGTCATCGGCACCTGGACCGACCGCGACGTGAACAAGTCCTTCACGCTGTTCAACAAGACCTGGAACTACGACCTGGCCTACCACCAGCAGACGACCGGCCTCATCGGCGGTATCGACCTGCTGCGGGTGACCGGCGAAGACCACTCCTACGTCTTCGGCCTCGACCTGGGCTATGTCGACAGCGACGTGAACTTCAAGCACTCCTCGACCCGCGCTTCGATGAGCGGCACGGTGTTCGGCCTCTACGGCAGCTACGTGAAGAACGGCTTCTGGCTGGACGGCACGCTCAACGCCAACTTCCTGAACCTCGAAGACTCGGTCCCCTCGATCCCGCTGTCGGCCGCCGGCACCACCGGGAACGCGGACGTCAGGTCGGTCGGCGCCCAGGCGGAAGGCGGCTGGACCCTGGCGGTCGGCCCCAGTGGCTTCATCGAGCCTCTGGCCAGCGTCGCCTACGTCCGCACCACGATCGATACGATCGCGCTGCCGACGGTGGGCGCGGGTGTCGAATTCGACAACTCCACCAGCCTGCGCGCCAGCATCGGTCTGCGGGTCGGGGCCACGACGTCCAACGACAACTTCAAACTGAAGTTCAATGTCACGGGCCGCCTGTGGAACGAGTTCGAAGGCGACAACCACGTCCAGATCACCAGCGGTGGTCCGAACCTGACGCTGGGCGACGACTTCGGCGGCGGCTTCGGAGAGATCAACTCCGGCGTCAACATCTTCTCCGCCAACGGCAACCTGAGCGCCTTCCTCAACGGCGGCGTGAAGTTCCGCAGCAACTACCACGAAACCGGCCTGACGGCGGGCTTCCGCTACCAGTGGTAGGCATGCGATAGACGTAACGCGGACAGGCCGGTCGCAAGACCGGCCTGTTTCGCTCTAGGGTATACTCTTCGAAACCTGGCGCTTTCCGGCCCCCGCTTCGCGGCGATACCGGCCGGACCTTTGCGCCCCAAGACGTTGAAAGAAGCGAGCATGGCCGCCAAGACCGAAACCAAGTCCGACCCCAAGGCCACCGAGGCCGCGGTCCCCGCCGACGCCGGCAAGCCGGTGCTGACCTATGAAGACCGTCCCAACCTGCCGGAAACCTTCGTCGACAACATCCAGCAGATGACCTTCGACGGCCGCACCCTGCGCATCGAATTCTGCGTCACCCGCCTGGACGCGCCCCCGGCCAAGGGCCCGCGCACCGGCAAGTCGATCCCGATCTCGCGCATGGTGCTGGACCTGGACGGCGCCGTGGACCTGTTCAACAAGATCAACAACCTGCAGACCGCCCTCGAAAACCGCGGCGTGATCCGCAAGACCGCCCGCTAGGCCGGCCAAGCCCGCGCGGGGCCGCCGCCTTAGGCCATCGACTCATTAAACCGCATCCAGATGCGAGCTGAAGCGAGCTTGACGCTGGCGAGGTAGTTGTCGGGGTTTTTGTCGTAGCGTGTGGCGACGGCTCTGAAGTGTTTGAGCTTGTTGAAGAAGCGTTCGACGAGGTTTCTGTAGCGATACAGGAAGCCTGAGAAGGCCGGGACGTTCTTGCGGCCCGGCATGGGTTTGACGTTTGCCCAGGCTCCGCGCTCAGCCAGGGTCCGGCGCAGAGCGTCGCTGTCATAGGCCCGATCACCCAGCAGGATATGGCCGGCCTGGATCGAGCCCAGCATGTCGGCGGCGCTCTTGCCGTCGTGGGCCTGGCCCTCGGTCAGCTTGAGCGCGATCGGCAGGCCTTCGGCATCGACCAGGGCGTGGATTTTGGTGGTCAGGCCGCCGCGCGAGCGACCCATGCAACGGGATCGGTCGTCTTTTTTTGGGCGTTGGCGGCATGCTGGTGCACGCGGATCGACGAGCTGTCGATCATCTGGATATCGCCGTCGTAGGCCGCCGACACCGCCTGCAGCAGACGGTCCCATACGCCGGCTTTACGCCAGCGATTGAAGCGGTTTACGCAGGTCGTGTGTGGCCCGTAACGCTCCGGGATGTCCGCCCAAGGCGCGCCCGTTCGCAACCGCCAGAAGATCCCGTTCAGCACCCGACGATCATCGACCCGGGGCACGCCGCGAGGCTTGTTCGGCAGCAGAGGCTGGATCACAGACCACTCGAAATCCGTCAGATCAAAACGCGCCATCTCAACCTCCATCCTAGGAGGATTGAATCAGCGACCCCCTGATTTGGGAATCCCGTTTATGGGTATGTGACCTAG
>JAQGIP010000097.1 GCA_028291055.1 Caulobacter sp.
CGGAACCGCCGCCCCCGCCGCCGCGCGAGCCCGATCCCCCGCCTCCGCCCCCGCCGCCTCCGGCCGTGATCGAGCCTCCCGCGCCGCCTCCGCCGCCTCCGGCGCCGGAACCCCCGCCGCCGCCGAAGGCCGATCCTCCGGCGGACGAACCGAAGACCGAGAACACCGAGCCGAAATAGGGCCAAGCTTCCGCCAGACGCTTGCGCGACCGGGGCGGGCCGCTAGGGTCTGCCCCCACCGTCGGTTCGGGCGGGGCAGGGGTCATCCATGAGCGACGTGCTGATCATCGGCGGCGGCCACAACGGCCTGGTCTGCGCCTTCTACCTGGCGTCGGCGGGGCTGAAGGTCACGGTGCTGGAGCGGCGCGGCGTGGTCGGCGGCGCGGCGGTGACCGAGGAATTCCATCCCGGCTTCCGCAACTCGGTGGCCAGCTACACCGTCTCGCTGCTGAACCCCAAGGTCATCGCCGACATGGACCTCCACGGCCACGGCCTGAAGGTGGTCCAGCGCAAGGTCTCCAACTTCCTGCCGCTCAACGACCGCGAGTCGCTGTGCGTCGGCGGCGGCCGCACCCATGCCGAAGTCGCCAAATTCTCCCAGAAGGATGCCGATCGTCTCGACGCCTACGGTGAGCGCCTGGAGGCCATCGCCGACGTGTTGCGCGGCATCGTGCTGGAGACCCCGCCCAACGTCACGGATGCCGGCTGGGGCGCCGCCATCCCCGAACTGCTGAAGGCGGCGGGGCTCGGCAACCGCCTCGCGAAACTCGACATGACCGGCAGGCGCGACCTGCTGGCGCTCTTCTCCCAGTCGGCCGGCGACTATCTGGACGGCTGGTTCGAGAGTGATCCGATCAAGGCCGCCTACGGCTTCGACGGCGTGGTCGGCAACTACGCCAGCCCCTATACGCCGGGCTCGGCCTACGTCCTGCTGCACCACGTGTTCGGCGAGGTGAACGGGGTCAAGGGCGCCTGGGGCCACGCCATCGGCGGCATGGGCGCCATCACCCAGGCCATGGCCAGGGCCTGCTCGGAGAAGGGCGTCGATATCCGGCTGAACAGCCCCGTCTCGGAGGTGCTGATCGAAAAGGGCCGCGCCGTGGGCGCCGTCACCGAGGCGGGCGAAGTGTTCCGCGCCCGCGCCGTGGCGTCGAACCTCAATCCGAAACTGCTGTTCGGCAAGCTGGTCGACGCCGCCGCCGTGCCCAAGGACTTCCACGAGCGCATCACCCGCTACCGCTCCGGCTCCGGCACCTTCCGCATGAACGTCGCGCTGTCGGAACTCCCCACCTTCACCTGCCTGCCGCAGCCGGGCGACCACCTGACCGCCGGCATCATCATCGCGCCCACCATGGACTACATGGACCGCGCCTTCGTCACCGCCCGCGCCGACGGCTGGTCGAAGGAGCCGATCGTGGAGGTGCTGATCCCCTCCACCCTCGACGACAGCCTGGCCCCCGCCGGCCAGCATGTGGCCAGCCTGTTCTGCCAGCATGTCGCCCCCGAACTCTCCGGCGGCCGCTCCTGGGACGATCACAAGGAAGAGGTCGCCGACCTGATGATCGACACCGTCGATCGCATGGCCCCCGGCTTCAAGGCCTCGGTCCTGGGCCGCCAGGTGCTCTCGCCTCTCGATCTCGAACGCGTCTTCGGCCTGACCGGCGGCGACATCATGCACGGCAACCTCAGTCTCGATCAGCTGTTTTCCGCCCGCCCGGTGCTGGGCCACGGCGACTACCGCGCCCCCGTGCCCGGCCTCTACATGTGCGGCGCCGGGACCCATCCCGGCGGAGGCGTCACCGGCGCGCCGGGCCACAATGCGGCCCGCGAAATCCTCAAGGACGCGCGGCGGGGCTTCCGCTAGCCCTCTGAGGCTGCGGCGCCAATTTTCTTTAGCGGTTGCCTGGGACGGCGCGTGTGCAAGGGTGGCCGCGACGGTGTGATCAAGCCGAACCGAGTGTCGGAGCCGTCCAGCCATGCGTCCAGTTCAAGCGTGCTGCCTCGCCCTTGCGGCCCTCATGGTCGCGGGCGCCTTGGCGGCCTGTGGGCCCGCCGCGCCCGCCGCCGCCCAGGGCAAGACCGCCGCCGACTATGAATCCGATGCGCGGGCCGCCGAGGCGGAAGCCGACCGCCTGACAAAGGGCGGCGCGCCGGCCCTCGCGCCCCAGGTCCGGGCTCAGGCCCAGACCGTGGCCGGCATCACCGCCGACGGCCCTCAGATCGGGGTCTACGGCTGCATGAACCAGGACGGCTACGAGACCCCCGGCCTGCAGTGGGGCGTCCTGGATGGGTCGACCTATTCCACCTACGATGGCGGCCGGGGCCACTATGTCTATGATGGCGGTTCGCAGGTGATCACCTTCACCGACGGCCCCTTCAAGGGGCTGCGCCGCAAGCAGGTCGACTCGCACGTCTTCCGGATTCTCGACGACGACGGCGCGGTCACCGCCTTCGCCTGCCCCTTCAATCCCAAGGATCCGAGAAAGATCCACTGGTAGGCCGGCCTCCCCCAGTGTGGCGGTTCAGAAATTCGCCCAGAGCCCGATCCAAGAGGCCGGCGAACGTCTGATCCAGCACACTAGCGCTTGTCCCGCTTGAACTTCGCGGCCTCCTTGGCCAGCGACAGGGTGGACTCCTCCTGCTTTTCCTCCATCTGGAAGGGCAGCTCCCCCGCCACCCCGCGCATGGCCAGAGCCAGCTGCAGCGCGAACTGCGGCAGCATGCGCAACGGCCGGCGTTTGTTGTCGGTGACGTCCCACCCCTCCGCCTCGAAAGCGTCGGCGGCGTCGCGGCCCTCCAGCTGCTCGATGCCGTCCCAGTCGGCGGGCAGGACGATGGCCTCGGCCTCGTCGGCGGTCAGGCCGAACACTGCGGTGGACGTCTCGTCGATCTCGGGGAACTCGGCGCGCGAATAGATGTCCGCGTAGCGCGGCTTCATCAGCGCCTTGGTCTCAAGGTCGGCGATGCCGGGCAGGTCGATCAGGCGGCGGGGGGCGGAGGTGTCCATGGCGCCAAGCTAGTGCGGACCGGCCGAAAGGGGGAGCGCTTTTGCGCGGGCCCGTGCATGCTGGCGCCTGCGGGGAGGGACGGCGTGGACACAGAGCTTGGCGTCATCGAGGGCTACTACGGCGGCCCCTGGACCTGGGAAGAGCGGGCGGGGCTGGTCAGCTTCCTGGCGCCCCACGGCTACCGCTTCCACCTCTACGCGCCCAAGGCCGACGCCTATCTGCGCCGCCGCTGGCGCGAGCTGCACCCGGATCAGGAGGCCGCCCACATCCGCGCCTTCGCGGCCCACTGCCGAGCGGCGGGGGTGCGTTTCGGTGTCGGCTTAAGCCCGCTGGAAATCTTCAACGACTTCAACGCCGAGGCCCGTGAGGCCCTGGCCCGCAAGCTGGCGCACCTCGACAGTCTGGGCGTCGAGGATCTGGGCATCCTGTTCGACGACATGCGCGGCGACCTGCCCGATTTGGCCGAGACCCAGCTACGGGTGGTCGACTTCGTGGCCGGGCATACCGCCGCGACGCGCCTCATCGTCTGCCCCACCTACTATACGGACGACCCGGTGCTGGACCGCGTGTTCGGCCAGCGGCCTGAGGGCTACCTGAAGGCGCTGGGTCACGGCCTCGATCCGGCCATCGGCGTCTTCTGGACCGGTGAGGAGGTCTGCGCGCGCGAATATGGTCTGGGTCACCTCGCGCGGGTGGCTGAGGAGATGGGGCGCAAGCCCATCCTATGGGACAACTATCCGGTCAACGACGGCCCGCGCATGGCGCCCTACCTGCATCTGCGCGCCTTCACCGGGCGGCCGGCGGCGATCGCGGGCCTGATCGGCGGCCACGCCATCAACCCGGCCCTGCAGCCGGTCCTGACCCGCATCCCGGCGCTGACCCTGGCGGAGAGCTACCGGACGGGCGAGGCCTATGAGTATGGTCAGGCTTTCGCCCGCGCCGCGGCGCTGGCCCTGGGCGAGGATCTCGGCGGCAAGGTGGCGCGTCGGCTGGGCACGCTGAACGATGTCGGGCTGGACAATCTGGGCGAGGCGGAACCGCGCCTGCGCGACGCCTTCGCCGGCATCGATCACGACGGCGCGCGCGAGATCATCGCCTGGCTGGACGGCCGCTACCGCTTCAGCAAGGCGATGCTGGACGCCGAAGCGTTCGGCTAGAGCGTTGTCCGCTCCGATAGAATCGGAGCGGCGCTCTAGCTTTTTGTTTTGTCGCGCTTTTCGGCGGCGAACCGGTATCCACTTCGCCGGAAAGCGCTCTAGTGAGGGTGTAGGACGCTGGCCCAGGGGATGGCCGCGACCGCCACCCAGGCCATGACCACCAGGGCGATGAAGGAGATGGTCCAGACCAGGCCGCGCAGGTTGGGCACGCCGGCGGCATAGAGGGGCAGGTAGATCAGGCGCGCGGCGACGAAGACCAGGGCGGCGATACGCGTCACCTCCGTACCGGTGTGGGCCAGGGTCAGGACGATGCAGATGGCGATGAAATAGGGCGCCGTCTCCATCAGGTTGGCCTGGGCGCGCAGCACGCGGCCCAGCAGGGGCGAGTCCTTCTCGGCCGGCGGCTTGTCGCGCGCGGTGTTGGCGTAGACCAGGCCGTGGACGCGGCGGTATTCGAACGCGCCCCAGGCCACCTGAAACAGCCCCAGGGCGGCGATCACGGCGGCCATCGCCAGTTCGGTGGTCATGGAAACTCTCCGAGTCGCGGGATGCGCGGGCCAGACTAGCGCGCCCTCAGAGCGGCGCCAGCTTGTCGAACCAGGGGCTGGCCGTCTCCAGCTGTCCGGCCAGGCGGAACAGGGTCGCCTCGTCGGCCATCCGCCCCACGAACTGAAGGCCGATCGGCAGGCCCGATTTGCTCCACGCCAGGGGCACGGTCATGGCCGGCTGGCCGGTGTTGTTGAAGGCCTGGGTGTTGGGCATGAAGGCGAACAGGCGCTGGTTGAACTGGCTGAAGTCCTCGGTCAGGTGGCCGATCGGGATGGCCGGGGAGCCCAGGGTCGAGGTCAGCAGCACGTCCACCGTGTCGTAGAGGCCCGCGACGGCGCGGCCATAGGCGTGGATGGCGGCCAGGCCCCGCACATAGGCGGCTCCGGAGACGCCCTGGCCCGAGCGATACATGGCCAGGGTCAGGGGCTCCAGTTCGCCCTCGCCGATGGGGCGGCCGCGCCGTTCGGCCTCGGCGTCCAGGGTCGCGGCGACGGAGGCGGCGATGACATTGCGCGCGCCGGCCTGCATGGCGGCGATGTCGCCAGGCACGGTGACCTCCTCCACGTGATGGCCCAGGCTTTCGCAGAGCCGGGCGGCGGCGCGCACGGCCTCGGCGCATTCCGGGTCGAGCGCCCCGGCGGCCAGGGCGGCAGTGGTGAAGCCGATCCTGAGATTGCCCGGATCGCGCCCGACCTCGAAGGCGAAGGGCGTGCGGGGGGCGTCGAGATAGTAGGGATCGCCCGGCTGCGGCGCGCAGATGGCGTCCAGCAGCACCGCTGAGTCGCGCACCGAACGCGTCACCGCATGCTGGATCGAAGCGCCGCCCCACCCCTCGCCCTGCGGCGCGAACGACACCCGTCCCCGCGACGGCTTCATGCCGAACAGGCCGCAGGCGGAGGCGGGCATCCGGATCGAGCCGCCGCCGTCGCTGGCGTGGGCCGCCGGAACGATGCCCGCCGCCACCGCCGCCGCCGCGCCGCCCGACGATCCGCCCGGCGTGCGGGTCACGTCCCAGGGGTTGCGGCAATCGCCCAGCAGGGCGCTCTCGGTGATCGGCATCAGGCCGTATTCAGGCGTGTTGGTCTTGCCGAAGATGACCAGGCCCGCGTCCTTCAACATGCGGGTCACCGCGCTGTCTTCGCTGGCGACATTGTCCTTGAACACCGCCGAGCCGGAGGTGGTGGGCGTGCCGGCCAGCGCCGCGCCCAGATCCTTCAGCAGGTAGGGCACGCCGCCCAGGGGCCCGGACTTAGGTGCGGCGCCGGCGTCCTTCCGCGCCCGCTCGGCCAGGTCGAGGGTGACGGCGTTGATGGCCGGATTAACCTGCGCCATCCGCGCCACGGCGGTCTCCAGCAGTTCCCCCGCGCTGACCTCGCGCTTGGCGACCAGGCCGGCCAGGGCCACGGCGTCGTGGCGGCGGTAGTCTTCGAACTGCATGGCGCTCACCCGGTGATCCAGTCCATGGGTAGCGGAGTCGCGGTCGGCGCGCGACCGCAACCCCGCCCGGATCGGGTCAGAGCAGCTTTTCGATGCGGATGGGCAGTTCGCGGATGCGTCTGCCGGTGGCGTGATAGACGGCGTTGGCGACGGCGGCGTTCATGCCGACGATGCCGATCTCGCCGATGCCCTTGATGCCCATGGGGTTCACCCGGTTGTCCTCTTCGGGGACCATGATCACCTCCAGGCTGCCGACGTCGGCATTCACCGGGACCAGGTAGTCGGCGAGGTTGTCGTTCACATAACGCGCGGTGCGCGGATCGACCTCGGTGGCCTCGTGCAGGGCCGACGACAGGCCCCAGGTCGCGCCGCCCATAAACTGGCTGTAGGCGGTCAGCGGGTTGACGATGGTCCCGGCGGCGAAGGCGCTGACGACGCGCGGCGCGCGGACCTCGCAGGTGCGGGCATGCACGCGCACCTCGACCAGCTGGGCGCCGAAGGCGAAGGCGGTGACGTCCTTGCGCGCCGTGCCGCGCACCATGTCGGCCTGCCCCTGATAGAGGCCGGCCAGGGCGCCGGGCTTCAGGCCCTCGGGCGCGTTCTCGACGTGGACTTCCAGCGGGCCGCCGGAGACGCGGGCCATGGCCTTGTCCAGGGGTTCGCGCTTGCCGCCAGGCCCGACCAGGCCGGCGGCCGTGACCTTCAACGTGGCCGGGTCCAGGCCCGCGAAGGGCGTGTCGTTGGCGGCCACGGCGGCGGCGGCGAGCTTGGCGCGGATCTCCTCGCAGGCCTTGGCGGCCACATGGGCGGTGCTGGCGGCATTGTTCGACCCCCCGGCCACGGGCACGGGCGGCAGGTCGCTGTCGCCCAGGACGACCTTCACGTCCTCGAGCTTCAAGCCCAACCGATCCGCCACCGTGATGGCGATGGTGGTGTAGGCGCCGGTGCCGATCTCGTGCGCCGCCAGCTGGATGACAGCCTTGCCCCTGGGCGTCAGCGACAGCCGCGCGGCGGCCGGGCCGATATTGGAGGGGTAGCAGGCGGTGGCGCAGCCGTAGCCGATCAGCCAGTCGCCGTCGCGCATGGAGCCGGGTTTGGGATTGCGTTTGGCCCAGCCGAACCTGGCGGCGGCCTGGTCGAAGCATTTCATCAGCGAGCGGCTGGAGAAGGGCTTGCCGTCGATGGGATCGGTCTGGGTGTCGTTGATCCGCCGGAGCTCGATGGGGTCGAGGTTCAGGGCATAGGACAGCTCGTCCATCGCGCTTTCCAGGGCGAACATATAGGGCGTGTCCGGCGGCGCGCGCATGAAGCCGGGCGTGTTGCGGTCGGCATGCACGATGTTCACCTTGGTCGCCACATTGGGGCAGGCGTACATCCGCGCCGTCGTGTCGGTGCCGCCGACATTGTAGCCGGAGGGGCGCGAAGTGACCTCCCAGCCTTCGTGGCGCAGCGCCGTCAGCCGGCCGTCGGGCGTCGCGCCGAGCTGCAGGTGATGTCTGGTCTCGGCGCGGTAGGTGGCGATGGTGAAGCCCTGGTCGCGGGTGGCGACCAGCTTGACGGGGCGTTTCAGCCGCCGCGCGGCGATGGCGATCCAGGCGGTGCGCGAGGTCAGCATGCCCTTCGATCCGAAGGCGCCGCCGACATAGCGCGAGACGGTGCGCACATTGGCCGGGTCGAGGCCCAGCTGCTTGGCCACCCCCGCCTTCAGGCCATACATGGTCTGGGTCGGCTCATAGACCGTCAGCTTCGGCCCGTCCCAGACGCAGGTGGTGGTGAAGAGTTCGATGGGATTGTGGTGCTGGGTCGGCGTCGCATAGCGGGCGTCGATCTTGACCGGCGCGGCGGCGAAGGCGGTGGCGAAGTCGCCCTTCACCGGGTCCTTCTTCTCGGGCCCCAGCTTGCGCGGTTCCTCCTGGGCGCCGGGGCTGTCGAAGCTGGCGGCCGGCGGCTGGACGTCATAGGCGATGTTGATCCGGTGGGCGGCCTCGCGCGCGCCCTCGAAGGTCTCGGCCACGACCACGGCGACGATCTGGCCGTCGTGCCAGACCTTGTCGCTTTCCAGGGTGGTGGTGGTCTTGCCCTGGTCGGGGGCCTTGGGCGGGGTGATCTCGCCGGCGACGTTTTCGTGGGTGAGGATGTCCAGCACGCCGGGCACGGCCCGGGCGGCGGTCTGGTCGATGGAGCGGACGCGGCCGCTGGCGATCGGGCTGGTCACCAGAAAGGCGAAGGCGGGATTGGGCACGGGCTCGTCGGAGGCGTAGCGCGCCTCGCCGGTGACCTTGGCGACGCCGTCGATGCGGACGGCGGGCTTGCCGATCAGGCCGGTGTCGTCCGCCATCTCAGGCCTCCATCGCCGCGGCCTGGAGCAGGGCGCGCACCAGGGTGCGGCGGCCGAGTTCCGGCTTGAAATCGTTGCCGCCGTGGGTCCTGGCCCCGGCCAGGGCCGCGGTGGCGGCGGCCATGGCGTTGCCCTCGTTCAGCGGCCTGCCGACCAGCAGCGCCTCGGCCTCCTTCGCCCGCCAGGGGCGATAGGCCATGCCGCCCAGGCCGATGCGGGCCTGGCGCACCGCGCCGCCATTGAGGTCGAGCGCCACGGCGGCGGAGGAGAGGGCGAATTCGTAGGAGCTGCGGTCGCGGATCTTCAGATAGAGGGAGCGGCGGGTCCAGGGGCCGGCCGGGACCTCGAAGGCGGTGATCACCTCGCCCGGCATGAGCGTGGTCTCGACGTTGGGCTTGCCCTGGGGCGGGCGGTGCAGGGTCTCGAACGCGATCATCCGCCTGCCCGTGGGGCCCGTCAGCTCAACGGCGGCGTCGAGGGCGACCAGGGCCACGGCGAAGTCGCCCGGGTATTGCGAGATGCAGCTGTCGTCGACGCCCAGCACCGCGTGGTTGCGGTTGAAGGACTTCAGCGCCGTGCAGCCGGAGCCGGGGTCGCGCTTGTTGCACTCGGCCCAGCTGGTGTCGCGATAGTAGGGGCAGCGGGTGCGCTGAAGCACGTTGCCGCCGAGGGTGGCCATGTTGCGCAACTGGGCGCTGGCGGCGAGTTGTAGCGACTCCGCGATGACCGGGTAGTCGCGCAGGACGCCCGGGTGTCTGGCGGTGGCCGCCATGCTGGCGAGCGCGCCGAGGCGCAGGCGCTGAGGCGTGGCCTCGATCGACGCGTGGGCGGCCTTCAGCCCTTTGATGTCGACCACGCGAGCCGGGCGCAGCACATCCAGCTTCATCAGGTCGATCAGGGTGGTGCCGCCGGCCAGGAACTGAACTGGCGCGTCGGTCTGCCCCTGACGGGTCTCGCGCCCGCCGATCACGGCCCGCTGCACGTCGCTCGCGCGCTCATAGCTGAAGGGCCGCATCAGCCGCGCTCCATCTTGCCACGCGCCTGCTTGATGGCGGCGACGATTTTCGGATAGGCGGCGCAGCGGCAGAGGTTGCCGCTCATATATTCCGCGATCTCGCCGTCGGACCCGGCGTGGCCCTCCTTCACACAGGCCACGGCCGACATGATCTGGCCCGGCGTGCAGTAGCCGCACTGGAAGCCGTCGTTGTCGATGAAGGCCTGCTGCATCGGATGCACCGCGCCGTTCGGGCCGGCCAGACCCTCGATGGTGGTGACCTTGGCCCCCTGGACCGCGACGGCCAGGGTCAGGCAGGAGAGCACCCGCTCGCCGTCCACATGCACGGTGCAGGCGCCGCACTGGCCCTGGTCACAGCCCTTCTTGGAGCCGGTCAGATGGAGGTGTTCGCGCAGCGCATCCAACAGGGTGGTGCGCGGATCGAGCGTCAGCGGATGGTCTTGGCCGTTGACGTTCAGCACGACATCCACCGCGCCGGACTTGCGCACGGTGGGCGCGGGGGCCGCGGCCTGGGCGATGGCGGGCGCGGCGGCCAGCCCCGCCGCCGCCTCGAACAGGCGCCGGCGTGTCGGCCCATCGGCCGCTGGGGAGGTGGTGCTCATGGGCGATCCCGCTGTCTGCGATCCTATAAATCGCGGGCGGGCCAAGGTGTTCCGTGCGGCTCAACGCTTCTGGCGCATCTCCATGCCCTTGACGATCAGCAGCTTGGCGATGTTGGCGCCGGGCACCACGAGGCTCAACGCCTCGCCGCCGATGTCGAGCAGGAAGTGCGGGTCGAGCGCCTTGCCCAGATACTGCTCGAAGGTGGTTCCGCCCACCGTGACGGCGCCGGTGACCCCGTCGAATTCGACCACGGCCTCCTTGCCGGCCTTCTTCAGGCGGAAGGCGTGGACGGGGCGATAGAAGAGATCGACAGCCTCGACCCGCACGCTCTCCTCCAGCACCCGGTCGGCGTCGATCTTGCCGATGGCGCCGGCGATCACGTCGCGCACCACCATGGAGGCCTTGGCCTCGGGCGGCACTACGACGAAGCCGTCGGCGGTGGCCTGGGTGAGGGCGTCGGCGGTGATCTCAGCGTGATCGTACTGCAGATAGACCGACAGGGCGCTCGTGGCCTGCTTGGTCAGGCCGTCCACCAGGGTGTCGCGGCGGCCCTCCTCGCGGCAGGACTCCAGACCCTTCAGGGTGAACTGACCGTTGGCGACGGCCAGCACCTGTTCGCCGACGGTAACCTGGCGCACCTCGGGCGGGACCTTGATGGGATAGTCGCGGGTGCGCTCATAGGCGGTGGTGGTCGAGACGGTGAGCCGCCAGAAGGGCTGCAGCCGCTGTTCGCGATAGACGATCTCGGTGTCGTCGGCCTTGCCCTGGGTGAAGAGGCCGGTGACCCGCGCCAGCGCCCCGAAGGCGTCGGCGCGTTTGGCCCAGGCGGTGGTCTCCGCATAGCCCCGGGTGAACCGGTCGGCCAGCCGGAAGACGCGTTCCTCGGCCAGTTCAACCTGCATGGGCGACGCGATCCTGGGCCGTCCCGCCGGGATGGGGACTAGAGGGAAGACTACAGAAGCCCGCGCGCCAAGTCGCGCCCTCTTGGTCAGTGAACAACGCTCAGCGTCATGCCGATCTGCCTGGCCAGGGCCTCGTCGGCGCCGGCGGGGGCGGTGACGTCGGCCACGCAGGAGGGGCTGGTCTTGGAGACCACGTGATATTGCTTGTTGGTCAGGCCGCCGTAGCTGGCGGTGGAAACCAGGACGATGAAGCGGCCGTCCTCGGACACCTTCACGGCCTTCAGGCCGAGCTCGACGTTGACGATTTCGGCGCTGGTGGGGGCGTCCATCATCGACACCCAGATCTTCTTGTCCGGCCGCGCGGCGCGGCTCTTGGAGATGACCCAGCCGTCGGGGACGGTGACCGCGCACTTGCCGTCCTTGTAGGCCATGGCCTGCGAGGGGCTGGAGAGCGATAGCGCGGCCACGGCGGCGGCGAGACCCAAAGACACGATACGCAACGGCGCTCTCCCCTGATTGACGGCCAGTCATCAGACCGGAGCGCGAGGTTACGGCGGGTGGGGTGTGGGTCTCTATTGCCTATTCAGGCTGGCCTGGTGTGCCGAGGGCTGCGGTTGTCGCTCGCCCCCAAACCTCCGCTCCGCTCATTCCCGCGATCGCGGGGGTGAGCGGAACGGGCGGGTAATTGACCGCGAACGTTCAGGCTGCCCGCAGCCCGGGAATGTCGTGCAACTCCGTGGCCAGGCCCGCACCCATCAGGGTGATGAAGTTGTCGCGGAAGAACTTGCGTCGCGCGGTTTGCGAGGTCCCCTCCAGCGACTCGTTGAACCGCTTCATGGGATTGCGGCCGCCCTCCACGTGGGGATAGTCGGAGGAGAAGAGGCAGACGTCCTCGCCCACGTTCTGGATGATCCAGCCGACGTTCTCGTGCGGATAGGGGGTGGCGAAGAACTGGCGCTTGAGGATGTCGCTGGGCTTGGCCGAGAGCTTCTGGATGCGCTCTTCCTTCGCAAAGGCCGCCGCGCCTGAATCCATGAACTGCATCAGGCTGGGCAGCCAACCGGCGCCCAGTTCGATGGCCCCGAACTTCAGGTTGGGGAAGCGGTCGAAGACGCCGTCGAAGACCAGCACCGACAGGGTCTGCCAGACCGACAGGGGGATGGCCATGAAGCTGACCGAGGTGAAGTTCTCGGCCCCGCCATGGAAGTCCAGCACCTGGGGTCCGCCGTTCTCGAAATAGGCGGTGTCGATCTTCTTCTCGCCGCCCACGTGGAAGAGGATGGGCAGGCCGGCGTCCTGGGCCAGGGCCCAGAGCGGCTCGAAGTCGCTGTGGCTGGCGGAGCGGCGCCCGACGGCGGAGGGGATCATCAACCCCTTGCAGCCCAGCGCTATGGCTTCGCGGGCGATCTCCACCACCCGAGAGG
Source organism: Caulobacter sp. (assembly GCA_028291055.1). GTDB lineage: Bacteria > Pseudomonadota > Alphaproteobacteria > Caulobacterales > Caulobacteraceae > Caulobacter. The sequence goes on from JAQGIP010000097.1 coordinate 12,433, forward strand.
GGTCGGCCAGGGAGATGTAGGCGGTGGCCAGCAGGCGCGGATCGACCGAGCAGTAGTCGGCCATCATGCGGTTGTGGGCGCGGGCGGCCTCGGCGGCGATGGCGGGATCGTCGCCGTATTCCAGCGGCAGCAGGCTGAGGCCCGCCGTGGTGAAGACCAGCTGGCTGGCGAAGCCCAGCAGATCCACGGCGCGGGGGCGGTCGGCCTTATCGAAGGCGCCCATGGCCTGGTAATTCTTGCGCAGCAGCAGGTTCTCGGCGGCCTCGTCGCGGAAGGCCGGATCGCGCTGCAGGTCGCGGGCCTTCTGGACCCAGCCGTCGTCGGCCTTCTTCTTCAGCTTGGCGGCGACGCGCTCGCGCCAGGCCGGATCGACATAGCTTTCCAGCGTGCCGGGCAGCTCCATGACGTGGGCGTCGGCGTCGTGGACGGTCTGGCCTTCGACATAGGGCATGGCTTCCTCCGGAATGACGCCGCTTCGCGGTCTGCGCTGTTGCATACCATTCGTTCGAATTGTTGGCGCGGCGTCAAGCGCTTGACCGGGGGGAGGCCATTGGTGTCAATCATTGCATAGATAGAGGTGGTGAGGCGCGCATGGTGAAGATGGTTCTGGGCGGCTTGCAGACCTGGTCCGGGGGCGACATGCGCCCGGTGGTCGAGCTGGCCAGACGCGCCGAGGCGGCGGGCATCGACGGGCTGGTGGTCACCGACCACGTGGTCATGGGCGAGCATCTGGAGGCCTATCCCTACGGGCCCTTCCCCATGGGGCCGGAGGAACCCTGGTTCGAACCGCTGATCTGCCTGGCCTCGATCGCGGCGGCCACCACCACCCTTCGCCTGATGACCGGCATTCTCGTGGCGCCGCTTCGGCCGGCGGTGCTGCTGGCCAAGCAGCTGGCGACGCTGGATGTGATGTCGGGCGGGCGGCTGGACATCGGCGTGGGGACCGGTTGGCAGAAGGAGGAATACGAGGCCTGCGGCGTCGCTTTCGAGGACCGTTTCGCGCTCCTGGAGGACCATGTGCGGGTCTGGCGTCTGCTCTGGGGCGACGAGGCGCCGGCCAGCTATCGCAGCGACTATACGCAGTTCGAACGCATATGGTGCCGGCCCGCGCCGCTGCAGGCCGGCGGCATACCGGTGTGGTTCGGCACGGCCCCCTTGGCCCGCAACGTGGCGCGGATGGGCGAGCTGGCCGATGGCTGGATGCCGATGGAGCAGGACCCGGTGAAGCTGGCCGAACCGATCGCCCGCATCCGCGCGGCCGTGGCGGCGGCGGGGCGCGACCCGGGGGCCTTCAAGGTGCGCGCGGTGCTGCGGGTGCTGGAGCGCGACGGCAAGGCGGACCTGGAAGCGAGCCTGGCCCAGGCGGCCGATCTGGTGGCCGCGGGGGTGACCCACATCGAGGTGCGCCCGTCGCGCTTCCTGGCCTCGCCCGACGGGCTGGAGCCCCTGCTGGCCCGGCTGGTGGAGACGCGGGAGGCGCTGTCGTGACCGCGATGAGCACGGCGCAAAAGGACGCCGCCCGGCGCGCCCTGACCGGGCTGGACGGCAAGGTCGCCCTGATCACCGGCGGCGGGGCGGGGATCGGCCGGGGGGTGGCGGAAGCCTTCGCCCTGCTGGGCGCGAGCGTGGTGGTGGCGGAGATCGACGCGGGCCATGCGGCGGCGGTGCGCGCCGCCCTGGCCGACCTCGGCGGCGATCACCTGGTGATCGAGGCGGACGTGACGGAGAAGGCCGACGTGGAGCGGGTCGTCGAGGGGGCCCGCGCGCGGTTCGGCCGGCTGGACGTGCTGGTCAACAATGTGGGCCATTTCCTGGCGCCGAAGACCGACTTCGCCGACACCGACGAGGCCTCCTGGGACGCCCTCTACCGCATCAACCTGCACCATGTGTTCCTGGTCACGCGCGCGGCCATCCCGCTGATGACGGCGTCGGGCCAGGGCGGCTCGATCATCAACATCTCCACCATCGAGGCCCTGCGTGGCATCCCCGGCATGACCGCCTATTCGACCTTCAAGGCGGCGCTGGGCGGCTTCACCCGCAGCCTGGCGCTGGAACTGGGACCCAAGGGTATCCGGGTCAATGCGGTCGCGCCGGAGACGACGGAGAGTGAACAGGTCCGCGCCCTGGCCGCCGTGCCGCCGGAGCATCACGACCAGATCCCCCTGTGGTTTCCCATCGGCCGCTTCGGCCAGCCCAGCGACACGGCCGGCTGCGCGGTCTTCCTGGCGACGGAACTGTCGGCCTGGGTGACGGGCACGACGATCAGCGTCGATGGCGGAGCGCTGGCAGCGGGGGGCTATTACCGGATGGCGGCGGGAAACTGGACGCACACGCCGGTGATCACGCACCCGGGCTCGATGGGTCAGAAGCCAAAGGGCTGAAGCCTCCTCACGCGAGCTTGGCGAGCAGCTCCCGGGCGCGGCGTTTGGTCAGGCGGCGGGCGGGGTCGGCGAGCTCCTCGACGGCTTCGGCGACGCGGCGGCTCTGCAGCAGGCCGATGGCGATTTGGCCGCGCAAGAGTTGGACGGCCCAGGCGCGGACCTCCTCGCGGGATTTCACGCCTTCGACGAAGTCCCAGAGTACCCAGCGGACGTCGAACTCATCGACGTCGTCGAGGTAGAGCATCGGCGCGCGATGGCCCCGCGAGCGGATCGCCTCGATAACGCGCAGGAAGCGCGCGGCGTCCACGTCGCCCAGGCTCACGGCCCGACGAACCCAACGGAAATAGCCCCGGCGGTTGCCGCGCATGCGGTGGGTCATGGCCAGGTTCCAGGCGGCCGTATGGGAACCGGCGCGGACGGCGCGGTAGTACCAGCGCAGGCCCTCGGCGTGGTCGGCGGGTTTGGCCTCCGGGCGGCTGGCGTCGGTCAGCAAACTGCCCAGGGCGTCCTGCGCGGACACGTCGCCCAGCCCCGCCGCGTCGCGGAAGAGAGGGATGGCCCCCTCGGTATCGCCGGCTTCCCTGAGCTCGCAGCCGGCGGCCCAGAGCTTCTCTGCCCGCTCCTTACGTTCGGCGTCAGTCACCCCTCGGTCCGCTTGACCAGCGCCTTGGGGGCGGTGAGGCGCCAGGCGGCCTTGAGCAGGCCGGCCAGTTCGTCTTCCTCGATGATGTCCAGGCGGACCAGGACGGCGGGGTAGCCCCGATAGTGGTCGTCGGTGAAGAAGCGGTCGGGGGCGGTCTCGATCAGCATCTCCTTGGTCTCGATCGGGCAGCGCACGGCCAGCCGGTCGGGCTGAGGCAGGCGCGGCTTCTTCGGCGCCACGCGCATCAGGTAGGTCCAGGCAAAGCCCTTGCCGCCGACGGAGAAGACCGGCCGGCCGGGCTGGGAGTCGTCCTGGGCGTCGGGCAAGGCCATGGCCAGGCGGGTGAGGGTGGCGGGATCGACCATGGGGGCAGTGTCCGCCGGGCGCGCGAAAGGTCAATCCAGCCATGCCGAAAGATCGCTGGACGGGCGTGCGGCGCGAGGCGAGGGTCGGGCCATGAGTGGGGCGGCAGTCTATATTCTCGACCGGTTGGTGTCGTTGCCCGGGCAGGGGCGCGCCCTGCATGCGGCCTACCTTGAAGACTATGCGCCGGGCGCGCGGGCGAGGGGCATGACGCTGGTCACCGAGCTGGTTTCGCCACCGGTCTGGCAGGAGGATGGCGGTAATACGCTGGTGTTCCTGTGGCGGGTCGAGGGGGCGGCGGGGTTCTGGAAGAAGAACAATCTCGGCCGCAGGGATCCGGCGGTGCGGGCCTGGTGGGCGATGGCGGAGATGATGATCCTGTCGCGCAGCCGCGACACCCTGGCGGACCCGGCGGATTTCGCGGCCCTGGCCGATGTCTGAGATCGTCTGGATCGCTACGCTGAAGGCTGGCTTGGACGGCGCGGCGCGGGCGGCGTTCGCCGACGCGGTGCGGGCGTCCACGGCCGCGATGGGGGCGGCGCACAGTCTGGTCGAGGCCTCGGCGCCGGGCGGGCGTGAAGCGGGCGATCTGATCGTCAGGCTGGGGTTCACCGACGAGGGGGCCTGGGAGCTGGCGGCGGAGCAGCTCGAGACCCTGGGGCTGGATGACCGACACGCAGGGATGCTGGCGGGCCTGGACGGAGCCGCCTACCGCATCGCGCGCTCGGGGGGCGTGTCGCCACGGGCGGGGGTGTTCCGCACGGCCTTGTTCGCGGCCAACCGCCGGCCGGGACGGCGGCGGATCGCGATGTTCGAGGCGGAGACGGCGGCCATGCCGCGTCAGGTGGCCGCCATCCGGGGCTGGGCCCTGGGCGCGGTGACGCGTTCCTGCGGCCGGTTCGGCTGGACCCATGTGTGGGAACAGACCTTCGACGACCTCGAGGGCCTGACCAAAACCTATATGAACCACCCCTGCCACTGGGGGCAGGTGGACCGTTGGTTCGACCCCGAACATCCCGATTGGCTGATCGATCCGGGGCTGTGCCACGCCTTCTGCGCGTCGGGCGACCTGCCGGCGCTGGGCGCAGGGTAGAAAATTCCGCAGCCCGGCAGAGTCCGGCAGAAGCTGCTTGGGTGGTTCCACCTAGGGATATCTAACCGACTGATCATAAAGAGAATTATCCCGCCGTTAACCATGGCGCGGAACTTGCGAGGGCTCGCGCGGGCGCCGTCGCGCCGGAGCGTCTATCCCTCGTGCGTACCGTTGAAGCCATTGCTGACCTGACCGCCGGGCGCGCCGCCGCGCCGGGGGTGGCCGCATGAGCATGATCTCAGCGGCGACCGCCGCCCAGATCGCCAGCCTGACGCAGACCCAGATCCAGGGCCTCAGCGCCGGCGACATCGCGGCCTTCAGCCCGGCCCTGATCGGCGCGCTGACGGCGACGGAGATGAGCGAGCTTTCGGGCACGCAGATCACCCAGTTCTCCACCAAGCAGGTGGCGGCGTTCAGCCAGTCCCAGATCGCGGCGCTGACGCCCACCCAGATCACTTTTAGCGCCGCTCAGCTGGCGGTGATGAGCGCCCAGCAGGTGTCGGCCTTCACCCCCGACGACTTCGCGGTGATGAGCGGCGCCCAGGTGCGCGCCCTGTCCACGGCCGACCTGGTGGGCCTGAGCACCGCCCAGTTCGCGGCCTTTTCGGCCACCCAGATCGCGGCCCTGACCACGGCCCAGGTGGGCGGGCTGACCGTCACCGAACTGGGCACGCTGACCACCGAGGAATTCGCGGCCCTGTCGCCGACCCAGATCGGCGCGCTGGGGCCCGTGCAGTTGAAGAGCCTGGACGCCACCCATATGGCGGCGCTCAGCACCACCCAGCTTCAGGGGCTGAAGCCCACTCAGGTGGCGTCCTTCGCGAGCACCCAGGTGTCCGCCTTCTCCAACGACCAGTTGGCGGCGCTGTCGACCACGGCGATGGTCGGGCTGACCGGCTCCGACATCGGCGCGCTGAGCGGCACGCAGTTGGCGGCCTTCACCGACACCCAGTTCACCCGGCTGAACGCCTCCCAGATTCGCGGCCTGACCGCCGATCAGCTTACCGGGCTGAGCAGCGGCCAGCTGGCCAAGCTCACCGCCGTACAGATCGGGTCGCTGACCAAGGTTCAGGCCGCGTCGCTGACGGCGGGCCAGATCGCGGCCCTGTCCGTCGATCAGATCAAGGGGATGAGCGCGGCGGATCTATCGGCGCTGACCGCTGAGCAGATGGCGGCGATCACCACCGACCAGGTGGGCGCCCTGTCGTCGATGCAGATCAAGGGGCTGACGGCGGCGGAGGTTTCGGGCCTGACGTCCGACCAGGTCGGCGCATTGTCCACCAGTCAGGTGGCGGCCTTCACGCCGCTGCAGCTCAAGGGCCTGACCGCCGAGCAGGTGTCATGGCTGAGCGTCGACCAGGCCGGCGCGCTCACCGCGCCTCAGCTGGGCTCGCTGTCGGCCGACCAGTTCGCGGCCCTGTCGGATGTGCAGGTCGCGGGCCTTGCCACCACCAGCCTGGGCGGCCTGACCACCACCGAGATCGGCGGCTTGAGCGACGTGCAGCTGGCGGCCCTGACCACCAGCCAGATCGCCAAGCTGAGTCCGGCCCAGCTTCGCGGCCTGGCCGACACCCAGATCGCGGCCTTGGCCGACACCCAGGCGGCGGCCCTGACCGTGGGCCAGATCGCCAACTTCACCACCACCCAGATCGGCGCCCTGACGCCCGAGCGGCTGGCGGCGCTGACCACCGACCAGCTACGCGGCCTGACCGCGGGCCAGCTGGGCGCGCTGACGCCCGATCAGATGGCGGCGGTGACCACCGACCAGCTGGCCTCCCTGGCGGCGGTCCAGGTCAAGGGGCTGACGGCCACGGAGATGGCGGCGCTGTCGGCCGAGCAGTTCGCGGCGGTGACGGCGGGCCAGCTGTCGGCCCTGTCGGTCAGCGCCATCGGCGGGATGACCCCGGAAGAACTGGCCTCGCTGAGCGCGGCCCAGATCGCCCAGCTCGGCGTCACCCAGATCAGGGGCCTGGCCACCACCCAGATCCTGAACCTCGCCGACACGCAGTTCGCGGCCCTGACCGCCGCTCAGATCGGCGCCCTGTCTCTCACCCAGGCGGCGGGCCTCACCACCGGCCAGATCACGGCGCTGAGCACGACCCAGCTGCGCGGCCTGAGCGCGGCGGGCCTGGCGACCCTGACCATCGACCAGTTCGACGGCTTCACGCCGGACCAGATCGCCGCGCTGACCTCCCCGCAGTTGAAGGGCCTGACAGCGGACGCCTCGGCCTCGCTGTCGGCGGAGCAGTTTTCGGCCCTGACCTCGACCCAGATCGCCTCGCTGAGCGCGGCCCAGGTCGGCGCCTTCACCAGCGGCCAGGTCTCGGCCCTCTCCGCCGACCAGTTCGCGGGCGTCACCGCCGCCCAGATCAAGGGCCTGACCACCGACCAGATCGCCGCGCTTTCGGGCGAACAGATCGCGGTGATGAGCGCCACCCAGGTGGGCGGGCTGACGGCGACCCAGGTGGCGGGGCTGACCGCCGACGAGATCGCCGCCTTCTCCACCACCCAGGTGCGGGGCCTGAGCGCGGTCGGCGTCAACGCGCTGTCGGTGGAGCAGTTCGCGATGCTGTCGGCCGGTCAGGTGGGGGCGCTGGCCACCACCCAGATCAAGGGCATTTCCACCGACGACATCGCGGCGATGAGCGCCGAACAGTTCGCGGCCTTCTCCTCCACCCAGGTCGGGTCGATGGTCTGGGCCCAGATCTCCGGCCTGACCGCCGACCAGGTGTCCGGCCTGTCGGCCACCCAGATGAAGGGGCTGACGGCCAACCAGCTGGCGCAGTTCTCCTCCGACCAGGCCGCCGCGCTGTCGTCCGGCCAGATCTCGGGGCTGACGAACACGGCGCTGTCGGGGCTGACAACCACCAACATCGGCGCCCTGACCCCCGACCAGATCGGGGCGCTGAACGCGACCCAGGTGGCGGGCCTGTCGAACACCCAGATCAAGGGGCTGGTGGACACCCAGTTCGCGGCCCTGAGCGCCACCCAGCTCGGCGCGCTGTCATCGACCCAGATCGGCGTGCTGTCGCAGGTCCAGACCCAGTCGCTGGCTGCGACCCAGGTCGCCGCCCTGACGACCACTCAGATCAAGGGCCTGTCGGCCACCAGCCTGGCCGGCCTGACCACGGATCAGGTCGCGGCGCTGGCCACCACCCAGGTGGCGGCGCTGACCGTCAGCCAGATGGCCGCCATCACCGCCGACGAGGCGGGCGCGCTGAGCAGCCTGCAGTTCGCGGCCCTGGCCCGCACCCAGATCTCGTCCCTGTCGGCCTCGGCGGTGGGCGGGCTGTCGACCACCCAGATTGGCGCGCTGACCACCACCCAGATCGGCGCGCTCACCGCCGCCCAGATGGGCATGCTGAGCGCCGACCAGGCGGCCGCCTTGGCCACGACGCAGATTTCCGCCCTGACCGCCACCCAGATCAAGGGCCTCTCCGCCACCGACGTGGCCGCCTTCGGAACCGACCAGTTCGCCGCCCTGTCCAACACCCAGCTGGCGGCGCTGTCGGCCACGGCCATCAAGGGCCTGACCACGGCGGAGCTGACGGGCCTGAGCGCCACCCAGGCGGCGGCCCTGACCACCACCCAGATCGGCGGCCTGACGGGCGACCAGGTAGCCTCCTTCTCGGCGGCCCAGATTTCGGCGTTGAGGCCCAACCAAGTGGCGGCCCTGTCAACGGCGGGCGTGGCCGGGCTGACCTCGGGCGAGATCGCGGCCCTGTCGGCAACCCAGGCGACGGCGCTGACCTCGACCCAGATCGGCGCGCTGAGCGCCGACCAGGTGGCGGCCTTCTCGACCACCCAGATCGCCGGTCTGTCGGCGGGCCAGATCAAGGCGCTGAGCGGCGCGGACCTGGCGGCCCTGTCGGCGGCCCAGTTCGCGGCCCTGTCCTCCACCCAGCTGTCGGCGCTGTCGGCCACGGGCATCGGCGGGCTGACCACCGACCAGGTGCAGGCGCTGACACCGACCCAGGTGACGGGCTTGAGCGCCGCGCAGGTGGCGGCGCTGAAGGACTTCCAGGTCTATGCGATGTCGACCACCCAGATCGGCGCGCTGAAGCCGGCCCAGGTGGCGGCGCTGTCGATCACCGGCATCGCGGGCCTGAGCAACGACGAGATCGCCGCCCTGACCACCACCCAGGTGGGCGCGCTCAGCGCCACCCAGGTCGGCGCCTTCTGGCCCGAACAGTTCGCGGCCTTCACGCCCAACCAGATCGCCGCGCTCAGCGCCGCCCAGATGAAGGGCGTGGCCTTCGACGATCTGCAGGCGATGACCGCCGACCAGTTCGCGGCGCTGTCGACCACCCAGATCTCGGCCCTGACGCCGGAGGCCATCGTCGGCCTGACCAGCGACGAGGTCGCGGCGCTGTCGACCACCCAGATGGGCGTGATGCTGTCCAGCCAGCTGGCCGCCTTCAGCGACGCCCAGGCGGCGGCGCTGACCACCACGCAAACCGGCGCCCTGCGCGCCGCCCAGCTGGCCGCGCTGAGCGCCACGGCGGTCGGTGGCTTGTCGGCGGAGGCGGTGGCGGCGCTGACCACCACCCAGCTGGCGGGCCTGACCGCCACCCAGATCGGCGGCCTCTTCGAGGACCAGATCGCGGCGCTGTCCGCCACCCAGATCGGCGCGCTGTCGGCCAGCCAGGTAAAGGGGCTTTCCGCCGACGACGTCTATATCCTGAGCAGCACGCAGTTCGGCGCGCTGTCCACGGCCCAGATCGCGGCCCTGACCCCCGGCGCGGTGACCGGGCTGAACCCCGATGAGTTGGCCGCGCTCAGCGGCACGGCGATGGCGGCCCTGACCGGCAGCCAGATCGCGGCCCTGTCCGAAGAACAGGTGGGCCTGTTGTCGGCCACCCAGCTGGCGGCGCTGAAGCCCGCCCAGGTGGCGTCCTTCTCGGCCTCGGCCATCGACGGCCTGACGCCGGACGGCCTGGCAGGGCTGACCACCACCCAGGTCAAGGCGCTGAGCGTCACCCAGATGCGCTCGCTGACCACCGACCAGGTCGCGGCCCTGACCACCACCCAGATCGGCGTGATGTCGGCGGCCCAGGTGCTGGGGCTGACCGCCGAGGCGGTGGCGACGCTGGACGCCACCCAGTTCGGCTCGCTCGCCACGACGCAGCTGTCGGCCCTGTCGTTCACGGCGGTGGCGGGCCTGACCACCACGGAACTGGGCGCGCTGAACACCACCCAGCTGGGCGTGCTGACCGCCGGCCAGGTGTCGGGCCTGGGCGCGGGCCAGGTGGGGGCGTTGAGCACCACCCAGGTATCCGGCCTGAAGGCCAGCCAGATCGGCGCTCTGTCGGCCACGGCGATCGGCGGGCTTAACACGGGCCAGATCGCGGCCCTGAGCATGACCCAGGTGGCTTCGCTGACAGCGGGGCAACTGGGCGCGATGTCAGCCGACCAGGTCAACGCGCTGGATGTCACCCAGATGGCCAAGCTGACGGCCACCCAGGTGAGCGGACTGTCGGCGGACGCGGTCGCGGGCCTGACGCTCACCGACCTGGCGGCGCTATCCACCACCCAGATCAAGGGCCTGGGCGCGACCCAGGTGGCCGCCCTGACCGAGGGCGAGATCGGCGCGCTGTCGGCGGCCCAGGTGAAGGCGCTGAGCGCGGCGGGCGCCGGCGGCATCACCGCCACCCAGATCGGCGCCTTGAACGCCACCCAGCTGGGCGTCCTGACCACCACCGAGATCGCGGCGCTGTCCACGGGCGCGGTGGCCGGCTTCAACGCCACCCAGGCGGCGGGACTGAACGACACCCAGGTGGCCGCGCTGAGCGGAACCCAGATCGCGGCGCTGACCACCACCGCCATCGCCGGCTTCTCCAGCGGCGACATCCAGGCGCTGACCCGCACCCAGATGGCCGCCCTGACCTCGACCCAGATCAGCGCGCTCGATCCCACCCAGTTCGGCTCGCTGACCACCACCCAGATCGGCGCGCTCACCGCCGACCAGATCGGCGGCCTGACGGCGGCGGACGTGGCGGCCCTGACCCCGGCCCAAGTCAACGCCTGGAGCGCCGGACAGCTGGCCGGGCTATCGGTGACGGGGTTGGCCGGACTGGCGGCGACCGATATCGCCGCCCTGACCAAGACCGAACTCGGCAGCCTGACCGCCACCCAGATCGGCGCGCTGGACGCCACCCAGTTCGCGGCGTTGGGCGCCAGCCAGCTGGCGGCGCTGACGGCGGGCCAGATCGCCGGCCTGACGGCGGCCGATGTCACCTCGCTGAACTCGACCCAGATGGCGGCGCTGACGCCCAACCAGATCGGCGGGCTGTCCACCACCGGCGCCGGCGGGCTCACCGCCACCCAGGTCGCCAACCTGAGCACCACCCAGCTGGCCGGCTTCGGCGTGGTGGGCATCGCGGCGCTGTCGGCCTCGGCGGTCGCGGGCCTGACCGCCACGGAGCTCGGTTCGCTGTCGACCACCCAGTTCGGGGGCCTGACGGGAACCCAGGTGCGGGCCCTGTCGGGGACCCAGATCGCCGGCCTGGCCACCACCCAGATCACCCTGATGTCGCCCACCACCGTGGCCAGCCTGACGGCGGGCCAGATCGGCGCCCTGACCAGCGCGGAATTCGCGGTGCTGTCGTCGAGCCAGATCGGGGCCCTGTCGGCGGCGGGGATCACGGGGCTGAACGAAACCCAGATCGCCCAGATGACGCTGACCCAGCTCGGCGGGCTGACCAGCACCCAGATCGGGTCGCTGTCGGTGACCGAGATCGGCCAGTTCACCACCACCGAGATTTCGGCCATGTCGGCCACTCAGCTGGGCGGGCTGGTGCGGCTGCAGTTGAGGTCGCTGAGCGCCACCCAGATCGGCGCCCTGTCGGAAACCCAGATCGGCTCGCTGACCCCGGCCCAGGCGGGCAATCTGTCGGCGGCTGAGTTGAATGAAATGACCACCAGCCAGTTCGGAGCCCTGACCGCCGAGCAGGTGGCCGCCATGACGCCCGGCCAGTTCAATGCCCTGACCCCGACGAGGATCGCCTCGGTGTCGGGGGTCCAGTGGAGCGGCCTGAGTTCGACCCAGATCTCCGCCTTCTCGATGACCATGCTGGACAGCCTGACGGTCGAGAACATCGCCGCGCTGAACTACACCCAGATCAGCGGCCTGACCGCCGACCAGCTGGCCAGCCTGACGCCCGCGCAATTGGCGGCGCTTGAGGACGCCAAGGCCTAGGCCTCCCAAGCTTAAGAGTAGGAACCGAGACCCGCGTTGTCGGTTTTCAAGCGATCCCGTTCATGGATCGGAGGAAAAGCCCATGAAACCCCTGAAGACCATCCTGGCCCGTGCGGGCCTGGCCGCCGTGATCGCCGGCAGCGCGCTGGCGGCCACCACGGCCCCGGCCTCGGCCGACGTCGTCTGCAATCGCGCGGGCGAGTGCTGGCGCGTCCATAGTCGCTACGACAACTATCCGACCACGCTCGGCATCATCTTCCATGATGATGCGTGGTGGGACGCCCAGCGCCGCACGCGCCATAACCGCTATCACTGGCGTAACGACCGCGCCGACGACCACGGCTACTATCAACGTGGACGCTGGCACCGCTTCTAGGGCCTGGCGCCTTTGCGGGCGGGCCGGGCAAGCGCCCAGCTCGTCCGTAGCCGCGCCGCGACATGGTCCCAGTCCGTATCCGCCGCCGCGATGCTCAGGTTGAGCCAGCCCGACGGTCCGATATAGGCCGGCCATGTGAAGAGGTCGGGTTCGGCCTCCATCAGCATTTCCTGCTCGTCGCGTCCGGTGGTCTTCACGCAGACCGCTGTCAGCCCATCGCCGTGATGGTCGTGCCGGAAGTAGGCGAACATCCTGCCTCCGACCTGGAAGGCGGGAACGCCGTGCGAGATCTTCTCGCCGGTGTCGGGCAGCGCCAGGCAAAGGGCTCGGATACGCTCCAGCGCGGCGTCAGGGTCTGGGTTCAGCATCGGCGGCTCCCGCGTTCGGCCCGCAGCATAGGTGTCTCGCGGGCGCCCTGCGTAGTAGGGTCGGGCCATGAGTTCCCGTGTCTTCCTGCCCTCCGGCGCCATGCGCACGACCGATTGGACAACGATGCCCGACGGCCGGGTGCGTTGCGACGTTTGCCCGCGCGAGTGCAAGCTGCATGAGGGCCAGCGTGGGCTGTGCTTTGTGCGCGCGGCCGAGGGCGGCGAGGTGGTGCTGACCACCTGGGGGCGCTCGTCGGGCTTCTGTGTGGACCCCATCGAGAAGAAACCGCTCAACCACTTCCTGCCCGGCACGCCGGTGCTCAGCTTCGGGACGGCGGGCTGCAACCTGTCGTGCCAATTCTGCCAGAACCACGACATTTCCAAGAGCCGCCAGTTCGACACCCTGGCCGACCAGGCGCGGCCCGAGACCATCGCGGCGGCGGCGCTGGAGCTGGGCTGCCGCTCGGTGGCCTTCACCTACAACGACCCAGTGATCTTCTATGAGTACGCCATCGACGTGGCCGAGGCCTGTCATGCGGTGGGCGTCAAGACGGTGGCGGTGACGGCGGGGTCGATGAGTCCGGGGCCGCGCGAGGCCTTCTTCCGGCACGTGGACGCCGCCAATGTGGACCTGAAGGCGTTCACGGAGGACTTCTATCGAAAGGTCACCCGGTCCGAACTGGCGCCGGTTCTGGAGACGCTGGAGTATATCCGCCACGAGACCGAGACCTGGCTGGAGATCACCACCCTGCTGATCCCCGGCGAGAACGACAGTCCCGGTGAGGTCGAGGCGTTGTGCCGCTGGGTGGTCGATCGTCTGGGGCCGGACGTTCCGCTGCACTTCAGCGCCTTCCATCCCGATTTCCGCATGCTGGACACGCCGGCCACGCCGCACGCCACCCTGGCCATGGCCCGGCGCATCGCGCTGGAGCAGGGCGTGCGCCATGCCTACGTCGGCAATGTCCACGACCTGGGACGCCAGTCGAGCTATTGCCGGCAATGCGGCGAGCGGGTGATCGGGCGCGACCACTATGAGCTGTCGTCCTGGCGGCTGGACGCGGCTGGCGGCTGCCTGTCCTGCGGCGAGCCGCTGCCGGGGGTATTCGACGGGGCGCCGGGACGCTGGGGGCGCAAGCGCCAGCCGGTACGGCTGGCGGAGTTCGACCGGGCGCGCCCTCAGACCGAGCCGGCGATCTCGCCGAAGGATTCCGTGGTGAAGCGGAAGGCCGCGAAGCTGTCGGACCAGTGATCGGCGGGCAGGCCGGCCTTCATCTTCAGTTGGCGGAGGAAGGCCGCGGGGTCGGGGATCTGGGCCCAGACGCTGGGTAGGAAGAGGCTTTGGCGGTCGGCGTCGCGGATGATCAGGCCTTCGGTGTCGGGGTTGAGGGCGGCGATCAGGTCGGCCTCGGAGGTGGCGGCGATGCGCCGGGGCGTGGACAGGATGGAGACGTGGATATCGAGCGCGTCCATCTCCGCGGGCGTTAGCGGTGGAAAGCGCGGGTCGCCGAAGGCCGATTGCCAGGCGTTGTCGGCCACATCGGCCAGCAGGGAGCGGTGGGCCAGGATCGAACCTCGGCAGCCGCGCAGACGCCCGGCGATGTTCAGCGTGACGAAGGTGGCGCGCTGGGCCAGCAGGGAGCGCGAGATCTGGCCCTCGATGTTGAGCTGGGGCGGGGCGCCGCCATTGGCCAGGGACTGTTTGAGCACCGCGCGGACCACGTCCAGCAGCATCTTGCGCGCCGCCTCGTCGATGCGGGCGGTATGGGCGTATTCGAAGGCATAGGAGCCATAACCCACGACCCGGTCGCGGCCGCCCTGGGTGTCGCCGGAATTGCGCACGTCGAGTGCGGTGACGCGCAGGTCGCGCTGCTGGGCCTGTTGCAACAGGCCGGCGATGGGCTGGAAGCCGCAGGCCCGGTGGCCCTCGCAGACCTGGAGCTGAAGGCGTTCGATGCCGACGCTGGTCTCCTCGTCCTTGGTCCGGGCAGTGTCGTAGTCGTGAAAGTGGCTCAGGTCGGAAGAGACGATGATGGCGGTCTCCGGGCCGCCCCAGACCTGATCCAGGATCGCCGACACCTGGCCCGGCGCGGGCTGGCCCACCAGCATGGGCAGGACTTCGACGTCGCCAAGCGCGCGCTGGATGAAGGGCAGCTGGACTTCGAGGCTGTGCTCGCCGGCGAAGGGCTCGGCCATGACGGTGACGCCAGGCAGGGCGGCCACCGCATCGCGGGCGGCGCGGTCCACGGCGACGGGGCCCAGCGGCGTCTCCCAGGCGTCGGCGGGCGACAGCGCCACGCCGTTGAAGGCCATGCGATGGTTGGGGCCCAGCAGCATCACCCGCTTGATCGCGCCCTTGCGTTTGGCCAGCAGGCCATAGGCCGCGCCGGCGATATCACCCGAGTAGACGTGGCCCGCATGGGGCGCGATCACCGCCTTGGGCTCGAGATCGGGGGCCACGGCGCGCGCCAGGCTGGCGTCCACGCCGGCGGCAAGAACGTCTGCATCGGCGGGGTAGAAATGGCCGGCGACCCCGGCGGGCTGGGTGGTGGTCATCGGGACGAGGCTAGCATCGGCGCCCACCCGCGCCAACGGCGCTCGCTGTCCGCGTCCGCGCAAATCGGCTAGGCGATCCGCCATGACCATTTCCGAACCCCGCGTCGGCTGCGGCGCCGCCATCGTCATCGATGAGCGCATCCTCCTGATCCAGCGCCTTGCCGACCCGGAGGCCGGCGCCTGGGGCCTGCCCGGCGGCAAGGTCGATCTGTTCGAGCCCGTGCCGCGCGCGGTGGAACGCGAGATCGCCGAGGAGCTCGGCATCGTCATCCTCGCCAATGAGCTGCTGTGCGTGGTCGACCACATCGACCAAGATGCGGGCTACCACTGGGTGGCGCCGGTCTATCGGGTCGGCGCCTTCACCGGCGAGCCCAGGGTCATGGAGCCGGCCAAGCATAGCGGCGTGGCCTGGTTCGCGCTCGACGATCTGCCCTCGCCCCTGACCTCATCGACGGTCGCGGCGGTGCGCGCCCTCAAGGCATGAGCGGCCGACTGTGCTGAACGGCCGATTGGTGACAAGCTGGCCGCCTTGGGGAGGGGCGCTCGCATGACCGATGCCGGAAGGGCGGCGACCTTTGCTCCCGCAGGCGTGGCCGCGCGGGTCAAGGCCGAACAGGTCGCCATCCTCTACCGCAACGGCGCCCAGCCGCTGATCGCCACCGTCGTGGCCGGGGGCGGGGTGGCCTATCTGATGGTTAAGGCGGGCGGCATCGACCCGGTGGTCGCCGGCGGTTGGGTGGCGGTGCTGACCGCCTTCGCCCTGGTGCGGCTATTCCTGCGCGCCGCCTATCTGCGCCATCCGCCGCTGCCCACCGAGCAGGGGCGGTGGGCTGACTGGTTCACCCTGGGCGCGCTGGCGGGCGGCATCTGCTGGGGCGTGGGGTCGGTGATCCTGATGCCGCCCGGGCATTTCGATCTGCAGCTGCTGGTGGTGCTGGTGCTGACCTCGATCTGCGCGGCCACCGTGCCGGCCTTCGGCAGCCATCTGCCGGCCTTCTATGCCCTGTATTTCCCCGCCATCGTGCCCAGCGTGATCTGGTCGGCCTTCCAGAACGACCTGCGCCACTGGATCTATGTGGGGCTGGCCTGCCTGTGGATCCCGATGCTGGCGATGCTGGCGCGGCGCTATGGCCAGAACAATGGCGAAGCGCTCAGGCTCAAATACGAGAACCTGGAACTGGTGGAGAGCCTGGGCCAGCAGAAGGCCGCCGCCGAACAGGCCAATATCGCCAAGTCCCGCTTCCTGGCCTCGGCCAGCCACGACCTGCGCCAGCCGGTGCATGCGCTGGGCATGTTCGTGGGCGCGTTGCGCGCGCACCGGATGGACGCCAAGGCGCGGCTGCTGGTCGACCATATCGAGGGCTCGGTGGGGGCGCTCGACAGTCTGTTCACGGCGTTGCTGGACATCTCGCGCCTCGACGCGGGGGTGATCGAGAGCCGGCCCTTCGCCATGCCCATCAACGGCATTCTGGCGCGGGTCTGCCGCGACCTGGCGCCCGAGGCGGCGCTGAAGGGCTATCGGCTGCGGCATGTGGACTGTTCGGCCACGGTGGTCAGCGACCCGGTGCTGCTGGAGCGGGTGCTGCGCAATCTGGTCGGCAATGCGGTGCGCTATACCCAGGGCGGCAAGGTGTTGGTCGGATGCCGCCGGCGGGGCGGACGGCTGGACCTGGAGGTGTGGGACACCGGCCCGGGCATCCCCGCCGACCAGCGCGATCAGATCTTCCAGGAATTCTACCAGCTCGGGAACCCCGACCGTGACCGGGCCAAGGGGCTGGGCCTCGGCCTGGCCATCGTGCGTCGGCTGACGGAACTGCTCGGCCACCCCCTGACCCTGACGTCGGCGCCCGGCAAGGGCTCGATGTTCCGCGTATCGCTCGCACTGGCGAGCGACGATGCGCCCGTTCCGGCGGTGGCGGGCGTCCCAGCCCGCGCGCTGGAGAACGGCCTGATCCTGGTGGTGGACGACGAGGCTGCGATCCGCGAGGCGATGGTCAGCCTGCTGGGCGGCTGGGGTCATGAGGTGATCGCGGCGGGATCATGCGCGGAGATGCTGGTCGCCCTGGCGGATTGTCCGCGCCGCCCTGACCTGATCATCAGCGACTACCGGCTGCGCGACGGCGAGAACGGCATCGCGGTGATCCAGCGCCTGCAGTCGGAGTTCAACGAGGACATCCCCGCCGTGCTGCTGACCGGCGACACCGCGCCCGACCGCATCCGCGAGGCGCGCGAAAGCGGCTATCCCCTGCTGCACAAACCCCTGACCAACGAGCGGCTACGCGCGGCCATCGCCGGCCTGGCGGCGGGGAACTGGGTGACCGCGAAGGCGTGATCAGGCGCTCGGAATAAGTTCGGCCGCCCGCGCGGCGTTGGCCGCCTGGGTGCGGTTGACCACATTCAGGGCGCGGAAGATGGCCCCCACATGGGCCTTCACCGTCTTCTCGGCCAGGTCGAGCTTGATCGCGATCTCCTTGTTGGAGAGGCCGTTGGCCAGGGCGCCCAGCACTTCGATCTGGCGGCCGGTCAGGGCCTCGGTGCGGGCCCCGCCGCCGTGGGGCAGGGCGGCATCCAGCATCAGGGGCGGGACGTAGACGGCGCCGGAGAGGACCAGGCTGAGCGCCGAGACCAGGGTGTTGGGGCTCGCCGACTTCGGCACATATCCCAGGGCCCCGAGGCTGAGGGCGCGGCGCACATCGGCGGGATCTTCGGACGAGGACAGGATGACGATGGGCAGGCCGGGGCGGCGCGTCCCGAAGGCGGTGATCGCGGCCATGCCCCCGCCGCCCGGCATGTTGAGGTCGAGGAAGACCGCGTCGAGATCGGCGTTGGCCTCGAGCGCGGCCAGGCCGCTGGGGCCGTCGTGGGCGTGCAGGACCTCGGCGCCCGGCATAGCGCGGCTGAGCACCGCGGACAGGCCCTCGCGGATGATCGAGTGATCGTCGACGATCAGCAGTTTCATGGGCCGCATCATCGCCCCCCAGGCTCAGACCCCACAATACCGCAGAAGTCCTAGGGCGAGACCTAGGACTTCAGTCCAATTTACGGACTGCCCAATTTGGGTCGAAAACCCAGAACGCTGTTCTTGGATCGGGGCCATCGAATGGGGCGAGTTGTCGTGAGGCGTTTGAGAGCCGGTGTCGCGGTGGCGGCGGCCGGGGCGCTGATGACGTTGCCGCTGGAGAGCCTGGCCCAGTCGGCCAGCCAGGTGACGCCCAAGGGCGGCCCGCCGGAAGCCCAGCACCCGCCCGAGCGCACCGCGCCGCCCACGCCGGCCAAGCGCGCCTCCACGGCGCCGCCGGGCTCGGAAAAGCTCAACGTCACGGTGGGTGACGTCTCCGTCGAGGGCGGCTTCCCGGAGTTGGCCGGGGCGACGGAGCGGCTGGTCGCACCGTTCCAGGGCAGGCGTGTGACGGTGGCGGCCCTCTACGACCTGGCCGCCGACCTGGAGAGCGCCTACGCCCGCGCCGGCTACATCCTGGTGCGCGTCGAGCCACCGCCCCAGCACCTGGAGGACGGCGGCGTCTTCCACATGCGGGTGGTGGACGGCTTCATCGAGAGCGTCGACGTCGCCAAGGTCCCGGCGCCTCTGCGCGGGCCGATCACGGCGCGCATGGCCGGGGTGGTGGGCCGCCATCACCTTCGCCTGGGCGAGCTGGAACGAGCCTTGATGCAGGCCGCCGCCGTGCCGGGGGCGGAAGTGCGCTCGACCATCGTGGCCGGATCGGCGCCGGGGGCGTCGCGGCTGGTGCTGGAGGCGCTCTACCACCCGGTCACCGGCGGGCTGACGCTGAACAACGGCCTGGGCTCGGCCTTCGACGATTGGTCCCTGGACGGACAGATCGCCTTCAATTCACCGACCGGGCATGGCGAGCAGGTCTATGCCTTCGTCTCCCTGGACCCCGACCTCAGCCGCGCCTTCCGGCGCGATGCGCCGCGCAAGGTGGCCGGCATCGGCGTTTCCATGCCCGTGGGCGGCTCGGGCCTGGAGATCAATCCGGAGATCATCGCCTCCGACACCCGGCCCAAGGCGGGCGCCGGCGTCGTGCCCACGGCGGGCGAATTCCGCAAATACAGCCTGCGCGCCAGCTATCCCCTGGTCTCCAGCCGTACACGCACGGTCTCGCTGACCGGCAGTTTCGAGGTCGAGGACGAGCGCCAGACCGCGCCGACCTTCGGGGTCACCCTGAACCAGGACAGCCTGCGCGTGGCGCGGGTCAGCCTGTCGTGGGATGAGGGCGTGGCCGGCGGCGGTTCGGTGCGCTGGATGGTGCAGATCAGCCAGGGCATCGACGGGCTGGGCGCGCGCACGCAGGCCGACGCGCTGGCCAGCGGCATCCCCCTGTCGCGGGCGGGATCGGCGCCGGACTTCAGCACGGTCACGGTCCAGGCCAGCTGGACCACCACCCTGCCCAAGGACTTCCGCCTGCAGCTGTCGGCCCGCGCCCAGGCGGCGCTGAACGGCGCCATGCCCTCCTCCGAACTGTTCTCGCTGGATGGCCGCGACGCGCTGTCGTCCTTCACCGCCGGCGCGGTGGGCTCGGACGGCGGCTGGACGGTGCGCGCCCAGGTCAGCCGCACGTTTATCGGCAAGATCGGCAGCAGCGGGCGATACGCCTTCACCCCCTACGCCTTCGCCGCCTACGGCCATGCCAGCTACGAGACCCCGACCCTGTTGCCCACCACCCACGCCACCGATGCGGGGCTGGGCTTCGACCTGCGTTTCGACGGCGGACCGGCGGGGCTCAAGCCCTTCGTCGGCATGGAGGCCGGCCGCCACACCGCCAACGGCCTGGAGCGCGACGACAGCCGCGTCGCCGTGACATTGGGAGTAAGGTTTTGAACGCCCCGCAACCTTCCCGCCGCGCCCGCCTGCTGTGCGGGGCGCTCAGCGCGCTCGTCCTCACCGCCGTGGTCGGCGGCCAGGCCCATGCCCAGGCCCTGCCGAGCGGCGGCCAGGTCGCCGCCGGCCAGGCCAGCATCGGCGCGGGCGAGGGCTCGGTCACCGTCACCCAGACCAGCCAGCGCGCGGTGGTCAACTGGAACCAGTTCAGCGTCGGCCAGGGCGGAACGGTCGTCTTCGACCAGCCGGGCGCCGGGTCGGCCACGCTCAACCGGGTGACGGGCGCCGATCCGTCGGTGATTGCCGGCGCGGTGCGGGCCAACGGCGCGGTCTATCTGATCAACCCCAACGGCATGGCCATCACCTCGACCGGCGTCGTGGACACCCGGGGCGGCTTCATCGGCTCGACCCTGGGCATGAAGGACTCCGACTTCATGTCGGGCGCCAACGTGTTCGGCGGCGGCGGGACGGGTGGCCGCGTGCTGAACCAGGGGACCATCTCCGTCGGCGCGGGCGGCTTCGTCGGCCTGCTCGGCGGGCGGGTCAGCAACGAGGGGGTGATCGTCGCGCCCCTGGGCAAGGTGGCCCTCGGGTCCGGCTCGGCGGCGACCCTGGACCTTTCCGGCGACGGCTTCCTGCAAGTCCTGTCGCCCGGTACGGCGGATGACGCGGGCCAGCCCCTGGTCAGCAACAGCGGCCAGATCAGCGCCGACGGCGGCGTGGTGGCGCTCAAGGCCTCCACCGCCCGCGACGCCGTGCGCCAGTCGGTGAACATGAGCGGCGGCATCGTCGCGCGCACGGTTTCCGGCCACGACGGATCGGTGGACCTGTCGGGCGGCGAGGGCGGCGTCTCCACGCTCAGCGGGACCATCGACGTTTCCGGCGCCGACCACGGCGGCGCGGTGCGGGCGATCGGCGGCACGCTCGACGTGGCGGGCCTGCGGGTCGATGCATCCGGCGCCTCGAGTGGCGGCCAGGTGGAACTGTCCGCTCACGGAACGCTGCGCGGGCTGAACCTGACGCACCTGAACATCGGCGCGGGCGGCGCCCTGCTGCTCGATCCCAAGAACCTGATCATCGGCAATTCCGGCGATAGCGGCACGCCCGATCCCGCGACCAGCTATCTCTATGCCGACGGCGGCGATCCCACCATCCTGTGGGCCTCCGACCTGAGCGCGCTGCTCAGCACGGGCACAGCGGTCACCCTTCAGGCCAGCAACGACATCGTCTGGAACGAGGTGGTGTCGGTCGACAATCCGAACGGCCTTGGCGGCGATCTGACCCTTCAGGCGGGACGCTCGATCATCCTGACCGGCGGCTATTCCGGTGACGGCGGCAATTTCACGCTGATCGCCAATGACGCCGCCGCGCACGGGGTGATCGACGCTGACCGTGATCCCGGCGCCGCGACCATCGATATGTCCGGCTTCTTCGTGCAGTCCACGGGCGGCGACACCACCCTCACCATGGGCGATGGTGCGGGGGTGACCAGCGCCGAGGCCGGCGACATCGCCACCGGGGCCATCTTCGGCGGCGACCACCTGACCATCACCGGCGCGCCCTCCGGCTCCGGCGCGCACATCGTCATCAACGGCGACCTGTCGGCGGCCCATATCGCCCTGACCGGCGACCTCTACTTCACCGTCGCCGTCAGCGGCGAGATCAGCCTGAGCGCCAGCGACGTGGTGTGGACGGACGAGACCACCGCGTCCATCGGCGGCCAGGGAAACCACGTCAGCTTCATCGAGAACGGCGTACTGACCCGTTATGGCGAGCTGAACGGGCCGGGCGACGCCGCGCGGATCGCGCTGGGGTCCGAGAGCGGCACGGTCTATTCGAAGATCTACGGCGACGCCGATCCGACCGCGTCCGGGCCGCTGGTGCATATCACGGCGGGAACCTTCGGCGGCGACCTGGGGATCTTGGTGCCCGACAGTTCCCTGGAGGTTACGGGGCCTGGTCTCTATGCCGCTGCCGGAACCAGCAGCCTGACCGTCAGGCAGGGCGCCGACTTCCAGATCTACTATGCCAATGCGACTTCCGGCGGGGGTGGTGAGGGCGGCGGCGAAGGAGGCGAGGGCGGCGGCGGCGATCCGCACGGCGTCTTCATCGACCTGACGCCCGGATCCGAACTGCTGACCATCACGCCCCGCGGCATCAGCGCCACGACCTCCGCCGCATCCTACATCTACGGATCACCCGCGGCGGTGGCTCATCTGAGCGGCGTGCTCAACAACGACGACGTTGGCTTGAACGTCGCGGGCGCGGCCTCGCCGGTCACGCTGACAGCGGCGGGCGACGACGATTTCACGCTGGACGCCCACACGGCGGTCGGCAGCCACACCGTCGCGCTCACGGGGCTGAGCGGGGCCGCGGCCGGCAACTATGTGCTGGACACGAGCGGCGCGGGGCCGGTCGGCGCGGTGATCACGCCGCGCGCCCTGACCTACAGCTGCTGCAGCGCCGGCTGGACCTACGGCGCGGCGGTTCCGTCGCTGTCGGTGACCTTCAGCGGCATCCTGGCCGGCGACGACGTGGACTCGGGCGGCTTGGCCGTCAGCCAGGCCGGCAGTCCGGTCACCCTCACCAACCGCAGCCATGCGGGCGACTATCAGCTGACCACCACGGGCCTGACCGGTCTGTCGGCGGGCAACTATGTGCTGAGCGGGCCTGGCGAGACCCTGACCATCAACCGGCGCACGCTGACCTATTCGGTGACCAGCGCCAACCTGGTCTACGGCGACCTGCCGTCCTACAACCTCACTGGCCTGCTCTCCGGCGACGCCGTCACCGGCACGCTCGGCATCTTCGCCGGCGGCTCGGGCGCCTATACCAGCCACACCTCGGTCGGCGCCTATACGGTCCAGGTGAGCGGCCTGGCCGGCTCCAACGCCGGCGACTATGTGCTGGCGCTCAGCGGCAACACCAACGGCGCGATCAACGTCGCCCAGCGGCCCCTGACCGGCGTGGTGACCCCGACGAGCTATACCTACGGTGCGGTCAGCGCGCCGCTCGCCAGCCTGAGCAATGTGGTGGCGGGCGACGTCATCACACCGGTCGTCACCTACGGCGGTCCGGACGCGGCCAGCTTCCTGACCCACGCCAACGCCGGCGCCTACACCGCCCAGATCACCAGCTTCACGGGCGCGGCGGCGTCCAACTACTATCTGGCTGGCGGCAATATCGCGGCGCTCGCCGTCAATCCGCGCGCCCTGACCTACAGCTATTCGGGCGGGCCGCTGACCTCGGTCTATGGCGATGCGCCGGGCGCCCTTTCGGGCGGCGCCCTGAGCGGCTTCGTGTTCGGCGACGGCGCCTTCGTGAGCGGCGTGGTCAGCGCCACCAACGGCCAGGGCGTGGTTACGCTCGGCAGCCACACGGATGCCGGCGTCTACAGCCTCAAGGTCACCGGGCTAACCTCCAGCAATCCGGCGGTGCTGGCCTCCAACTACACGATCACCGACGCGGGCAGTTCACCGGGGCAGCTAACCATCACGCCCCGTCCGGTCAGCTACACCCTGGGCGCCCAAATGGGGACCTACGGCACGGGCTATGTACTGGGCGCCGGCGCCAATCCCGGCAACTTCGCCTCGGGTGAAGCGGCCAGCCTGACATTGGCCCTGACCGACATCCACGGCGCCACCGTGGCGCTGGACTTCACCGGCGGCGCGGCCGGCTTCTATGCGGCTCCGGCGGGCCTGGACGCGGGCGCCTACACCCTCACCGTCACCGGCCTGGAGCGCGGCCTCGGGACCTTCAAGGCCTCCAACTACAGCTTCGCCGGCGCCGCCGGCTCCCTGACCCTGTCGCCCAGGACGCTGACCTACACCGGCGCGACCCTGACCAGCATCTACGGGACGCTCGCGACTCCGGGCGCCCAGCTGAACGGCGTGTTCGGGAGCGACGACGTGCGGCTGGGCGCCGCGACGCTGAATCCGCAGGGCTTCGCCAGCATCGCCAGCGCCCCCGACGCCCGCACCCATGTGGGCGACTATGACGTCAACTTCTCCGGCCTGACGGGCGCCAAGGCGTCAAACTATGTGCTGGCCTCCACGGGCAATGGCGCGGGTCATCTGACGGTGGTTCCCAAGCTGCTGTTCTGGAGCGTGGCGGACTCCAGCGCCGTCTATGGCGACCTGATGAACGCCGGCGCGGCCACCCTGATCGGGGTGGCCGCGGGCGACACCATCACCCCGGTGGTGACGGTCTCCGACCAGCACGGGCCGGTCAGCGTCGGCCATCAGCTCGATCTGCTGGATGTCGGCGCCTACAGCGCCAGGGTCACCGGCATCCTCGGCGGCGTGAACGGCGCCTTCCCGCAAACCGACAACTATGTGCTGGCGGCGACCCCGGCCACGGCGGCGCAAAACACCCAGACCAATGTAGTGGGCATACTGACCATCACGCCCCGGCCCGTGACGCTGAAAATCCAGGACACCGCCGCCGACTACGGCTTCAGCGACAACCTGACCTTCAGCTACGCCATCGCTCAGGGCAACTTCATCCACGCCGGGGATCTGCCCGCCGTCTTCGCGGGGACCTTCACCGGCGGCTCGCAGCTTGTGGTCAACGGCGCGCCCGTCGGCCTGGCCAACGCGGGCCAGTACGCCCTCACCGGCGGCCTGGTCGGCCCGGTCGGCAACTACAACGTCACCGTTCTGGGCGCGACGCTGACGATCGATCCCTTACATGTTCAGTACACGGTGGCCGACACCACCCGGATCTACGGAGACATCACCACGCCGCTGTGGCCGGGCGCGGCGCCCAAGACCTTCACCACCTTTGCCGGCGCCCCGGTCAGTGCGGCGCTGATCCCGGACTATATGATCGGCGTCACCATCGGCGGGACGCCCGAGAAGCTGGCCCCGAACACCCGGGTCGGGCCCTATGTGATCAGCCTGACCTCCAACTCCACCAACGTCATCTTCGACCAGGGGCGCAGTCACCAGGGTCAGCTGACCATCAGCCCGGCCACCGTGCACCTCAACGGGTCGGGCGTGAGCGCCGTCTACGGCGACCTCCCGGGCCAGCCGGCGATCTCCGGGGTGATGTTCGGCGACGATGTCGGCGTGCGGATGGACTCGGTCACCGGGCCGGACGGCGCCGTCCATCCGCTGAACGACGTCTGGAGTTCCGTGACGGGCCTCCTCATCGCGGGCGTCGCGCCGCCCACGGTCGGCGGCTACGCCATGAGCGACCTCAGCCTGACGGGGCCCGATCACCCCAACTATGTGCTGGCGCTGCCGGCCACGCCCCAGTTCAGCGGCGCCGGCTCGGTGACCGTCACCCGCCGGCCGATCACCATCACCGGCTTCGGCGACATCGCCTCGATCACTTATGGCCAGATCCCGGGCCTGGTGGTCGATAGCCGGATCTACTTCCCGGGCTCGGTGACCTACGCCAACCTGGCCGAGCCCGGGGACGGCCTCGACATGGTTCCGGAAATGGCCACCCTGGGCCACGTCGATGTGGGCCTGCACGGCGACTGGCATGTGGCCTTCCCCGGCAACCTGGTCACCCTCGCGGGCGGAACCCTGAAGACCTGCACGCCGGCCACCTGCGTCGCCAGCAACTATGTGCTGACCGACCCCTTCATCGACGCCCATGTGACGGTGACGCCCAAGGTCCTGACCTATTCGATCACCGGCTTCAACCAGACGGGGGTCTATGGCGCCGACCGCGACGCCAATGTCATCCTTTCGGGGCTCTATGGCGGCGACGCGATGTCGGTGGACCTGCGGCTGGCGTTGGGGTCGTCGAGCATCCTGGACCAGACGCTGACCGGCGCAGGTCAGTACCAGACCGTCTTCACCCGCCCGCCCGCGGGCAATCTGACGGTTTCCCTCACCGGCCTGAGCGGCGCCTCCGCCGGCAACTATGTGCTGGACCAGGCCCACTCGACGACCTTCGGCTTCACCATCACGCCGCGCCCGATCACCTATTCGGTCAGTGACGCCACCGCCTATGCGGGCGTCGGCGAGATCGCCGGCTCCATGGACCACTTCGGCGACTACACCCTGAATGGGCTGCTGTCCGGTGACGCCGTCGGGCTCAACCTGATGGTGTTCAGTCGCTATCAGACCCGCTCGCTCGCCGATATCCGGGCGCACGTGGAGACCCTCAACCCCTTCCTCGACGGGGGCGACATCAAGCCGACGGGTCTGACCGGCTCTGGCGCTTCCAACTATGTGATCGCGCCCACGGGTAACCGCGACGGCCAGCTGTTCGTCATCAATCTCAATGTGCTGAACGACCTGGATCTGCTCGGCGGCCACGCCGGCTCCACCTTCGTCAACCTGGTCCAGACCCTGCGCGACCACATGCCGCCGGATGAGAACCTGCCCAGCGTCCCGATCATCGGCTCGACCATCTCCGGTGGGACCGGCGACGGCTTACCGCCGGAACACAGTGTCACCCTCACCACCGACGGCTTGACGCTGACCGCGGCGCAGCAGGCGGCCTTGGTCCACGCGGGCGTCGACTACACCTACGCCTCAGGTTGCGACGGCAATGGCGAAAACTGTGTGTCGGTGCTCAGCGTCAACGTCGCCAGCTTCGCCGGCGCGCTCGCCACCGACTTCTACAACTTCAAGGGCGGGGCCGATCTCAACGCCGCCTATGACGGCGACGTCGCTCTGCAATGCGGCAGCGCCACCTGCGAGGTGGGCTCCAGCGCCTCGGCCGATGTGGGACTCTATGCGATCGCCGAGAATGTGTTCGGCGCGTCCAAGGTCGAGATCAACGACAGCTTCGGCGCCGGCGCCAGCGTCGAGGCCGGCATCTCCTTCGCCGTCGGCGGCAAGGTGGGCAGTATCTCGATGGGCGGCAGTGTCTCGGGGGGCGGGGCCGGCGGCGAGATTTCCGGCGGCTACAGCAAGGACGGCGACACCGTCAGCTTCCACCTGCATCTGGAGGGGGAACTGGGCGTCGGCTTCAGCGTCGACCTGGGCGCCTCGATCGACTTTGCGGCCCTCAACGACACCATGACCTGCGCCTTCGCCGGCTGCGACCACAGCTATGTCGTGGCGTCCGATCCGGCCGGCGCGCTCGCGCGTCAGGAACGGGCGGCCCAGCTGCTGGGATATGCCGCCGACCTGCAGAAGGAAGAGAAGGAGTTCTACGGCGACGTGATTTCCGGCCGCTACAACAACGCCCCCGAAGGCATCACCGGCCAGCTCGCTCTCTTCCAGCAGCGCTCGTCCAGGCTGGCCACCCTGATAGGGCAGGACGGCTACAGCCTCTCGGTCGATCCGCACGGCGGCCTGACGATCAACGACACCATTCCCCAACAGGTCACCGTGGTCACCGAACACACCGACGGCCTGGCCGATATCGTCTCGGGCTGGTTTTGAGCTATGACTGTCCCTTCCACCGATCGCACTCTCTGGAGCGCCCGATGAGCCGCTACCCCTACCTGTCCCTGGCCGCCGCCCTGGCGCTCGCCGCCGCCACGCCGGCTCCGGCCCAGACCGCGGCCCCCGCTGCCGCGCCGCCGCTCGCGCCCACCGCCGCGCCCTATGTGGTGAAGGGGTTCAGGAGCGCCCAGTTCGGCATGACCGAGGCCCAGGTGGTCTCCGCCGCCGCCAAGGACTTCGGCGTCGATCCCAAGTCGGCCACGCGCCAGGTCAACGCGGCCCAGGGCACCACGGTGGTCACCTTCACGGTGGCCCGCATCGAGCCCGTGCCGGTCCCGGCCCAGGTCAGCTACATCTTCGGCGCGTCGGGTCACACCCTGGTCCACGTCAACGTCGTCTGGGCCACGGCGGCCGGGCAGGAGGACGCCCAGCGTCCGGCCCTGATCGCTTCGGCGCTCAAGCTGCGGGCCTATTTCCGGGGCTACGGCTGGCCGCCCAAACACATGGCCAGCGACGTGCCAGCCGGTCCCAATGGGGTGATCACCTTCCTGGGCCAGGACGCCTCGGGCGGCGCCGTCGAGGTGATGCTGCAGGGCGTGTCCTACAGCCGCGAGGTGGGCGGCAAGACGGTGGCCTCACCCGCGCCGACCGGCCCGGCGGTGTTGCGGGTCGCCTATAGCCAGAACGCCGCCAAGCCCGACGTGGCCAAGGTGGCGCCCGGAACCTTCTAGGCCCTCTAGAAGGACACCACGATCTTGGCGCTGACGCTTTCCTGGCGGACGGTTTCGCCGACCTGGGCCGTGTAGCCGAAGCGGGCGACCAGGCCATTGGTGTTGATCGCCGTGACGCCGATCGAGATTTCACCGAGCGTGCGGTCGGTCGGTGAAGAGATCAGGAACGGCGTGGCTCCGGCGGGCGCGCCCTCGAAGCCGGCCGACAGGCCCCAGTTCTCGCCCGAAAGCCGCGCGCTGACGCCCAGCGACAGATAGGGCCGCAGCACGGTGTTGGCGCCCACCGGCACCTCGCGGCCGATCTCCACCGAGGGCTTCACGCGCCAGAAGCTGTTGTCGCGTTCGGCCACATGCAGGTTCAACGGGCCGGCGCCGCTCTCGTTGACGGCGTCGGAATGCACCGTGCCGCCGAACACCTCCAGGGTCGGGCGCACCCACAGGTCCTGGCTGCCCCACAGGTGGGAGACGCGCGCGTCGCCCATCACATAGTGGCCGTTGGTGTCGCCGCGCGCCATCACCGAGAAGCCGGGGAAGTTGACCATCCGTTGCGAGGCATAGTCGCTCTTGCCGCCGGCCACGGCCAGGGACAGGTCCCAGCCCGCGAACTGCGTCTTGGCCACCGCGCCCACGTGCAGGCGGTTACCTTGCAGGCCGGCATAGTTGGAGCCGATCTTCATGCTCGACTGTTCGTTGGCGACGGAGACGCCGAGGCGGAACTGGTTGCCTACGCGGAACTCCAGCCCACCCTGCGCGGACGTGCCGGATTCGCGCCAGCCCAGCGTCTGGCTGGTCGGTTTGACGTTGGTGTCGCGCCCTTCCGCCCGCAGCCAGCCGCAGGACGGCGCGTCCATGGCCGACAGGCTGCCGGCCGGGGCCGCGCAGCTGAACATGTTGTCGGTGAAGCGCCGGCCCGACGAGCCGAGGGCCGCGACGGCGTCGACATAGGGCTCTTGCGTGATGCGGTCGTAGATGGCCGCCAGGTGGGCGTTGTCGGGCACGTCGAACAGCGGCCCGGTGATGGTGCGGAAGGCGTCGGTGCCGCCGTTCAGCTGGATGGAGTTGATGTGGTCGCCGACCGAGGTCTGGTTGCGGTTCAGGCCCACGGGCGAGAAGTCGATCGTGTAGCCCAGCTGGATGGTGTTGGCGTCCGGATAGCGCAGCTCGAACTTGGCGATGGCCGAGACGGGGGCCGTGAGCGTCAAGCCCGCATGGGTCTGACCGCCCGCCGCCGAGATCAGCGTCACCGCATGGTCGGCTGGCGTCGCATAGGCCTTGTTCAGCGGATTGACGGTGATCTTGCCGCCGACGATGGCGACGCCCGAGGCGGTGATGCGGTCGCTCTCGCCCACCTGTCCGGTCTTCTTCAGGTCCAGGTCGTCGGAGAAGTTGCCCGACGAGGTCTGGGTGAGGTTGCCGGTCAGCACCGTGGTCATCACCAGGCCATCGCCGCCGGGCGCCTCGTAGCCGGCGTTGGTGTAGGTGTTGCCGGCGCCCAGGAACAGGACCGTGCCGGAGTTGAACACCCCGGCCTGGGTGTTGAGGAAGCTGTTGGCCCCCGCGCCCAGGTTGACGCTGCCCATCACCATGCCCTGGTTCTCGATGGCGTCGGATCCCCCGCCGCTGCCGCCGATGGCCATGCCGTTAATGCCGTCGGCGGTGTCCAGGCGGCCCACGTTGGTCGCCTTGTTGGTTCCGCCGTCATAGAGGTGCAGGCCGATGGCCCCCGCCCCGCCGCTGACCCAGCTGCCGGCCAGGAAGTTGATGGTCACCTTGCCCGCGCCGCCCAGGCCCGTGGACTGGGCGATGACGGCGTCATAGCCGCCGGCCACGATGATGCGGCCGCCATAGTTGACGGTGACGTCGCCGCCCGCGCCCTGGCCGCCGACCGACTGGGCGAAGATGGCGTTGGCGCCGCCCGTGGTGGTGATGTTCCCCGTCTGGGTGACGGTGACCGCCCCGGCCTTGCCGGCATCCCCGACCGAGCCGACGAAGCTGCCCAGGTAGGGGGTGTTGAAGTTGCCAATGTCGCCGACGATGCCGCCGCCGCCGCCGACCGACTGGGCGAAGATGCCCACCGCGCCCGCGCCATGGGTGGTGATGGAGCCGGTGTTGAGCACGGTGACGCTGGAGCCGTCGCCGCCACCGCCGCCATTGCCGCCGAAGGCCAGGCCGATGCCGTAGTTGCCGACGTTCAGTGTGCCGACCTGGACCTTGCCGGCCAGGGCGCGGTCGATGTTGCCGGCCACCCCGCCGCCGCCGCCCACCGATTGGGCGAAGATGCCGTTCGAACTGATGCCGAAGGTCTCGATGGTTCCGAGGTTGGAGACGTCGACGATGCCGCCGTCGCCGGCCGAACCGCCCGCCCCGCCGATGCCGACCGTGCCCGTAGCGCCGATCATGCCGACCCCGGCCTTGCCGCCGCCGCCGCCGACGCTCTGGGCGAAGATGCCGTTGCTATCGTCGCCGTGGGTCTGGATGCCGCCGCTGTTGATCACCTTGACCAAAGCTCCGTTCCCGGACGATCCGGCCGAACCGCCCACCGCCACCGTGGCGTTGGTGTAGATCTTGGTCTGGCTGAAGGGGATGAAGCCCAGCGGAATGGCCGCCGCCGCGCCGTCCAGATAGCCGCCGAAGCCCAGCGTGCCGTTACCGCCCGCGCCGCCGCCGCCGCCGACCGACTGGGCGAAGATGCCGTCGGAGTCGGGACCCTGGGTGACGATGACGCCGAAGTTTTCGACAAACACGACGTTGCCGTGGCTGGCCCCGCCGCCGGAGCCGCCGACGACCGCGCTGCCGGAGAAGGCGCGGGGCGATGAGTTGTTGTCGCTGCAGGTCGAGGACGAGCCGGGCAGGGTGGGGGCGCAGGGCTTGCCCAGGATCAGGCTGACGGAGTTGGACGAGCCGCCCGCGCCGCCGCCGCCGCCGATGGATTGGGCGAAGATGCCCGCCGCGTCGGGGCCGGAGGTGGCGATGCCGCCCTGGTTGATGACGTGGACGCCGCCGGCGTTGTTGCCGGTCCCGCCGCCGCCGCCGATGGAGACATCGACGTTGACGTTGCGGTTCTTGGCCGTGACCGGGTCGGCGGTCGAGACCGCGACCATGGCCGTGAAGGTCCCGCCGCCCACGCCGCCGCCGCCGCCGATCGACTGGGCGAAGACGCCCGCCGCGCCCGCCCCTTGCGTGGAGATGTGGCCGGTGTTGGTGACGTTGACCTGATCGGCCGTACCGCCCGCGCCGCCGGAGCCGCCGACGGCGACGCCCACGTTCACGTTGGTGCCTTCGTCGGCCACGCTGAGCGCGCCGGCGATGGCGAAGCCGCCGCGTCCGCCGCCGCCGCCCACGGACTGGGCGAAGATGCCATTGGAATTGACGCCGGTGGTGGCGATGACGCCGTGGTTGGTGACGTTGACCGCCTTGCCGTCGCCCGCCTCGCCGCCGAAGCCGCCGACCGAGACGGCCAGCTGCTTGGAATCATTGCCGCTGACCACGCCGGAGAAGGCCAGGCCGCCGTCGCCGCCGCCGCCGCCGATGGACTGGGCGACGATGCCGTCGGAGCGGTCGGCCGCCGTGAGGATCTGGGCCGAATTGGTCACGTCGACCTGGCCGCCGTCCGCGCCCGTGCCGCCGAAGCCGCCCAGGGTGAGGGCCGCCTGCTTGGTGCCGGCCGTACCGCTCATGGCCAGGGCGCCCACGGCGCTGAAGCCGCCCGTGCCGCCGCCGCCGCCCACCGACTGGGCATAGATGCCCGCCGACTGCTCGTCGAAGGTGAAGATGTTCTGGGCGTTGGTCACGGTGACGTGGCCGCTGATGTTGCCCGCGCCGCCGAAGCCGCCGAGCGCCGCGGCCAGGGACACCCCGCCCCCGGCCAGGCCGACGTCCGCCGCGAAGGTGAAGCCGCCGTCGCCGCCGCCGCCGCCGATGGACTGGGC
Source organism: Caulobacter sp. (assembly GCA_028291055.1). Lineage (GTDB taxonomy): Bacteria > Pseudomonadota > Alphaproteobacteria > Caulobacterales > Caulobacteraceae > Caulobacter. The sequence continues at coordinate 44,263 of JAQGIP010000097.1, forward strand.
GAAGATGCCGTCGGCGCCCTCGCCCCGGGTGACGATCTGGCCCGTGTGGGTGGTGACCGTGACGTCGTCGGACGCGCCGCCCGTGCCGCCGAAGCCGCCCATGGCCAGGCTGACGCTCTTGCCCGCGTCCATGGAGATGCCGACCGAGCCGGAGAAGCCCCCGGCCCCGCCGCCGCCGCCGATGCTTTGCGCGAACAGACCGTGCGCGCCGTCGCCGTCGGTTTCCAGCAGGCCGGTGTAGTCGAGCGTCACCGCGCCGGCATAGTTGCCCGCGCCGCCGAAGCCGCCGATGGCGGCGCTGACGTCGTTGGCGCTGACGCTGAGGGCGCCCGACAGCGCAAAGCCGCCCTGGCCGCCGCCGCCGCCCAGCGACTGGGCGAAGATGCCGTAGGACAGCTTGCCCGTGGTCAGGATGTCGCCCACCTGGTCGACGTCGACCAGCGAGGAGAAGCCGCCGCTGGCCCCCTGGCCGCCGACCGCGACGCTGAGCGCATTCTGCTTGGCGCCGGCCATGGAGACCGAGGCCCCGCCCGCGCCGCCGCCGCCGCCGACCGATTGGGCCAGGATGCCGGAGGCCGCGTCGGCATGGGTGACCAGCACGCCGGCCGCATCGACCTTCACGCCGCCGGCCGAACCGCCCGTGCCGCCGTTGCCGCCCACCGAGACGGACGCCGCGCCCGTCGTGCCGGTGGAAACCGCCAGCGAGCCCGCGAAGCCCGCCGCGCCGCCGCCGCCGCCCACGCTCTGGGCCATGATGGCGTTGGCGCCGATGCCGAAGGTGGTGATCGCGGCATGCGAGGTGAGCGTAACCTGCTCGGAGGTGGCCCCCGTGCCGCCGCCGCCGCCCATGGCGAAGTCCAGGGTCGCGCCGGTGCCGACCGCGCCGGAAACCGCAAAGCCCCCCGAACCGCCGCCGCCGCCGATCGATTGGGCCAGCAGGCCATGCGCGAAGGCGCCGTGGGTGGTGACCGCGCCGGTCTGGGTCAGGTCGACCGTCTCGGCCGTCGCGCCCGTGCCGCCGCCACCGCCGGTCGCCATGCCGAACTGGAAGCCCTTGCCGCCGGCCAGGGAGACGCCGAAGTGGCCGTCACCGCCGCCGCCGCCGACCGACTGGGCCATCACGCCGACGCTGTCGTCGCCGTCGGTCAGCACGCTGCCGGTGTTGATCAGGGTGACCTTGTCGGCCGACTGGCCCGCGCCGCCGCTCTTGCCGCCGATGCCGCCGCTGAAGGCCGAGTTCTTGGCCGAGGCGTTGAGGCTGACGCTGAAGCCGCCGTCGCCGCCGCCGCCGCCGATCGATTGGGCAAGCACGCCTTTCGACCCGTCGCCGCCGGTCTGCACATTGCCGGTGTGGGTCAGGTTGACGACGCCGCCCTTGCCGCCGTCGCCGCCGTTGCTGCCCATGCCGAAGGCGATGGCCTTGGAGTCGGCGCTGAAGGACCCGGCCACCGCGAAGGAGCCGATGCCGCCGCCGCCGCCCAGGCTCTGGGCGAAGACGCCGTGCGAGAAGTCGTTGGTGGTCAGCACGTCGACCGTCGCCGTCAGATCCACTTGGCCTGCGTCGCCGCCGCTGCTGGATGTTCCGCCGAGCGAGGCCACCACGTCGAGGCCTTGGCTCGCGCCCGCCGCGGCCGCGAAGCCACCCACGCCGCCGCCGCCGCCGAGGCTCTGGGCCAGGACGCCCGTCGCGCCCTCGCCATGGGTGACCACCGTGCCGCCGTTGTAGGTCAGGTCGACCTTGCCGCCGTCGCCGCCGGTCTCGCCGGCCCCGCCCCAGGCCAGGCCCACGGCCGCGCCGTCCGGGTTGATGGCCAGCGCGCCGGCAAAGCCGCCCGCGCCGCCGCCGCCGCCCACGCTCTGAGCGATCACGCCCACCGAGCCGTCGCCATTGGTGAGCACATTGCCCGCCTGGGTCAGGTGGACCAGGCCGCCGTTGCCGCCCGTGCCGCCGGCGCCGCCCAGGCCCACGCTGATGCCGCCGCTGCCGACCGCGAAGGCGCCGGAGACGCTGAAGCCCCCCGTGCCGCCGCCGCCGCCCACGGACTGGGACATCACGCCATAGGAGCGTTCAAGCTGGGTCTGGATATTGCCGGTGCTGTCGACGGTGACCTCGCCGCCGTCACGGCCCACGCCGCCCGATCCGCCGAGGCCGAAGCTGGCCGAGGCCGCCTTGCCGCCGGACGCGGAGATGGTGAAGCCGCCCGTGCCGCCCCCGCCGCCGATCGACTGGCCGATGATGCCGGAGGAATCCGCGCCCGAGGTGTAGACATTGTTGGCGCTGGTCAGCACGACCGTATGGCCCGCGCCGCCCGCCGCACCGGAACCGCCGATGCTGACGGCGATGCCCACGCCCTGCAGCGAGGCGCCCGCCGAGCCGGCGAAGCCGCCATTGCCGCCGCCGCCGCCGACCGACTGGGCCAGCAGGCCGATGGAATTGACGCCCGCCGTGGCGATGGTCGCCTGGTTTGCGCTGATCAGGGAGGCCGTGCCGGTGCTGGTCAGGTTGACGTCGCCGCCGGCCCCGCCGGAATTGCCCGAGCCGCCGATGGCCACGCCCACGCCGGCCACGCCGACCGTGAAGGCCCCGGCCACCGAGAAGCCGCCGTTGCCGCCGCCGCCGCCGACCGACTGGGCCAGGATGCCGCCGGAGAAGTCGCCCTGGGTATAGACGCCGCCCGCATAGGTCGCGTCGACCTGGTGGCCGTCGCCGCCGCCGCCGCCCGTGCCACCGAGCGAGACCGCCGCCGCGCCGCCGGCCTTGCCGATGGCGCCCGAGGCCGCCACCGCGATGGCGAAGCCGCCATTGCCGCCGCCGCCGCCGACGGACTGGGCGATGATGCCGGTGGAGTTGATGAAGGCCGTGCGCACGTTGCCCGAACCGCTCAGGACCACGTCGCCGCCTTCGCCGCCGCCGCCGCCGCCGCCGCCCAGGCTGACGCCGACCGCCGCCACGCCGCCGACACTGAGCGTGCCCGCGAAGCCGCCGGACCCGCCGCCGCCGCCGACGCTCTGCGCCAGGATGCCCACGGCGTTGGCGCCGCGCGGGCCGGTGGTGTAGCCGGCGCCCGTGGTCACGTCGCCGATTGAGGACAGGGTGACCGTCTTGCCGTCGCCGCCGTCGCCGCCGCTGCGTCCGAGCGCCACCGTGACGCCGCCGAGCGAGCCCACGGCCAGGGCCGCGCTGGAACCGCCGTTGCCGCCGCCGCCGCCGACCGACTGGGCTTCGATGCCCGTCGCGCCGTCGCCATAGGTGGTCACCGCCCCGGTGCTGGCCAGGTTGGCCGTGGCGCCGTCGCCGCCGCTGCCCGAGCCGCCGCCGATGCCGACCGCCGCCGAAACGCCCTCGAGGCTGAGCGCCGCAGCCGCCGCGAAGCCGCCGTTGCCGCCGCCGCCGCCGATGGATTGGGTGAGCAGGCCGACCGACTGCTGGCCGTGGGTCTCGATGGCGCCCGTGCTGTTGAGCGTCGCATCCGCGCTGATGTTGCCCGTGCCGCCCGACCCGCCCAGCGCGACCGCCGCGCCGCCGTAGCCGCCGGTGAAGGCGCCGGCCAGCGAGAAGCCGCCGTTACCGCCGCCGCCGCCGACCGACTGGACCAATATGCCGTCGGCCAGGTTGCCGAAGGTGGCGATGTTGCCAATGCTGTCTACGCGGGCCGTGTCGCCCGCGCCGCCGACGCCGCCGTGGCCGCCCAGCGACACCGCCGCCGAACCGACCGGGGCCAGGATCGGGGCCGAACCCGCGATGGAGATGGCGAAGCCGCCGTTGCCGCCGCCGCCGCCCACGCTCTGGGCCAGGATGCCCGCGGCGCTGTCTTTCAGCGTGAGGATGTTTTCATGCGCGCCGGCCGTGCCGCTGTTGACGCGCACCGCGCCGGCATTGCCCGCCGCCGAGCCGCTGCCGCCCAGGCTGACGCCCGCGCTGGCCGCGCCGCTCAGCGCCAGGGAGCCGGCGAAACCGCCGTTGCCGCCGCCGCCGCCGACCGACTGGGCCAGGATGCCGACGGAGTTCGCCCCTTGCGTCACCAGCGTCCAGCCGCTGCCGTGACCCGTGACGGACAGGCTCGCCCCGCCGCCGTCGGCGTTGACCAACACGTCGTCGGCCGACTGCCCGCCGCCGCCGGAGCCGCCCAGGCTGACGGAGGCCGCGCCCGCCGCCGCGATGGAGGCGTTGACCGAGAAGCCGCCGTTGCCGCCGCCGCCGCCGACGGATTCCGCCAATATGCCGGCCGCGTTGTCGCCGACCGTGGAGATGGAGCCGGAGTTGGAGACGGTCACCGTCTGGCCGACGCCGCCGTTGGCGCCCGTGCCGCCGATGCCGAGGTTCAGGCCCACGCCGCCCACGGCGCCGGTGACCGCGAAGCCGCCGTTGCCGCCGCCGCCGCCGATGCTTTCGGCGACGATGCCGGCCGCGTTGGCGCCGCTGGTGGAGATGTTGGAGTGGCCGGTGACCGTGACCGTGCCCGCCGCGCCGCCGGCGCCGCCCGTGCCGCCGAGGCCCACGGCCGCCGCGAAGCTGCCGCCCGCCACGGCGATGGAGAAGCCGCCGTTGCCGCCGCCGCCGCCGACCGACTGGGCGAAGACGCCGTCCGAATTGACGCCCGTGGTGGTCAGGGCGCCCTTGGTGGCCACGTCGACATTGCCCGCCGCGCCGCCGCCGCCGGCCGCGCCGCCGGAGCCGATGGCCACCCCGATGGTCCCGACCGCGCCGGCGATGGCGAAGCCGCCGTTGCCGCCGCCGCCGCCGATCGACTGGGCGAAGATGGCCGAGGATTCGTCGCCGTGGGTGGTGATGTTGGAGGCCGTGGCCAGGCCCAGGACGGGGCTGTCGAGGGTTACGTGGACGTCCTTGCCCACGCCGCCCACGCCGCCGGAGCCGCCGAGCGCCATGGCGAAGCCCAGGCCCGCCGCCACCGCGCCGCCGCCGTTGCCGCCGCCGCCGCCGACCGACTGGGCGAAGATGCCGTAGCTGTTGAGTGCGGTCGCGCCCGACAGGCCGGTGTCGATGCTGCCGCCGTTGCTGACCGTGACGATGCCCGCATCGGCGCCCGAACCGCCCTTGCCGCCGGCCGCGAACAGGCCGCCGGAGTGGCCGCCGTTGCCGCCGCCGCCGCCGATGGACTGGGCGAAGACACCGGCGGATTCCGCCCCCGAGGTGGTCAGGTGGCCGAGGTTGGCCACGGTGACGTCGCCGCCGTTGGTGGTGCCCGAGCCGTCGCCGCCCAGGGCCACCAGGCCGCCGGTGCTGGAGCCGTTGCCGCCGCCGCCGCCGATGGATTGCGCCTCGATGGCGTTGGAGGTCTTGCCGCCGGTGGTGATCGCGCCGGTGTTGATGACCGTGACCACGCCGCCCTGGCCGCCGGGGCCGCCGCTGGCGCCCAGCGCCACCAGACCGGCGCTGGAACCCGCGTCGCCGCCGCCGCCGCCGATGGATTGCGCCAGGATGCCCTGGGCGTTGTCGCCGCCGGTGGCGATCGAGCCATGGGCCTGGACGATGACCTCGCCGCCGTTGCCGCCCGTGCCGCCGCTGCCGCCGCCCGAATAGGCCAGGCCGAAGCCGCCGGCGCTGCCGCCGCCCGAACCGCCCAGGCTCTGGGCCACGATGCCGTGGGCGCCCGCGCCCGCGGTGGTGATGGCGGTTCCGTTGGCCGTGAACACCGTGGCCAGGCTGCCCGCGCCGGCCGTGCTGCCGCCGCCGGGGCTGAAGACGATGCCGCCACCGCCACCGCCGGAGCCGCCGTTGCCCCCCTGGCTGACCGCCGCCACGCCGATGGCGTTGTCGCCGCTGGTGGAAACCGAACCGCCCATAAGGTTGGCCGCCGCCGCGCCGCCGAAGCCGGCCGCGCCGCCGGAACCGCCCGAGCCGCTGATGCCATAGGAGGCGCCGCCGTTGCCGCCGCTGCCGCCATTGCTGAAGGCCGCCACGCCCGGCGCGGTCGTTCCCTGCGTCACCACATTGCCGGTGACGTTCACGGTGACCGTGCCGCCGTCGATCCCCGCGCCGCCGCTGCCGCCGTTGCCGGCCACATAGGTGTCGCCGCCGTTGCCGCCATTGCCGCCGGTCGAGCGCGAGACGATGCCGAAGGCGTTCGCGCCGGCGCCTGGCGTCACCGAGTAGGGCAGGGTGTTGGCGTTGAGGGTCAGCTGCGGGCCGGCCGCGCCGGTGGGGCCGGCGGCCGGGGTATTGATGTCGCAGGTGGCGCTGGAGCCGCCATGCACCGAACAGGTGTCGGGTCCGGGCGAGCCGTCGGGTTTGACGTTGCCCGTGGTGATGTCGCAGTCGCCGGCCACCGAGCAGGTGAAGTGGGCGGCGGGCTTGGCCGCGCCGGAGTTGCCCGCGCCGATCAGGGAGAGGGCTCCGCCGGCGCCGGGCGCGACATCGCCGCTCAGGTCGTGGACGTTCATCACCGTGTCGGCCGACACGGTGTTGTTTGAACTCGTCACCGGGCCGCTGACGTCGATGGTGGCGGCCGCGACGGGCAGGGCGCCGAGGCCCGACACCGCCAGGCTGGCGGCCAGCATCACGCCGACCCGCTGCAGCAGCCGCCGCGTCGAGGTTTCCAGGCGCGCGACCTGTTGCTGGGCGTGACGGCCCGCCACGCGCGACGGCGCGGCCATGAAGGGCGAGGGCGCGGGCAGGGCGGTGATCACCCCGTGCAGGCCGTTCAGCGCCAGCTCCAGCTCACCAAGGCCGCCCTTGTCGGCGCCCCATTGCGCCCGGCGCGCGGCGACTGCGTCGCGGGTGGCCAGGATGTCGGGCAGCGCCCCGCCGAACCGTTCGCGCGCGGCGACGGCGAAGGCCGGATCCCGGGCCTCGCGGTGCAGACGGGCGGAGAGGAGGGCGAGCGCGTTGGCGAGCTCGATCAAGCGCTTGGAATGCATGGTGGCCCCCGACAGCCCATAAAACCAAGGCGCGGGCCCTGGACTGTTACTCAAACGACTAAACGTAGCGATCGGCGCGGACCGATCAAACGGTCTCATGCCTAAGGCGAACCGCGCGATGTTCTACTGCGTCGGCGGCTGGAGCAAGCGGGCCGGGGAGAGAGTTTCGCGCGCGGACCCGAAGCCTAGGCGCGATTGCCGATGGCCGGCCCGCCGCCGGGACGCTGGGGTGCGGTCAGGTGGGTGATGCGCGCCTCGAGGTCGGCGATGCGCTCGGCGATCATGCTGTGATTGGCTTCGCGCCGGCCGGCGATGGCGATGGCCCTGGCGAGGGGATCGGAAATCTTGCTCAGCACCTCGCGCTCGCCCTTGCTGTAGAAGCTGCCGTCCGGACGTGGCCCGACCAGCAGCCACCCCACCACCCCCACCCCGTCGGCATGCAGCGGCACGCGCAGGGGGAACATGTGGTCGGTCTTGTCGATGTTCATCACCGGCGTCGTCGGCGTCTTCCAGCTCATCCGCCAGGCATCCACGGCTTCGCGCTCATCGCCGTCCGGCAACATGGTCATGTCGCCGACGATCAGAACGGCCTCCCTGGCGCGCACACCCATCTTGACCCGCTCGACGGCGGCCTGCCCGATCGCCTCCAGGTCGGTGGTCTCGCGCATGTCGCCGACCAGCGCCGGCAACTGCTCCCTGAGGTGGTAGAGGTCCTTGCGCAGATGGCGTTCGGAGAAGGCCTTGATGCGGGCGTGAACCGGCGCGATCACGCCCGCCGTCAAGGTCGCGGCGACGGCGCCGGTGAAGGACCCGAACTGGCTGCTGACCGCCTGCATGCCCATATTCTGCAACAGCCCTTCGAAGGCCGTGAAGATGGCCAGCAACACAACCGACAGCAGCACGAACACCGCCGAACGGGTGATCACCGACTCGGAGTCATAGAGCCGGTAGCGCAGCACCGAGACCATCAGCCCGATCGGCAGGGCGGTGAAGAAGACGATGTGCTTGAAGCTGTTGAACAGCAGCCGGCCCCACGCGGGCAGCAGCATGCCGTCCTTGATCATGAACAGCGGCGCCCAGGCAATGACGGTCAGGGCCATGACCGCGGCGCCGGCCAGCGCCCACTTCAGCTGCTGGCGCTCGATGCCCGGCGGGGCCTTGCGGTAGGGGACCAGCATCGACGCCAGCGCCATGACGATGATGGCGACGAACAGCAGGGGCTGTAGCCCGCGAACGAGCAACGCCGCCCCGGTCAGGTTGCCCACCAGCACCACGAACTCCGTAATGTAGAAGGTGACCAGCGTCGCCACCGACCACCGCGAGGTGAAGCGGCCGTCCGGGAAGGAGGCCATGGCCAGGAAGATCAGCGGCGTGCCCGTGCTGTTGACGAAGTCGAACACCTGGATCGGCACGTGCAGGATGAAGGTGCACCATGACGCGGCGTCGTCGAACAGGCACAGCGGCAGGAAGCTGAAGGCCAGCAGCATGGCCTGGGGGTCGCGCGGCCGGCGGCGATAGAGGATGAACGAGGCGCCCAGCAGGACCAGCCCCGGCAACAGGCCCTGGACCATCAGCAGCGCCACCACGACGATGTTGGGAAAGTTGGTCTGCGGCTCCGGCTGCAACCAGATGTTCCCAGGGACGCGCTTGATGGTGAGGGTGCGGGGCTGGTCCTCCTTCTTGCCGCCCTCGACCTGCAGCGTCAGGACGTTGCCGCGCGTCTTGGCGACCATGCGGCCGACATCCCCGACATTGGCGCGACGGCCGATCGACTGGCCGTTGACCGCCAGGAACAGGTCTTCCTGCTTCAGCCCGGCGGCGGCCGCGGGGCCATACGGGACATCGGCGACGGGCCAGCTTCCGTGGGTCTTGGCCTGGAAGCCGAAGGACTGCATCGCCGGCGCGTCGCGCAGCCAGTGGACGCCGTAGGCCAGCACATTGCCGGCGAGGATGAGGGCGACCAGGGCGCCGAACACCCGGTAGATCCAGATCACGATCGTGCCGCGCCGGCCGGCCAGGCTGGGCAGGGCCAGGACCTTGCGCGGCGCCTCGGGCGTGTCCGCCGCGGGCGGGCTGTCGAGCGTGATCGTCATGCCTCAAATGGGGGGAGCGCTCCGCCTGCTGTCAATGTGACCACCGCCCGCATCCGGCCCCGAAAAGGGGGGCATTCAAACAGCTGTAAGATATTCATTCATGTGTGAATGAATATTGACGGAGCCAGGAATCCCTGCGATTGAACCGTCACGGCGTCGTCTCAGAACGCCTGACAGCCGCCGAGCGCGGGGGGAGAAACGAAATGGGCCACAAGATTTTGCTGTCGACCGCGTCGCTGGTCGCGCTGACCTGGTGCGGCATGGCGCACGCCGCGCCGGAAGCCTCCGACACCTCGGCCGCCACGGTCGAGGAGGTGGTCGTCACCGCCGAACGCCGCACCACCAACCTTCAGACCACGCCCGTGTCAGCCACCGTGCTGAGCGGCGCCGACCTGGAGAAGAAGGGCGTCATCAACGTCGAGAGCCTGCAGTTCGCGGCGCCGAACGTGACCCTTCAGAACTACGGCCAGGGCAACAGCTTCAACATCCGCGGCATCGGCAAGACCGAGACCAGCTCCAGCTCGACCGTGGGCGTCATCACCTACCGCGACGGCGTCGCCACCTTCCCGGGCTATCTGCAGAACGAGCCCTATTATGACATCCAGAGCATTGAGGTCCTGCGCGGCCCGCAAGGCACCTTCGCCGGCCAGAACGCCACCGGCGGCGCGCTGTTCATCACCGAGACCAACCCCAACTTCCGGGGCGTGAACGGCTATGTCGAAGGCCAGCTTGGCAACTATGACGAAAAGCGGCTGCAGGGCGCGATCAACCTGCCGCTCAGCGACACGCTCTCGACGCGCTTTGCCTTCAACACCGAAAAGCGCGGCAGCTTCTACAACATTACCGGCCCCTACACCGGCCACCCCGGCCAGATCTCAACCTACAGCGCGCGCGGCAGCGTGCTGTGGGCGCCGAGCGACAAGTTCAAGGCGCTGCTGAAGGTCGACTACAGCCACCTCGACATGGGCGGTTATCCGACCACCACGACGGTGGGCTACACCAGCCTGTTCGACATCACCTCCAACGCGCCGCAGTACGCCGTCGACGAGCAGACGCGCGTGGTGCTGAACACCAGCTATGTGTTCGACAACGGCATCACGCTCAAGTCGATCACCGGCTTCCAGCACGGCCGCACCCGCGAGGCCATCGACGGCGACGGCACGGCGGCGGTCAACACCACCCTGCGCGACGACGCGCGCGAAACCATCTGGTCGCAGGAGGTCAACCTGATCTCGCCGGACAACCAGGCCTTCACCTGGGTGTTGGGCGCCTACTACCAGTACGACAACACCAACTTCCCGCCCGGCAAGTTCGACATCGGCCAGCCGCCGGGCTTCTTCGACATCACGCTGCAGGGTGAGAACCCCAAGACCACGCAGGCGGTGTTCGGCCAGGTCGGCTATCAGCTGACGGAGCAGCTGCAGATCCAGGCGGGCGCGCGCTATTCCAGGTCCTCGTCGGAAAACCACGCCATCTCGGGCATTCCGCAGCTGCACCTGGTCATCCCGCAGAACGCGACCGAGGAAGACGACAAGGTCACCGGCAAGGTCTCGCTGAACTACCAGCTGAACCCGGACCACTTCCTCTATGCCTTCGTGGCGACGGGCCACAAGGCGGGCGGCCTGAACGGCGTCAACGTCTACATCCCCGCCAAGCTGTTCAAGCCGGAGGACGTCACCGACTTCGAACTGGGCTGGAAGGGCAACTGGATGGGCGGCCACCTGCGCACCCAGCTCGGCGGCTACTACAACGTCTACAAGGATTTCCAGGTCGCGGTCACCGACCCCGACAGCACCCTGGTGCAGTCGATCGTCAACGTGGCGGGCGACACCAAGATCTATGGCGTCGAGGCCTCGGCCCAGGCCGTGTTCGGCCACTTCTCCTTCGACGCGGGCCTGTCGCTGGCCGACAGCAAGCTGGGGACCTTCTACGCCCAGGACGCGCGCACCGGCGCGGCCGGCGTCTGCCCCATCGCCACCGGCCCGACCACGGCCACCTGCATCAACCGTGTAGGCAACCAGCAGACCTATCAGCCGCACTTCACCTTCAACGCCGGCGCCCAGTACATCTTCGACCTGCCGAACGGCGCCAGCCTGACCCCGAGCATCCACTACGCCCACATCGACAAGGCCTGGGCGACGCTGTTCGAAAAGCCGGCCCTGGGCGACCTGCTGCCGGCCCGCGACATCGTCAACGTCCAGATGGTCTATGAGACGGGCACGTGGAAGGTGACGGGTTACTCCACCAACCTGACGGACCAGGAATACACCGCCGCCGTCAACGGAACCCGGCGCTACGCCGGCGCGCCGATGCAGTACGGCGTGCGCTTGGCCAAGACCTTCTAACCGACCTCCCTCGCACACCGGCGTCCACGGACAGTTCCCGATCAGCCATGCAAATTCCCATGCAAGATCGGGCGCTGACCGTGGACCGCCTTGTCGGCCACGCCGCCCGCCCGCGACCGGCATGCGGGTCGGTGGTCTGATGTCGTCGCTTTACGCAAGCCCGCCGCTCGGCCATCTGCCAGACTCAGACGTGAGTCCGGAGACGATCTGATGCCGCCCAAACCCGCCGCCAAAGCCCCCATCGCCAAGCCTCTCGCCGCCAAGCCGAAAGGCCGTTCCAAGGCCGAACAGCGCGCCGAGAGCCTGGAGCAGATTCTCGATGCGGCGGAATACCTGTTCTCCAAGCACGGCCTCTACGGCGTCACCCTCAAGGACGTGGCCCAGCGGGTCGGTGTCCACACCTCGCTGCTGCACTACTATTACGACGACAAGCGCGCCCTGTTCGACGCGGTCATCGACCGCCGGGCCAATGTCACCATCTCGCGCCGCGTCGCGGCGATGGAGGCCTATGAGGCCGAATGCGGCGGCAAGCCGACCGTGGAGGGCGCGCTGCGCGCCTACCTCGACCCCGACCTGGAACTCTATCTCGGCGGCGACGAGGGCTGGGGCAATTATGCCGCCCTGGGCGCCCAGATCTCCAACACGCCCGAGGGCGGCGCGGTATTCGATGAGCATTTCGACGCCGTGGTCCTGCGCCTGATCGCGCTGCTCAAGAAGGCCATGCCGGACTGTCCGGACGAGGATCTGTTCTGGGGCTACCACTTCGTCACCGGCGCCCTGATGCTGACCCTGGCCCGCACCGGCCGGATCGACCGTCTGTCGGGCGGTCTGTGCAACTCCGGCGACCTGCCGGCCATCAAGAGCCGCATGGCCAGCTTCATGGCCGCCGGCTTCATCAGCGCCTGTGAGAGCCGCAAGCCATCAACCCGCCGCGCGCCTTAAGGCCCGGCCAGAGACCCCAGGTGACCGCAATGCCCGCCGACGCCCTTGCGGCCTCTGACAGCCTGCCGTCGCCCGGCGCGCCCACCAGCGCCTCTCCCACGCGCACGGCCTGGAGCATCATCGCGATGCTGGCGCTGGTGCTGTTCGGCGGGGCGGTGATGAAGTCGGCCTTCGGGCCGCTGCAGGAAGCGGCCAAGCATGACCTGGGCCTCAGCGACTTCTCCATCAGCCTGATCCAGGGGCTGGGCGCGGGCCTGCCCATCGCCATCTTCTCCCTGCCGCTGTCGTGGCTGATCGATCACGGCAACCGCATCCGCCTGGCCATCGTCCTGCTCGGCGTGTGCATCGCCGGCACGATCTGGACCTCCTTCGCGCATGACTTCTACAGCTTCCTGGCGGCGCGGACCCTGTCGACCATCGGGGCGGGCACCCTGCTGGGAGCGCTGATCTCGGTCACCGCCGACCTCTGCGTTCCGGCCAAGCGCGGACGCGCCCTGGTGCTGCTGGGCTTCGGCGTCTACGCCGGCGCCGCCCTGGGGTTCGGCCTGGCGGGCGGCATCCTGAAGGCGATGGGACAGCATCCGATCGCGATCCTGGGAGCCATGACCCCCTGGCGCCAGACCCACCTTTTGCTGGGCGTGGCGGGCGCCGTGCTCGCCCTGCCGCTGATCTTCATGCGCGAACCCGTCCGCCAGGAGGTGGAGGTCAAGGTCGCCGCCCTCGGCCCCGTGATGACCGCCCTGTGGGCCAAGCGGAAGTTCCTGGCGCCGCTGTTCGTCGGCCAGATCGGCATCACCATGGCCGACACCGCCGCCGCCATCTGGGCCAGCCCCGTGCTGATCCGCGACTTCCACCAGCAGCCGGCCGACTTCTCCGGCTGGATCGGCCTGACCATGTTCGCCGCCGGCGTGCTGGGCTCCATCCTGGGCGGCGTCGGCGCCGACCTCGGCCACCGCACCGGCAGGCGCGGCGGCCTGCTGTGGGCGGGCGTCGTCGCCACCCTGGTCGGCATTCCCGCCGCCCTCTTCCCGATCATGCCGACGGTGGCCGGCTTCGGCTTCCTCTTCTTCCTGCTGGCCCTGCACGGCGCCGTCGCCTCGGTGATGGTCACCACCGCCGTGGTCGTGCTGCTGCCCAACGAGGAGCGCGGCGCCTGCTCCGCCGCCTTCGGTGTGATCAACGCCATCGTCGGCCTGTCCCTGGCCCCGATCATGGTCACCCTCGGGGCCAAGCTGCTGGGCGGAGAACAGCACCTGGGCATGGCCCTGGCGATCACCGGCGTGATCACCGGCATCGCCGCCGCCGCCGGCTACATCCTGGCCATGCGCAACGCACCCTTGGCCGCCGCCCCCGGCGCCGCCGTCATCCAACCCCACATCTAGGAGAGCCCGCCATGCCCTTCACCGAACACAACGGCACGCGCCTCCACTGGGATGAGCGCGGCCCCGAAAACGGCGCGAAAGCCACCGGCGCCATCCTGCTGGTCATGGGCCACCGCTACTCCTCGGCCATGTGGTACCCGGCCATCCCGGAGCTTTCCAAGACCCACCGGGTCATCTGGTTCGACAACCAAGGCACGGGCCGCAGCGGCTATCGCAAGCAGACCAGCGTGCCCGAAATGGCCGGCGACGCCTTCGCGGTGATGGACGCGGCCGGCGTGGCCAAGGCCCACATCTTCGGCGTCTCCATGGGGGGCGTCATCGTGCTGGAGATGGTGCGCCAGCATCGCGAGCGGGTCATCGGCCTGATCGTCGGCTGCAGCGGCATCCTGTCGGCGGACAAGCCGCGCATGCCGTCCTGGGCAAAGATCATCTACTACATGCCGCCCTGGCTGCTCAAAGCCCTGACGCCCAAGCGCCGCGGCGACGCCGCCTACGGCAGTGCGGCCAAGCCCGAGGACATCGCCCACGACACCGCCGTGCTGGACAAGGACCCCTATGTGGTCGCCGGGGTGCTGGCCCAGGCCATGGCCATCGCCGGCTATACCCTCAGCAAGGAGGAGGTCGCCGGCTTCAAGGTCCCGACCCTGGTGCTGCACGGCGACGAGGACGGCACCGTGCCCTTCGCCTACGGCGAGGAGCTGGCCGCGACCCTGCCCGGCGCCCGCTTCGTGCGCATCGAAGGCACCGGCCACAACTTCCTGGTCGCCGGCAAGGAGAAGACGTTGGGGGCGCTGAAGACGTTCATCGACGAGGTCGACGCGGCCGCCTGACCGAGCCCTTTGACGGCGCACACCCCCTGTTCGGGTATCACGGGTCGCGTTTCCCTTGCTTGCGCCCAAGTGGCGTCGATAGTGTCACACTCGCATTGCGGCCGGGGGGCGCGCGCCCATGTCGGAGATCTTCATCTCCTATGCCAGATCGACGGAGCGGCAGGCGGAAGCCGTCGCCGAGGCTCTGCGCGCCCTGGGCTATGGCGTGTGGCGCGACGACCAGCTGCCCGCCAACCGCGCCTATGGCGAGGTGATCGAGGAACGGCTGCGCTCGGCCAAGGCCGTGGTGGTGATCTGGTCGGCGGAGGCCGCCAAGTCGCAATGGGTGCGGGCCGAGGCCGACGTGGCGCGCGAGTCCGGCAAGCTGGTCCAGCTGCGCCTGGACAGCGTGGCCCCGCCGCTGCCCTTCAACCAGATCCAATGCGCCAACCTGGAGAACTGGACCGGCGACCTGCGCACCCCCGGCTGGCAGAAGGTGGTCGCCGGCGTCGCCAGCCTGGCCGGCCCCGGCCAGGCCGCCGTCTACGCGGTGGGATCCGGCGCCACCTCGCCCCCGACCCTGCCGCAGAAGCCCTCCATAGCGGTCCTGCCCTTCAGCGACGCCAACCGCTCGGAGGACAAGGACCACGTCGCCGACGGGATGACGGAGGAGGTGACCAATGCGCTGGCCCGCATCCCGTCGCTGTTCGTGATCACCAGCTCCTCGACCGTCATGTACCGCGACGGCGCGCGGGACCTGAAGCGCATCGCCGCCGATCTGGGCGTGCGCTACCTGCTGGAAGGCAGCGTGCGCAAGGCCGAGGGGCGGGTGCGGATTGTCGTCAAGCTGATCGATGCGCCGAGCGGGGCGCAGATCTGGTCGGAGCGGTTCGACGAGTCTTCGGATGATGTGTTCGCGCTGCAGGACAAGGTGGCGATCAGTGTCGCGGGGGTGATTGATTCCACGCTTGAAGCGGCGGAGTTTTTGCGGACCGGGGCGCGGGTGAGCGACCCGGTGGGCGAGCATGAGGCGCCTAAGGTCAAGCGGGCGGCGGCGATCGTTCCGATGCGGCTGACACTTGCTGTTGGCAACATCGACCGACTCGAGGATGGCGAGGAGAAGGATCTGGTGCTGGACCGCGAGGGGGCGGTCATCGGGCGTTCGCCGCATGCGGATTGGACGCTGCCGGATTCGAGGAACTACATTTCCAGCACCCACTGCGAGGTCGAGTACCGCGACGGGGGCTATTGGCTGATCGACCGTTCGACCAACGGGGTGTTCGTCAACGGCGAGCCGGAGCGGCTGTCGGAGCCGCACTTGGTAGCGGACGGCGACGAGATCATCATCGGGCAGTACCGGATCGAGGCCAGCCTGGAGCCCCTGGCCCGGATCGAGGAGCCGCTGCCGACCCTGGCGGAGATGGAGGATGTCTGGGCCCGGCTGCAGATCAGCAGCCAGGCGGACTGGAGCCGCGCCGAGCCCACGCCGAGCGCGCCCGCGCTGACGACGACACCGCCCGGCCAGTCGCCGGCGGAGGCGGCCTGGATGGCCCTGGTGGTCGCGGCCGGGCTGGACCCGGACGAGGTGGGGCCGACGGCGCGGACGGGGGCCACCGCAGGGGCGATGCTGCGCCAGCTGGTCTCGGGGCTGGTGGTGCTGCTGGAGGCGCGCGCGCGGGCCAAGGCGCAGCTGGGGGCGGAACGGACCACCTTCAGTCCCGACGGCAACAACCCGCTGAAGTTCGCCCACACGCCGGGCCAGGCGCTGTTGCAGATGCTGAGTGCGCCGCAGCGCGGCTACCTGCCGGCCGACCAGGCGATGGACGATGCGCTGAAGGATTTGCAGGCCCACCAGATGGCCACCACGGCGGCGATGCAGCGGGCGTTGCGCGCGACCCTGGACCGCTTCTCGCCCAAGGCCATCCGCCAGCGGGCGGAGAGCCGCGACCTGCTGGCCAAGCTGATCCCCGGCGCCCAGGAGGCGGCCCTGTGGCGCGCCTATGAGCGGGAGTACGAGGGCGTGCTGACCGACTCCGACGAGGCCTTCATGGGCTTCTTCGCACAGGCGTTCCGGGATGCGTATGAAGAGGCGACGGAACGGGGGTGGTAACCCAACACCTTCACTAAAATACCTCTCCGTCCGCTCATCCCGACGAAAGTCGGGATCCATGGGCCGCTCGAAGGTTTGGCGCTTGGAAGAGGTGAAGGTCACGACCCCGCGCACCGGCATCAAGACGTCATCGGACTCACTATGGGTCCCGACTTTCGTCGGGATGAGCGGAGTGTTGGGGGTAGGCCGCGGTCCGAAGAGGGCGTTCGTTTAGCACCGCCCTAATAGCAGCCCGGACCGCAGTCCTTGGGCGCCGCCTTGGCCTTGGGGGCGGGCGCGGCTGTGCGGACCGGCGCGGCTCTGGCCACCGGTGGCGGACGGTAGGCTCTTTGACGCGGGGCGGGCGGCGGCGACAGTGGCCGCAGCGCGGCCTTCACCGGCGGTGGGGCGGTGACGACGGGCGGCGCGGCGACAG
>JAQGIP010000123.1 GCA_028291055.1 Caulobacter sp.
GGAAGGCCTGACCGTCCAGGAGTACTTCAACTCCACCCACGGCGCCCGTAAGGGCCTGGCCGACACCGCGCTGAAGACCGCCAACTCCGGCTATCTGACGCGCCGTCTGGTCGACGTGGCGCAGGACAGCATCATCGTCGAGGAAGATTGCGGCACCACGCGGGGCATCACCCTGCGCGCCGTGGTCGAAGGCGGCGACGTGCTGGTCTCGCTGGGCAACCGCATCCTGGGTCGCTTCGCGGCCGAGGACATCAAGGATCCGGCGACTGGCGAAGTGGTCGTGCCCGCCGACACCTATCTGGTGGAAGACCAGTGCGACCTGGTCGAGGCCGCCGCCGTGCAATCGGTGAAGGTGCGTTCGGTGCTGACCTGCGAAGCCAAGGTCGGCGTCTGCGGCGCCTGCTACGGCCGCGACCTGGCCCGCGGCACGCCCGTGAACATCGGTGAAGCGGTCGGCGTCATCGCCGCCCAATCCATCGGCGAACCCGGCACCCAGCTGACCATGCGGACCTTCCACATCGGCGGCACCGCCCAGGTGGCCGAACAGTCGTTCTTCGAATCCAGCACGGACGGCACCGTCCGTATCCTGGGCGCGACGGTCATCGCGACCGACGGCGAAATCATCAACATGAGCCGCAACACGCAAGTCGTGGTTCAGGTCGATGGCAAGGACCGCGAGTCCTACAAGCCGCCCTACGGCGCCAAGCTGAAGATCAAGGACGGCGCCAAGGTCAAGCGGGGCCAACGCCTCGCCGACTGGGACCCCTACACCACCCCGATCATCACCGAAGTGGCCGGCAAGGTCCGTCTTGAAGACCTGGTCGAAGGCTTCTCCGTCCGCGAAGAAACCGACGAAGCGACCGGCATCGCCAACCGCGTGATCATCGACTGGCGCACCTCGGCGCGTGCGTCGGACCTGCGTCCGGCCATGGCCGTGATCGACGAAGCCGGCGCCTACAAGAAGATCGCCAGCGGCGGTGACGCGAAATACCTGCTCCCCGTGGGCGCGGTTCTGTCCATGGGCGAAGGCGACGAAGCCAAGCCCGGCGACGTGCTGGCCCGTCTGCCGACCGAAAGCGCCAAGACCCGCGACATCACCGGGGGTCTGCCGCGCGTCGCCGAGCTCTTCGAAGCGCGCCGTCCCAAGGACTGCGCGGTCATCGCGGAAATGGACGGCCGCGTCGAATTCGGCCGCGACTACAAGAACAAGCGCCGCATCAAGATCACCCCGGAAGATGGTGGCGACGCAGTCGAGTTCCTGATCCCCAAGGGCAAGCACATCGCCGTCCACGACGGCGACGTGATCCACAAGGGCGAGTATCTGATCGACGGCAACCCGGATCCGCACGATATCCTGCGCATCCTGGGCATCGAGGAACTGGCCAACTTCCTGGTCAACGAGATCCAGGAGGTCTACCGGCTCCAGGGCGTGCCGATCAACGACAAGCACATCGAGGTGATCGTTCGCCAGATGCTGCAGAAGGTCGAGATCGTCGAGCCCGGTGACACCGGCCTGATCAAGGGCGATCACCTCGACAAGCCCGAGTTCGATATCGAAAACGACAAGGCGACGGCCCGTGGCGGCCGTCCGGCGGTCACGGCTCCCGTGCTGCTGGGCATCACCAAGGCTTCGCTGCAGACGCGCTCCTTCATCTCGGCCGCTTCCTTCCAGGAAACGACCCGGGTGCTGACCGACGCCTCGGTGCACGGCAAGACCGACACCCTGGAAGGCCTGAAGGAAAACGTCATCGTGGGCCGCCTGATCCCGGCGGGCACGGGCTCCTACCTGCGTGGCCTGCAACGCGTCGCCGCCAAGCGCGACGAAGCGCTGGCCGCCTCGCGCGAAGAGGCCATGGAGCCGCTTCCCGTGGAGATCGCCCAGGAAGCCGCGACCGTCGACGCCGAATAGGCTTTAGACGTTCCACGATTTTGAAGTTTGCGGCCCGGGAGCGATCCCGGGCCGTTTTCTTTTACAGCACGCCGAACTCCGGCATCCGTCCGCCGGTTCTGGTGGCCTAGGGGTGCGCGTGCCCCTAAGCTCCGGGGCGGGGCAGAAGGTGATCGTATGCCGGCCATACCCGCCGCGGTGCTCGCCGCCGCCGTCCTGGCGCTCCTGGCCGCCGGCCCGGCCATGCCGGACGCCCCCGCCCCTCCGGCGCCTGCGAAGCTCTCCGGGGTCATCTGCAAGCCCGAGGACCACGGCGCGCGGCGCGACGGCTCGACCCTCGACACCGCCGCCATCCAGAAAGCGCTCGACGCCTGCGCCAAGAAGGGCACGGTGCTGCTGGCCGGCGGGACCTATCTCTCTGGCCCGCTGAGGATGCACAGCGGCGAGACCCTGCGCATCGAGGCCGGGGCCGTGCTGATGGCCTCCGACGACCCGGCCCTCTATGGGATCCCCGGCAAGCCCAACAAGGCCCAGGCCTTCATCCTGGCCGATGGCGTCCACGACCTGGCGCTGAGCGGCGGCGGGACCATCGAGGGCCAGGGCCGGCGCTGGTGGGACGCCGCCAACGCCGCGCGCGCCGAGACGCCGAAGCGCAAACCCCCGCCCCGTCCGCGCCTGATCGTGCTGCGCGGCGTCCACGACGCCCGCGTGGAGGGGCTGACCTTGAAGAACGCTCCGATGTTCAACCTGGTCACCGACGGCTCGGAGCGCATCGTCATCGACGGCGTCACCATCCTGGCCCCGGCCGACAGCCCCAACACCGACGGCATCGACCCCACCAACTCGCGCCACATCACCATCCGTAACGTCGTCATCGACACCGGCGACGACCACATCGCCATCAAGGCCGACAAACGCGCCGCCGACGGCCAGCCCGCCACCAGCGACATCACCATCACCGACAGCGTCTTCCGCGAAGGCCACGGCGTGTCCATCGGCAGCGACACCCAAGGCGGCGTGCGCGGCGTCCTGGTCGAGCGGGTGACCATCACCGGGGCCGACAACGGCCTGCGCATCAAGACCCGCCGGGGCCGGGGCGGCGAGGTCAGCGGCGTCACCTACCGCGATGTGAAGCTGACCAACGTCAAACACGCCATCCGCATCACCAGCTACTACCAGCAGGACGCCGACACCGACCCGGGCCAGCCGGCGGGCCCCGACACCCCCGACATCCACGACATCCGCTTCGAGGCCGTCTCCGGCGACGGCAATCCGTCCCTGGGCGAGGTGAGGGGCCTGCCCGAGCGGCCCGTGCGGGGCATCGTCTTCGACCGCGTCACGCTCTCCGGGGCAACGGGGCTGACGGTGGGCAATGCCGAACTGGCCCTGAAGGGCGGCCGCCTCACCAGCAACGACGGCCAGGCCCTGGTCGAGCGCGCAGGGGCCCAGGTGTCCGGCCAGCGTTAGCCCCCTACCAGGGAATGTCCTTCGCCTCGGGCCCGCCGCCGTTGGTCTCCAGCCCGCCCGGCATCTGGCCGTCGCGCTTGCGCCGCTTGGCGGCGGCCTTGGCGGCGTCATAGTCCCAGGCAGCGCGCTTGTTGGGATCGATGGCGGCGCCGCGGGCCTGGGCGGCCAGGCCGATGTTGCCCATCTTCACGTCGCAGGCCTCCCGCTCGGCCCGGTTCAGCCCCACCGCGTCGGCGTTGGCGCAGGCGAACACGCTGCTCCTCAGGGCGCCGCGCGTATTGGCCTGCAGGCCCGGCGGCTGCGAGCCGGAGTGGGGCGCCACGCCAATGCCCGGCGGATTGCCGCCGCCGGTCCCGGGCGGCCGCGTCACCGGGGCGAAGGGCAGGGGCTGAACGGGCGAGGGCGTCGGCTGCACGGGCGTGGGGCGCGGCTGGATGGGCAGGGCCTGCGCCCGTTGCGCGGCGGCCGCCTTGCGCGGCGGCGGTGGCGGGATGAGCGGCCGCACCAGGTCGATATGTACGGCGTTCTCGTCGGCCATGACGTGGTACTTCACCACCCCGCCGCCCAGGGCCAACAGCCCCAGCAGCACGGCGTGCAAGCCCACGGAGATGGCCAGCAGTCCGGCGCGCCGCCGTGTCTGCCGTGATCCGAGATCCAAAAAGCCGTCCCCGCGCCTCAAGCTGGCCCGCCCGCCATCTCCTCGAAACTGGCCGTCCAGCGGGGCCAAAACGTGGCGAGGGCCGATTCTCCGCTCGCCGCCGGCCGGTCAGGCGATAGGAGAGTCGCAAGCGGCGCCGCGACACCCGCCCGCCGCTCTGTGGGGGCCGCCCCCAGCCCGCTGGCCCAGGCCCCCTGCTAGCCATTGACGGAACGGGCCTTGGCGAGTAGATACCGCGCTCTTTTTCGAGGCCGGGGCTCGCTCCGACCCGATGAACCAAGGAAGTCCCCCAAAGGACGACCAAGCCCGCCGGAACGCAACAGTCGCGCGCCGGCGAGTTTCCGCGTTCATCAGGTGGTCTCGAAGCAGGAAACCAACGGACCCCCTGAGGCGCCTCGGCCTAACGGCACACGCCTCCATCAGAGCGAGATAGAATGCCTACCGTCAACCAGCTTATCCGCAAGCCGCGTCGGCCCAAGCCGACCCGCAACAAGGTGCCGGCCCTGAAGGGCTGCCCTCAGCGTCGCGGCGTTTGCACCCGCGTCTATACGACGACCCCGAAGAAGCCCAACTCGGCTCTGCGTAAGGTCGCCAAGGTCCGTCTGACCAGCGGCATCGAAGCCGTCTGCTACATTCCCGGCGAAGGCCACAACCTGCAGGAGCACTCGGTCGTGCTCATCCGCGGGGGCCGCGTGAAGGACCTTCCCGGCGTTCGCTATCACATCCTCCGCGGGGTGCTCGACACCCAGGGCGTTAAAGACCGCAAGCAGCGCCGTTCGCATTACGGCGCGAAGCGTCCGAAGTAAGGAAGAGACATGTCCCGTCGCCGCCGCGCAGAGAAACGCCAAGTCCTTCCCGACCCCAAGTTCGGGGACCTGGTCGTCACCAAATTCATGAACTACGTGATGTACGAGGGCAAAAAAGCCGTCGCTGAAAACATCATCTATGGCGCCTTCGATATCATCGAAGCCAAGCGCAAGGACCTCGGCCCGCTCGAGACCTTCCACTCGGCCCTCGACAACGTCGCGCCCTCCATCGAAGTGCGTTCCCGCCGGGTCGGCGGCGCCACCTATCAGGTGCCCGTCGAAGTCCGTCCGGAGCGCCGCCGCGCCCTGGCCATCCGTTGGCTGGTCACCGCTGCTCGCAAGCGTGGTGAGAACACCATGACCGAGAAGCTGGCCGGCGAGCTGCTGGATGCGTCCAACAACCGTGGGGCTTCCGTGAAGAAGCGCGAAGACACCCACAAGATGGCCGAAGCCAACCGCGCCTTCTCGCACTATCGCTGGTAGCCCTCGGCTATCAGACCCTTTAAGGCGCGGGCGGTTTGAGATAGACCGCCCGCGTCGCACGTTCAGGCCCCCGGCGCGCCCTCCCGGACCTGCCCCGCCAGAACTCAGATCCAGAGCCTAAGATGTCCCGCGCACACAAGATTGAAGACTACCGCAACTTCGGAATCATGGCCCATATCGATGCGGGCAAGACGACGACGACCGAGCGGATCCTGTATTACACCGGCAAGAGCCACAAGATCGGTGAAGTCCACGATGGCGCCGCCACCATGGACTGGATGGAGCAGGAACAAGAGCGCGGCATCACCATCACGTCCGCCGCCACGACCGCCATCTGGAACGGTCACCGGCTGAACATCATCGACACCCCCGGGCACGTGGACTTCACCATTGAAGTCGAACGTTCGCTGCGCGTGCTCGACGGCGCCGTCGCGGTGCTGGACGGCAACCAGGGCGTCGAGCCCCAGACCGAAACCGTCTGGCGCCAGGCCGACCGCTACAACGTTCCGCGCATCGTGTTCGTCAACAAGATGGACAAGATCGGCGCCAACTTCGACGATTGCGTCAAGTCGATCCGCCAGCGTCTGGGCGTCAAGGCCGTGCCGATCCAACTGCCGATCGGTTCGGAAGCCACCCTGCGCGGCATCGTCGACCTGGTCCGCATGAAGGCGGTCATCTGGGAAAACGACGGCCTGGGCGCCAACTACCACGACGAAGAAATCCCGGCCGACATGAAGGCCGAGGCTGAAGCCGCGCGCCACTACATGATCGAGAACTCGGTCGAGCTCGACGACGAGGCCATGGAGGCCTACCTCGACGAGAAGGAACCGTCGGAAGCGGTGCTGAAGAAGTGCATCCGCAAGGCCGTGCTGACCGGCGCCTTCTACCCGATCCTGGCCGGCTCGGCCTTCAAGAACAAGGGCGTCCAGCCCCTGCTCGACGCCGTGGTCGACTACCTGCCCTCGCCGGTGGACATTCCCGCGACCAAGGGCATCGACTTCCGCACCGAAGAAGAAGTGACCCGCAAGGCCTCCGACACCGAGCCCCTGTCGGTCCTGGCCTTCAAGATCATGGACGACCCCTTCGTCGGTTCGCTGACCTTCTGCCGCATCTATTCGGGCGTGCTGGAAACCGGCATGGGCCTGCTGAACTCGACGCGCGACAAGCGCGAGCGGGTCGGCCGCATGCTGCTCATGCACTCCAACAACCGCGAAGACATCAAGATCGCCCACGCCGGCGACATCGTCGCCCTGGCCGGCCTGAAGGACACCCGCACGGGTGACACCCTGTGCGATCCCAACAAGTCGCCGGTCATCCTGGAACGCATGATCTTCCCCGATCCCGTCATCGAGATCGCCATCGAACCGAAGTCCAAGGCCGACCAGGAAAAGCTGGGCGTGGCGCTGGGCAAGATGGTCGCGGAAGACCCCTCCTTCACCGTCTTCACCGACCAGGAGTCGGGCCAGACGATCATGAAGGGCATGGGCGAGCTGCACCTGGACATCAAGGTCGACATCCTTCGCCGCACCTACAAGGTCGACGCCAACATCGGCGCGCCTCAGGTGGCCTACCGCGAAAGCCTCGGCCGCAAGGCCGACATCGACTACACCCACAAGAAGCAGACCGGCGGTACGGGCCAGTTCGCCCGCATCAAGGTGATCTTCGAGCCGGGCGAACCCGGTTCGGGCTTCGTGTTCGAATCCAAGGTGGTCGGCGGCAACGTGCCCAAGGAATTCATTCCGGGCGTGGAAAAGGGCATCGAGTCCGTCAAGGACAACGGCCTGCTGGCCGGCTTCCCGCTGATCGACTTCAAGGCGACCCTCTACGACGGCAGCTACCACGACGTGGATAGCTCCGTGCTGGCCTTCGAAATCGCCGCCCGCGCCGCCTTCAAGGAGCTCCGTGAAAAGGGCGCTCCCAAGCTGCTCGAACCGATCATGAAGGTCGAGGTCGTGACCCCGGACGAATATCTGGGCGACGTCATCGGCGACCTGAACAGCCGTCGCGGCCAGATCCAGGGCACCGACCAGCGCGGCAACGCCCAGGTCATCACCGCCTTCGTGCCGCTGGCCAACATGTTCGGCTATGTGAGCAACCTGCGCGGCATGTCTCAGGGCCGCGCTCAGTTCAGCATGGTCTACGACCACTACGACCCGGTGCCGCAAGCCGTCGCCGACGAAGTGATCAAGAAGTACGCCTAACCACATACGACAATCAGGACGGTCTCCTCCGGGACCGTCCGCCCAACCCTAGTTTAGAGGACAGGCCCGGACAGGGCTGGAGCTTGAAATGGCCAAAGAAAAGTTTGAACGGAATAAGCCGCACTGCAACATCGGCACGATTGGTCACGTTGACCATGGCAAGACGACGTTGACGGCGGCGATCACGATGATCCTGGCCAAGTCGGGCGGCGCGACGGCCAAGG
>JAQGIP010000125.1 GCA_028291055.1 Caulobacter sp.
AGCTGGTCTAGAGAAGCTTCTTTTCCTCCCTGTCGCGACGACGGGAAGGGGACCACGGGCAGCGTGACCGAGGAGGCGTGCCGCCGGCAGGCTGGTCGACGGCGGACCTAGGGCTTCCCGCTTGCCCCCTCCGTACGCGCTCTGCGGCGCGCCACATCTGCGCCCTTCAGGGAAGGCGAGGAGGGGAAGGCGCCCCTACTTCCGGTGCTCTTTCCGATCCTTCACCTCGGCCGGGGTGATGTCGAGCGAGGCCGGGGCCACGGCGTTGTATTCCTTGACCAGGTTGAAATCGATCACGGTCATGCGATGGCCCTCCCACACCATGTGCAGGGCGACATAGATGACGACGGCCAGGCCGACATAGCCGATCCAGCGCGCCTTGTGCAGGAAGCGGGCGATGATGTTGGCGGCGAAGCCCATCAGGGCGATCGACATCAACAGGCCAAAGACCAGGATGGCCGGGTGGTCGCGCGCCGCGCCGGCCACGGCCAGCACATTGTCCAGCGACATCGACAGGTCGGCGATCAGGATCTGGATCAGGGCGCCGCGCAGGGTCTTGGGCTTGGCGCCCTTGGCATGGACCCGGGCCTTGGGCCGCTCGTCACCGTCGGTGACCTCCTCCAGCGTCTCCTCGCCCTCGTTGTGCCGGGCGTGGCCGTGGTCGCGCAGCTCGCCCCACATCTTCCAGCAGACCCAGAGCAGCAGGACGCCCCCGGCCAGCAGCACGCCGACAAAATTGAGCAGCTGCACGGCGATCAGCGCAAAGCCGATCAGCATCACCACGGCCAGGGCGAGGCCCAGGATGATGGCCTGGCGGCGCTGCTTCTTGGGAAGGCCGGACGCGGCCATGCCCACGGCCACGGCGTTGTCGCCGGCCAGGGCCACATCGATCAGGACGACCTGGAAAAAGGCCGCCAGCGGTCCCGCGATGGCCGTTGGTACGGAGAACATCTAGCCTCAATGGGGCAGCCGCCGGCGCCTTGCAAGCGCCGGCGGGTTACGCAACGCAATCAGGCGTGTTCGGGTTCGCGGTGCTCAGCGTGAGCAGGTTCGGCGTGAGCCTCTTCCGCATGGGCTTCCGGCGCGTGGCCATGCTCGGGGTGAGCCTCCTCCACATGCGCCTCTTCCGCATGGGCGAGGGCGTCGTGAGCATGTTCGTCCACCGCGTGGGTGACCGCCGCCCCGGCGGCCGCGCCGGCGGCGGCGGCGATCATCGGGTTGACGTAGTTGGTCTGCGGATGGGCCTCATAGACCTCCGGCGGCGGCGGCGAATAGGTGGCCGGCTCCGCATAGGCGGTGTGGCTGGGGGCCACGACCACGGGCTCGGCGTCGTCGCTGTTCAGCCCATAGTCGGTCAGGGTGCGGAACTTGCGCCGCCGCTCTTCGCGGGCCCTGGCCGCGCCACTGCCGCGCACCGTCATGGCGATGATCAGCAGCAGGATCAGCACGATCAGTCCGGCCACCAGGGACTTGGAGGCCACCTTGCCGACCACCGGCAGGTTGACGTCCTTCATGCCCGGAATGCTGAGGAAATCGAGGCTGAAGCTGGAGGCCTTGGCCTGGGGCGCTTCGGGAATGGCCGACTTGATGGCCTGTTCGATGCTGGCCAGGGAGAAGGTCTGGGGCTTGCCGATGCCCGCCAGAGTCGCATCGATCTGGGCCTTCAGCGGACTCTTCTCACCCGTTCCGGGGACGACAGTCCAGGTGAACACGCCGGCTTCACCGGACCCCAGGTGGATCGTCTGCATGCCGTTGGGGGTGATGGTGTAGCCGTCGCCGCTGAGCGTGGCGATGATGTCGGTCTTCTTGGCGGCGGTGGCCAGACCGGCCTTGCCGGCTTCGCGCTTGATGGTGGCGAACAGGTCCTGGCTGAGGGTCAGGGTGACCTTGCCGGGCTGACCCTTGGCGATCGAGTCGGCGACGGTCATGGCGGCGCCGTTGGTGGCGGCGGGTCCGACGGCGGCCTGCAGCTTGGCCAGCTTGGGATCCATCGGCGGCTTGGGCGCCACGACCGGAGTGACGACGGGGGTCGCCACCGGCTTGATGGCCGCCATCACGGGCGGGGCGGCCTTGATCACCGGCGGCGGCGCGGCGGCGTGAACCACCGGCGGCGGCGCGGGCTTGATCGGGGCCGCGGCGTGGACCGGCGCGGCGGCATGAACCGGGGCGGCGGCGTGCACGGGTCCGGCCATAGTCGCGCGATGGCGCGGCGGCGCGGCGGCGCGGGCGACCGTGGCGTACGGCGCATAGCGGTTGCCATAGACGCGATGGCGCTC
Source organism: Caulobacter sp. (assembly GCA_028291055.1). Taxonomy (GTDB): domain Bacteria; phylum Pseudomonadota; class Alphaproteobacteria; order Caulobacterales; family Caulobacteraceae; genus Caulobacter. The sequence goes on from JAQGIP010000125.1 coordinate 2,277, forward strand.
ACGCGCCGACATGTCTTCGGGATTGGGGACGGGACGCATGGCAACGACCGGGTGGCCGTTGGCGCCGCGCCAGGTCTTCAGCGGCGGATGGCCGGGGCCACCGTGCATGCCCTGACGGCCGGGCGCGTGGGGGCCATAGATGCGGGCCCGTTCAGCGGGGGGCAGGTCCTCGGGGTTGGGGATGGGCGCCATATGCACCACCACCACCGGGCGGCGCGGCCCGCCCGCCAGTCCTTGACCACGGCGCATGGGCGGGGGACCGCCGGCCAGGCCCTGAGCGGGCGGCGGCGCGGAATAGGCTTGAGGCGGCGGCGGCGGCGCGTCGGGCGTGGGCCCGCTGCAGCCGGCAAGAACAGCCAAGGACGCGGCGGACGCCGCACCCATCAAAAAGCGACTAGCCGTCGTAAAACCTACAACCGACTTCAACATCGGAACCCCCGAACCCATGCCGATACAGGCGGAGAAACCGGCCCGCCAAACTCGAAAGCGCAACAAATCACGCAATCGCGACGAAATCAAAACGGTTAACGTTTACGGCGACAATCAATTCACCCTACGGGCGAGCCGGGCATCCTCCCTTTGCTGGATTTAGTGCACTTGCGCGGGAGGATGCCCTCTTCCTTCCCAAGAAAAGTGAGCGCGTTCCCTGCAAAGGCATTTCAGATTCCCGTGGAACGCGCTCGGGACGCCTCATAAAGGGCAATTGCACCTGCTGCGGACACATTCAGGCTTTCAAAGCCGCCCGGCATGGGAATTTTGGCCAGGGTGTCGCAGTGCTCGGCCACTAGCCGGCGAATGCCTTCGCCCTCCGATCCCAACACCAGAACGGTCGGTGTTCCATCCAAGGCGTCGGCCAGGTCGGACTCCGCCGTCCCGTCCAAACCCACCGCGCGCCAGCCGAGGTCGGCCAGCCGTTCCAGCGCCCGCGACAGATTGACCACCGCCGCGTGGGGAATCCTGTCGATGGCCCCGGCGGCGGCCTTGGCCAGGGTTCCGGTCAGCAGCGGGGCGTTGCGGTCCTGCAGAATCATCCCCCGCGCGCCGAAGGCGGCCGCCGAACGGAACAGGGCGCCGACATTCTGGGGATCGGTGATCTGATCCAGCATGACGATGAAGCCCTTGGCCGGGGTGGCCAGCTCATCGAGATCCACCGGTTCGAGCGGCGGCGTCTGCAGGGCGACGCCCTGGTGCACCGCGCCCTGGGGCAGGCGTTTTACGATCTCGTTGGTCTCGACGATCTCGACCAGCGAGCCATGCGCGGCCAGGCGCGCGGCGCGCTCGGCGGTGACCAGCAGCCGCTTGGGCGTCGGGCGCGCGGGATTCGCCAGCGCTGATTCCACCGCATGCCAGCCCCACAGCCATTCGCGGGACTCGGATTCGGAGGCCGATTGGGGCCGTTTCCCATGGGGAGAACCGCCTTTTCCGCGCCTCGGATCCCAAGCTCTTTTCCGGTCGTTGCCTTCGTGGTTCGCCGACACTATAAGACGCGCTCCGATTTTGGGGCCTTCACGGAAAGCCCTTCGCATTAGGCGGCAATCGCACCCTTTCGATACAGGGCGCAACCGATGGCGAAGGCAGACCGTATCAGGCGGGAAACCGCCCGATGGCCGTCGATCTCGTCATACCAGTGCGCGCGGGGGAATGTCCCGAGTGGCAAAGGGGGGGGACTGTAAATCCCCTGGCGTTAGCCTTCGTAGGTTCGAGTCCTACTTCCCCCACCACGCGCACCGGCAGGCGGAATGACGGGTGAGGACTCTCAGGATCAATAAGGGAGAGTCCGGCGCGACGCCCGTGAAGGCGGGTATAGCACAATGGTAGTGCAGCAGCCTTCCAAGCTGAGGATGCGGGTTCGATTCCCGCTACCCGCTCCAGCTCTCCTTAGAAGACGCTTTTGAAATTCACCCCACCGCCCGCAAGGTTCGAGACGAGACATGGCCAAGGAAAAGTTTGAACGGAATAAGCCGCACTGCAACATCGGCACGATTGGTCACGTTGACCATGGCAAGACGACGTTGACGGCGGCGATCACGATGATCCTGGCCAAGTCGGGCGGCGCGACGGCCAAGG
>JAQGIP010000128.1 GCA_028291055.1 Caulobacter sp.
CTGGCGGTCGGCGAGCCTGAAACCGGGGCCCATGAGGTGCGCTGCGTCGTCATGACCCCTGGCGGTTGGCCGGCTATCTTCTATCAGCCCAAGGCGTAAGGCTTGCGGATATAACGCAAGCTTTATATGTACGCGACCCTGACCGCCGCCGCGCGGTTTCCTTCAGTGTTGGAGCGCCCCCTTGAGCCGCAACGCCTACCTCTTCACCAGCGAAAGCGTCTCCGAAGGCCATCCCGACAAGGTGGCCGACCGCATCAGCGACACGGTCGTCGACGCCTTCCTGGCCGCCGAGCCGGAAGCGCGGGTGGCCTGTGAGACCATGGTCACCACCAACCGCATCGTCCTGGCCGGCGAGGTCCGCGCCAGTAAGCCCGGCGCCAGCAAGGCCGAGAACAAGGCCCGCAACAAGGACCTGATCGCCAGCCTCGAGCCCAAGGTCCGCGCCGCCATCAAGGACATCGGCTACGAGCAGAAGGGCTTCCACTGGGCCAAGGCGAAATACGCCTGCTACCTGCATCCTCAGTCCGACCACATCGCCCAGGGCGTCGATGCGGGCGCCAACAAGGACGAGGGCGCCGGCGACCAGGGCATCATGTTCGGCTATGCCTGCGACGAGACCCCGGCCCTGATGCCGGCCACCCTGCAATATTCCCAGGACATCCTGCGCCGCCTGGCCGAGGTGCGCCACTCGGGCGAATGCGAAGCTCTCGAGCCCGACGCCAAGAGCCAGGTCACCCTGCTCTATGAAGACGGCAAGCCCGTCCAGGTGCTGAAGGTGGTGGTCAGCCACCAGCACAAGAAGAAGATCGACGGCAAGGCCGCCTCCTCCAAGCGCCTGGACCAGGTGATCCGTCCCTTCATCCTGCCGCTGTTCCCGGAAGGCCTGATCACCAAGAAGACCGAGTGGCTGATCAATCCCACCGGCAAGTTCGAGATCGGCGGGCCCGACGGCGACGCCGGCCTCACGGGGCGCAAGATCATCGTCGACACCTATGGCGGCGCGGCCCCCCATGGCGGCGGCGCGTTTTCCGGCAAGGACCCGACCAAGGTCGACCGCTCGGCCGCCTACCTCTGCCGCTACCTGGCCAAGAACGTGGTCGCCGCCGGTCTGGCGCGCAAATGCACCATCCAGATCAGCTATGCGATCGGCGTGGCCAAGCCGCTGAGCTTCTATGTCGACCTGCACGGCACCGGTGAAGTCGATCCCGCCCTGCTGGAAAAGGCGCTGCCCGAGCTGATGGACGGCTGCACCCCGCGCGCCATCCGCGAGAAGCTCGGCCTCAACAAGCCGATCTATGCCCGCACCGCCGCCTATGGTCACTTCGGCCGCCAGCCCGACAACGAGGGCGGCTTCTCCTGGGAACGCACGGACCTCGTTCCGGAGCTGCAGAAGCTGGCCTGATGGCCGAGCCGCAAAAGCCGCCCGCCCAGGTCAAGGGCGGGCCGCTGCGCTCTTACGGGCGCGTCCAGTCGCGCACCGTGAAGCCGCGCCAGGCGGCGCTGATGCAGACGCTGGCCCCCACCATCGCCGTGCCCGACGGCCCGGTCGATCCGGCGGCGCTGATGCCGCAGGCCTCGGAAACCTGGCTGGAGATCGGCTTCGGCGGCGGCGAACATATGGCCCAGCAGGCGGATCTCAACCGCCAGGCCCTGATCATCGGGGCCGAACCCTTCGTCAACGGCTTCGCCAGCGCGCTGCGCCACGTGGACGAGCGCGGCCTGACCAATGTGCGCCTGCTGCACGGCGACGCGCGCGAGCTGTTGGAGCGGTTGCCGGACAACGCGTTGACCCGCGTCTTCATCCTGTTTCCCGACCCCTGGCCCAAGGCGCGCCACAACAAGCGGCGCATCATCCAGCCCGAACTGCTGGCCGACATCCACCGGGTGCTGCAACCCGGCGGGCGCCTGCGCTTCGCCACGGATGTGGCCGGCTATGCGGATTGGACTCTGGAGCGGGTATTGGCCTCGGGCCTGTACGACTGGCCGGCGCGCAACGCCGATGACTGGCGCGTGCCGCCCGAGGATCACATCACCACCCGCTATGAAACCAAGAAGCTGGGTGACTGCGCGCCGGTGTTCTTCGACTTCGCGAGCGCCTAGAGCCGTGTCCGCTCCGATAGGATCGGAGCGGCGCTCCAGCTTTTTGTTTTGTCGCGCTTTTCGGCGGCGAACCGGATTCCACTTCGCCGGAAAGCGCTCCTAGGCCGCCTTCAGCTGCATCACCCGCTTCAGGGCCTCCACGACCCGTTGCCGGCGATAGGGCTTGGAGATGAACTCGGAATCTCTCACGCCCTCAGTGAGGTGGCGCGCGCAGGCCGAGCCGGACACATAGACCACCGGCAGGCCCGGATGGATGATGCGGGCGCGCCGCGCGACTTCGAAGCCGTCAGGGCCTTCGCCAAGGTCGATGTCGGTCACCAGCGCGGTCAGAAATTCCGCGCCCTGTAGCGCCTCGAAGGCTTCCTGGGCGCAGTGGGCCTCCAACACATTGAAGCCATGATCACGCAGGAGTTCGGAAGTTTCCATCATGCACATCCGACTGTCTTCGACGAACAGAATGTAAGACTCTGTCATGATCTTGGCCCCTATGAGCCTATACAACTCCTAAGATAGAATAGGTTTCCACTGCAATCGATAATAATTGTGTGGATTTTTATTAACCCTTGAATTGATCTATGTTACTAACATGTCATTTCCATCGTCCAACTTGTCTTGTGACCTCGCAGCGGACGGAGCTTCGCCTCCTCAACCGGCGCATTGCGCTTCCAGCCTGCCCTTAGGCATGTAGAGTGCGAGACAGGCGCCGATCGCTTGCATCCGCTATCCCCCTGATCCGAAGGCGCGCCATGCCGAAGCCCGATCTTTCCACCCCCGAAGCCAAGCAGGCCTACCGGTCGGAGCTTGTCGCGGTGGGCCGCCCGCTGCGCATCGCCGGCCTGGCCATCGTGGGACTGGCGATGGCCGTGCTGCTCTATGTGCGCTTCCACGACCAGAGCGTCTTTCAGTCGCCCCTGGGCCTGACGGGATTGGGTGCGATGGCAGTGGGCTGGACCATTCTTATCGCCGCCATCGCCCAGCGCACCGTTCATCACCGGCGGCGCATGGCGGAAGACTGACGATCGCAAGCTCTCAACACCGTGTGATCGCTAGGGGCTTTCAAGCCGTCCAAGGAAGGTCTATATAGCCAGCAACATCGTCCGAAAGCGCTGGATAGCGCATTCGAGCGGCGGCCGAGAGGCCCGCCGCTTTTTTGTTGCCAAAGGAACGGCCGAGCTTTGCGAGGCAAGACGTCAGAAGACCGCGGCCTGATTGAGCTGCTCGACCCCGTCGCGGAAGCCGCCGGGTACGAGATCGTTCGCCTGCGCCTGATGGCCGGCAAGGAACAGCGCCGCCTGCAGATCATGGCCGAGCGTCCCCTTCTTGCGGATGGAACGGGCGGCGACATGAACGTCGAGGACTGCGCCATCCTCTCGCGCGCCGTCTCCGAGGTGATGGACGCCGCCGACCCGATCAGTGGCGAATATCTGCTGGAGGTCTCCTCTCCCGGCATCGACCGGCCGCTGACCCGGCTGAAGGATTTCGAGACCTACGAAGGCCTGGAGGCGCGCTTCGAGCTCGACCGCCTGGCCGACAACCGCAAACGCTTCAAGGGCGAACTGGCGGGCATCGAGGGCGAGAACGTCGCCATCAATCTGGAAGACGAGCCGGACACCACCGTTCTGGTCCCCTTCGCCTGGATCATCGAAGCCAAGCTGATCCTCAACGACCAGCTTCTGAAACTGGGCGCGGAACGCCGCGCCGCCGACCTTTCACTCGACCCCGCCGAAGACGGCGACGGTCTTCCTGAGGAGTAATGCCATGAGCCTGACCGGTATTTCCGCCAACCGGCTGGAACTTCTGCAGATCGCCAATGCCGTCGCCATGGAGAAATCCATCGACAAGGAGATCGTCATCGAGGCGATCGAGGATGCGATCCAGAAGGCGGCCCGCAGCCGCTACGGCGCCGAGCACGACATCCGCGCCCACATCGACAC
>JAQGIP010000130.1 GCA_028291055.1 Caulobacter sp.
GGCGACAGCGGCGGGAGCCGGCGCGGTCGTGGCGGGCGTCACGGGCGCCGCTTCCGGCTGCGCGGCGACGGTGGTGTCAGGCGCCGACGCAGGCGCCTTGGCCGGGTGTGACAGCATGAAGACAGCGCCAGCGGCAACGGCCGCGAGGGCCAGGCCGCCGCCGATGATCAGGGGCAGGGGCGACTTGCGCGGCGGCTGCACCCCTTCGGGCACGTCCATGGCCAGCGACAGGTCGGCGGGCACGCCGGGCGCCGGCTCGGGCGGCGGGGCGGCGAAGATCTCTTCCTCCGGCTCGGGGGAGGCCCGCAGCGCGGCGCGCAGGGTGGCGATCTCGGCGAGCAGCTCGTCCATGGAGCGCAGGCGGATCTTGGGATCGGCGGCCAGCATGTGGCTGAACAGGGGCTGCAGCTCGGGGCTGAGCGCGGTCAGGTCCGGCCCGGCGCGGCGGCGGTCGACGGCTTCCACCAGGGTGGCGCCCATGTTCACCGGCTTGCCGGCGGCGATGGACAGCATCACCAGGCCCAGGCTGTAGACGTCGGTCCAGGGACCGATCTCGCGGCCGAAGTCGCCGAACTGTTCGGGGGCCACGAAGCCCAGCTTGCCGGCGAAACCGTCGCCGACGATGGTTGCCTGGGTGGAATCCAGGTCCTTGGCGATGCCGAAGTCGATGATGACGGCGGTTTCCAGCTTGCCGCCCGGCAGCAGGATGTTGTCCGGCGAGATGTCGCGGTGGATGGCGCCCAGGTCGTGGGCGACGCGCAGGCCCTCGGCGAGGCGCTTGGTCAGCGCCAGCAGCTCATCGTCGGAGGGCTTCAGCTCGCCGAGCAGCTCATCGACGCCGACCCCGTCGATGAATTCGGTGCCGATGTAGAGGACGCCCAGCTGCGGCTCGACGGCCAGCACGCGGTATTGCACGAGCGCCGGGTGGCTGAGGCGGGTCAGGGTGCGCGCCTCCTTGCGGAACATGGCCTGGACGTTGGGGTCCTGGGCCAGGTGGGGCAGGATGACCTTGATGGCCACCCGCTCGTCGGTGTTGACGTTGATGCCCTCATAGACCTCGCCCATGCCGCCGCGGCCGATGAAGCGGGTGACCTCATAGATGTGGTTGAGGACCGAGCCGATCTCGATGCGCCCCTTGGCGCCGGGGCTGGACAGGGCGGCGAAGGACGACGGTGTCACCGCCGGCTTGGGCGGCTTGCTGTGGACGAGGGTCGCGGCCCCGGCGGCCGCCTTGCGCGGCTTGGCCTTCCCGGCGGCGGGCGGCGCCGAGGATTCGAACACCGTGCGGGCGGGTTCCTTGCGGTCCTTTGGGCGGTCCTTTGGGCGGTCCTTCGGCGGCTTGTCGGTCATGGCTAGGCCGTCCCCTTGAAGGCCAGGGCGGTCATCTCTTCGCAGGCGACGGTGATCAGGGTCACATTGTCGGGCGCCCCGTGCGCCATGGTCATCTCCATCAGCCGCCGGCCGGCCGCGCGCGAATCGCTGGAGGTCAGCTGGGCGCGGATCTCGTCTTCCTCGACCACGCCGGTCAGCCCGTCGCTGCACAGCAGATAGACGTCCTCGGCGTCCAGGTCGCCGGTCACCATGTCGAGCCGCAGCGGCTCTTCGACGCCCACGGCGCGCGACAGGATGTGGCCCATGGGGTGGTCCTCGGCCTCTTCGGCGGAGAGCACGCCCTTATCGACCATGTCCTGGACCTGGGTGTGGTCGCGGGTCAGACGGCTCAAGGCGCCGCCGCGCAGGCGGTAGATGCGGCTGTCGCCGACCCACAGGCAGGCGTAGCGGCGCCCATCGGCGACCATGACGGCGGCGGTGGAGCCCATCCGCTTGCCGACGGTTTCGGCCTGGTCGCAGATGATGGTGTTGGCGTCGGTCAGCGCGGTCCTGACCGCCTCGAGGTCGGCCTCGAAGGCGCCGGTGAAGGTCACCTCGCCGAGCGCGCGGACGATGGCGGTGGAAGCCCACTGGCCGTTCTCGTGGCCGCCCATGCCGTCGGCCACGGCCCACAGGCCGACGTCGTTGCGCAGCAGGTGGGAGTCTTCGTTGACGCTGCGCACGAGGCCTTCGTGGGTCAGACCCGCCGCCAGGAACCGATATTGGGGGGTCATGCAGTCTTCCAAGCCGAGGTCTGGCAAGCCGAACTCGGGTGCTGATCGGCAGGCGGCCGGCGGCTGGCGCAGTTCATGGTTCAGCCCCCCGGCAGCGAGCGATCCCGCCCTTCCGGCAAGCATGCCGACAGTGGCGCTCAAAGGGAACCGCTTATTGAACGGTGTTCGGCCGGTAGGCGGGTTGTGATGTTTGGCGCTGCCACAACCTCACCGCTCATCCCCGCGAAGGCGGGGATCCAAGCGGCTTGTCAGAACGCGCGCGGCGCCCGATGGCGTGAGCGGGCGGCCCATCGAACCAATGCTCATCCGGAGAGCCAGCTTGGATCCCCGCCTGCGCGGGGACGAGCGGGGTGGGGGGGAAAGGCGCCGCTACCCCACAAGCTGGGCTTGACGCTCCCGGCCCTGGCGCGAATGGTCGAGTTCGAGTCGGCGAACCTTGTTCTGGCGGCCGGCTGTGGGGACGATCTGATGGGGGTTTCTCGGGGGGGCTGGGGCGCGTGGCCGGCGGCGATCGTCGCGGCGGCGATGACGCTCGCCCTGTTCGGACCCGCGACCGCGCGGGGGCCGACCCATGGCGTGGCCCTGGTGGTCTCCAACAGCGGCGACGGGATCGCGCCGGAAGTCGATGCGGACGCCGCCGCCATGAGCCGCGCGCTGGGGCGTGACGGGCTGGGCTATGAGGTGGTGGAGGCGCGCAACGCCACTCGCGACGAGCTGATCGAGAACAAGGTCGCCTTCCTCTCGCGGCTCGACGCCAACGCCGTCGCGGTCATCTACTACGCGGGCTACGGCGTGCGGGTGAACGGGGTCGACTACATCGTGCCGTCGGGCGCGCATCCCAGCTCCGCGGCCGACCTGCAGAGCCAGGCCTATGACGTCGATGTGCTGGTCAAGGGCGCGCGCGACAAGGGCGCCGAGGTGGTCGTGCTGCTGGACGCCTGCCGCAACCGCGCCGACCTGGCGGCCATCGGCGCGCAATGCCTGGGCGGCATGGTGCGTGGCCGTGACCACGTCTATGGCCTGGCCGCCACCAGCGCCGGGTCGGCCGCCATGGGCGCGCCGAGCCCCTTCACCGCGCGGCTCGTGGCCGAGCTGAAGCCCGGCCGGACGGTGGGCGAGGTCTTCGCCGCCGTGCGCGGTGCGGGCGAGGCCAGCGTCGACCTGCCGTTCGGGGGCGCCGATCCGGTGATGGCCCGGGCGGCCGGTCCCGCGCCGTCGGTGAGTTCGGTCGCGCTCGCGCCCGTAGCCGCGCCGCCCCCACCGCCACCCGTGCGAGAAGCCGCGCCCGCCCCCGCAGCCATCTCCAGCGAGGAGATGGACCGCCGCTATGGCGTCCTGGCCAAGGGCGTGGCCGACGCCAACGTCATGCTGGATGAAGGCGACGTCGAGGGCGCCCGCGCCCGCGCCCCGGCCCTGCTGAGCGAGGCCCGCGCCTTGCTGGAGGCCAACCCAGGCTATCTGGGCCTGCACCGGGATCTGGGCCGGCTGGCCTTGATCCGGGGTGATGCGCACACGGCGGTCTCGGAGTTCGAGCAGGAGCGCACCGCCCGGCTGCCGACCAACAATCCGGCCTATATGGGCTTCCTCAACCTGCTGCTGGGCACCGCCTATCTGCGCGACGGCCGGCTGGATGAGGCTATCACGACCCTGAGCGCGGCCAGCTTCGACAACAACGGCGACGACGCCTACCGCAAGAAGATGGCCCAGCGCAGCGTGCGGTTGGGCGAGGCCTACCGGCGGGCGGGGCGGCTGGCCGAGGCAAAGGGCGCGCTGGACGACGCCAACAACTTCTCGCGCGACATCGACAATTCCGCCGGTCACCTGCAGCTGGCCTACCTCTATTTCGACCAGGGGGCCTATGCGGACTCCCTGCGCGAGGCGGCGCTGGCGGTGGAGCATCGCGAGGGCACGGCTTCGCGCGGCGGGCTGGCGGGCGCCTACGCGGCCCAGGGTCAGGCGACCTGGAAGCTGCGCCCGACCGACGAATACGGCGCCTGGAAATACGCCCTGCTGGCCGCCAAGGAGGAGCCCGCCAATCCCGAGGCCCAGGCGCTGGCGGTCCAGCTGCCCCGCTATGAACCGGGGCCCGCGTTCCGGGGCCGGCCGCGCCTGGCCACGGTGTTCGCGCCGATCGAGAGCCAGGCCTTGAGCTGCTACGCGGACCCGGCCGAGCGGGACCGCTATCTCAACAGCATCACCCATGAGACGGAGGTTCTGAAGGCCGACCTGGTAGTCATCGACGCCTATATGAAGTCGCTGGCCGGGCAGGAGGAGGCCTATCGGGCCCGGGGCTATATCGACTTCCACCCGGACTTCGCGCGGGAGTTCGAGGCCTGGCGCATCCGATATGAGGTGATCCAGAACCGCAGCCTGCAGCTGAGCACCAGCTGGTTCACCTATGCGCGGGCCAATGCGGTCTTCTGCAAGGGCGAGGCGGCGGGCGCGCTGGCCATCCCGGCGGGCTATGACCCGCGCGCCTATGTGCTGCCGGTAGACACCCAAGTGCAGAATGAGCCGGCTGAGGCCGCCCCCGTGCGGCAGGCCGCCGCTCCGCCGCCACCGCCACCCTTGCCGCCGCCGCCGCCTCCCCCTCCCGCGCCTACCGCGGTCGCCCACGCGGCCGTGGTCCCGCCGCCGCCCGCGCCCGTCGCTATCGC
>JAQGIP010000006.1 GCA_028291055.1 Caulobacter sp.
GCCCGTGAAGGCGCCGGCCGTCACTCCGCCGCCCAAGGTGGTCGCTCAGGCCGTGCCGCCGCCGCCGCCCGTCGCCGCCCCTCCGCCGCCCGTGGTTCGCGCGCCGCCCGGTCTGCCGCAGCCGTCCGGCTATGAACTTGAACGCCAGCGCCGCGCGGCGCTCGCCCGCGACGCGGGACAGCCGGGGCCGGTCGCCACCCAGGCGTTGCCGCTACCGCCGCCCGTGGTCCCGCCGGCGCCCGCGCGCGCGGTGATCGCGCCGGGCATCCTGACCGCGCGCACCGTGTTCGATCCTCTGCCGATCAAGGCGTTGAAGCCGGCCGAGCAGACAGCGGTCCGCGCCACCATGGATCAGGCCCGTCAGGCGCTGGCCGCATCCAACGGCCCGCTGGCCGAGCAGCTGTTCGGCAGGGTGATCGAGGGCGACCCCGGCAATGTCGCGGGCCTGCTGGCCGAGGCGCATCTGGGGCGCGGCCGGGCGCGGCTGCTGCTGCAGAATGTGCAGCCGGCCAAGGAGGACTTCGACTTTGTCGTCGACCGCCGGCTGGGCCCCAACCCGATGCTGGCCCGCGCCGCCATCGAGCGGGGCCGGCTGTTGCAGGCGCATGACGCGCTGGGCCCGGCGGCCGACAGTTTCGACCTGGCGGTCACGGCCGATCCGAACAATGCGGAGGGCCATTATGAGCGGGGCATGCTGCTGCTGCGCCAGGGCAACATGCTGTCGGCGCGCGAGGCGCTGGAGGCGGCCATCGCCCACAAGATCGACTATGCGGAGGCCTATGCGGGGCTGGGCGACATCTATTTCACCCAGGCGCAGTTCCGCCAGGCGGCGGGCGCCTATGACTTCGCGCTCAAGGTCCGGGGCGATCTGTGGCTGGCCCGCTATGCCCGCGCGCGCGCCCTCTATCAGGATCAGCAGTTCGAGCCGGCGTTGCAAGGGTTCCAGAGCCTGATCGACGCGCCGCGTCCGCCGCAGATCGGCGAGCGCTATGACGCGGCGCTCTATTGCGGGGCGGGGCAGGCCCTGGTCGGCAAGGCCTGGACCAGCCGCTCGCGCGACGACTGGGTGCTGGCCGGGCTGGCCTTCGACGCGGCGGGCAAGGCCTCGGCGCCGGCGGCGCAGATCTCGCGCTGGGCCTCGCTGGTCAACCTCCACCGCAAGGTCGACAGCCTGAAGGTCGGCCGCCTTCTGGGCGGGGCGGTAGCGACCCAGAGCGGCGATCACAGCCGCGAATATATGAGCCCGCCCAGCCTCGACCCGGCGGACGCGTGCGTGGCGTATCTGGCGGGGTAGCGGGTCGGTGCGCGTGGATCGAGGCTAGTCCCGACCGTCGTGGTTTGGTTTGGCTCAGCTTTGGGCTTGGAAGGAAGAGAAGGGGGAGAAGAAGCGGAAGGGGCCGGTGCTTCGCGCGCCTTTCCGCCCAACGCTGTTTCTCTCTTTCTGAGGCGCTGCGCGCCTCGGTATGGCTGGAAGGCGGAGACCATCCTCGAGCCTGGCGGCGGCCGCTGCCTCTTCCGCTTCTTCTCCCCCTTCTCTTCCTTCCAAACCCAATGCGAAGTCGGCCCCACCCCAGACCCAACCGGTTTGCCCCCGCCGCCGACAGACCCAAGAATGCGACCGCCCTAACGCTGCGTCAGACTGGCGGGAGCCGATCAGCCGGCGCTAATAGTCCGCAAAACAGGGAGCGGACCCATGAAGTTGAGCGCGGATGTTTCGGCCATCGTGACGGGGGGCGCGTCGGGCCTCGGCTATGCGACGGCGCAGGCGCTGTCGGCGCGGGGCGTGAAGGTTGCCCTGTTCGACAAGAACGCGGAGATCGGGCCGGAGCGGGCGGCCTCCATCGGCGGGGTGTTCTGCGAGGTCGATGTGATGGACCATGACAGCGTGGTGGCGGGGTTCGCCAAGGCGCGGGCGGCCAATGGCCAGGAGCGGGTGCTGGTCAACTGCGCGGGCGGCGGGTTCGGGGCGTTCAAGACGGTGTCGCGCAACAAGGAGACGGGGGCGATCGAGCCCTATCCGGTCGACAAGTATGAGTTGACCCTGAAGCTGAACCTGGTGGGCAGCTTCCGCTGCATCACCCTGTCGGCGGCGGGGATGATGACACTGGAGCCGACCGAGGACGGCGACCGTGGGGCGATCGTCAACACGGCGTCCGTGGCGGCGGAAGAGGGCCAGATCGGCCAGGTGGCCTATGCCTCGGCCAAGGCCGGGGTGGTCGGCATGACCCTGCCCATCGCGCGCGACCTGAGCAACGAGGCCATCCGCATCAACACCATCCTGCCGGGCATCTTCGACACGCCGCTGCTGGCGCGGGCCAAGCCGCATGTGAAGGCGGCGCTGTCGGCGTCGGTGCCCTATCCCAAGCGGCTGGGGGCGGCGGAGGAGTATGCGCGGCTGGCGCTGGAGATGATCACCAACGGCTATTTCAATGGCGAGGACGTGCGGCTGGATGGGGCGATCCGGATGACGCCGCGCTAGAGCGTTGTCCGCTCCGATAGAATCGGAGTGGCGCTCTAGCTTTTTGTTTTGTCGCGCTTTTCGGCGGCGAACCGGTTTCCACTTCGCCGGAAAGCGCTCTAGGGTGCTGGTGTGGGTTCTCGATGTAGAGAGCGTCATCTGTGATCGACGGAGCGTCCAATCTCCCCCTTCGTCATCCTCGGACTTGTTCCGAGGACCCCTCCATCGGGGATCCACTGGGGTCTCATGAAGGGCGGGTCGATTGAGGCCACTCTTAGCTACGGATGACTGCGCGAGCAGGGGTCCTCGGAACAAGTCCGAGGATGACGTCTGAGAGAGAGGACGTCCGCAGCCAACCTGTCGAGCAACGGCGTTAGGCCCGGGCGGGGATGATGACCTTCAGGCTCTCGTAGCCCTTCACGAAGGTGGAATAGACGCGCTTGGGTTCGCCCACCACCTGGATGGTCGGGAAGCGTTTGAGGATTTCCTGCCAGATCACGGCCAGCTGGAGTTCGGCCAGGCGGTTGCCGACGCAGCGGTGGATGCCGAAGCCGAAGGACAGGTGCTGGCGGGGGCGTTCGCGGTCGATGATGTAGGCGTTGGGGTTTTCGATGACGCTCTCATCGCGGTTGCCCGAGACGTACCACATGACGACCTTGTCGCCCTTTTTGATCAGCTTGCCGCCGATCTCGATGTCTTGCGTGGCGATGCGGCGCATGTGGGCCAGCGGGGTCTGCCAGCGGATGGTCTCGGAGACCATGGAGGGGATCAGGTCGGGGTTGGCGCGCAGCTTGGCGTACTGATCGGGGTTTTCGTTCAGGGCCAGAACGGACCCGGTGATGGTGTTGCGGGTGGTGTCGTTGCCGCCCACGGTCAGCAGCACGATGTTGCCGAAATACTCGCGCGGGCTCATGTCGCGGGTGGCCGGGCTGTGGGCCAGCATGGAGATCAGGTCGCTGCCCGGGGGTTCGTTGACCCGCTGGTTCCACAGCTCGGTGAAGTAGGCGTGGTACTCCACGAAGATCGACATCTTGTGCTCGAAGCTGTCGACCAGCCCCTGGCCCGGGACGGCGGTGACCACGTCGGACCAGTAGGTGAGCTTGCGGCGGTCCTCCTGGGGCATATCGAACAGGGTGGCCAGGGTCATGGCCGTCAGTTCCATGGAGACCTTGTCGACCCAGTCGAACTCCTCGCCGATGGGCAGGCTGTCGAGGATGGCGGCGGCGCGCTCGCGGATCAGCGGCTCGAGGCGCTGGAGATTCATCGGCGAGACGGCGGGGCTGACGGCCTTCCTCTGCACGTCGTGCTTGGGCGGGTCCATGGCGATGAACATGGGCAGGGGGCCCTCGCCGTTGGTCTGGTTGAAGATGGTGATCCCGCCTTCGGACGAGAAGGCGGCGTGGTTGGTGTCGACCGCCATGATGTCGTTGTATCGGGTGATCGCCCAATAGGGGCCGTACTCGCTGTCGGGGCAGTAGTGGACCGGGTCTTCGGCGCGCAGGCGCTCGAAATAGGGCCAGAAGGCGTTGTCGCGGAACAGGGCGGGCTGGCCCGGATCGAGCTTGTCGAGGGGCAGGGCGTAGACACTGTCGCGGGCGGCGCCCAGGTCGATCGAACCGTCGCTCATCTTGCTGTTCCCGTGCTCATTCCGCCCGTCCGCTGTCCGCGGCTTGGGAGCAGTGTAGGCCCGCCGGACCGGCGCGAACAGCACGCCTTCGCCCCGATCCCGGAAGGTCTGACGGCACGGCGCCTCAGAAGCGGATCGTCAGGCCCGCCTTCAGGGCATGGTCGCTGCTGTCGTCGGCGACCTGGCCCGAGTAGGTGACGAACAGGTGGGTGCGGTCGGAGACCTTCATGTCGAGGTCGGCGTCGATGGCCAGGGCATTTTTGGCGATCGGCGGGCCGGCGACGGTGAAGGCCGAGCCGCCGGAGCGGAAGGCCAGGGTCTGTTGCGGCGTGGTGTCGCCGGAAGCCCCGCGCCAGCCGAGGCCGCCGCTCAGGGTGACGACGCCGAAGTCGTCCTTCCAGGTAGTCAGGCCGCGCAGGCCCAGCGAGGCGATGGTGACGCTGGTGGTCCCTGAATTGGCGCGCAGGGCCGCCGCGCCGCCGGTTTCGCTGAAGGCGTCTTGGCGGAGCGCGACGTAGGCGACGCCCGCATAGGGCTCGAGGTTGTGGTCTTCAGGCCCGAAGCGGTAGGCGACCTCGGCGAAGGCCTGGCCGGTCTGGGCCTTGGGATCGGAGGTCAGGCGGTCGGTGAAGGTTCCGAAGGCGACCGAGCGCACCGTATCGCCGCTGTGCCAGGCATAGGCCGCGCCGAAGCGGCCGCTGAGCGGGCCCTGGCCGACGGATCCGTAGACGCCGACGTGGTAGTTGTCGCTGTCGGCGCGCGAGCGGCGGTCGTCGGCGGAGACGCGGCTTTGGCTGTAGCCGGCCAGCACGCCGAGCCGGGCGTTTTCGCCCACGGGGGCGTCGGCGCCCATCAGCAAGCCGCTGTCGCGCCGTTCGGCCCGCGCGGCGTTGCCGTCGCTGTCGGTGGCGCCGCTGGAGCCGAACACCTGGCCCCAGACGGTGCGGTCGCCGGTGGCTCTGGCGCGGGCCAGGGCGGCGTCGCGCACGAAGCGGCTGTCCTCGATTTGGGCGCCCCGGGTGGAGGCGAAGATCTCGCCGGAGAGGGCGTCGAAGGCGGCCTGGGCGCTGGCGACGTCGGGCAGGTTGGCGAGCGCATTGTAGACGGTGTTTCCCTGGCCGAGGCTCTCGGCGCCGGTGGCGGCCGCGCACTGGTTGCGGGTGCCGGAGACGCTGCAGAAGGTGACGCCGTTGCGGACCACGTCGACGTAGACGTGGGTGGTGTCGTAGGCGAGGCCGAGGGTCAGGAAGGGCTGGGTCAGCGCGGTCAGCGTGACGCCGCCGAAGGTCCCGGCGCGGCCGCCGTCGGCGGTGATGACGGTGTAGCGGGTCCCCAGGCCGTAGAGGCCGGCGGCGGGCAGGACGTGGACGGTGGAGGTCCCGGAGATGGTGATGATGCCGGTGGCGTGGGTCAGGTCGCTCTGGCCGGCCGGATTGAGCTCGACCTCGTAGGTGGAGCCGGCGGCGAAGGTGGCGTCGCCGGCGACGTTGATCGTGCCGATGGAGTTGCCGGGGGCCAGGGTTCCGCCTGAGGCGACCGTGACGGAGCCGGTCGTGCCGGTCCCCTGGAGGCGGGCGCCGGACTGGACGAGGACGGCGCTGCCCAGGACGCCGTTCACCTTCAGCGTGCCCGCGCTGACGGTGACGCCGGCGGTGTAGCCGCCGTTGGCGCCGGTGAGGTTGAGGGCGCCCGCGCCGAGCTTGGTCAGGCCGCCGGGGCCGGAGAGGACGCCGGAGAGGTCGAGGGTGGTCCCGGAGGCGGTGGTGATGGAACCGGCGTTGGTGAAGACCAGGGCGCGGCTGCTGGCGAAGCTGGCGTTGGCGGCCAGGCCGCCGCCCTCGAAGCTGACGGCGTTGGCCGCGGCGCCGAAGTTGGCGTCGGCGCCGACCGAGACGATGCCGCCCTGGATGTGGACGCCGCCGGTGAAGGTATTGGCGCCGGAGAGGATCAGGGTTCCGAGGTCGGTCTTGGTCAGGCCCACCGCGCCGGCGATGGGCGCAGCGATGGTGGCGACATAGGCCGCGCCGCCGGCCGAGCCGTCGCCGACGCGGACGGTGGGCGCGGCGCCGACGAGGGTCAGGGTTTGGCCGGTGACGCTGTAGCCGGTGACGGCGAACTGGAGGCTGGTGGCGTTGATGGCGCCGGCGGTGTTGCTGATGGTGACGATGCCGGGGGCGCCCGCGAACACCGCATCGCCGCCGCCCCACGGGGAACTGGTGACGCCGTTGGCGTCCGTCCAGTTGCTTGCGCCCAGGGTCCAGGTCCCGGAGTTGCCGACGACCGTGCCGGTGGGGATGGTGGTGGAGCCGTTCCAGAACTGGATGGGGTTGGCGGCGAAGATCAGGTTGACCTGGCCGGCCGTGCCGGTCTGAACGGTGAGCGTGCCGGCGGGGGCGTTGTTGGGCAGGGCGCCGACGGTCAGGCCGTTGTCGGTCAGGGCGCCGGTGTAGTCGATCAGGCGGTAGAGGCCGGCGCCGAAGCCGCCGACGTTGGTGACGTTGACCGTGCCGTCGAGCACCAGATTGCCGCCGACGCTGAACAGGCCCGCCGCGTTGGGGGCGCCGAAGGTGGCGTCGATGAGGGAGCCGCTGTTCAGGGTGAGCGAGCCCATGGTCAGGACCTGGCCCGAGACGCCGGTCAGGGTCGCGCCGTTGCCCACGGTGACCGCGCCGGCGATGGAGCCCGTGCCGGCGAGGCGGGTCCCGGTGGCCAGGGTGACGCTGGAAGCGTTGACGGCGCCGTTGACGGCGAGACCGCCGCCGGTGACCGACACGGCGCCGGTGTAGGCGGCGGCGTTCAGGACGAGGTTGCCCGCCCCGGCCTTGGTCAGGGCGGCCGAGCCGGTGAGGGGGCCTGTCAGCGTGAGGGTGGCGCCATTGGCCACGGTCAGGGTCCCGGCTGCGTTGACGGCGACGGCGCGCCCGGTGCTGAAGCCGCTGGTGACGCTCAGGCCGCCGCCGTCGAAGGTCACACCGCCGGCCGCCGCGCCGAGGTTGGCGTCGGCCGCCACCGAGACCTGGCCGCCCTGGATGTCGAGGCCGCCGGTGAAGCTGTTGGTTCCGGAGAGGACCAGGGTTCCGAGGTCGGTCTTGGTCAGGCCGCCGGCGCCTGCGAGCGGGGCGGAGAGGGTGGCGGTATAGTTGGCGCCCGCCGCCGTGCCGTCGCCGACGCGGATGGTGGGGGTCGCGCCGGTCAGGGTCAGGGTGGCGCCCGTCACGCTGTAGCCGTCGACCGCGAACTGGAGGGTGTTGGCGTTGACCGCGCCGCCGGCGTTGTCGACGGTGACCACGCCGGGCGCGCCGGCGAAGATGCCGACCGTGCCGGTCCAGGGGCCGACGTTGGCGCCGGCCGCGTCGGTCCAGTTGGTGGGGCCGAGCGACCAGGTTCCGGTTCCGCCGACGATGGCGCCGGTGGCGGTAGTGGTGGAGCCGTTCCAGAATTGCAGGGGCGCGGCGGCGGCGTAGACCAGGTTCACCTGATTGGCGACGCTGGTCTGGACGGTGAGGGCGCCGATCGGCGTGCCGGCCGGGGTGGTTCCGAGGGTCAGGCCGTTGTCGGTGAGGGCGCCGCCGTAGTCGAACAGGCGGTAGAGGCCGACGCCGAAGCCGCCCGCGTTGGCGACATTGACCGTGCCGTCGAGGGTCAGTGCGCCGGTGACGTTGAACAGGGCCGTATTGCTGGGCGCGCCCATGTCGACGTTGATGATGGCGGTGTTGGCGAGGCTGAGCGAGCCCATAGTCAGGACCGAGCCCGCATGGCCGATCAGCGCGCCGCCTCCGGCCACGGTGACGGCGCCGGCCAGGTTGCCGGTCCCGCCCAGGGAGGCGCCGGAGGCCACGGCCACCGTGGGGCTGGCTAACGCGCCGTTGACCAGCAGGGTCCCGCCGTTGACGGCGGTCGCGCCGGTATAGGTCTCAGCCACGTTGAAGACGGTGACGCCGCCCTGCTGGATGACCTGGCCCGCGCCGGCGATCACCGGGGCGAAGACCAGGTTGGAGGAGGTGTGGTTGAAGACCAGCTTGCCGGTCCCCAGGCCGAAGGTGATCTGGTTGGCGTGGACGATGCCGGCCGTGGCGGCCGGCCCGGCTTGCGCGCCGCCGATGTTGACCGTGCCGGTGGAGCCGGCGAGCTGGGCGATGTTGAGCGTACCGGTCCCGCCCGCGCCGCCCGCGAACAGGGCCCCGCCGTTGGTGAGGTTCAGCACGCCGATCCCGCTGCGGGCCACGGTGACGTCGCCGCTGCTGGTCCAGCTGGAGGTCGCGCCGTCGACGGTGGCGGCGCCGGTCGCCGTTGCGGCATAGCCCACCGTGGCGACGGTGTCGGTGACCGCGCCGCCGGTCATGACGTTCAGCGTGCCGTTGCCGCCGTCGCCGACGCGCAGGAACTGGGAGTTGGTCCAGGTGGAGCCGGCGCCGGTGACGGTGGCCACGCCCGTGCCCACTATGCCGCCCGCGCTCTTGAAGGAGCCGATATAGCCCTGGGTGTTGCTGACGGCGGCGCCGGCTTCGACGCTCATCGTGCCGGTCCCGCGTGAGCCGACGTCCAGGGTGCTGGTGACGGTCATGGCTGAGCCCGCGCCGTTCACCGTCAGGGCCCCATGTCCGTAGCGTTCGACCCCGCTGACGATCGCCCCCCCGCCGATGTCGGCCGGCGAGGTCGCCGTGACGACGCCGCCGTTCAGGATGCTGACCGTGCCCGTGCCGCCCGTCGTGCCGATCGCGAAGCCCTTGGTGGTGTAGAGGCTGCCGGCCCCGGTGACCGTCAGCGTGCCCGTGCCCGGCAGGTTGCCGACGATGAAGCTGGAGCCCACGCTCGTGCTGGCGCCGATATGCACCACGCCGCCGGAGTTGACGGTCATGGTCCCCGTGCCGCTGAGGCCGACGGTGAAGCCGGCGCCGACATTGAGCTGGCTGCCGGTTCCGCTGACCAGGCCCGTGCCGACGCCGCCGGCCTGGAAGCCCAGATAGGCGCCGCTGGTCGTGCCGGTGACGTTGATCACGCCGCCGTTCAGCACCTGGACGCTGCCCGCGCCGAGGTAGCCGAAGTCGACCCCGGCCCGGACGGTCCAGACCGAACCGGCCCCCGTCACCACCGCCGACCCATTGGAGCCCGCCAGGTCGCCAACCGAGCTGAAGCGAGTGTTGAGCAGCCCGCCGCTGGAGACCAGCAGCGAGCCGGTCGCCGCCTCGCCGACGGTGAAGGTCCCCGTGCCGGCGTTGTTGCCGACCGGGCCCAGCCCCTGCATCACCGAGGCGCCGCCGGAGACGGTGAAGCTGCTGGAACCCGCGCCGTCGACCATCAGGTCGCCGTTGTCGGTCATGGTGGCGGCATTGGTCACGGTGACGCCAGAGATCCCCGCCCCGCCGATGGTCAGGCTGGACGGGGACCAGTCCGACCCCACGCCGGAGACGGTGACGGCGGAATTGGCGCCTGCGCCCGCCGAGATGGTAGCGGCGCCGGAGGTCAGGGTGGCGCCGTTGCTGACCGTGAAGGTATTGGTGGCCCCCGTCGCCCCGAAGGTCAGGGCGTGGGCCAGCGCCATCTGCGAGCCGGCGCCGTCCACCACGACGACCGAGCTGTTGGTCCCGGTGAGCCGGTCGGCGGTGAGGTGGGCGCCGGCGAGGACGTCCAGCTCGCCATGACCCAACTGGCCCACGGTCACCAGGCTGGTCATGCTCCAGGAGGAGCCCGTTCCGGTCACCACGATCTTGCCGTTGCCGGTCGCGCCGGATCCCAGCGAGCCCGACTGGCTGGTGGCCACGGCGCCGTTGGAGATGGTCAGCAGGCCGGCGGCCGAGTTGCCCGCGCCGAGGGTGTTGACGATGGTCGCCGTCACGCCCGCGCCGGTGAGGGTAGCGGTCCCCTGGCTGGTGTCGCCGACGAACAGCTGGTTGCCGGCGAGCGTGCCGCCCGTATCGACGGTGAAGGTCCCCACGCCGCCGCCGCCGACCGTGACCGAGCCGTTGAGGGCGCCGCCGGCGGAAACATGCACGTCGCCCGTCCCGCCCGCCGCCGCGCCGATCCTGGTGGCGCCGTTGACGTGGGATCCCGCGCCGCTGATCACGATATGGCCGACCGCGCCGTTGTCGTTGCCGACATTGAGGCTGGGGAAGACGACCGCGCCGCCCGCCGTGACGTTCAGCGTGCCGTTGCCGCTGCTGCCCACGTCCAGGAAGGCGCCGCCGCTGAGTTGCGAGCCCGCGCCGGTGACGCTCACCGTGCCGGTGGAGCCGGGGTTGTTGGCGATGGCGGCGATATTGCCGCTGAGCGTCCCGCCGCCCTGGACGGTGACCGTGCCGCCGCCGTTGTTGCCCATCAGCAGGAAGCTGGTGGCCAGGTTGCCGCCCGGACCCACGACCAGCACGCCGGAATGGCCGGCGGTGGAGCCCAGGGAGACCTGGTTGGCGGCCGCGCCGGCGGTGGTCACCGTGGCGGGGACGCCGGCGTTGTCGTTGATGTCGACCAGGGTCACGCCGGTGGGCACGGCGGCGGACGCCCAGTTGCCGGCGGTGGCCCAGTCGGTGGACACCGCGCCCGTCCAGTCGTCGGCCCGGGCCTGGGCCGCGCTCAAGCCGACCAGCATGGTGGTCGCCAGCCACAGGGCGCGCCTGACGATAGGACGGGGGCCCACAACCATCGATCTCACGGAAACCTGCGACGCCATTGCCAACCCCTCAAAGCCAATTCGCCCAAATTGGGTCGCGGGGTTGCGGGGCGCATCCTTCAGGTGAAGGATGCTGGGAAGGCAAACCGACGTTTTCCGAACGCGGGTTTCAGAGCTGACACGAAAGCATCGCGGTCCCTGGGGCAGAGTGGCCCGCGATCGGGCTGGGATCATTGGGGGAGGGGGCGACGGCATGATGAACGAGGACACTCACCATCAGCTGCTGGACCTGATCTATGACGCCGCCATCGCGCCGGGGCGCTGGGTCCAGGCGATGGAGGGGATGACCGATGCGCTGGGCGGCAACAGCGCCTGGCTTTCGCAGCTCAGCGTCGCCGACGGCAGCGGGGCGGGCCTGATCGCGCGCATCGATCCGGTGATGCCGGAGCGCTACATCGGCTACTACGCGCCGCTGAACCCCTTCTCGGTGCACGCCAATCCCCACGACCATGTGGCGCGCTGGAGCCACCGGATCACCACCGACACCGACTGGTTCGACAAGGACACCCTGCACCGGACCGAGTTCTACAACGACTTCATGCGGCCCCAGCGCGTGGACAATGTGATGATGGTCAGCCTGGCCCTGGAGGGGTTCCAGAGCATGGACATCAATCTCAACCGTCCCGCCTCGGCGGGCCAGTTCGGGGCGGAGGAGCGGCGCTTCGTCGCCGCGCTGCATCCCCACCTGATCCGCGCCTTCCGGCTGAGCCGGGTCTTCTCCGACCTCACGGCCACGGTGGACGCGACGGCCAGCGCGCTGGACCATTCCGCCCAGGCCCTGTTCATCCTCGACCCCTCGGGCAAGATCCAGCGGACCAACCGGCTGGCCGACCGGATGCTGGCGCGGCGCGGCGGGCTTTGCAGGGTCGGCGGAAAATTGACGGCGGTGATGCCGGAGGCGGCGCGCGGCCTGCAGGCGCTGATCGGCGCGGCCGGTTCGCCGGACGCGGCCACCCGCACGGGCGGCAGCCTGGCGCTGACCAGTCCGCGCAGCTTCACCCCGGTGTCGATCACCGTGGCCCCGATCCAGGCCGACCGCTGGCCCGTGCCTGGCGGCGCGCCATCGGTGCTGGTCTGCGCGACCGACCCGCGCACGGAGCTGGATATCCCCGACCAGACCATGCGCGGCCTGTTCGCCCTGACACCCGCCGAGATCCGCGTGGTGCGCGCGCTGCTGGACGGGTCCAGTCCCCGGCAGGCCGCTATCAGCTTCGGGGTTGCCCTGACCACGGTGCGTTCCCAAATGGCGAGTATCTTCGAGAAGACGGGCGCGGCGGGCCAGGCCGACCTTTCCCGCTTGATGACACGTATCGCCAGCGGCCCGGCGAATTGACTCCTCATGGTGAGGGGCGCAACCGGACCCTAGCCTAGCCGTCCGGAGCCCCGACGCATGACCGACGCCGCCGACTACACGCCCCCTAAAGTCTGGACCTGGAACAAGGACAACGGCGGCCGCTTCGCCAACATCAACCGCCCGATCGCCGGCCCGACCCACGACAAGGAACTGCCGATCGGCAAGCATCCGATGCAGCTCTATTCGCTGGGCACGCCCAATGGGGTGAAGGTCACCGTGATGCTGGAGGAGCTGCTGGCCAAGGGCCATGCGGGCGCGGAATACGACGCCTGGCTGATCAAGATCAACGAGGGCGACCAGTTCGGCAGCGGCTTCGTCGACATCAATCCCAACTCCAAGATCCCGGCCCTATGCGACCGCAGCGGCCCGACCCCGATCCGGGTGTTCGAGTCGGGCGCCATCCTGGTCCACCTGGCCGAGAAGTTCGGCGAATATCTGCCCACCGATCCGGCCAAACGGGCCGAAGTGATGAGCTGGCTGTTCTGGCAGATGGGCAGCGCGCCCTACCTGGGCGGCGGGTTCGGCCACTTCTACGCCTATGCGCCGACCAAGATCGAATATGCCATCGACCGGTTCGCCATGGAGGTGAAGCGCCAGCTGGACGTGCTGGACCGGCGGTTGGCGGTCAGCGAATATCTGGGTGGCGATGAGTATACGATCGCCGATATGGCGGTGTGGCCCTGGTACGGCGGTACGGTCAAAGGGCTGATGTACGAGGGCGGCGAGTTCCTGTCGGTGCAGGACTACAAGAACGTCATCCGCTGGACCGACCAGATCGCCGAGCGTCCGGCCGTGAAGCGCGGCCGCATCGTCAACCGCCCGTTCGGCGAGCCCTCACAGCAGCTGCTGGAACGCCACGACGCCAGCGACTTCGAACTGCGCACCACGGACAAGCTGAACGCCGCGAAGGACTAGGTTGGGAATCACCCCCACCCTCGTCCCCGCCTGCGCGGGGACGAGGGTGGGGAATGTGGTGGCCGCTGCACGCCGCCATGATGTCCGAAGCTTAAGGTGACCGCGCGTCGGGGCGGTTCTAAGCCTTGGGGATGTTGATCACCTCCCGCCGCGCCGTCCTGGGCAGCCTCGCCGCTCTTTCGCTGCCCCTCTCGGCCCGCGCCGCCGCGACGGGTGCGCCGTCGCCGGTGTTGCTCAAGGCCATGGAGGGCACGGCGACGCCCGGCATGAGCGCGATGGTCATTCGCGACGGCGTGGCCGGGCCGGAGCTGGTCGCCGGCATCCGGCGGATGGGGTCGCCCGAGGCGGTGGTTCCCGGGGCCCGCTGGCACCTGGGGTCGGACGGCAAGGCGATGACCTGCACCTTGGTCGCGCGGCTGGTGGAAGGCGGCGCGCTGGCCTGGGATACGCCCCTGGAAAAGCTGCTGCCCGGCCTGGCCGCCGGCATGCGTGACGACTACCGCGACGTGACCCTACCGGACCTGATGTCCCACCGTTCGGGCCTGCCCGAGAACCACGACGACCTGACCTATTTTGCCACCTTTTACGCCGACAGGGCCTCCGCCACCGCCCAGCGCCTGCGGTATCTGGAGACGGCCCTGAAGGATGCCCCGGTCGGCCCCAAGCGCGCCAAGCCCTCCTACTCCAACACCGGCCTGCTGATCGCCGCCGCCGCCGCCGAGCACGCCACCGGCAAGTCGTATGAGGCGCTGATGGCGGCCGAGGTCTTCAAACCCCTGGGGATGACCAGCTTCAGCTTCGATCAGTTCGGCGCCCGGGGCGAACCCTGCGGCCACGTGGATGGCCGGGTCGCCGACCGGCTGGAGGACGCCAATCCGCGCATGTTCGCGCCGGCCGGGGCCATGCGCTTTTCCATGGCCGACTGGTCGCGCTTCTGCATCGACCACCTGAAGGGAGAGCGGGGGCAGGGCAGGCTCCTGAAGCGCGATAGTTACCGCTTCCTGCATACCCCTCAAGGCGGCGGCAAACAGGGGTTCGCCCTTGGCTGGGGCGCGGGCCCGGCCGCCGTCGGCCGCAAGGGCCCGGTGCTGACCCACTCCGGCTCGGACGGCAATTGGAACGCCCTGGTGGTGCTCTTCCCCGAGACCGGCAATGGCGTGCTGGTCGCCACCAACTCGGCCGAGAGCATGGGCGGCGACAAGGCCAGCGTGGCGGCCCTGCGCGCCCTGGCCGTCGACATCGCCGAGCCGGCGCCGCCCAAGGCGACCTAGCTTCCGAGCCGTCTGCGTGATCGCCGAAGGGCGCCGCGCGCGCCTAAGGTTTGCCGATCAAGCATCCCTTCTATCATTGCTGTCATTTATATGATGGGGCGTTGAGGCCGCGCGCGAGACGCGGCGTCCAGCGTCACAGGAGGAACGACATGGCGGCGAAGAACAACCGTAACTACCGGCTCATTTCGGCGGACGGCCACCTTAACGAGGCGGCGGATGTCTGGACCTCCCGTGTGCTGGCCAAGAACCGCGACCGGGTTCCGCGCGTGGAATCCCTGGAGCTGGGCGACGCCTGGGTCTTCCCCGGTTTCGATCAGGTCGTGCCCTTCAGCTACGGCGCCTGCGCCGGCCGCGACCCCAAGACCATGGGCCCCTGGTGCCGCTATGCCGACATCAACCCCGGCAGCTACGACCCCAAGTCGCGGCTCCTCGAACTGGACGAGGACGGCGTCGACGCCGAGCTGATCTTCGGCTCCAACTATCCCTCCGCCTTCGTCGCCCAGTGCGAGGACGACGACCTGCACCACGACATGGTGCGGGCCTACAACGACTTCATGTCGGAGTTCTGCGCCACCGACCCGACCCGTCTGGGCGGCACGGCATTGCTGCCGAACCGGGGCGTGAAGGGGTGTCTGGCGGAGATCGAGCGGGTCTCCAAGATGCCCGGCTTCGTGGCCTTCCTGCTGAAGCGCTACCCCAATGGCGGAACCTCGATCCTGCCGGAGGACGACGCGGTCTGGGAGGCGATCGAGGCCTCCGGCAAGCCGGTCACCATCCACGTGGGCCTGACCACACACATGATGGGCGTGGCCCGGGCCGAGAGCCTGCCCGGCACCGGCCACTTCCACGACGCGCCCCTGCGCATGCTGCAGTTCATCTTCGGCGGCGTGCTGGACCGTTTCCCGAAGCTGCGCGTGCCGCTGATCGAGGTCGACGCCGGCTGGATCCCCTATTTCGAGGAGCAGGCCGACGACAACTACATGCGCCACTCCAAGGCCTCGCTGAAGGACAAGAAGCTCATCCGCCGGCCCAGCGAGTACATGCACGAGTTCTTCCCGGTGGCCTTCATCAGCGACGCCTTCGGGGTGCAGATGCGCCATCGCATCGGGGTGGAGCGGATGCTGTGGTCCAGCGACTATCCGCACATCACCACGGACTGGCCCTTCTCCTGGAAGACCATCAACAACCAGTTCAGCGAGGTTCCCGCCGACGAGCGCCACGCCATCCTGGCCGGCAATGCGCTCCGGCTCTTCAAGTTCGACCAGATCGCCGGCTGACCGGCGCTCGCGCCCCCCCTTTCCGAGGGGGGGCGCGCGCGCGTTCGAGCGCATGGTCCCCCGGTAACTGTTTGAGTCACCGGGGGTTAGCCGTGTTGAAGGTGGGATGTATCGTTGTGGCCGGGGCCCTGGTCCTGGCTCTGGGCGGCTGTGGTGACGGCAAGTCGGGGCCGAAGGGCGCGGGGTCCGATACCGCCGCCACGACGGCGGCGGGGGACGGCGGCGATGTCGTGCTGACCCGTGACGACGCGATCGGCGCCCTGTATGGCGCGCCCGGACCACGCACCTGCTCGACCTTCAAGGTCCCCGCAGAAGGCCCGCCGAGCGCCGACACGATCGCCAAATATGTCATCTGCGGGCAGGAGTACGAGCGCCCGACCGCGCCGTCACTCTACCTGCTCGACCAGGTGCGGATCACGGGCATCTCGGACGGACGGCCCTACAACGTCAACGAAGACGTCAACATGTCGAAGATCGACACCACCAAGCCGGTCTATGACATCGAAGGCTCGCTGGTCAGCTACACTTGCAACCGGCTGTGGCGCGAAGGCCAATACGATGGCGGGGACGACTACAAGCAGGGCACCCAATGCTCGACCATCCACCAAACCAAGGCGTCTGGGCTCTGCTACATCAACACCCTTCACGAGTGGAGCTGCAGCCTGCTCGACGTCGACCAGCTGACCCGGGGCGAGCCTAAGACGCCTCCGCCGCCGGCGGACTAGCGGGGGGGCGAGCGTCAGCCCGCCGCCTTTTCCCGCACCGGCAGCTTCCAGTTGGGGCGGATGAAATGGCAGGTGTAGCCGTTGGGGATGCGCTCCAGATAGTCCTGGTGCTCGGGTTCGGCCTCCCAGAAGGGGCCGGCGGGGGCGACTTCGGTGACCACCTTGCCGGGCCATAGGCCCGAGGCGTCGACGTCGGCGATGGTGTCGAGGGCGACGGCCTTCTGTTCCTCGGTGGTGTAGAAGATGGCCGAGCGGTAGCTGGCGCCCATGTCGTTGCCCTGGCGGTTCTTGGTCGACGGGTCGTGGATCTGGAAGAAGTATTCCAGCAACTGGCGGAACGAGATGAGCTTCGGGTCGAAGACGATCTCGATGGCCTCGGCATGGTTGCCGTGGTTGCGGTAGGTGGCGTTGGCCACCTCGCCGCCGGAATAGCCGACGCGGGTGGAGATCACGCCCGGGTAGCGGCGGATCAGGTCCTGCACGCCCCAGAAGCAGCCACCGGCCAGGATCGCGGTTTCGGTTTCAACGGCCATCACGGTCATCCTTGTCGAGGTTTGGCTCTCAGATAGGCATTTTGATCGCATGGGGAAGGCCTTGTCTTCCCTTCGACGGCCCGCCGGGCTTGACCGATGTCCGTCGTTCTCATAATTGACTGACAAGTAAGTCAATTAATGATCGGGATGGGTTTTTGGCCAAGTCACCTTGGATGGATGAGGAACTCTCCATCCTTCAGGACAGCGTGGCGCGCTTCCTCCGCGACGAGTTCGTGCCCCACATCGAGCGCTGGGACCGCGAGCAGCGGGTGGATCGGCAGGCCTGGCTGAAGGCCGGGGCGGCGGGGCTGCTGTGCGCCTCCATCCCCGAGGAGTACGGCGGCGGCGGGGGCGGCTATGCCCATGAGACGGTGATCGCCCAGGAGATTTCGCGGGCCGGCATGGGCGGTGGGTTCGGGGCGGGCAACGGCGTGTCGTCGGCCTTGGTGGCCCACTACATCCTGGCCTATGCGTCGGAGGATCAGAAGAAGACCTGGCTGCCGAAGATGGCGGCGGGCGAGATGATCGGCGCCATCGCCATGACCGAACCCGGCGCGGGATCGGACCTGCAGGCGGTGACCACGAGCGCGCGAAAAGTGGATGGCGGCTACCGGATCAACGGCCAGAAGACCTTCATCAGCAACGGCCAGAACGCCGACCTGGTGGTGGTGGTCTGCAAGACCGATCCCAAGGCGGGCGCCAAGGGGATGTCGCTGCTGGCGCTGGAGACGGCGGGGGCGGAGGGGTTCCGGCGCGGGCGCAACCTGTCGAAGATCGGCATGCATGCCCAGGATACGTCGGAGCTGTTCTTCGGCGACGTGTTCGTTCCGGACGCCAATCTGCTGGGCGGGGACGAGGGGCGCGGCTTCTTCCAGCTGATGCAGCAGCTGGCCTGGGAGCGGCTGACCTGTGCGTTCGCGGCCGTGGTGGCCATGGAGCAGGCGGTGGCGGTGACGTCGGACTATGTGAAACAGCGCACGGCCTTCGGCCAGCCGTTGATGGCCCAGCAGAATACCCAGTTCAAACTGGCCGAGTGCAAGACCAAGGCAACGGTCGGGCGCATCTTCGTCGATGAGCTGATGGTGCGGCTGCTGGCCGGTGAACTCGACGCGGACGTGGCGGCGATGGCCAAGCTGTGGACCACGGAGGAGCAGGGCTGGGTGGTCGACCAGTGCCTGCAACTGCATGGCGGCTATGGCTATATGACCGAATATCCGATCGCGCGGCTGTACGCGGACGCGCGGGTGTCGCGGATTTTCGCGGGGGCCAGCGAGATCATGAAGTTGATCATCGCGCGCACGCTGTGAGGGGGCGGGCGGATCGACTATCAGGAGGCATGAGTCGAGCGATATGACAGCGGCGGCGCCCTCTCCCTTCGCACGCGGCAAGCGGGGAAATTTCAACAACCGCCGCGACGAGGTGCTGCGCGCCGCCGCGCGGGTGTTCGCCGAGCAGGGCTTTCGCCAGGCGACGCTGGAAGACGTGGCCCATGAACTGAACATCACCCGCCCGGCCCTCTATCACTACGCCCGCAGCAAGGACGAGCTGGCGGCCCAGTGCGGCGACCGGGCGCTGGAGGAGATCCGCGAGGCGATCGTGGACGCGCGGGGCCATCGCACGGGCCGCGAGCAGGTGATGGCCTTCTTCCGGCGCTACACCGAGATCATCTGCGAGGACTTCGGCCGCTGCTTCGTGCTGGTCAACCGGCGGGAATATAGTCCCGATCAGCAGGATCGCACGCGGCTCCGCCAGCGCGAGATCGACCAGGCGCTGCGCGCGATGATCGTGGCGGGCGGCGCGGACGGCTCCCTACGGGCCGGTGATGCGGCCGACATCAGCCGCGCGCTGTTCGGCGCCTTCAACGGCGTGCCGGTCTGGTACCGGCCGGGCGCGGGGCGCACCCCGGGCCAGATCGCCGAGGACTTCCTGGCCTTCCTGCTGCGCGGGTTCGCGCCCTAGGATTTACGCTTGGCCAGGTATCGGCCCGTGAGGGTGTTGCCGGCCTTGGCGAGATCAGCGGGGACGCCCTCGAACTGCACCGCGCCGCCGTCCTGGCCGGCGCCGGGGCCCAGGTCGATCACCCAGTCGGCACGGGAGATGACATCGAGATTGTGCTCGATGACGATCACCGTGGAGCCGCCGTCGACCAGGCGGTCGAAGAGGCCGATCAGGGTGTCGACGTCGTTCATGTGCAGGCCGGTGGTGGGCTCATCCAGGACGTAGATGTTGCCCGCCTTGCCCAGTTCGGCGGCCAGCTTGAGGCGCTGGCGCTCGCCGCCCGATAGCGTTGAAAGGGGCTGGCCGAGGGTGAGGTAGCCGAGGCCGACGTCATCCAGGCCCTTGAGGATCTTGGCGATGGCCGGCTCGGTGAAGAAGGCCACGGCGTCGGTGATGCTCATCGCATAGACCTCGGCGATCGAGCGGCCGCGCAGGTGGTGCTCGAGCACCTCCGGCAGGAAGCGCTTGCCCTCGCAGGTCTCGCAGACGGTGACCATGGGGTCGAGGTGGGCGAGGTCGGTGAAGATCAGGCCCAGGCCGGCGCAGTCGGGACAGGCGCCCTTGGAGTTGGCGGAAAACAGCGCGGCGTCGACGCCGTTGGCCTTGGCGAAGGCCTTGCGGACGTTGTCGAGGATGCCGGTGTAGGTGGCCGTGTTGGAGCGCCGCGAGCCGCGCGCCAGGGTCTGGTCGATGACGATGGTGTCGGGGTAGGCGAGGGGCAGGCAGCCGAGGATGAGGCTCGACTTGCCCGAGCCGGCGACGCCGGAAACGGCGGTGAGCACGCCCCGGGGGATGGAGACGCCGACGTCCTTGAGGTTGTTGAGCCTGGCGTGCTCGATCCTGAGCGTCTCGCCGACGGGTTGGCGCACCCTGTCCTTGATCGGCTGGTGCTTTTCCATGTGGTCGCCGGTGAGCGTGCCGCTGGTCAGCAGGCCCTGGAAATCGCCCTCATAGACGATCTCGCCGCCCTTGCTACCGGCGAAGGGGCCCATGTCGACCACATGGTCGGCGATGGCGATCATGGCGGGCTTGTGCTCGACGATCAGCACCGTGTTGCCCTTGTCGCGCAGCTGCTGCATCAGCCCGGCCAGGCGGCCGACATCGTGGGGGTGGAGGCCGACCGACGGTTCGTCGAAGACATAGGTGATGTCGGTGAGCGAGGAGCCGAGGTGGCGCACCATCTTGACCCGCTGGCTCTCGCCGCCGGACAGGGATGAACTCTCGCGGTCGAGGCTCAGATAGCCCAGGCCGATGGTCACCAGGTTGTCCAGCCGCGCGGCCAGGGCGGCCAGCATGGGGCCCACCTGCGGCGCTTCGATGGTGCGGATCAGGGCGGCCAGTTCGCTGACCTGCAGGGAGGACAGCTCGGCGATGTTGCGCCCGGCGAGGCGGCTTTCCAGGGCCGCGGCGCTGACGCGGCCGCCGTGGCAGGCGGGGCAGGTCTGGCGGGTGAACAGGCGGTCGTATTCGGCCCGCACATGGGGCTGCAGGGTCTCGGGGTCCTTGGAGCCCAGGGAGCCCTTGATCTTGGAGACCACGCCCAGATAGGTGAGGCTGATCTTGTCGACCTTGATCTTGCGCCCGTCGTCGAGGTGGAGGAGGTTTTCGCGCTCCTCGGCGGAATAGTCGGCGATCGGCTTGTCGAGATTAAACAGGCCGGAATTGGCATAGGTGGACCAGCGCCAGCCGCCGACCTCGAACCCCTTCCAGAGCAGGGCGCCGCCGTTGAGGGATTTGCGCTCGTCCACCACCACGGACATGTCCATGGCCACGGCCTGGCCCACGCCCTCGCACTCAGGGCACATGCCGCGCGGGTCGTTGTAGGAGTAGTAGCCGGGCGCGGGCAGGCGCGGCTCGGCCAGGCGCGAGAAGACGACGCGCAGCATCTGGGCGGTGTCGGTGACGGTGGCGACGGTGGAGCGCAGGTTGCCGCCCAGCCGCTGCTGATCGACGATGATGGCGGCGGAGATGTTCTCCAGCAGGTCGGCGTCGGGCTGGCCGTAGTGGGGCATGAACTGCTGGACGAAGGCGGGGTAGGTCTCGTTGATCAGCCGCTGGCTTTCCGCCGCGATGGTGTTGAACACCAGGGACGACTTGCCCGACCCCGACACCCCGGTGAAGACGGTGATGCGGCGCTTGGGGATGTCCAGGGAGACGTTCTTGAGATTGTTCTCGCGCGCGCCGCGGATGATGATCGAGCCGTACATGGCGGCTATTGGTTCCTGATCCCGAAAGGGATGTGGACGCAGGGCGTGCTCTCCGACGCCGGCGTCAGGTGGCCCAGCTGGTCGTCGAAGAAGATCTGGGGCTTCAGCACATCGAGGATGTTCTTCTTCTCGATGCCGCCGGCCAGGAATAGCTCGTCCGCCTCGATGCCGAGGTTCTTCATGGTGTTGAGCAGCCGCTCATGGGCCGGCGCGCTGCGGGCCGTGACGATGGAGATGCGCATCGCCTTGCGCGGGTCGTTGGAGCGCCGCGTGCTCTCGCGCTCGATCTTCTGGATGCCGGCGATGCGCTGCATCAGGGGCATCAGCGGGCCGTTCTTCAGCGGCTTGTCCTTGTTGGTGACCTCGTAGTGGTGGAACAGCGGCAGGCCCCCGTCGGCATACTGGGACTCCGCCTCGTCGTCGACGAGCACGCCGTCGAAGTCGAAGGCGATGCGCAGCTGGTTGTCGAAGTCGTGGTCGCGCATCGCGCAGGGCAGGACGTGGCCGGCGGGGTATCCCTTCTCGATGGCGTCCTTCACCTCGTCCTTGTTGGTGCTGAGGTAGAGGCAGGCGTTGACGGCCTTCATGTAGGGGTAGGGGGTCTCGCCCGACAGGAAGAAGGCGCGCGAGATGTCGAGGTCATAGTGGGGCATGGCCGCCATCATCCGGCGCCCGGCGTCCGGATCGTTGCGCGACAGCATGACGACCTCGACCGGCGCCTCGTCCGGGAACAGCTTGTTGAGATGGAGCAGCCGCTTGATGAAGGGAAAGGCGGCGCCGGGCGCCGGGATGTCGGCGCTGTGTTCGGCCTGGTAGGCGCGGAAGGCCTCGAGACCCTCTTCCAGGAAGATCTGATGCTCTTTTGAGAAATCGAATAGCGCGGTGGAGGTAATGCCCACCACCAGCTTTTGATCGATGGGATAGGCCATCCGATTTCCTGAATTGAACGGGCTCTAGTTTCATCCAGATCGACCTGGACCACAAGCGAACCGAAGTCACGGCATTCAGGCCCGCGCCGTGACGACCCAGGTCGCCGCCTTCAGGGCCACGCGCTCACCATCGCCGCCGGCCGCGAGCGCCGCGCGCACCTTGGGCTCGGCCGCGGCCCTCAGCTCCGGAGCCTCCCGCAGGATTTTTCCGAGCGGGCCGACCTTCAACAGCACGGTGATCATCGCCTCCAGATCGCCGCTGGAAACGTCGTCGTCGTGGGCCTCGATGCTGATCTCGCGAAACCCGGCCGTCTCGAGAAGCCCGCGCACATAGCCCGGGTCCTCGAAGCTGAACGGCGTGGGGTCCAGCCGGCCTTCCAGGCCCGCCGCCCGAAGCGGCGCGAAGTCCAACGCGTTGTCGGCATAGGCGCGCCAGCAGACGAAGGTGAGCCGGCCGCCGGGGCTGATCATCCGATGGAAGTTGGCGAAGGCCGCCGCCGGGTCGGTGAAGGCCATGACGCCGAAGCGTGAGAAGACGCCGTCGACCCCGGCGGCGGGCAGGTCGAGCAGCGTGGCGTCGCCCTCGATGAAGCTCACCTGATCGAGCCCGGCGGCGCGGGCGCGCGCGAGGTCCAGCAGGGGGCGGGCGATGTCGGCGCCGATCACCCGTCCGCGTGGCCCGACCCTTTCGGCGAGCTGCAGCACCGATTGACCGGCGCCGCAGCCGATGTCGAGGATCACCTCGCCGGGGCTGGGCGATAGGGCGTCGATGGCGGCGAGGCCCAGCGGCGAGAGCTGAAGGTCCAGCAGTTCGTGGACCTCAACCCAGGCCTGGGCGGCAAGCAGCCTCGTGCGGGACGACGACATCCGCGCCGGGTCCGACCGCCCTCAATCCTCTCGCGCCAGCGTCTCTTCCAGCTTGGCGAAGAACTGGGCCCAGCCGTATTTGGCCCCCTGGTAGGCCCGTTCCTGATCGGGCCGGAAGCCCGCCTGTTCCATGCGCAGATGGGCGCCCGTGGCGGTGGGGGTGAGGGTCCAGGTGACGGTGCTCTCCAGACCCATGGCGTCCCAGCTGTAGGACAGGACCTTGTTGGGCTCGATCGCGGTGACCTTGCAATCGACGGAGCCCCAGTCGCCGGTCAGGGTGAAGCCGTGGCCTACCGTGGGGGCGAAGTCGTTCTTCATCAGCCATTCCTCGATCAGGTGCGGCTGGGTCAGCGCGCGCCAGAGCTTTTCCGGCGGGTAGGAGAAATCCCGCTCGACGACGACGGAGCGGAGTTGCGTGGCGGCTTCGGTCATTTGATCCATCCTTGTCGGTGGGGGAGGGGGGCGTCAGCCGGCCTTCGGCTTCTTCTTGGGGGCGGTGTTCAGGGCCACGGCGGCGCGGACCAGAGCCTTGAAGGCGGCTTCATCGATCGTCTCGCCCTCGCGGAAATCGATGGCGCGGCGGGTATTGCCCTCGAGGCTGGAGTTGAAGAGGCCGGTCGGGTCGTCCAGCGCGGCGCCCTTGAAGAAGGTGGTCTTGACGACCTCCTTGTAGGTTTCGCCGGTGCAGATCATGCCGCCCTGTTCCCACACCGGAACCCCGCGCCACTTCCAGGTTTCGACCACCTCGGGGAGCGCCTGGTGGATGAGGTGGCGGATGCGCGCGAGCGTCTCGCCGCGCCAATCGGGCAGCGATTTGATCCGCTCATCGATCAGCCTGGAGGGGTCGGCTCCCGCGCCGTCATCACCCACGCCGCTGTTCATTGGTCCATCCTTTTCAGCAGGCCTTCGAGGTCGTCGAACCGGCTGTTCCAGAAGCCGGCCATTTCGTTCGTCCAGTCGCTCAGCGGGGCCAGGGCGGCGAGCTGGGCGCTGTAATGGGTGTTGCGGCCTTCGTGGCGATCGCGCACCAGCCCGGCCAGTTTCAGGACGCCCAGATGCTTCGAAACGGCCGGCTGCGAGACGCCGGCCCGGGCGGTGAGCGCGCCCACCGTCTGCTCGCCGTCGCGGCACAGCCGTTCGAAGATGCCCCGGCGGGTCGGATCGGCGAGCGTTCTGAACAGCAGATCGTGGGCGTCGGGCATCGGTATCGATAACCTGTGGGCTATTGGTTTACGTATAACCAGCGAGATATGGGTTGGTCAAGCAGGATCGAGCGACGAGGCCGCAAAAGACATTCATTCTATAATGAGTGAATATTGACGCCCCGGGGAATTGCTGACAGCAATCGGGTGGGCGCTCACGCCCCGAGTGACACGGCGACGCGCAACACCGACCCGCGGCAAGCGGGCGCTGAAAGGGACGGGAATGCTGGATCGGTGGCGGCTGAAGGATTTCGCCTGCGGCGAGGGCTTGGCGCGCGGCGCCGAGCGCGGAGAGGGCGAGGGCTGGATCCCGGTTTCCGCGCCGGGCGACACCTACCTCGCCCTGGTCGAAGCCGGCCGGCTCGCCGATCCGTTCAAGGGCCGGGGCGAAGCCGAGGCTGCCTGGGTGCGGGAGCGGGAATGGTGGTGGACCACCACCTTCGAGGCCGCACCGCCGTCCGATGCGGGCGAGCGGGTGGAGCTGGTGTTCGAAGGGCTGGATACCTTCGCGGCCATCTATCTGGACGGTGAGCTGATCGGACGCGCGGACAACATGTTCCGCCGCTACGGCTTCGACATCGCCGCCAGGCTCACGGGCGCGGGCCCCCACACGCTGTCCATCTGCTTCACCCCCCCGACCGTGGCGGTCCCCGAACGGCCCGTGCAGGCCTGGGCCGCGTTTGCCGACCGGGTCAGCGTCTCGAGGCGCCACCTGATGCGCAAGGCTCAGTTCGGCTGGGGCTGGGACTGGGGTCCAGACCTGCCGACGGTCGGGGTCTGGGCTCCGGTTCGCCTGGAACGCCGTAGCGGGCCGTGGATCGGCGATGTCCATGCCGTGACCGTGGCGGCCTCGGATGCGCGCGCGCAGGTGCGGGTGAACCTCGAGTTCGCGGACGCGGCGGGGCGGGATGGCCTCAGGGCCGAGGTGACGTTGAGCGGTCCGGATGGCGTGCAGGCGGCGAGCGGCGTCGTCGCGGCGGGTGGCCCGGCCAGCCTGGACCTGGCGGTCGACGCCCCGCGCCTGTGGTGGACGGCCGATCTCGGCCAGCAGCCGCTGTATGGCCTGACCGTGCGCCTGTTCGACGGCGACACGCTGCTGGACGAAAAGACCCGCCGTGTGGGCCTTCGCACCCTGACCCTCGACACCAGCGACGATCCGGACGAGCCGGGAACCAGCTTCTTCCGCTTCGTGCTGAACGGCGCGCCCATCTTCGCCAAGGGGGTCTGCTGGATCCCCGCCACCAGCTTCGTGGGCGTGGTCGACGAGGCCCGCTACCGCGACCTGATCGGCCGCGCGGCGCAAGCCAACATGAACATGATCCGCGTCTGGGGCGGCGGCATCTATGAGCCCGACCTGTTCTACGACCTGTGCGACGAGGCGGGGCTGCTGGTGTGGCAGGACTTCATGTTCGCCTGCGCCCACTACCCTGAGGACGATGCGGCCTTCGTGGAGTCGGTGCGCATCGAAGCGCGCGAGCAGGTGCGCCGGCTGCGCGGCCATGCCTGTCTGGCGCTGTGGTGCGGCAACAATGAAAACCAGGTGCTGAACGACTTCAACAACCGGGTGGCGGGGGCGCCCACGCAGCTCGACGGGCTGCTCTATTACGACGAAATCCTGCCCGAGGTGGCGGCCGAGCTGGACCCGTCGACGCCCTATCGGCCCAGCAGTCCCTGGGGCGGGCCCAGTCCCAACAGCATGCGGGCCGGCGACGTGCACAATTGGACGGTCTGGCATGGCGTGCCGCTGGTGGAGGACGAGGACTTCGTCGGCGGCTTCGACCGCTCGCCGGAAGGGGTGGCCTATACCCGCTACGCCGAGGACATGGCCCGCTTCGTCAGCGAGTTTGGCATCCAGGCCGCGCCGGACATGGCCACCCTGCGCCGGTGGATGGCGCCGGAAGACCTGGTGCTGGGCAGCGAAGGGTTCCTCGGCCGGGTGAAGGACGCCCCCGACAAGGCCAATGCGATGATGGTCAATGTCACCGGCCTTCCCGCCACTCTGGAAGACTATGTCGACTTCACCATGTGGACCCAGGCGGAGGGGATGAAGTTCGGCATAGAACATTATCGCCGCCGCAAGCCGCACTGCTCCGGTGCGCTGATCTGGCAGTACAACGACTGCTGGCCCTGCATCAGCTGGAGCCTGATCGACTATGACGGGGTGGCCAAGGCCAGCCACTATGCGGTGGCGCGCGCCTTCGCGCCGGTGATGGGCTCGTTCAAGCCGTTGGGCGACGGGCGCTATGAGCTGTGGGTCACCAACGACACCCTGGAGCCGGTGCGCGGAGAGGCCGTCGTGGCGCTGGCGCGGCTGGCGGGCGGGGCCGACTGGAGCGAAACGGTGGTGTTCGACATCCCCGCCAACGGCGGCGCGGCGGTCTGGGCGGGGCAGGCTCGGGATGCCGTCGACCGGGTGCTGACGGTCCGCTCGACCGAGGGGCTGTTTGCGGCCAACCGCCATCTGCTGGCGCCCATCGCGCGGCTGCTGCTGGACCCTGCCGCGGCGCCGGTTGCGGTCTTCACCCAGGTCGCCCCGGGCGAACTGCGCGTCGAGGTCTCGGCCAGCGCTTATCTGACCTTCGTACGGCTGGCGTCGGATCGCGCGGACCTGAGGTTCAGCGACAACTATTTCGACCTGTGCGCCGGTGAAACGCAGGTGGTCACGGTGACCGCGACCGGCGTGTCCGAGGCGGATGTCCGGGTGGATAGCTGGAACGGCCGGGCCATCAGGCCCCGCGTCCGTCCGCGACCGGGAGAGGGCGGGCGAACCGCGCGCTGAGGGCGTCGAAGGCGGCGAGGACGGGACGCTTGAGCGCGGGCTCCAGGAAGAGCGCCATGCCCAGGGACGCGGCGACCGCGGCCAGGACGCCGAGCGCGGTCACGGCCAGAGGCGCCAGACCCAGGCGGGCGGCGGCCAGCATCGCGACGCCGCCGACGTGGAAGTGCAGCAGGTATAGGGGATAGGTGGCCAGGCCGAGCAGGCGGATGGCCCCGGCCGCGCCGCCGAGATGGCGCAGGGCCAGACCGTTCCAGCGAATGGCGGCGCAGATGGCGGCTGTCAGCGCGAGCCAGACCAGGAAGGGTGTCAGCGGCTGGGCGCTTAGGCCGAACGCCAAATGTTCGTTGGCGCAGGCGGAACGGATCTGCAGCCAGGCGGTCGCGACGGTTAGGCCGGCAAAGGCCAGGCGCGGCCAGCTGAAGCCGTTGCGGGCCGTCGACCAGATGATGATGCCGAGCGCGAAGTAGCAGCCGTGTTGCAGCAGCAGGAAGCGGGTGTAGGCGCCGAAGTGGTCGGCGACCCCCGGCAGGGAGGTGGCCAGCCAGTAGAAGCCGCTGACCATGGCCAGCTGAAACGCCACGCCCTCCAGATGGCGGAAGGCATTCCTGGCCAGCAAGAGCAGCACGAGGCCGTAGAAGCAGGCCTCGATCGGCAGGGTCCAGAACTGGCCGCCGATCCAGGGGCCGAGGGGGTAGAAGGTCAGGCTCTTCAGCCACAGCACCGCCACGCCGCCGGGCGCGCCGCCCCAGGCCAGAAGGATGAGGGCGCCGAGGCTGGCCGCCGCCCACATGCCGGGAACCAGGCGCGCGATACGGCCGCGCAGGAAGAGGCGCGGGGTGGCGCGCTCGGCCGACCAGGCGATCACGAAGCCGGAGATGACGAAGAAGACCTGCACGCCCACCCAGCCGAACCAGCTGACGCCCCACCCGGCCGGCAGGCTGGACGGGCCGCCCAACAGTTGGCGCAGCAGATCGTCGGGCGTGGCCCAGGCCTTGAAGGCCAGATGGTAGAGCACAACCATCATCGCGGCGGCGAAGCGCACGAGGTCTAGGCCGAGGATGGGGGCGGCCTTGGGGCTCATCGCAATGCGGTGGGGCGGAGATAGACGGCGGTCACTTCGCTCTCCCCGGCCCAAACCCAGCCCGACGCCGCCGCCGAGAGGGCCGCGCAAGCCGCCATCCTGGTCCGGCTATGGTTGAGCCTTGGTTACGGAGACCTCGGCGCCCCTGGGTTGGAGGCTTGCCTAAAGATATTCGCTATCCTGATAGTTAGTATTGACGACCTCGGAGGACTCTGCCAGTTTTCGGTCATGCGCCGCAGAGCGCTTGCCGATTGGGCACGGGGAGGGAACATGAAAATCCACGCATTGTGGCTGAGCGCGTCGATCGTGACGCTGGCCTGGAGCGGCGCGGCCGCGGCCCAGACGGCGGCGAAGGACGACACCGACGCGAGCACGAAGGTCGAAGAGGTGACGGTCACGGCCGAGCGCCGCACGACCAACCTTCAGACCACGCCCATCGCGGCGACGGTGCTTTCCGGGGGCGACCTGGAGAAGAAGGGCATCACGACGGTCGACTCGTTGCAGTTCGCCTCGCCCGGCATGACGGTCAACAATTTCGGCCAGGGCATCGACTTCAACATCCGCGGCATCGGCAAGGCCGAGCACAATTCCCAGACGCTGACGGGGGTCATCACCTACCGCGACGGCGTGGCGACCTTCCCCGGCTACTTCACCAGCGAACCCTATTATGACATCGCGCGGGTCGAGATCCTGCGCGGGCCCCAGGGCACCTTCGTGGGCGAGAACGCCACCGGCGGGGCGGTCTTCGTGACCACCAATGACCCGGTCATCGGCGGCGCCTATTCAGGCTATATCGCCGGCCAGGTCGGCAACTACAGCGGCGTGGCGGCCCAGGGCGCGATCAATCTTCCGATCAGCGACACCCTGGCGGCGCGCGTGGCGTTCAACGTCGAACGGCGCGACAGCTTCTATTCGGTCACCGGGCCGGCCATCGCCCAGCCCGACGGCGTCGGCATGGCCAGCGTGCGGCTGTCGGTGCTGTGGAAGCCCACGGACGCCCTCAGCGTCAACTTCAAGGCCGACTACAACTACCTGGACTTCGGCGGCTATTTCGCCGACCCGGTGCTGGCCACCAACGACCCCTTCGAGATCACCGGCAATGCCCGCCAGCAGGCGCTGGACCGGTTCGGCCGCGTGGGCCTGCAGGTCAACTATGTGCTGGGCAACGGCATCACCCTGCGCTCGGTCACCGCCTATCAGCGCGGCAACACCAAATACCTGACCGACCTGGACGGCAAGAGCAGTGGCCCCAACAGCAACTACACCTTCGGCGACTCCGTCTACGAGACGACCTATTCGCAGGAGTTCAACATCATCTCGCCGGACACCGGGCGGCTGAGCTGGATCCTCGGCGGCTACCTGCAGACCGACGAATACGAGTTCCCGGTCGGCACCTTCTTCATCGGCGTGCCCGCAGGCGCGGCGGCCAGCGAATACCGGCTGTCGGGCACCAATCCCAAGGAGACCAAGGCCATCTTCGGCCAGGTCAGCTTCGACCTCACCGACCGCCTCGAGCTGCAGGTCGGCGCGCGCTATTCGGACAGCCGCACGACGAACCACGTGAAAGTCCTCCAGTATTCCTTCCCGATCACCGATGAGCAGTCCGCCCGCTATACGGGCGTGTCCAGCAAGGTCGGCCTCAACTGGACGATCGACGATCACAACTTCCTCTACGCCTTCTGGGCCCAGGGCCACCGCCCCGGCGGCCTCAATGTGCCGGTGGGCATCGGCCCTCCCGCCCCGTTCGATTCCGAGAAGGTCAGCACCTACGAGATCGGCTGGAAGGCCGGCTTCCTCGGCGGGCATCTGCGCACCCAGGTGGACGCCTACTACAACGATTACAAAAACTTCCAGGTGATCGTCGGCTACCCGGACAACCCCGTCTTCGGCTTTGAACTGAACAATCCCAACGCGACCAAGATCTACGGGGCCGAAATCCAGGCGGAAGGCGTGTTCGGCGACTTCTCCTTCGATCTCGGCATGGGCCTGATGCACAGCGAAATCGGAACCCTCTTCGCGACCGACCCGCGCGGCATCGGCGCCCCCTGTAACAAGCTGACCGGGCCGGCCACCCTCACCTGCATCAACCTGGGCGGACGCGAGCAGACCTATGCGCCCAACTTTACCTTCAACGTCGGGGCCCAGTACATCTTCCACGTGGGCGGCGACGACACGCTGACGCCGCGCCTCAACTACGGTCACGTGTCCGAGCAGTGGGCGACCCTGTTCGAAAACACCGCCCTGGGCGACCGGGTCGGCGCGCGTAACGTCTTCAACGGCCAGATCGCCTGGCGTCACCACGACTTCGTGGTCACCGCCTACGGCAGCAACCTGACCGACGAGCGATATGTCGGCGCGGTCAACTCCGGCCTGCGCTTCGTCGGCCCGCCGCGCCAGTACGGCGTGCGCATCATGAAGACCTTCTAAGGCGGTCATCCTCCCCGGAGCGGGCCGGTCGTGCAGCGTTCGCATGGCCGCCCCGTCGGGCCGCCCTCTCGCTTCGGCGCGTAAGCATTCGATCCGGCCTGCGCGCCACGAATTGGTGATCTGACCTATGCAGTCCTATGCCCTGACGGTGGACAAGTTCCTCGACCACGCCGCCAAGTGGATGGGGGACAACGAGGTGGTGACGGCGGGCGCGGGGCGCATCGGCTATGCCGCCCTGAGAGACCGCAGCAATCGCCTCTCCGGCGCGCTCGCGCATCTGGGCCTCAAGTTCGGCGAGCGCATCGCCACCCTGGCCTGGAACACCCAGCACCATGTGGAGGTCTATTACGCCGCCATGGGGGCCGGGCTGGTCTGCCACACCCTCAATCCGCGCATCACGGCGGCCCATCTGGCGGCTATGGTCAATGAG
This sequence comes from Caulobacter sp., assembly GCA_028291055.1. Taxonomy (GTDB): domain Bacteria; phylum Pseudomonadota; class Alphaproteobacteria; order Caulobacterales; family Caulobacteraceae; genus Caulobacter. The sequence continues at coordinate 30,745 of JAQGIP010000006.1, forward strand.
GCGGAAGACCGGGTGCTGGCGGTCGCAAGCAATCTGACGCCGATCCTCGACAGCCTGCTGCCGCTGTGCCCGGGCGTGGAGCACGTGGTGCTGATGGACGGCCAGGACGGGCCGGTGGGCGCGGGCTGGGCCGCCTCCGTCACGGTCTGGGAGCTGGAGGCCCTGCTGGCCGAGCATGGCCAGGGCGTGGCCTGGGGCGACTTCGCGGAAGAGACGCCGGCCGGGCTTTGCTACACCTCAGGCACCACGGGGCGGCCCAAGGGCGTGCTCTACACCCACCGCTCCAACTACCTTCACACCCTGCGCGCGTTGCAGGCCGACTCCATCGGCCTGACGGCGGCCGACGCCCTGTTGGTGGCGGTGCCGATGTTCCACGCCAACGGCTGGGGCATGCCTTTCGCGGCGCCGGCGGTGGGGGCCAAGCTGGTGCTGCCTGGGCGCAACACCGACGGCGAGAGCCTGGCGCGGTTGATGATCGCGGAGGACGTGACCATCGCCGCCGGGGTGCAGACCGTGTGGCAGGGCGTGCTCGACCATCTTGACGCGGTGGGCGGCGAACTGCCGGCCCTGAAGCGCATCATCATCGGCGGCTCCAGCTGTCCCGACGCCCTGATCCGGCGGATGGAGGAGCGGTTCGGGGTGCAGGTGCAGACCAGCTGGGGCATGACCGAGCTTTCGCCCATGGGGACCATCGCGCCGCCGGGAGAACCGGCCACGGCGGTGCGCGCCTCGGGCCGGCCGAACCTCGGGCTCGACATGAAGCTGACCGATGCCGAGGGCGTGACCTTGGCCCAGCAGCGCGGTCCGGTGGGCCATTTGAAGGTCAAGGGCGCCAGCGTGGTCGACCGCTATTTCAAGGCTGAGAGCGACGCCCTGGACGAGGAGGGCTATTTCGACACCGGCGACCTGGCCAGCATCGACGCGGCCGGCAACCTGACGCTTTGCGGGCGGTCCAAGGACCTGATCAAGTCGGGCGGCGAATGGATCATTCCGGCCGAGATCGATGACATCATCGGCCGCCACCCCGACGTGGGCCAGGCGGCCGTCATCGGCCGCAGCGACGACAAGTGGGGCGAGCGGCCGGTGCTGATCGTGGAACTGCGCCAGGGCGCGTCGCTGGATGCGCGCAGCCTGCTGGAAACCCTGCGCGGCAAGGTGGCCAGCTGGTGGATTCCCGAGCAGATCGTGCAGGTCGCCGCCATGCCGCTGGCCGCTACCGGCAAGATTGACAAGAACCAGCTACGTGCCCACTACGCCAACGATGACGCCACCGCGAAGGCCGGGTAGATCGGCCCGGCGGCGCCCAAGCGGAGCGTGAGGGAAACTGGCTTGATGTCCGAGGAGACCACGCTCAAGCCGGTGCGCCGCCGCAAGGCCGAGCAGCGCGCCGAGTCCCTCGAGCAGATTCTCGACGCCGCGGAATACCTCTTCTCGGTCGATGGCCTGAACGGCGTCACCATCCAGGACGTGGCCGAGCGCGTCGGCGTCCACAAGACGCTGATCCACTACTATTTCAAGGACAAGCGCAGCCTGTTCGAGGCGGTGTTCGCCCGCCGGGCCGGCGTCAGCAGCGGCCGGCGGATGGAGGCGCTGGAGCGCTACGAAGCCGAGGCCGGCGACAGCCCCACCGTCGAAGGCGCCCTGCACGCCTTCCTCGACACCGACCTGGACCTCTATATCGGCGGCGGCGAGAAGCTGATGAATTATGCGTCCTTCTGCGCGCGCATCAGCAACACCCCGGAGGGCGCGGTGCTGTTCGACGAGCACTTCGACGCCGTGGTCCTGAAGCTGATCTCGGTGCTCAAGCGCGCGCTGCCGGACACCTCGGAAGAGGACATCTTCTGGGGCTATCACTTCGTGACGGGCGCGCTGATGAACACCCTGGCCCGCACAGGACGGATCGACCGGCTGTCGGGCGGGCTTTGCCACTCCGACGACTTCGAGGCCGTGAAGAAGCGCATCGCCAAGTTCATGGCGGACGGGTTCCTGGGCCTCGGCCTTTAGGCCTCAGCCGCAGGCCTTGGCCGGCAGCGGGGGCGACCACAGGCCGACATTCCAGTTCCAGCCGGCGTTTCCCGCGCGGCGGCGGCAGACCGCCTCTTCGTGCAGTTCGTACATGCCGGGCAAGAGGTTGGCGCCCAGGTGAGGGGCGTCGGTGAAGGCCATGAAGGCGTGCCGCTGTCCGAACGCCAGCCAGTCCGGCTGGCCCTTGGCGATGGGTTGGCCGGCGGTGATGAAGCTCGCCCAGTAGTCGACCATGGCGTCGGACAGTTTGGTCTCCGCCGTTATGGGCGGCGACTTGGGCCAATAGGGCGGGGTACGGGCGGTGGTCCCGAACACATAGGGAAGTTCGCTGCCGTGGAAGGCGTGCAGGCCCATGGCGTCGGCGGCCTGATAGCCGTGGTCGAAGATGTAGAGGAAGGCCGGCTGGCCCAGCGCCGTCTGCCTGCGCACCAGCCGCTCGGAGGTCCAGCCGTAGAGGCCGTCACGGGTCGCCGCAACGATGGAATTCTCCATGTTGGTGCTGGGATAGAGGCGCAGGTAGGCGTCGGCCAGGTCGAGATACCGGTCGCGGATGGTCTTCTCGTAGGCGCCCGCCGAGGTCGGCGGCTGGGGCGCCAGCATGCGCAGCGAGCGGATCTCGCCGGAATTGAAACCGGTGAGGATGGGCACGGGAGCCTGTTCGCCCTTGTCGAAGGTGTCGACCAGCTGGCGCGGCAGCACCTGTCCATCGACGGCGGCAAAGGGGGCGAAGCGGGCAGCGGCGGCGGCCTTGGTGAGCTTTTCCGGATCCATGGCCCGCAAGGCGGCGATGTCGGGCGCCTTCAGCGCGGCGCCGAGGGCCGCGCCCGCGTCTTCCGCCGAGGGCGCGCCGTAGCGGGCCTGCCTCAGCTCGGGCGTGGAGATCATGTAGGCGCTCTCGGCGATGGCCTTGTGGAACAGTCCGCGCGCGGCCGGCGCGGCCATCAGATACATGACGCTCAAACCCCCGGCGGACTCGCCGGCGATGGTGACGTTGGAGGGATCGCCGCCGAAGGCCGCGATGTTGCGCTGGACCCAGCGCAGGGCCTCGATCTGGTCGAGCAGGCCGTAGTTGCCGGAGATGCCCTGGGGCGATTCCGCGCTCAGCCCCGGGTGGGCCAGATAGCCCAGCACGCCAAGGCGGTAGTTGATCGACACCACGATGACGCCGCGCTGGGCGAACTTGGCGCCGTTGTAGATGGCTTCGTGACTGTAGCCCGAGGCCAGCGCGCCGCCGTGGATCCAGACCAGGACCGGCGCCTTCCTGGCATTGGCCGGGGTCCAGATGTTGAGGGTCAGGCAGTCCTCGCTCATCGCGGCGGGGTCGTTGGCGTAGATGTTGCCGGGGCCCGAGCGTAGCTGCACGCAGGCCGGACCGAACTTGGTAGCGTCGCGGTTTCCGTCCCACTTGGCCAGCGGCTTGGGCGGCGTCCAGCGCGCGGCGCCGACCGGGGGCTGGGCGTAGGGCAGGCCCTTGAAGACCCGCACGCCGCTTTCGAGGGCGCCGGTCGCCGAGCCGGCGGGCGCGTCGACGGTGGGGCCGGAGGCGGCTTGCGAAAGGGAGGCGACGGCCAGGAAGGCGGCCGTGGCGGCCCAGAGCATGAGGCGGTTGAAGGGGCGCATGTCGCTACTCCGGCTTCAGGGCTTGTTGTTTGCGCAGGTGGCGGGCCAGCACCAGGAAGAGGCCGATGGCCAGGGCGTAGACCGGCGCCAGGCTGTAGTAGGCCAGTTGCAGGGAGTTGTGCGGATGTGCGGCTTTCAGCGCGTCGCTGACGAAGCCCACGAAGGTGGGGCCGACCCCCATGCCGATCAGGTTCATGACCAGTAGCAGCAGGGCGCCCGACAGCACGCGCTGCTGGGGCGAGACCTCCTCCTGGACCAGGGCCACGGCCGAGGAGAGGTAGAAGTAGTTGAGGAAGGTGGGGCCGAGCAGGAACAACAGGCCGAGCTGCCAGCTCGGCGCCCAGATGAAGCCTAGGAAGGGCAGGACCGCGAGGCTGAGCGAGATGGCGGGGACCAGGGCGTAGGCCTGCTTGGAGCGTTTGGTGAAGCGGTCGATCACGCGACCGGAAACGAAGATGCCGCCGCCCATGCCGATCAGCACCACCAGGGCGAAGTAGATGGAGACCTCATGCATGGTCATCCCCTTCTCGCGCATCAGGAACAGCGTGGTGAAGTTGCCCGCGCCATAGGTGACGATCTGCGTGGCGCCGCTGGCCAGGGCGACCAGCAGCAGGGTGGGGCTGGAGAAGAACATCTTCACGGTGCGCCAGAAGCCGGAGGCCGGATCGGCGGGGGCGCCCGCCTGGGGCGTCGGATGCTTGGCCTGGTCGAGGCCGCCCCGGCGCGGCTCGCGCACAAGCACGAAGACCAGCAGAGCGGTGACGACGCCCACCGCGCCCAGGACCAGGAAGGCGGCGCGCCAGCTGAAGGCCACCGCGATGGAGGCGCCGAAGGCCACGCCCAGCGCCTGACCGAGCGGCGGGCCCATGTTGTAGAGGCCGAAGGCCGTGCCCCGGCGGCCGGGCGGGAAGTAGTCGGAGATGATGGCGTAGGAGGGCGGCACGCCCCCGGCCTCGCCGACCCCGACGGTCATGCGCGAGAGAACCAGCTGGGGATAGGTGGCGGCCAGGCCGCAAGCCATGGTGGCGCCGCTCCATAGGGCGCAGGCCAGCGAGACGATCCTGACCCGGCTGGTGCGGTCGGCCAGCCAGCCGACCGGGATGGAGATGAAGCAGTAGAAGATCGCGAAATAGAGCCCGCCGATCAGGCCCAGCTGGCCGTCGGTGACGTGGAGGGTGTCCTGGATGGGCTTGGCCAGGATGGAGAGGAGCTGGCGGTCGAGGAAGTTCAGCACATAGACGAAGCAGAGCATGCCCAGGGCAAACCAGGCGCGCGCATCGGGCCGGGGGATGGCGTCGGCGAGCGGCGCGCCGTCCGGCGTGGCTGTCTGGATTCCCAACGTTCCCGCTCCCGGTGTGCACCGATCGTAAGCGTCGGCGTTGAGCGCAACATGCCGTGCTCGCGGCGGCGCGGTCAATACTAACTATCCAGAGGGTTAGTATTGATTTGGCGGTTTGCCGCGTCGCCCTGATGCCGCCGGGCGCGCTGCGGGGCCAGGGTGGCCGCGATCCAGTCGGCGTAGGAGGAGACGCGGGTGAAGACGGTGAAGTCCTCGCAGCCGACGCCCCACGAAACGATGCCGACCAGCAGCGGGCGGTCGCCCCGAACGGGGCCGTCCTGGAGGTGGGGGGCGGCGTTCTCATCCATCACCGGGCGCGAGGCCTGGACGGTGTGGAGGACCAGGGGCCCGCCGCTGTCGCCGACGCAGGTGCCGGTCAGGGAAGAGCCGGCGCAGAGGGAGGATGCGGTCAGCGGGCCGACCTTGGCGTCGGGGAAGACGTCCTGGATGCCCTGCTCGATGCGCTCATAGCAGCCGGCGTTGTCGATCATCCGCAGCGGGGCGAAGCGCAGGTCGGGGCTCATGCGCAGGATGCCGTGCTGGGCCGCCGGCGCGGTCTGTTCGCCGAAGGTCTGGGCCTCAGTCGCGCCCCAGCCGGAGACGGTGAGTTCGCGCTTGTCGGCGATGGGGGGCAGGGTCTTGGGCGCATAGGCGATGACGGCGGCTTTGGCCTTTGGACCCGCGCGCAGCGGCGTGGCGAGGTGGATCAGGGCGATGTCGTTCTGGGCCGGGGCGAAGGCGGTGGAGGGGATGTAGGCCATCGCGCCCGAGGGCAGGACGATGCGGTCGATCCTGCTGGCGGGCATGGGGGCCGACAGGTTGTTGGCGCCGGCGCGGGCGCGCAGCTGGCTAACGGGCCGGACCTTGCCGGTGTCGCGGTCCCACACGCAGTGGGCGGCGGTGAGCACCCAGTCCGGCGCGATGAGGGCGCCGCCGCAGGCGTGGAGGTCGGTGGCGGCCATTGGCGGCTTGGCGTCGTCGAGGTCAGCCCATTGCAGCTCCACCTGCCACGGGGCGTAGGCGAAGGGGGTGAAGACGAAGCCGTGGACGCCGACGGGGTTGGGGACCTCCACCAGAGGCCCGGTCTGGCCCTTGGCGTATAGGGCGGGGCCGAAAGGGTCGGGCAGGGCGATGTCCTCGGCGGTCAGGCGGGCGCGGGCGCGCGCAATGGCGGCGTCGGAGGCCTTGCCTTGGGCGTCGGCGGTGGATTGACGCGCGGCGTCGGCGATGGCCATGGCGCGCGGGGTGGTGTCGGGCGCGGCCCTCAGCATCCGGTAGCTCTTGTAGGCGACGTCGCCGGCGGCCGTCGCGGCAGCCGCCTCGGGATCGGCGGCGGCCTCCTTCTTGAGTGCGTCATTGACGGCGTAATACTGCTGCGCATAGCGGAGCAGGGCGTCGCGGTAGGGCTGGTCGGGGCCGTTCTCGCCGGCCTTGCGCAGGACGGCCAGGTCGGCCTGGGCCTGTCTGGCGGTGGCGAGCGTTTGAGCGTGGGCGGTGGCCTGGGCGTCGGGTGTGGCGGCCGTCGAAGGGACAACGGGCGCGGCGCGGGTCGGCAGCGACTGGGCGGCGAGGCTGAAGGCCGCCAGCAATGCCAGGGCTGAACGAGCGGCGATGCGCATGACGCCTCCTTCGAGCCGCCAGCGGCCCCCGCGCCATGCAAGCACAGAAAGGGCGTTGGAACATCACCCGCCGCGCGAGTCCTGTGCTAGCGTTTGCGGGCGTGGCGGAGCGGTGGGGGTGTTGATGAGCGATGACGCCCAAGGCCAAGGCGGGCAGCCGGACCCGGCGGCGAAACCTGGCATCTTCCTGAGCTATTCCAGCAAGGACCGGGCGCGGCTGGCGCCGGTGGTCGAGGCGCTGCACGCGCGCGGCTATGAGGTGTGGTGGGACCGCGAGATCACGGCGGGCGCGGCCTATGCCCGTGAGATCGAGGCGGCGTTGCGCGCGGCCCAGGTGGTGGTGGTGGCCTGGTCGGCGGCGTCGGTGGAGTCCGACTGGGTGCGCGACGAGGCGGCGTTCGGGCGTGACCACGCTCGGCTGGTTCCGTTGTCGCTGGACGGGACGGAGCCGCCGCTGGGGTTCCGGCAATATCAGCAGGTGAAGTTCGCGCGTGGCGCCAAGCCTTCGGCGGCGCAGATCGATGCGCTGGTGGCGGCTATCGAGGCGCCGGGCGCGGCGCGCCGGGTTTCGGTTGGGGCGGCGCCATCGCCCATTCCTTCGTTCCTGAATCGGCGCCGGCTGCTGGTCGGCGGCGCGGTGCTGGTCCCCGTCGTGGCCGCCGGAGGCTGGTGGTTGGCAGGCCGGGGCGCCGGGCCGCCGGCCCACAGCATCGCGGTGTTGCCCTTGGCCAACCTGAGCGGCCAGGCTTCGGAGGACTACTTCTCCGACGGGCTTTCCGAAGAGCTGATCAACGCATTGGCGCGGCTGAAGCCCCTGGAGGTGGTGGCGCGCACCTCGGCCTTCCGGTTCAAGGGCAGCAAGGCCGGGGCCAGGGAGATCGGCGCCAAGCTGGGGGTGGCCTACATCCTGGACGGCAGCGTGCGGCGCGACGGGGCGATGGTGCGGATCAGCACGACGCTGGCGGAGGCGCGGTCCGGCTTCGAGCGCTGGTCGCAGACCTTCGACCGCGAGCTGAAGGACATATTGGCCGTCCAGAGCGAGATCGCCCAGGCTGTGGCCGAAGCGCTGAAGGTGCATCTGCTGGGCGCCGATATCGCGGCCTTCAGCCTGGGCGGCGCGGCCAACGCGGAGGCCTATGACGCCTATCTGCGCGGGCGGAAACTGTTCGACAAGGGCGGCGGCGAGGCCGACTACCGCGCCGCGCTGGCCCAGTTCGACACCGCGCTCGCCGCCGATCCGGCCTTCGCGGCGGCCTATGCGGCGCGCGCCCGCGCCCTGATGTCCATCGCCAACCAGTACACGCCGCCGGCGCGGCTAAGGGCGACCTTCGACGCCTCGCTGGAGGCCGCGCGCCGCGCCGTCGCCCTGGCGCCGGACCTCGCCGAAGGCCAAGCCACGCTGGCCGGGGTGCTGACCAACGCCAACTTCGACTTCGCCGGCGCCAAGGCCGTCTGGGCCCGCGCCATGGTCAGCGGGTCGGGCAACGCCGACATCCTCTACCGCTTCGGCCAGTTCAGCTGTGAGATCGGCGACTTCGGGCCGGGCCTGCCGGCGGTGCGTCGCGCCACGGTGCTGGATCCGCTCAATCCGCGCGCCTTCCGCGCCCTGGGCTATGCCCTGTTCGGCGCCCGCATCTATCCCGAGGCAATCACCGCCATGCGCCGGGCGCTCGAGCTCAGCCCCACCTCCGAGGGCGCGCATGCCGCCATCGGCGATAGCCTGATGCTGACAGGCGACCTGGCCGGGGCGGGCAGGGAGTATGCGCTGGAGCCGCTCGACTGGCTGCGGCTCACCGGCCAGGCCATCCTGTTGCGGCGCACCGGCGACATGGCGGGTTCGGAAGCGGCGCTGAAGGCGCTGATCGGCGACGACGCGGGGGTCACCCTCTACCAGCAGGCCCAGGTCTATGCGCAGTGGGGCCAGGCCGACCGCGCGCTGAGCGCCCTGGAGACCGCCTACAAGGCCAGGGATTCAGGCATCGTGCTGATGAAGGCCGATCCGATGGTGGATTCGCTGCGCAAGGACGCGAGGTTTGTCCGGCTGCTTACGGAGTTGGGGCTCGCCTAGGTTCAAAACCCGACCGGCCGCCAACTCTTGGAGAGACGTCATCGCCGGGCCTGTTCCGGGGGCCCATGAACACCGCGCCTGAAAGAATAACGCGCCGACGTTCGGCGGATCATCGTTGCTGCCCGTGTGCATGGGTCCCCGGAACAAGTCCGGGGATGACGAACAGATGAGAGGTGGTTCGAGTCTCATCCCTACCTCGCCCGGCGCCAACTTGACCGTTCCGGCGGGTAGGTTCAGGTTCTCGCGGCAACTACTCAGGGGGATACCGAAATGAACCGGATTCACGTTGTCGGCGCCACGCTGGCGATGACCCTCGCGGCGGCGCTGGCCGGCTGCAACAAGCCCGCCGCGACGCCCAAGGCCGAGACGGCCGCCGCTCCAGCCCCGGCGCCGCTGATGGCGCCCCCCGCCGACGCGACCAAGTCCGCCATGGCCGCCAGCGGCGACCAGGGCAATCCCCACCCGACCACGCAGGGCTCGACCGGGGCAAGGGCGGCGGCGGCGCCGTCCGGCGACCAGGGCAACCCCCATCCGACCAATCCGGGCAGCACGGGCGCACGCAGATAGGCCTGAGTTAGGTCGCTGCCGGACTGAACGTCCCGTCCGCCCCCAGGATGGACAGGACGCCGTGGCGGATGTCGAAATAGGCGCCGTGCAGGGCGAGCCGCTCTGCCTCGACGGCTTCGGCGATCCAGGGAAAGGTCATCAGGTTGGCCAGCGAGAGGCGCACCGCCTCCTCCTCGCAGGCCTTCAGCCGCGCCTCCAGCGGTTCCACGCCCGCGGTCCGCGCCCGGGCCGGCGCGGCGATGGCGATCCAGCGTTCCAGGAAGTCGCTGTCGGGCGGTGAGCCGGTCAGCAGCGCCCTGATACCCCCGCACATGCCGTGGCCCAGGACCATCAGGTTCTTCACGGCCAGCGAGCGCACGCCGAATTCCAGCGCCGCGCTGGTGCCGTGGTGCGCGGCGTCATGCTCGAAGGGGGGCACGAGGTTGGCGATGTTGCGGATGACGAACAGCTCCCCCGGCCGCGCGCCCAGGATCATCTGCGGGTCGACCCGGCTGTCGGAGCAGGCGACGATCATGGTGTGTGGCGACTGGCCCAGCTCCGCCGTCATCTCGAACCGCTCTCGCTCGGCCAGCCAGCCCGAGGCGCGGAAGCGGCGGTAGCCCCCGATCAACTCGTCGAGCGAGGCTTGCGGGGACGGAACAGGAGGGGTGGGCGAGATAGGAGGCTGGGACATCCGAAGCAACCTAGGGCGTTTATCGTCCGCGGTGGAAGGGGCGCCTGGCAATTCGGGCAGGGTTGGCGCGCGGCCCTGGCCCGCCTATGACACCAGACGCGCCTGGTTGGGGCTAAAGGCTGATGCCGCCGCCGACGATGACGATCTCGCCGCTGATGTAGTCGCTCTCCGGCGAGCAGAAGAGGTAGACGCCGCCGGCGGCTTCTTGCGGGGTGCCGGCGCGGCCCAGGGGCACCATGGTCTTCAGCGCGCCCAGCATGGCGGCGGGCACGCCGGCCTGGATGGTCTTGCCCTCAATCTCGATGACGGTGTCGGGGTCATCGTTGGGCTTGGTCAGCCGGGTCTCGATGAAGCCGAAGGCCACGCAGTTGACGCAGACCTTGTAGCGTCCCCACTCCTTGGACATGGTCTTGGTCATGCCGATCAGCGCCGACTTGGCGGCCGAATAGTTGATCTGGCCGGCGTTGCCGTGGGTGCCGGCCATGGACGAGATGTTGACCACCTTGCGGATCACCTCGCGGCCCTCGGCGGCCTCCTGCTTGGCGAACATGCGCAGGGGCTCGGAGGCCGCGCGCAGGATGCGGAAGGGGGCGATGACGTGGACGTCCAGCATGGCCTGGAACTGCTCGTCGGTCTGCTTCTGGATCAGGCCGTCGCGGGTGTAGCCGGCGTTGTTGACGATGATGTGCAGGCCGCCGAACGTCTCGATGGCGCTCTGCACGAAGCGTTCGGCGAAGCCGTCCTCGGTGACGGAGCCGATGCAGGCCACGGCCTTGCCGCCCGCCGCTTCGATGGCGGCCACGGTCTCCAGGGCGGGGGCCTCGTCCAGATCGTTGACGACGATGGCGGCGCCTTCGCCGGCCAGTTTCAGCGCCACGGCGCGCCCGATGCCGCGGCCCGATCCGGAGATGATCGCGACCTTGCCTGCCAGTTTACTCATCACTTGGTTTCCTGATTACGCCAACGTCACGACGGCTTCGCCGCCCAGCGTTTGAATGTCCTTGTCGGTCCAGGCGCCGATGCTGATGCGCGCCAGCCGCTCGCCGTCCTGTTCGAAAATCTCGGCGACCTCGCCCCGGCAATGCACGGTGGCGTACAGAGGCGTGATGGCGGTGAAGCGCACGCTCCAGGTCTTCAGCCGGTCCTGAGGCGCCCAGCCCGTCAGCATCTGGGCCAGATAGGCCATCGACAGCATGCCGTGGCCGAACACGTCGTCCATGCCGGCCGCCTTGGCGTAATCGCTGTCGATATGCAGCAGCACGTGGTCGTGGCTGGCGCCGGCGAACAGGGCCAGGTCGGCCCGCGTGATCGGCCCGCGCACATGTTCGGGCAGGGCGTCGCCTACGACCAGCGAGGCGGAATAATCAGCCATTGCGCACCACCGTGACCTGACGGCCCTCGGCGCACAGCGCGCCGGTCTCGTCCTCGATGCGGGTGTTCTGGACGACGAACTGAAGCGCGCCGCCCTTCTTGTCGTAGATGTCGCTGGTGGTGGTGGTCACGCTCAGCTGGTCGCCGGCATAGATCGGCCGATGGTAGGTGAATCCCTGTTCGCCGTGCAGCACGACGGACATGTCGACGCCCAGGCCGTTCTCCTTGTCGAAGATGTCGCCGCGCTGGGCGGGAGCCATGAGGCCCAGGCTGAAGGCATAGGTCGGCGGGGCGGGAAGGGCCCGGTGGCCGGCGGCGCGCGCCGCGTCCTCGTCGAAATAGATGGGGTTGGTCTCGCCGGTGGCCTTGGCGAAGAACTGCAGGAAGCCCTTCTCGACGCTGACCCGGCGTGGCTCGGATACGACGCCAAGGTGTTTTTCGCGATCGATCATACGCTCCCCGTCGGTCATCAACCGGTCTGCGGACGCCGGTTTCACGACCTATCGGTATTATAAGTTACCGGTGAGTATCAAGCGATATTTTCGCTAGCGAGGCGCTAGGCCCGCCGCCAGCTGGTTGGCGAACTTCTCGGCGACGGTGGCGGGGCTCATGGGGCCGTCATCGCTGTACCAGTGGGGGATCTCGTTGACGGCGCCGGCGATCATGAAGGCGGTGAGGCGCACGTCGCAGGGGCCGATGGAGCCGTCGGCCATGCCCTGCTGCAGCAGGTCGCGCATGCGCTGGCCGATCTTGCGCATGCCCACGCGCAACTCCTCGCCCCCCGGCCCCTCCAGCCGGATCTCACGGGTGACCATGATGCAGCGGCCGAAATCCGTGGCCATGACCTCGACGTAGCGGCGGATCAGATGCTGCAATTGCACCAGGGCGGGAGCCTGCTCGTCGCTCTCGAAGGCCGCCATGATCTGCAGCATCGCGCGGTCGGCGATGGCGGTGATCAGGTCGTCCTTGCTGCGGGCGTAGTAGTAGAGGGTGGGCTTGGTCACCCCCAGCCTCGCGGCGATGCTGTCCAGGGAGGTCTTGTAGTAGCCGTTCTCGGCGAAGGCCTGGGCGGCGGCCTGCAGCACCGCCTCGCGCTTCTCCTCACGCTCGGCCGCGCGGTCCCGCGTCGCGGCCCAGGGGGACTTTACCGGGGTCTTGGCCTTGTGGGCGCTGGCCGCCATCTTCCGTCTCCATAACCCGTCAGTAGCTGAGGTAGCCGGTTTGGGTTCGCGATCAAGCCCCCGCCGATTTACCCTTGCACATCATGTTACCCATGAGTAATGATAAGTCCATGCGGTAGCGTAAAGCCCAGGTCTCAATGACGGGCGGCGCGCCGGGGGAGAGGAAACAATGCAACGGCGCCAGCGTCTTCTACTGTCCGCGGCGGCCTCCACGGCCGTTCTCGCCCTGTCCGCCAACGCCTTCGCCGAGGGCGCGGGGTCCGACTCGGGCGCATCCGCTCAGCCGACCACCACCATCGGCGAGGTGCTGGTCACCGCCCGCAAGCGCACCGAGAATCTGCAGGACGTGCCGGCCTCCATCCAGGCCATCGGCGCCGATCAGCTTGAGAAGCTGAACGCCAAGTCGCTGGCGGACTTAAACGGGGTCACCCCCAACGCCCACATCGACGAACTCGGCAACCTGACCATCCGGGGCATCACCTCCAGCGCCCGCAACATCGGCTTCGAGGCCGGCGCCGCCGTCTATATGGACGGGGTCTATCTGGGCCGTCCGCTGGGCAACAACCAGGATCTGATCGACATCGACCGCGTCGAGGTGCTGCGCGGCCCGCAAGGCACCCTCTACGGCAAGAACACCACCGCCGGCGCCATCTCCATCAGCACCGTGCGGCCGGGGCAGACCTGGCGCGGGGCGGGCGAGATTCAGTACGGCGAGCGCAACGACTGGCGGCTGTCGGCCTATGTGGCCGGGCCCCTGATCGCCGATGTGTTGGGTATCAAGCTGTCGGTCTACGGCCGCAAGTCCGACGGCTACCAGAAGGACCTGGTCAGCGGCGGCGCCTATGGCAACTACGACGAAACTGGCGTGCGCGGCGAGCTGCGCCTGACCCAGGGCAGCTGGGACGTCTCGCTGCGCGGCGACTACCGCCGCGACGAGGGCATGGCGTCGGCCGAGGAGCCGGTGGCCGGCTTCGCCCTGGGCTTCTCGCCGGGGCCCGATACGGTGGCCCCCAATGTCGCCTACACCCTGCCGCGCAAGGGCGGCGGCGTGTCGCTGACCGCCGACGACAGCCTGGACGGCGGCTACACCTTCACCTCGATCACCGCCTGGCGGACCCTGGCGGTCAGGCAGCACTTCGACGACGACTTCAGCCCGCTGGACATCGTCTTCCACATCTTCGCGGACGACTACAGCCAGGTCAGCCAGGAGTTCCGCCTGGCCTCGCCGGCGGACCGCAGGTTCACCTGGATCGCCGGCGCCTACTACTTCCACCAGGACCTGAAGTCTGACCGGCCTGTGACGCTGAGCACGGGGTTCCCCGTCCAGGGGGTGATGAGCGACCAGGTCAAGACCAAGACCGACGCCTATGCCGTCTTCGCCAACGGCGACTACCACTTCACCGACGCCATCACCCTCAACGTCGGCCTGCGCTATACCTCCGAGCGCAAGACCCTGAACTTCGACCAGCAGGGCGTGCCGGCCATCGGCTATCCCTTCCTGACCATCGACGACCACTTCACCGACAGCGACGTCTCGCCCACGGCGGCGCTCAGCTACAAGGTCTCGCCCCAGGTGACCGGCTATGTGAAATACAGCCGCGGCTTCAAGTCGGGCGGCTGGAACCCCGACATCACCACCACGCCCCACATCAAGTTCGATGCGGAAAGCGTCACCAACTATGAGGCCGGCCTTCGCACCCGGCTGCTCGACAACCGTCTCGGCATCAATGCGACGGTCTACTACATGGATTACGACGACCTGCAGGTCAGCCAGTTCCTCGGCACCTTCTCCGGCTATGTGATCACCAACGCCGGCAAGGCGCGGGTGCAGGGCGTGGAGTTGGACGTGCAGGCCCAGCCGACCGCCTGGCTCAGCCTCGGCGCGGGCGGGGCCTATAACGACGCCAAGTATGTGGATTTCGACAGCGGCACGGGCGCCAACTATGCCGGCCAGCAGTTCACCAACGTACCCAAGGTCAGCGGCTTCGTCACCGCCGACATCAACGCCCCGGCGTTCGGCGGCGCGCGGTTCCTGGCCCACGTCGACTACCGCTACCAGACCAAGACCTACTTCGACGACAAGCGCTCTGTGTACCCGGGCATCGGCCCCGCCGCCCAGGACAGCTATGGCCTGCTCAACGGCAATGTGGGCCTGGGCTTCGACAACGGCGTCAAGCTCGAGGCCTATGTGGTCAACGCCAACGATGAGCGGCCCCTGGTCGAACGTCAGCCCGACGCGCTGGGCCTCGGCATCGTGGTCGAGCGCCGCCTCACGCCGCGCGAGTACGGCGTGCGCCTGAGCTACCGGTTCTAGGACGCCATGACGCGCCTTCCTGGACTCGGCGTGGATGCCAGGGCCTGTGGGAGCCCATCGCCGAGATCATCGCGCACGGCGGGCAAGGCCCGATGACCGATCCGATTGCACCCCTGCCGAACAGCGGAGAGACCTCCATGAAACCTGTGCCGTCCAAGCGACGCTGGGCCCCCGCAATGGCGGGTCTCCTCGGTCTGGGCGCCGCCCTGGCCGTGGGTCTGAGCGCCTGCGCCTCAGGCACGCCCGCCGCCCGCACCCAGTGCGAGGCGCTGGAGAAGCTGAACATCGCCGGTGGCAAGGTGGTCTCCGCCAAGCTGGTCGGCGCCGGTTTCAAGATGTCGTGGAAGACGGCCCTGATCGGGGTGTGGGGCTTCAAGCAGCCGCAGTCGTGCCGCGTGACCCTGGTGCTGAAGCCTTCGCCGGATTCCCACATCAACACCGAGGTCTGGCTGCCGGCCACGGGCTGGAACAACCGCCTGTTCGGCGTGGGCAACGGCGGGTTGGCCGGCAGCATCGACTACCTGTCGATGAATGTGGGGCTCAGCCACGGCTATGCGGTGGCCGCGACCGACACCGGCCACAAGGGCGACGGCAACAACGGCGAATGGGCGCTGAACCATCCCGAGCTGCTGAAGGACTTCGGCTGGCGCGCCATCCACGAGACCGCGGTCGCCGCCAAGACGCTGATCGCCGCCTACTATGGCCGGCCCGTGGGCCATTCCTATTTCATCAGCGGCTCCAACGGCGGCCGCGAGGGGCTGATGGAGGCCCAGCGCTTCCCCGAGGACTATGACGGCATCGTCGCCGGCGCCCCGGCCTTCGATGGTCCCAACAACGTCGCCGCCTCCGCCTGGACCCAGACCAGGCTGCTGCGCACGCCCGCCAGCTACATCCTGAAGGCCAAGCTTCCAGCCATCCAGGCGGCCGTGCTGAAGCAATGCGATGGCCTCGACGGGCTGAAGGACGGCCTGATCGAAAATCCCATGGTCTGCCGCTTCGACCCGGCGGCGATGCTGTGCCAGGGCAAACAAACCAATCAATGTCTGAACGCCAACCAGGTGGAAAGCCTGCGCGCCATCTATAGCGGGCCCGGCGGGTCACTCGGCGACAGCCGCAACTGGGGCTATCCCCCCGGCGGCGAGGAGGGCTGGAAGGAATGGGGCATCGGCAACGGACCGCGCAAGTCGATCCAATACCACTTCGCCTTGGAGTTCCCCCGCTACCTTGTCTACGGCGACCCCAAGTGGGAGCTTTCGCGCTTCGACTTCGCCAAGGACCGCCCCGAGATCGCCCGCGTGATGGGCGTCTTCTACACCGCCCGCGATCCGGACCTGACCCGCTTCAAGGCCCGCGGCGGCAAGCTGATCCTCTATCACGGCTGGTCCGACCAGGCGCTGGTGCCCCAGCTGACCATCGACTACTTCAACCGCATGACGGCGGCGATGGGCAAGGACCAGACCGACGGCTTTGCGCGGCTCTATATGGCGCCGGGCGTGTGGCATGTGATCGGCGGACCCGGACCCAATGTCTTCGGCCAGATTCCGGGCAATGAAGACCCCCGCTACAGCGTCACCGCCGCCATCGAGCAGTGGGTGGAGAAGGGCGTGCCGCCCGGCCCGATCATCGCCAGCAAGTACAAGAACGACCTCAAGCCCCAGTTCCTGGCCGGCAGCATGACGGCCATCCGCACGCGCCTGCTCTGCCCTTGGCCGCTGGTGCAGCGCTACAAGGGCGCGGGCAGCATCGACGACTACCGCAGCTTCGCCTGTGGTCCCGCGGAGTAAGCACGATGACCAAGATCGGCTACGTCTCCAGCATGCTGGCCGTCACGGCGGACCATCGCGACCGGCCCGCCGTGACGTTCGGCGGTCAGGTGGTGTCGTGGGGCGAACTGCTGGACCGCGCCGCGCGGCTGGCGGCGGGCCTGCGCGCGCTGGGCGTTCGCGACGGCGACCGCGTGGCCATCCTGTCGGCCAACAGCGATCTCTACATGGCGCTGTACCTGGCCGTGCCGTGGGCGGGCGGCGTGCTGGCGCCGCTCAACAACCGCTGGAGCGTGGAGGAGAACGCCTACGCCATCGCCGATTGCGAGCCGACGGTTCTATTGGCGAGCGGCGAACTGATCGCCGCCAACGCCGCCCTGTTCGAGGGGCGGCACGGCGGGGCGACCCTCGTGGCGCTCGACGAGACGCCGCGCGAGGGCTGGCTGAACCTCTCCGACCTGCTGGCCCACGTCCCGATCCCGGACGCCGGGCGGGGCGGCGAGGACCTGCTGGCGCTGTTCTACACCGGCGGCACCACGGGCCGGTCCAAGGGCGTGATGCTGAGCCACGCGGGCTTCGTCAGCAACTCCATGGCCATGCGTGACATCGGCATCTGTCCCGACGCCTGCCGCATGCTGGTGGTGGCGCCGCTGTTCCATCTGGCCGCCGCCGCCGCCCTGACCATGGTCATGCTGGCCGCCGGCACGGCGGTGATCGCGCCAGCCTTCGATCCGGCGGGAACACTGGACCTGATCGCCGAGCAGGATGTCACCGACGCCCTGCTGGTGCCGACCATGGTGCAGATGCTGCTCGACGGGCCGGGCTTCGACGCGGGCAAGCTGTCGAACCTCAAGACCGTGATGTACGGCGCCTCGCCGATGCCGGAAGCGACCATCGACCGGATCATGGACGCCGCCCCGCACCTCGACTTCTTCCAGTGCTACGGCATGACCGAGGTGTCCTGCACCGCAACCGTGTTGAAGCCCGAATACCATCGCGGCGAGCACCGCGCGGCGGGGCGCCATCGTGGTGCGGGCGTGCCGCTGCCCACCGCCGAGCTGATGATCGTGGGCGAGGACGGCCAAGCCTTGGCTCAGGGCGAAGTGGGCGAGATCCTGGTGCGCGGCAAGGGCGTGATGCTGGGGTATTGGAACCAGCCTGAGATGACGGCCGAGGCCCTGCGCAATGGGTGGATGCACACCGGCGACGGCGGGCGGCTGGACGACCACGGCATCCTCTATGTGGTCGACCGCATCAAGGACATGATCGTGTCCGGCGGCGAGAACGTCTATTCGGCCGAGGTCGAGAGCGCGCTGACAAAACACCCCGACGTGGCCCAGTGCGCCGTCATCGGCGTGCCCGACGAACGCTGGGGCGAACGGGTGCACGCCGTCGTCGTGGCGCGGCCCGGAACCCAGCCCAGCGTCCAGTCGATCACCGACCACTGCCGTGCGCTGATCGCCGGATACAAATGTCCGCGCAGCGTGGAGTTCCGCGACGCCCTGCCGCTGTCGGCGGCCGGCAAGGTGCTGAAGGCCGACCTTCGCGCGCCCTTCTGGCAGGGCCACAGCCGCAATGTCGCCTGACCTTTCGATCTCTAGGAGCAAGCAAGATGAGTAGCGTTCGCGTCGCCGGCGTCGGCATGATCCCCTTTTCCAAGCCGGGCCAGAGCGAGGACTGGGACGTGATGGCCGAGAAGGCCGTGCGCGCCGCCCTGGCCGACTCCGGGGTCACCTACGACCAGATCCAGCAGGCCTATGTCGGCTATGTCTATGCCGACTCCACGGCCGGCCAGTCGGCCCTCTACCGCGTGGGCGTCACCGGCATCCCCATCGTCAACGTCAACAACAACTGCTCCACCGGCTCCACCGCCCTCTATCTGGCGCGCCAGATGGTCGAGATGGGGGCGGCCGACTGCGTGCTGGCGGTGGGCTTCGAACAGATGGTCCCCGGCGCGCTGGGCATGGTGTTCAACGACCGCAAGCGCACGCTGGACTACCACCTGTCCAAGCAGGTCGAGATCCAGGGCTATGACGAGACCGCGCCGATGGCCGCCCAGCAGTTCGGCGGCGGCGGCCTCGACTATCAGGCCCGCTACGGCGCCAGCGACGAGGCCTTCGGCCTGATCAGCGTCAAGGCTCGCAAGCATGCCGCCAACAACCCCCTGGCCCTGTTCCGCGATCCGCTGACGCTGGAGGAGGTGATGGCCTCCAAGCACCTGTTCGGCCCGATCACCCGCTTCCAGGCCTGCCCGCCCACCTGCGGCGCGGCCGCCGCCGTGCTGGTCTCGCCGGCCTTTGCCGCCAAGCACAACCTCACCGCAGGGGTCGAGATCGTCGCCCAGTCGATGACCACCGACGTGGCCGGCACCTTCGAGGGCCGCTCGATGATGAGCGTCATCGGCTACGACATGGCCAAGGAGGCCGCGCGCCAGGTCTATGAAGCCGCCGGCGTCGGCCCCGACGACGTGCAGGTGGTCGAGCTGCACGACTGCTTCACGCCCAACGAGCTGGTCAGCTACGAGTCCCTGGGCCTGTGCGAAGAGGGCGGCGCCGAGCGCTATATCCGCGACGAACAGAACACCTATGGCGGCAAGCACGTCACCAACCCGTCGGGCGGCCTGCTCTCCAAGGGCCACCCCCTGGGCGCCACGGGCCTGGCGCAATGCTACGAGCTGACCCACCAGCTGCGCGGGTCGGCCGACAAGCGTCAGGTGGACGGCGCCAGGTTCGCGCTGCAGCACAATCTCGGCCTGGGCGGCGCCTGCGTGGTGACCCTTTATCACGCGGTGGGCTGACGTACGGCGGGCGCTAGCGGCATGGGGCCGAGCGATTGTCCTAAAGTCGCCCGGCGCGCGTTATCCTTCGCGCACCCCTGACTGCTGTTGAGCCGCTTATGACCTCCACCGACACCACCACTGAGCGGGCGCGCCTGGCCCTGGCGCGTCCCGACCTGTTGCGCGAGGCCGCGTGGATCGGCGGGCAGTGGGTCACGGGTCAGGAAACCATCACCGTCAGCAATCCGGCCACCGGCGGGGCGCTGGGCGCCGTGCCCTCCCTGGGCGCGGCGGAGACGGGTGATGCGGTGGCGGCGGCCGGGGCGGCCCTGCCGGCCTGGCGGGCGAAGACGGGCAAGGAACGCGCGGCGGTGCTGCGCAAATGGTTCGACCTGATCATCACCCACAAGGCCGACCTGGCCCGGCTGATGACCGCCGAGCAGGGCAAGCCCCTGGCCGAGGCGGAGGGCGAGGTGGTCTATGCCGCCAGCTTCATCGAATGGTTCGGCGAAGAGGCCAAGCGGGCCTACGGCGACATCATCCCCGGCCACCAGGCCGACAAGCGGCTGCTGGTGATGCGCCAGGCTGTGGGCGTGGTGGCCGCCATCACGCCTTGGAATTTCCCGGCGGCGATGATCACCCGCAAGGTCGGACCGGCCCTGGCGGCGGGTTGCACCGTGGTGTTGAAGCCCTCGGAACTGACGCCCTTCTCGGCCCTGGCGCTGGCCCTGCTGGGCCATGAGGCCGGGTTGCCGGACGGGGTGTTCAATGTGGTCACCGGCCATCCCAAGGGGATCGGCGAGGTGCTGACCGGCGATCCGCGCGTGGCCAAGTTCACCTTCACCGGCTCCACCGCGGTGGGCAAACTATTGGCGGCGCGGTGCATGGACACCGTCAAGAAGGTGTCGCTGGAACTGGGCGGCAACGCCCCCTTCATCGTCTTCGACGACGCCGATCTGGACGCCGCCGTGGACGGGGCCATGGCCTCCAAATACCGCAACACCGGCCAGACCTGCGTCTGCGCCAACCGCTTCTATGTCCAGGCCGGCGTCTATGACGCCTTCGCCGGAAAGCTGGCCGCCCGGGCGGCCGCCCTGGCCGTGGGGGACGGGCTGTCCGGCAAGACCGACCAGGGGCCGCTGATCAACGAAAAGGCGGTGGAGAAGGTCGAACGCCATGTGGCCGACGCCCTGGCCGGCGGCGCCCAGGCCCTGACCGGCGGCCACAGGCTGGATGCGCAGGCGACCTATTTCGAGCCCACCGTTCTCACGGATGTGGCTCCCGACGCGCTGATGAACCGCGAGGAGACCTTCGGGCCGGTGGCCGGCCTGGTGCGGTTCGAGACCGAGGCCGAGGCGATCGCGCTCGCCAACGCCACCCGCTTCGGCCTGGCGGCCTACCTCTACACCCGCGATCTCAGCCGCGCCTTCCGGGTCGGCGAGGCGCTGGAGAGCGGCATGGTGGGGTTGAATACAGGGTTGATCTCCACTGAGGTGGCGCCCTTCGGCGGGGTCAAGGAATCGGGACTGGGGCGCGAGGGCTCTCACTATGGCCTCGACGAATACACGGAGCTGAAGCTGCTCTGCCTGGGCATCGAGGCGGGCTAACGTCCCGGCCGCCGCTCGTTATGCGCGTTCTTTGCCGACGTGGCGGAAGCGTTCGCAGACCGCGTTGAGCGCTACCCGCCCCCGCTCGGCAGCACATAGTCCTTCATCCGCTCGCGGATCAGCTTCTTGTCGATCTTGCCGGTCGCGCCCAGGGGGATGTCGTCGACGAACAGGACGTCGTCGGGCATCCACCACCGGGCGATCTTGCCCTCGAGGAACCGCAGGAACTCCTCCGGGTCGCTCTTCTGGCCGGGTTCGAGCTTGACCAGCAGCACCGGCCGTTCGTCCCACTTGGGGTGCGCGGCGCCGATCACCGCGCAGAGCGCCGCCTTGGGGTGGCCGACCGCCAGGTTCTCGATCTCGATGGAGGAGATCCATTCGCCGCCGGACTTGATGACGTCCTTGGCCCGGTCGGTGATCCGCATGAAGCCGTCGCGGTCGATGGTCGCCACGTCCCCGGTTTCGAAGAAGCCCTCGTCGTCGAGGATCACCCCGCCCTCGCCCTTGAAATACCGTCCGACCACGAAGGGGCCGCTGACCATCAGGCGGCCGAAGGTGGCGCCGTCGTGGGGCAGGCGATTGTTGTCATCGTCCAGCAGCTTCAACTCGACGCCGATGGGTGGGCGGCCCTGGGTGAGCGCGTAGTCGAGCTGCTCGTCGGCGCTCAGGGCCGCGATCCGGGCGGTCGGCGCGGCAAGGGTGCCCAATGGCGACACCTCGGTCATCCCCCAGGCGTGGGCCACCGTCACCCCGTGGTCGTCGCGGAAGCCCCGCACGATGGCCTCGGGGACCGCCGAGCCGCCGATCACCACCCGCTTCAGGGTAGAGAGTCGCAGCGCGTTCTCGCGCAGATGACCCAGCAGCATCTGCCACACGGTCGGCACCGCGGCGGAGAAGGTCACCGCCTCGCCTTCCAGCAGTTCGTGGATCGAGGCGCCGTCGAGCTTCGGCCCCGGAAGCACCAGCTTGGCGCCCACCGCCGGCGCGGAGAAGACGATCCCCCAGGCGTTGGCGTGGAACATCGGCACCACAGGCAGCACGGTGTCGCGGGCCCCGAAGCCCATGACGTCGATGCCGAGGGTCACCAGCGTATGCAGGAAGTTCGAGCGGTGGGAGTAGAGCACCCCTTTGGGATTGCCCGTGGTGCCGGAGGTGTAGCAGAGCCCCGCCGGTGTGTTCTCGTCGAAGCCGCCCCAGGCGCAGTCGGCCGGCTGGGCCGCCACCAGGGTCTCATAGCAGAGCGCGTCCGGGAAAAGGTCGGGCCGCATGTGCGCTTCGTCGGTGAGGACGACGAAATGCTCGACGCTGGGCATCTTGGCCCGGTGTTCCTGCAGCAAGGGCAGGAAGGTGAGGTCGGTGAAGACGACCCTGTCTTCGGCGTGGTTGACGATATAGCAGAGCTGCTCGGCGAACAGGCGCGGGTTGAGGGTGTGGCAGACCGCCCCGATGCCCATCACGCCATACCAGGTCTCGACGTGGCGCGCGGTGTTCCACGCCAGGGTCGCCACCCGGTCGCCGCGCGCGATGCCCAGCGCCTTCAGCGCATTGGAGAGGCGCTTGGCCCGGGCGTGGACCTCGCCGTAGGTCGTACGCACGATCGGCCCTTCCACGGACCGGCTGACGACCTCGACATCTCCATGCCACCGCGCGGCGTGGTCGAGGATCTTGTCGACCGTCAGCGGCCAATCCTGCATGGCTCCGAGGATCGAGGGTGGCTCGATCGGCGCGCGGGGTCGGCCGGGGCGTTGAGAGTCCTGTGTGGTCACGTCGGTGAACTCGCCCCTGGCCTGGATATCCGGAGCCGCGATCGATCGGGTCGCGACGGCCCTCGTCCTACCTCATATGTAAATATTTACAACCGGCACCGGCGGCCGAGGCCCGAAAGGGCGGCGGGGCAGGTCGGTCGGGTGAACCGGCCGGGCCTGTTGTGCTTCGCGCGAGTCTGGCGGAGACAGGGGGCTTGCGAAGCGCGGGATTGACGTGAGCGGTATGCCCCGATGACCAAGAGGACCCGTGTTCGCGCCAATTCCACGGAGGTGGCTCGTCTGGCCGGTGTCTCGATCGCGGCCGTGAGCCGCGCCTTTGCACCCGGCAGCAGCATTTCACCGGCGCTGGCCGAGCGCGTCTACGCCGCAGCGCGCGAGCTGAACTACGTCCCCAACAATCTCGCGCGAAGCCTGATCACCCGGCGAACCAACATCGTCGCCCTGATGCTGCCGACGACCTCCAATCCCATCTTCGCGGCCATGCTGGACGAGATCAGCCTGCGCCTGGAGGATCAGGGCAAGCAGGTGCTGCTGTTCACGCCCAGCGACGTCGCCGACTTCGACCGCACGCTGCAGCACATGCTCCAGTACCAGGTCGACGCCATCGTAATCGCGGCCGCCTCGATCTCCAGCCGCATGGCGGCGCTGTGCGTCGACCGCAACGTGCCGGTCGTCACCCTGGGACGCTACCTGCCGGGCATCCCCGTCCACAGCGTGCGCGGCGATGAGCATGATGCGGGAACGCAAGCCGCCGATCTCGTCCTGAAGGGCGGCGGAAGACGTTTCGGCGTCATCGACGGGTCCCCGAACCTGACGACCATCGTTGAGCGCAAGGCGGCGGTCACGGCGCGCCTGGAGAGCGCCGTGGGGCCCGGCGCGATCCGCATCGCGGACGGGGGGTTGACCTATGCGGGCGGCCATCGCGCGGCCCTGGCCCTTATGGAGGGGCCCGATCGTCCAGATACCCTCGTCTGCCTGACGGACATCATGGCCCTGGGCGCCATGGACGCGGTCCGCCACGCGCTTGGCCTCAGGGTTCCCGAGGATGTCGCCGTCGTCGGCTTCGACGACATCCCGGAGGCGGGCTACATGAGCTACCAGCTCTCCACCGTGCGCACGCCGGTCAAGGAGATGGCCAAGTATATGATCGAGTTGATCTCGGCCAAGCCGGAACCGGCGGAACCCCGCGCCATCAAGATCCCCGCGCAGCTGATTGTCCGGGCTTCGACGCGCGGCCTCTAGAGCGCCGCTCCGATAGAATCGGAGCGGCGCTCTAGCTATTTGTTTTGTCGCGCTTTTCGGCGGCGAACCGGTTTCCACTTCGCCGGAAAGCGCTCTAGCCCTGCCGTTTTGACGGGCTCGTCAGGAATTTCCCGCGCGCCGTGACTTTTGACGCCGCGATCAATTGCGTCGCGATGGAGCCCGTGATATCCCCATTGTAAATATTTACAAAACAAAGGGGGGTTACGGAACATGTCTCGGAAAATCGCTTTGGCGTTCCTGTCTGGCGCGTCGGCCCTGGCCATGGTGGCCGGCGGCTCGGTGGCGCAGGCGCAGCAGGTGGGGGGCGACCCGGCGCCAAAGGCGGACGCCGCCCACGCCACGACGGTGGATGAGGTCATCGTCACCGCCACCCGCCGCGCCGAGCGCATCCACGACGTGCCGGGCGCGGTCAGCGCGGTCAGTGGCCAGATGCTCCAGGACCTGAGGGCAAACAGCCTGGCCGACTTCGCCGCCTTCACGCCGGGCGTCAGTTTCCAGGCGACCTCGCCCAGCACCAACAAGGTGGTCATTCGCGGCATCACCACCGGCAATCAGCTCAACAGCGCGATCGGCCTCTATCTCGACGATGTCGCGGTCGGGTCGAGCACGCCCTTCGGCTCAGGCGCCCAGGCGATCAATATCGGGCTGTTCGATCTTCAGCGGGTGGAGGTGCTGAGCGGCCCGCAAGGCACGCTGTTCGGCGCCAATGCGCTGGGCGGCACGCTCAGATACATCACCGAGACGCCGGCCCTCACCGAGGTCTCCGGCCAGGTCGAGGTGGAAGGAAACGACCTCGCCCACGGCGAACCGGGCGGCGCGCTTCGGGCGTCATTCAACGCACCCCTGGGCGACAAGGCCGCCCTGCGGGTGGTCGGCATCGTCCAGGACGACTCCGGCTTTGTCGACGATCCGAGCCATGGCCGACACAACCTCGGCGACGCCCACACCCTGCATGGCCGGGCCTCCCTGCTGTTGGAGGTCTCGCCCGACGTCAGCGTGCAACTGAACGCCTTCGCCCTGAGCACCAGGAGCAACGGCTATGCCGTGAGCATGCGCGATCCGGTCACCCACGCGCCCACCGGCGGCGACTACGACCAGTCCTTCGCCTCGGCGCAGCCGTCCGACGCGGACCTCTACATGGGCAGCGGGGTCATCCGCTGGAATCTGGATTGGGCGAACCTCACCGCGATCACCGCCTATCAGAGCACCCAAAACCACTCGGTGAGCGACCTCTCCACCGCCTACAGCGCCATTCTGGGCCCGATCCTCGGACCAGCCGGCGTCAATCCCTACGTCCTGGTGGTCGACACCGCGAGCAAGCGTTTCACCCAGGAGGTGCGGCTGGCGTCGCCGGACAACCGCGCCTTCGAATGGGTGGCCGGGGCCTTCTATTCCAATGAGGAGACCACCCAGACGGACGTCATCGGAAACAACGCCGATCCCAACGGCCTGCTGCTTGGCCTGCCGATCGGCCGCTTCGATCTGCCGAGCACGGCCAAGGACTTCGCCCTGTTTGGAAATGTGACCGTACGGATCAGCCCGGCGGTGGATGTGACCCTCGGCGCGCGGCAGACCTGGAACGACCAGGTCTTTGCCTCGAGCGGCCTGGGTTTCGTCGTCAACCCGCCCGCGCCGACCACCGCCATCGTCGGGCGCGGAACATCCAAGGAGTCGGTCCAGACCTACCTCTTCAACCTGCGCTACCGCCCGACTGACGCGACCATGGTCTACGCCCGCATCGCCAGCGGCTATCGGCCGGGCGGACCCAACCTGCAGACCGGCGGCGCCGGAAGCGGCAACCTGAGCTTCGCCGCCGACAAGTTGTGGAACTACGAAATCGGATTGAAGCAGACCCTCGGCGGGCGCGGCTTCCTCAATCTCAGCGCCTACCACATCGACTGGACCAACATTCAGCAGGTGCGCAACATCGGCGGGGTCAACCAGCTCGTGAACGCGGGCGACGCGCGCGTCGACGGCGCCGAGGCGTCACTGTCCTACCGCCTGCTTGCGCGTCTCAGCCTGCTGGCGACCGCCTCCTATACCAACGCCAGACTGACCACGGCCGCGCCCCTGCTCGGCTTGAGCCAGGCGGGCGCGCGGCTGCCGCTTTCGCCCAGGTTCAGCTGGGCCCTGGCGGCGAACTACAGCTTCGATCTGACCCCGTCCGTGCACGGCGCGTTGAACGTCGCCGTGCGTCAGGTCGGCGAACGTAACTCCGGCTATCCCGGCAGCACCGTATCGCTCAACTACGAACTCGGCGGCTACACCGTCGTCGATGCGACCATGAGCCTGACCACGGAGACTGGCTGGCAGGTCAGCCCCTACATCAAGAACCTCTTCGATGTGCGCGGCGAGGTCTCGGCGACCACCGCCACCAACCAGTTCGTCCCGGGGGCGCCGGTCCCCGTGACCCTGACCCAGCCACGCACGATCGGCCTGTCGGTCGGCCGGCGCTTCTAGGGCGGATGGAGGTTCAGGATATGACCAGATCAACTGGCCCGGTCCGGGCGAACGGCTTCGTCGCGCCCGGCTTCGAACCGATGGTCGAATGTTTCGAGGCCAACTTCCGCGAGAGCGCCGAGGTCCGCGACCTGGGCGCGGCCTTCTGCGCCTTCCGGCATGGGGAGCTGGTGGTGAACCTCTGGGGCGGCCAGCGCACGCCGGGCGGGGAGGACTGGACTGAGGACACATTGGTCAACGTCTTCTCCACCACCAAGGGATTGGTGGCGACGGCTCTGGCGATGCTGGCCGACCGCGGGCTGCTTGACTACGACGCGCCGGTCAGCCGCTATTGGCCGCAGTTCGCGCAGGCGGGCAAGGAGGCGGTCACGGTGGCGCAACTGATTTCGCACCAGGCCGGCCTCGTCGGGTTCGACGAGCCCACGACCATCGAGGACCTCTACGACTGGGACCTGGTCTGCGATCGGCTGGCGCGGCAGACGCCCCGATGGACGCCCGGCGAACGCAACGGCTACCACGCCGTCACCTTCGGCTATCTCGCCGGCGAACTGGTGCGCCGCATCACCGGCCAGAGCGTGGGCCGGTTCGTCCAGGACCAGATCGCGACGCCGCTGGGCGCCGACTTCTATATCCGCCTTCCGGCCGGCGAGGATCATCGCGTGGCCCCGATCATCGACGCGCCCGCGGTGGCTTTCGACGTCAACCTCCTGCCGCCCGAGGTGAAGGCGATGGTCACCAACCCCGAGATCCCGCTGTCGACCGCCAACACTACCCCCTGGCGGCGGGCGGAAATCCCGGCTGCCGGCGGCCACGCCTCCGCCAAGGGCGTGGCGACCCTCTACGCCGCCCTCGCCAACCAGGGCCGGTTGGGCGGCCAGGCGTTGCTGGGATCCGGCGCCATCGAGCGCCTGCGGGAGGAACAGACCGCGCGTCTGGACCTGTGTCTCGGTGTCGCCCCGGGCTGGGCTATGGGCGTCATGCTCAACCGCCTGGGCAACTATGGGCCCAGCCCCCGCGCCTTCGGACATCCGGGAAGGGGCGGCTCGTTCGGTTTCGCCGATCCGGAAACCGGCCTGGCCGTCGGCTATGTGATGAACCAGCTCAGCGCCAACGCCCTCGCCGATCCCCGTGGCCTTGCATTGGTGGGCGGGGTCTACGTCTGCGCCACATAGCGCTGCGCGCCCTCGCTCTGGACGATGCCGGCGCCGATCAGGCCGTTGTAATCGTCCTCGTTGCCCTCGATGGAGCGCACCGGCGGATTGTTCTGGCCGGCGCTCCGGAGCGCCGCCAACATTTTTTCACCGGCGGGGAACCTAGCGCGGAAACCGTCGTTTTGCGTCTGGGGGGAGGATACTTGAGGACCTCGGCCCTGTTGCCGCTTGGCACTTCCGGCGCGCGACAGACGCATACCCCCATCGGTAAACACATGCCCTGGGGGAACCATGCCTGCTGCCGCCATCGCCGAGCGCAAGTCCTTCAAGCCCCCATCCAAGGCTCGCAACAAGACCATTAGCAGGGACGGCCCGACCGCTGGCTTAGACAGTCGCGAACTGCTGGCGGCGCTTCGTTCCTTCCGTCGGGGCGACTTTTCGGTACGGCTCCCTCGCACTTTTGACGGCGTCGACGGTGAAATCGCCGAGGCGTTCAACGAGGTGGTCGAGCTCAACGACCGGATGACCAAGGAATTTGAGCGGCTGGGCGACGTCGTCGGCCGTCAGGGCAAGATCAACCACCGGGCGCGCCTGCCCACGGCGACCGGCTCCTGGGCCGCCAGCGTGGACGCGGTCAACACCCTGATCGCCGACATGGTCCACCCCACCGCCGAAATGGCCCGCGTGATCGGCGCCGTGGCCAAGGGCGACCTGGGCCAGACCATGGACCTGGAGAACGAGGAGCGGCCCCTGCGCGGGGAATTCCTGCGCATCGGCAAGGTGGTGAACACCATGGTGGGCCAACTGGGCTCCTTCTCCTCGGAAGTGACCCGCGTGGCGCGCGAGGTGGGTACGGAAGGCAAGCTCGGCGGGCAGGCCCAGGTGAAGGGCGTTGCCGGCACCTGGAAGGACCTTACCGACAACGTCAACCTCATGGCCGCCAACCTGACGGGCCAGGTGCGCAACATCGCCGAGGTGACCACCGCCGTTGCCAACGGCGACTTGAGCCGCAAGATCACCGTGGACGTGAAGGGCGAGGTGCAGGAGCTGAAGAACACCATCAACACCATGGTGGACCAGCTGTCCTCGTTCGCCGACGAGGTCACCCGCGTCGCCCGTGAGGTCGGCACGGAGGGTCGCCTCGGCGGTCAGGCCCAGGTCAAGGGCGTCTCGGGCACTTGGCGAGACCTCACGGACAACGTCAACTCGATGGCCGCCAACCTCACCGGGCAGGTCCGCAACATCGCCCAGGTCGCCACCGCCGTCGCCACCGGCGACCTGTCGCAGAAGATCACGGTGGACGCGCAGGGCGAGATCCTCGAGCTGAAGAACACCGTCAACACGATGGTGGAACAGCTCAACGCCTTCGCGCGCGAAGTGACTCGAGGGGCGCGAGAGGTAGGATCGGAAGGCATCCGGGGGGGCCAGGCACGCGTGCCGGGCGCCGGGGGGGTGTGGAGAGATCT
>JAQGIP010000070.1 GCA_028291055.1 Caulobacter sp.
GAGGCGGCGGCGGCCATGTCGGCCATCGGGTTGCCTTCGAATTCCTCGCTCATCGACACCCGAGCAATGTCGGCGATCGACTTGGAGCCCCGGAAGGCTTCGAGGAACTTATCGGTTTCGCGGTTCAGGCCACCGAACTCGAAGAGCTTGGTGATCAGCAGGGTCCAGGAGAAGACCGAGGCGAGCAGCAGGCCGATCATCACGACCTTAACCACCGGGGTGGCTTCGAGGAACATCGCGACAGGCGTGAGCTTGCCGCCGGCGTTCTTCATTTGGGGAGGAGCGCCGGTGTTGGCGTCGGCCGCGGCGGGAGCCGTGGCTTCGGCCGGAGCGGCGGCGGGGGTGCTCGCGGGAGCCGCGGCAGCCGCGGCGTCCGTTTTGGGGGCGTCCTGCGCAAAGGCGGGAGTGGCCGCCATCAGCGCCATCGCGCCGAGCAGAGCGAGGAGGGGGGTCGTTCGTTTGTTATCGAGCATCTGTCGCCAGTTCCTGATTGGTCTAGCACGTTTGGACCGAGGGTCGTCGCGCGAGAGCGTCTCCTACCCTAATCGATTTTGCCTGTCGCACCCGCGCTAATAAAGCACAGATACCACAGACCGCTGTGGCCGATACGACCCGCAACGCACATCCCCAACCTTTAGGTCCGTAGGATGGCGCAACGAAAGCGCATGGAGCTCCGTCGCTCCCAAAGGAGAAACGGACCTTACCGCTATGTTAGACTTGCGGCAGGCGTCCTTTGGCAACCCCTTTTTGCATCGTCAAGTGACGAAAGTCCTACTTTGGTCAGGGCGCCTATTGTGTAACGCCGTTCTAATATTGCACTGCACAATGGCCGCATTGGATTTGCGGGCGACGATTTCGCTTTCAGAGAGAAATCGCATGCTGCGTCGCAGCATTTTCCGCAAAACGCCGGTTTGAAGAAAATAATGAATCTGCAGGGCCGGGCGGTCCAAAGCTGGTCCGTGAGGTCAGCGGCCCTACTTCGCCAAGGCTTCGAAGGGCATCCTGCTTCGCCATTTAGGGAAGGACTAATCCTGCGAAGCCCGCCGCGAAATCCAATTTGGATTTCGCTACCCTTGAATTGGTAGCAGGCCTTTCGAAGCGAAAGGCCTGCGGGGCGAAGCGGGATGGTGCCTGGGGGCGGATTCGAACCACCGACACGTGGATTTTCAATCCACTGCTCTACCAACTGAGCTACCCAGGCCCGGGTCCGCGACAGGTTTCGCCGGCCGTTGCCGGGGTCCCGCGCCGCGCGGAGGCGTGTCTATAGAAGAGACATTCGGCGAAGTCCAGCCGCCCTATTCAGGGTCGAAATCTTCGTCCGCCTCGACCGCCGCCTTGCCCGGAACCACGTAGCGGCCGGACAGCCAGCGATGCAGGTCGAGGTCGGCGCAGCGCTTGGAACAGAAGGGTTTGAACAGCTCGTCCACGGGCTTCTTCTCGCAGATCGCGCAAAGTTTGCTCATCGCGCGGCCACCTCCAGCTTGCCGTTGGTCATCCCAGCCCGGGCCGTGACCGAGAATCGGGCGCCGAGCCGGTCGGCCAGGCCGGCCGACAGGAGATTGAACGCCTCGGCCACCGCCGGGCTGCATGCGGCCTCCAGGCGCGAGCCCGGCGCGGCGCGGCCCTCACGCTCCAGGGCGCGGGCCAGACGCTGGGCGCCGGCCAGGGCGGACAGGCCGCCGTCCGGGCCGCGCAGCAGGTCGAGCACGGGTGCGCGGCGCCGCGGCACGGTCAGCTCCATGGTCCCGAACCGGCTGATGGCGCCGATGGCGACGCCGGGATTGTCGGGCCCGAAGGCGATGCGGGCGGCGGCCAGCAGGGCCGCGCCGTCATGGCCGCGTCCGGCCAGGTCGAAGACGATCAGCCCGCCCAGGCCCTTGAGCCGCAGCAGGCGCGCGGCTTCGGTCAGGGCCGCGAGATTGGCCGCGCGCGTCGCGCGCTTGGCGTCGCCGCCAGGACGGTCGCCCAGATCGACGTCGATGGCGGTCAGCGCGCGGGTCGGTTCGATGGCGATGGTGCCGCCGCCCGGCAGGTCATGGACGGGCTCGAGGATTTCCGATTCGGCCTCGTCGGCGGTTTCGCGCGCGCCCAGCCCCTCGACGATCTTGGTCCCCTCGCCGCCGAAGTGGGCGAGTTCCTCTTCCAGGGACGGCGCGGCCTGCAGCAGGCGCGGGCTCCCCTCCCCCATGCCGAGGAAGCGGGCGATGGCGCTCTTGCCCCGGCGCGGTTCGCCGCGAATCTCGATGTCGATCATCTGGCCTTCCGCGAACTTCGGCAGTTCGGGGCCCAGCTGCAGGAAGGCTTCGCCGCCCCCCTCCAGCACCAGGTAGGCGGCATTCACCGCGCGGTGCACGCGGCCGATCCGCGCCACGCTGCGCGCGCCCAGCAGGGTCGAGGCCGGGTCGCTGTCGCGGCGGATGATCAGGCGTTCGGGCTGGCCGTCGAGGGTGACCACGGCGCGGCTCTCGCCGATGCCACGATCCAGGAACAGCCGGCGGCGGTGGGCGGGCGGGGCGCTCATGCGGGACGTCTCCAGCCCAGGCCTTCCAGCAGCGACAGGGTCTCATAGAGCGGCAGGCCGACCACGCCGGTGAAGGAGCCCGACAGGTCGGTGACGAAGGCGCCGGCGGTCTTGTGGATCTTGTAGGCGCCGGCCGCATCGCGCCAATCGCCCGAGGCGATGAAGGCGTCGGTCTCCTGGGCGGTCAGGCGCTTGAAGGTGATGCGGCTCTCGACCAGCCGCGAGGCGGTGCGCCCGCCCCATTTGTCGCCCTGAGGCGCGATGACGGCGACGCCGGTCATCACCCGGTGCGGGCGGCCCGACAGCAGGGCTAGCATGCGCCGCGCCTGCGCCTCGTCTTCCGGCTTGTTGAGGATGCGCCGGCCCACGGCGACCAGGGTGTCGGCGGCCAGCACGAAGGCGTCCGGACGCCTTGCGGCGACCACGGCCGCCTTTTCTTGCGCCAGGCGCAGGGCCAGGCGCCGAGGCGTCTCGTCCTTGCCGGGGGTCTCGTCGATGTCGGCGGGATCGACCGAGGCGGGCTCCACGCCCACCTGGGCCAGCAGCTCAAGCCGGCGCGGACTGGCGCTGGCCAGTACGAGCGGCGGGACCAAAGACAAGCCCCAGCCTACTTGAAGCGATAGGTGATACGGCCCTTGGTCAGGTCGTAGGGGGTCATTTCCACCAGGACCTTGTCGCCGGCCAGCACGCGGATGCGGTTCTTGCGCATCTTGCCGGCGGTGTGGGCGATGATCTCGTGGTCGTTTTCCAACTTCACGCGGAAGGTGGCGTTGGGCAGCAGTTCGCTGACCGTACCGGGAAACTCAAGAAGCTCTTCTTTCGCCATGCGCTCTCTCAAAGGGGGTTGGGACAATACAACAACACGGCCCGCGCGGTTTGAATCGCCGCAGGCCGTGGTCCCGAGCGCGGCTCTATACCCCATTCACCCGCCAAACGTCGATGCTTTCCCGAAACGGGCTCGAATCCGGTTGGCCAGCTCGTCGCGGACCTGGCGATAGGCGTCCATCACCTGCTCACGCGAGCCGGAGGCCAGGGTCGGATCGTGGGTGGGCCAGTACTCGATGTCGGTGGCGTTGCCGTGGGTCAGTTCGACGGCCCGGTGCTGGGCTTCGGGGGTCAGGGAGATGACCAGGTCGAAGCTGCCGTCCTCCAGGTCGGAGAACAGCTTGGGCTTGAAGGTGGTGAGGTCGCCGCCCAGTTCGTCGATCACCGCTTGGGCGAAGGGATCAGCGCCGGTGGTATCGGGTTCGCGCTTGAGGCCGCAGCTGTCCACATAGATTTGAGTGCCATAGGCCAGCTTCAACAGGCTCTCGGCCATGGGTGAACGCACCCGGTTGAAGTTGCAGGCGAACAGGATCGCGCCCGGGAGCTCGATCACCGCCTAGAGCCTTTCAGGATCAGATGATCTCATCTGATCCTGAGCAAAAGGCTCTAGATTCAAAAGTTTAGAGCATGTCCGGGCGGCGAAACCGCGCGCACTTTCGCCTGACATGCTCCCTCAGCCCCGCCAGTGCAGGGCGCAGATCAAAGTGAAGAGGCGTCGCGCCGTGTCCAGGTCGGTGGCCACCTTGCCGGCCAGCCGCTCGCGCAGCACCGAGGAGCCGTCGTTGTGCAGGCCGCGCCGGCCCATATCCAGGGCCTCGATCTGTTGCGGCGTGGAGTTGCGGATGGCCTGGTAGTAGCTCTCGCAGATCAGGAAGTAGTCCTTGATGATCCCGCGCAGCGGCGACAGCGACAGCAGGTGGGTCTTCTCGTAATCCGGCCCGGTGATGTCGAGCACGAGCCGGTTTTCCGCCAGCGCGATCTTCAGGTCGTAGGGACCGCCGGGCGAACCCTCGGGCTGGAAGTAGTTCTGCTCCAGCAGGTCGAAGATGGCGACCTGACGCTCCTGCTCCTGATCGCGCGAGGCGGCGCTCAGCGACTGCTCGTCGAGGACGACGCTCTGCAGACGGTGGGTGGCGCGATCATCGGTCATCTCCCCTGGCCCATACACCGGTCCGGCGGGGAGAGGGAGAGGGTCAGCGCTTGTTCAGGCGGATGGAGGCGGAGCGGGCGTGGGCCGGCAGCCCTTCGGCTTCGGCCAGGGCTATGGTGTGGGGCGCCAGGCGCGCGAAGGCCTCGGCGTCGCAGCGGGTGATCGAGGTGCGCTTGAGGAAGTCATAGAGCGACAGGCCCGACTGGAACCGCGCCGCGCGGCTGGTCGGCAGCACGTGGTTGGAGCCGGCCACATAGTCGCCGATGGCTTCCGGCGCGTGGCGGCCGAGGAAGATGGCGCCCGCGTGCCGGACCTGGTCGGCCAGGACGTCGGGGTTGTCCACCGCGAACTCCACATGCTCCGGCGCGATCATGTCGACCAGGCCGGGGGCGGCCTCCATCGGCGCGATGATCACCGCGCCATGGTCGCGCCAGGAGGCGGCGGCGTCCTGCCCGGTGGCCAGGGTGGTCAGCTGGCGCTCCAGCGCCGCGCAGACCGCGTCGGCGAAGGCCTCGTCGTCGGTGATCAGGATCGATTGCGCCGAGGGGTCATGCTCGGCCTGGGACAACAGGTCGGCCGCCATCCAATCCGGATCGTTGGCCGCATCGGCCACCACCACGATCTCCGAAGGACCGGCCAGGGCGTCAAGGCCCACCACCCCATAGAGGCGGCGCTTGGCGGCGGTGACGTAGGCGTTGCCGGGGCCGACGATCTTGTCGACCGGCAGGATGGGTCCGGCGCCGTAGGCCAGCGCGGCTACGGCCTGGGCGCCGCCGACACGCCAGATCTCGGTGACGCCGGCCTCGCGGGCGGCGGCCAGCACGGCGGGCTGCAGCTTGCCGGGCGGTGTGACCATGGCGATGCGCCCGACGCCGGCCACCTGGGCGGGGATCGCGTTCATCAGCACGGTGGAGGGATAGGCCGCGCGGCCGCCGGGTACATAGATGCCGACCGAATCAAGCGGGCCCCAACGCCAGCCCAGTTCGACGCCGGCCTCGTCGGTCCAGCGCTGGTCGGCCGGGCGCTGGCGGGCGTGGTAGTCGCGGATGCGCGCGGCGGCGAAGGCGATGGCGGCGCGCACGTTGGGCGCGCAGGCCTCATAGCCGGCCTCGATCTCCTCGGGCGTGACCCGGATGGTCTCGGCGGTGATCTCCACCTTGTCGAACTCATGGGCGAAGCGCAGCACGGCGGCCATGCCGGCGGCCTTCACCGCCTCCAGCACGGCGGCGACGGCCGCGTCCACGTCGGCGGGCGAGCCGCGGGGCTCGTCCAGGAAGGACCGGAAGGCGAGATCAAAGCCGGGGTCGGCGTGGCGGAAGCGGCGCATGGGCCGCTATCTAGTGGTAAGAAGGCCTCAGGGGAACGCCTGGGACGCCACGTGGGCGATCAGACCATCATCGGCGAGGAAGACTACGCCCAGGCGCTCACGGCGTTGGAGCGTCTGTGGGGCGCCGCGCCCGGTACGCCGGAAGGCGATGTGCTGGAGGCGATGACCGCGATCGTCAACGCCTACGAGGACGAACACGCCGAGTTCGACTGAGGTTAGTCGTGCCCCGGTTTGCGCGGCGTGGGCCAGGCTTCCGACACGTCGGCCAGCGCCGCGTCGATACATTCGACCTCGGCGCGGAGATCGCCGCCGCCGGCGAAAGTGAAGACGATCGCCCCGCCCGGCGCCTCTCCGGGCTCGAAGCTGACCGACATCAGCGACACTACCGCATCCTTGGCCTCGCGCCGCAGCTTGCGGGCCTGGACACTCATGACGCCGCCGAGTTGCAGGCCCGTGCGGATGCGCTCGCCGGCCTTGGCCCCCGCCCTGCCCTCCGACTCCCAGCGGAAGCGATTGAAGGCGATGGTCAGCCGGCGCGGGCCGGGCTCGAAGGCGATGTCGCCGATCTTGGCGACGGCGTCCTGAAGCGCGGCGGAGATCACGTCGAGGTCGGCGGCGTCCTGCGCCAGCAGGCGAAGCGGGCCGCCACTCATTCTTCTTCGCCCTCGCCGTCGCCCTTGATGCGGCGGATGTTGGCGCCGCAGGCGCCCAGCTTCTCTTCCAGCCGCTCGAACCCCCGATCGAGGTGGTAGACGCGGCCCACCATGGTCTCGCCCTTGGCCACCAGGCCCGCGATGACCAGGCCGACGGAGGCGCGAAGGTCGGTGGCCATCACCTGCGCCCCGGTCAGCTGCTCAACGCCTTTCACCCGCGCCTCACGGCCGGAGATGGTGATGTCGGCGCCCAGCCGCGCCAACTCGGGCGCATGCATGAAGCGGTTTTCGAAGACGTTCTCGGTGATCACGCTCTCGCCGTCGGCCAGGGTCATCAGGGCCATGAACTGGGCCTGTAGGTCGGTGGCGAAACCCGGATAGACGTCGGTGGTCACATCCACCGCCTTCAGCCGCCCACCGTTGCGCCGCACGATCAGGCCGTCGTTGGTGCGCTCGACGCTGGCGCCGGCCTCCTCGATCTTGACCAGCAGGGACTCGATCAGGTGGGCGCGGGTGTTGGTCAGACGCACCTCGCCGCCGGCCATGGCGGCGGCCACCGCGAAGGTGCCGGTCTCGATGCGGTCGGGAATGACGGAATGGGTGGCGCCGTTCAGGCGCGCGACGCCGGTGATGCGGATGGTCGGCGTACCGGCGCCTTCCACCTTGGTGCCCATCTTGTTGAGGCATTCCGCGAGATCTTCGATCTCCGGCTCGCAGGCGGAATTCGTGAGCACCGTGTCGCCCTTGGCCAGCACGGCGGCCAGCATGGCGTGTTCTGTCGCGCCCACCGACACGAACGGAAACGCGATCTCCGCGCCCCTAAGCCCGCGCGGGGCCTGGGCGTAGACGTAGCCCTCATGCAGGTCGATCACCGCGCCCAGCGCTTCCAGCGCCTTTAGGTGCAGGTCCACGGGCCGCGCGCCGATGGTGCAGCCGCCCGGCAGGGAAACCTTGGCCGTTCCGGTACGGGCCAGCAGCGGGCCCAGCACGTTGAAGGAAGCGCGCATCTGGCGCACCAGGTCGTAGGGCGCGAAGGAGGAGACCACCTCGGGCGTATGGAGCACGGTCTCGGCGCCGTCCGGCCCGTCCTTCTCGTCCACCGACGTACCCAGCCGCTGCAGCAGCTTGCCCAGGAATTTGGTGTCGGCCAGGCGCGGCATGTTGGTCAGGCGCAGGGGCTCGTCCGTCAGCAGACTGGCCGCCATCAGCTTGATGGCCGAATTCTTGGCGCCGGAAATCGGAATGACGCCGTTCAGGCGCGCGCCGCCGGTAATCGCAATACGGTCCATAGTCGCCCTTTAGCCCAAGACTGTCTGTGTGGTGCGGCGCGGGCCTTCGCGCAAGACCCAAGCGCCCGCGCGCCTGTGCGCAAACGTCAGGAGTCGGTTTTCTTCGCGGCCGCCGCGCCGGCCTTTCGGCGTTTCAGATTGTCCCGCAGGGCCTGGGCCAAAGCGGCGTCCCGCTTGGCCTTGGCGGGGGATGGAGCGGCGGAGGGGCCGGCTGGCTTTTGGGTCTTGTCGTCCATGGACCGATCAGCCCCGCGACGGCCTGTGCGGTCAAGGCTGTTTTTACGCTTCACGGGGCCAACGACCTTCGCTATACGCCCCCTTCCTTAAGCAGGCCGCCGGAGCTCAGTGGTAGAGCGCATCATTGGTAATGCTGAGGTCGGCAGTTCAATCCTGCCCGGCGGCACCAGCTTCTCCCTTCGCCACAAGGGATAAAGAACCACCCTCATCCTATTCCCCAGGTTCCCGAAACGGAACGAATGGGGAAATATGGCTGCAAACGTGTGGAAATTCCGGGGAGTACGTTCTGACTACGTTCTGTCGGCACGCGGGTCGGGGCGGCGATTGGCGATTTAAGATCGGTTGGCAACGAAAGTGGCCTAAGCGGGAGCTACAAACCGAACCGGACGCACAAGGATGGTTGCTTTCTGCTGGGGATTTTAAACCGGAGGTCGAGGGGAAAATCGCCTCATCCAGCACTACATTTTTGCATGCCCGTAAGGGATTTTCGAACTTTGCTGGCCAAACGGTGGGGAATGGTAGGTGGCACAAACGGAGTATTTAGGAGCGCTTCGGGAGAGATAGTCCCGAACCTTTTTCCCCTTAAGTTCGGCCTCGACGGAGCCACTAGCGAGAGTTAGCCATGGACCACTTCGGTGGCTATCTTAGCGCTCGCT
>JAQGIP010000078.1 GCA_028291055.1 Caulobacter sp.
GGCGAAGGCCGCCCGGGGATTGTCGCAGGCCGCCGCCACCGCCCTGGCCCCGGCGTGTTCGGCCATGGCCGCCGTCACCGTCTCGGAGAGCGCCGGGCGGCGCGCCACCGCCAGCTGCCGCACCGGCCCGCCCAGCCGCACGATCTCGGCCAGGTCCGCGTCCGTGAACACCGGCGAATAGGACAGCATCGGCAGGGAGATGCTTTCCACGTCGCGGGCCAGCTTGTTGGCCACGTCGCGGGGCACCACGTCGGAATGTTTGAGGGTCACGGCCAGCGCCCGGCGCACCAGTTCGGCCGCGTCGGCGGCCATGATGCGGATGATCTCGTGGGCGCGCTCGCGTTCCTCGTCGGTGAGGGGATTGCTATCCATCGCGCGGCACAGTTTATGGGCCGCGGACGCCCGCGCGTCGGGGCTGGACCCCTTCACCAGCATGCGGATATCGTCGTTGGTCAGGGCCGCGCGCGTCGTGGTCATGGTCATTCGCCCCCAGGCCGCCGACGACGATGTCGGGCCGAGTCGGGCGCCTCTCGGAATGATGATGAGTCCTCAACGTTAACGAACGCTTTGCCATGTAATCTGCGGCGTTAACGATGCCCCGTAACCGGACGCAAACCGTGACGCCCTAGGCTTGAGTGCTATCACGGGAAGGGTCGCCTCGTTGCCAGCGGAAATCCAGCCTCTATCGGGCGCGAACACGCGAGGCGGCGTCTCCACGGCGCTGCAGTCGCTCGACGCCCAGCGCGCCCTGCTGCCCTATGCCCTGATCATGTTCGGCGTCTCCCTGCCCATCTACGTCTGGGCCGCCTCCTACGCCGCCAATGCGGTGTGGATGAGCACCACCTTCGCCGTCTTCGCCGTCAACTGGGGCGCCTTCTACGCCGCCGTCGCCTGGCTGCGCACGGACGCCGCGCTGGACACGGCGCGCCGTCAGCGGGTGCATCTGCTGGGCGGATTGCTGTGGGCCGGCGCGGTGGCCCAGATCGCCGTCTTCGCCAATGGCGCGGGCCCGGCGCGCGAGGCGCTGCTGTTCTTGGCCGTGGGCGCGGCCGTGGTCTGCCTGTTCTTCACCGCCCCTTCCCTGGCCGGCCTGCTGATCGTCGGCCCGGTGGCGGCGGCGGTTCCGCTGACCCTGCTGTTCCTCGACCCCGCGTCGCGCGGCGCGGGCGTGGCGGCCTGGGGCGCGATCGCCCTGGCCTTCGCCCTGTCGCTGACCTTGAACCGCATCCTGCGCCGCCAGTTCGCCATGGCCGCCGAGCGCGAGGCGCTGATCGCCGACCGCGCCGCCAGCCTCACCGACGCGGAGAAGCTGGCCCGCTCCAAGTCCCACATCGTCGCCACCCTCAGCCATGAGATCAGGAACGGCCTGACCGGCGTCATGCATGTGCTGGCCGCCGCCGCCGGACAGGGCGGCCGCGCCGCCCCGTCGCGCGAACAGCTCAACGCGGCCCTCCACGCCACGGGCGACCTGATCGCCGTGCTCAACGCCACCCTGGATTCCGAAACCGCCGAGCAGGGCCGCCTGGCCCTCGACGTCGAGCCCTTCGACCCCGTGCGCCTGGTGCGCGAGCTGGTCCTGCTCAACCGCCCGCACGCGGCCGCCAAGGGCGTGGAGTTCACCTTCTACGTCGAGCCGGAGCTTGAGCGCCGCGTCATCGGCGCCGTGGTCGCCGACGCCAGCCGCGCCCGCCAGGTGCTGGCCAACCTGATCGGCAACGCCGTCAAATACACGGTGCGCGGCCGCATCGAGGCGCGCATCGAACGCCGGGGTGATCGCCTGGCCGTGGAGATCGCCGACACCGGCCCTGGCCTGACGCCCGAGGAGATGGGTCAGGCCTTCGAGGCCTTCCGCCGGGTCGAGCGCACCGGCGCCGGCGTGCCCGGCGCGGGCCTGGGCCTGTCGCTGTCACGCCAACTGGCCACCCTGATGGGCGGCGAACTGACCGCCCAGAGCGCCATGGGCGCGGGCAGCTGCTTCACCCTGGAACTGCCCTTCGACGCCACCGCCCCGCTCCAGCCCGAGGTGGATGAGACCGTGGCCCCCGTCGGCGGACGCGGCCTGCGCGTGCTGGTGGCCGAGGACGATGCCCTGAACGCCGCCATGCTGCGCGCCATCCTCGAACAGCTGGGCCATCAGGTGGTGCACGCCCAGAATGGCCGCCGCGCCGTGGACCTGTGCGGGGTCTGCGACTTCGACCTGATCATGCTGGACGGCCGCATGCCCCTGCTCGACGGCGCCCAGACCGCCGCCGCCATCCGCGCGGCGGGCCTGAAGACCCCCATCATCGCCGTGATCGGCGGCGAGGCCGACGAGGCCCGCGAATGCCTCGACGCCGGCGCCGACGCCGTCCTGCGCAAACCCGTCACCGTGGCCGGCGTCGCCCGCGCCGTCGCCGACGCCGCCGCCATGGTCCGCGACGCCGAGGCAAGGTCGGCGGTGGCTTAGCGGCTGGCCCGTCGACAGGGCCGGTGGCTATGGCCTGGCAACCTGCAGGGCCTTCTTCACGCAACCGGCAGCCGGATCTTCGCGAATCTCGCCATCGGCGATCGTGATTTCGCGATCCGCCCGCGTCCAGACTTCGGGGCGGTGCGCGATCAGGATGACCGTCGCGCCGATGTCGCGCACGGCCGCGATGATGCGGGCCTCCGTCTCGATGTCGAGACTGGAGGTGGCCTCGTCGAGCAGCAGCAGCTTCGGCCGTGTCGCCAGAGCGCGCGCGAGCAGAAGCCGCTGGCGCTGTCCGCCCGAAAGGCCCGCCATGCCTTCTGCGATCGCCGTGTTGAGGCGCATGGGCAGGCTGAGTACGAAATCGTCCAGTTGCGCCAGCCTTAGCGCTTCGATGATATCCTCGTCGCTCACATCTTCCCGGAAGAGCCGTACGTTTTCGCGGATCGAGGCTGACACCAAGCGGTCCGTCTGGAGGACGGCGCTGAAACCGGCCATCGGACGCTCGGGCGTGTCGCCGTCGATCAGAACCCCACCGCTTTCAGCCGTTGCCAGGCCGCAGATAAGTTTGGCAAGGGTCGATTTGCCCCCTCCCGACGGTCCCTTGATGACCACGCATTCACCGGGGCGAACCTCCATCGAGACGCCGCGTAACACCGGCGCGTCCAGTGATCCGTAGCGAAACCAGACGTTCGACACAGCGACCGCGCCGTGAGTGATCGTTCTCGGCTCCGGCGGCAAAGGGGCGTCCGGACCCGTCAGATCTTCCGCCTGCAGCCGATGCGCTTCCAGCAGTTCATGGCGCTGCTGAAACTGGAACAGGGTCTTCAACGACTGGGTCAGCAGGTCCTTGTAGGCCGCGAGCGCGACGAAACTCCCAAGGGAATATTGGCCGCGCAACATGAAGGCGGAAGCAAGACCCACGAACAGCAGGGTTTCTGCGGAACGCACGAAGGCGATTACCAACGCCTGGCGGTTCCTGAGCGACTGGGTGCGCGCGTCGGTGGTGGCGACACGGTCGATCAGGGCGCTGTAGGCGGCCTTCGCTTGGCCGATCACACCAGACCGTCTCAGGAGTGGAAGCTGCCCGAGCATGTCCAGGGCAAAGGCCTGGCGCGCCTGCAAGGCCTCAATGAAATTGGCGGTCGCCGGCGCCTGAATCCGCGTGAAGCAAAACTCGATGGCGCAGGTGAGAAGAAACGAGACGAGGCCCGGCAACACCAGAATGGGCGAGACGGCGAACACCGCGACGAGACCCACCGCGAAGATGACCAGCGTGCTCCCGACGGCGCGCAGCAGGTCGGTGCGCCATGCTATCTGAGCATCCAGCGAACTCAGCTTGTTCTGGATGGCCGAGGCCTTGTGTGAATCAAACCAATCCGACGGCTTGGCGGCCAGATGGTCGTAGGCCACGGTTGCCGCAGAGCGGCTGAGGCTTTGAGAAAGCCGTTGCCCTAGGCTGTTGCCGGCAAACGACGTAACGGCGCTCGTCAGCGACGCCAGGAAAAAGCCGATGGCGACAGCGACGAACGGGCCGCCGGCGGCGGCCAGGCTCGACGCATCGATCGCCTGTTTGGAAAGAAGAGGCAACGACAGGGTCGCCATCTGGGCCAGGGCGGTCAGCAGCAGCGTCGCGCCACCGATGGGCGCCAGATCGCGCCGCGCGGCGAGGGACAGGATGCCCTTTCCCGGCCACGCCCGCCGCGCCTCGAGTTTCGCCGCAAGAGCAGGCTCCACCCCAGCGGCGAACACGCCCAGACCATTGGCCTTGGCCGCCAACTCGGCCACATCCGCCATGCCCCAGCCGAAGGCTGGATCGTAAATCTCCAGCCGCGAGCCGCGCCGGCGCCTCACCACCACATAGTGGCCGTATTGCAGCAGGATCACGCCGGGCGCCGGGTAGGCTTCAGGCCGAGTCGGATCGAATTTGATCGCCTCGGCGCCGACGCCGACGGCCCGCATGACGTCGCGTAGCTGCCGCAGCGTCAGGCCCCGCGCCGTGCTTCCGGCGACCGCCTTGATCGCCGATACGCTCACCCGGTGACCATACATGGCCAGAATCGCGGAAACACAGACGAAGCCGCAATCCGCCGCCTCCGATTGCGGCTCCACGATGGGCCTGCTCAATCGCCTCGAAGGGCTTGGCCCGCAGCTACGCCCGCCGGCCACCGAAGGTTGAGGCATGAGCTCTCGCCTCAGTTTTCGTTCCGGCCGCCGGGACCAGTGTTCTGGCACCAATAGTTCGTCGAACCGTCGCAGGTACCGGTGTTGGTGCAATGATCATTCTGGGTGCCGCCGCAACTGCCGTTGGTGCATTGTGGATTGTTCACGACCGGGCAACCCGTATTGTTGCCCCCGGCGATGACGGTATCGATCAGGGTCTGCTCAAGCTCGCGCAATTCGCCGTCGCTCAGCGTCACGCGTCCATCCGGGTCGAGCGTGATGGCGGATAGTTCAAAGAACGTCTCTCTCACGTCATTTCCTCCAGGTCGATAGAGTTCCAGGACACTAGTTCAGGTCGCCACCGCCGCCCCGCCCACGGCAGCCGAAGTTGCTCGAGTCGGTGCAGGTGCCACTGTTGGTGCAGTTGGTATTCTGGGAACCCGTGCAGTTCCCTGAGTTGAGGCATGAGCTCTGGTTGGTGGTGCCCTTGTCATCGCCGCCGGCCAGCACCAGATCGCCGTCATTGGCAAAAGCCGCCAGAGCGTCGTCGTCCAGGATGGCACGGCCATCGGCGCCGAGCGAAATCCGATCAAGATCAATCCATACCGACATCGAGAACCTCCATCGTTTGGGAAGAAGAGTGCGAAGCCTAAGTGGCCAGCGGGGTCTGAAGGGCGCGCGGTTTTGCTGGGGCTGGAGGCGCCATCCCGCTCAAGGGGCAACCCAGGCTGGCGGGATCAAGGTCGCTCAGGCCGCGCATCCACGGCTTGACCTTGTCCTGATCGATCGTGAACGTCCCGTCGGCGTTCAGGCAACCGATGTCATTGCGCTCGTCGTAGAGCGCGACAGTGCATTTGCCGATCCGTCCGTTGGCCCGGATCAGGATGGAATTCGGCTTTGCCGCGTAGCAGATGTAGTTGCCGCCTGCCGCCAGATCCTGAAGGCGCTGCCCGCCGGCCGACTCCCCCTTGGCCTTCGCGTCGCGAACCACGCCGCTGGCGTCCGTTTGGTCCAGCGCATTGTGCTGACGCTTGTCCGGCGGAAAATGCGCCAGGAAGACGCGCCGCATCTGCGCCTCGATCTCGTGAAGTTCTTCCAGATGCACCGGCTGCTTCACCGACGCGCCGCCGACGCCCCCGAGATCCCGTACATGCTCGAAATCGAGCCTGAACCGCTCGTCGCCGCCGAAATGCGCGCCCAGTTGCGCCATCAGTTCGGGCATCGCCTCGATGTTTTCGCGTCGGACATGGACGCGGATCACCACCTCGAAGGTTTCATCCACCGCGCGCATGGCCACCAGGTTGTGCCAGATTCGCTCAAAGCTGCCGCGGCCGTCAGCGTGCT
Source organism: Caulobacter sp. (assembly GCA_028291055.1). Lineage (GTDB taxonomy): Bacteria > Pseudomonadota > Alphaproteobacteria > Caulobacterales > Caulobacteraceae > Caulobacter. Next base: position 5,954 of record JAQGIP010000078.1, read on the forward strand.
TACGCACCGCATCGTGCGTCGCCCCCCAGCCGTCCAGGGTGATCTGGAAGAAGTTCTGCCGCGCGGCCAGCAATCGACGGAACAGGTCAAGATCCAGCTGGACTGCGTTGGTCGTCAGGCCGCCATCCAGGCGAACGCCATGCTCAGTACAAAGGACGTGAGCATATTCCGACAGCCGCAGGACAACGTCCTTTGCCATCAGGGGCTCGCCGCCGAACCAGCTCAGTCGGAGCGCGACCAGGCCTGGGACGCGGCGGGCCAGCAGCAGTTCGATCCCGCGCTGGGTTGCCTCGGACATCTTGCCGATGGCGAAATCTTCATAACAGTAGCTGCAGCGCAGGTTGCAGCGCTCGGTCGGAAGCAGGATCAGTTCCTGCGCGCGGGGCGTGATTGCGGCGGCGATTTGAGGACGGGTGAATCCATTGGGCAGCGAGCCGGACTCAGCCGTCGGGTCGGATTCGGTGATCACACGTGCGTCCAATGTCGCCCCCACTCGCGCTAAACGAGATACACGCTTACATAGGCACTACCACTATAAGTTGACCCTATGGCGCGCCAGTGCTACACGTCAAGCCGTGAAGTGCAGCTTGTTTTTCTGGACTGCGGGAGGGGCGGTGTCTCTCGCCGCCAAGTGGGCATCAACCGTAATTCTGGCGCTGGCCGCAGCCGCCGGTAGCCTCGCGCACGCCCAGGATGCGCCTGCTCAAGAGCCGACGACCGCCTCGGAAGTCGTCATCACCGCCCGCAAGCCCCAGGTGACCGACCGCATCGACCGGCGCGTCTACGACGTCGAAGCCGACCCGCTCGCTCAGGTGGGGCAGGCCACGGATATTCTGCGCAGGCTCCCCTCTGTCACGGTGACGCCTGATGGCGGGATCGCGTTGCGCGGCGACTACGGCGTGTCGATTCTGATCAACGGCAGGCCGGCCCCGTCCGGCGCCATGGCGCAGCTTCCCGCCAATCAGATCGCCAGCATTGAGGTGATCACCAATCCCTCTGCCCAATTTGCGCCTGACGGCACGGCCGGCATCATCAACGTCGTGCTGCGCAAGAAGCACCCGATCGGCGTCTCAGGGCAGGTCAGCGCCTCCGTCGATACGCGTGGTTCGCGCACGGCTGATCTTACGGCCAGCCTGAACAGCGGGCGGTGGAATCTCAGCGGCGGCGCCAACCTCGGCGAATACCTCAAGAGATCGACAAGTCACCGCCAACTGCAACTCTTCGATATCAACGGCGCGACGCTGAATACGATCGCATCGCAATCCCGGTCGAATTTCGACTGGCGCCTGGCCCAGGCCAATGCCGCGGCGGCGTTCAAACTCACGCCAACCATCACGCTCACCCTGTCCGGGCGACTAAGTCACAGCCTCATCGACACGCATGGCGTGGAGAACAGCGCCGGCCTCAATCCCCTCGACACCTTCACTCAACATGCGGGCGGCAGGCAGCGTTCGGACGAGCGGACGATCAATTTGGTCTTCGACTATGCCAGTCCCGACGGCGCCACGACCTTTTCCGCCGACGGCATGCGCCGCGGGCTCGATCGCAACAACGATCAGAATTTCATCGGCGCCTACGCGTCCCTCGGCCTGCCTCCATCGACCACCCATTCGCTGGCCAAGGCCCACGACATCTCAACGCTCTGGGAAGGCGGCTACACGCGCCGGTTTCCCAACGGTCGCCTTCTGACGGCCGGCTTGTCCTGGCGTCTCGAGGACAGCCGCTCGGCGAGGTCCTTCGTCAGCACGGACGTCGCCGTCACCAGCTACACGGAATCGTTTTCCGGCTCAGAATCCCAGATGGACGCCTATGTCACCTTCCAGTTCTCAGCGGGTGATTGGGTTTTGCTGCCCGGATTGCGCATTGAATCGATCACCAGGAGCTTCGACACAACAACCGGCCTGCCCCAGGTTCGCGAGACCGACCTGTTTCCCTCCTTCCATCTCAGCCGTGACCTGGGCGAGCGCGCCAAACTTAAATTCAGCTACAGCCGCCGGGTCGATCGCAACGACATCCAGGACTACGACCCGACCATCACCTTCCGCGGCACTCGCACGGCTCGCAGCGGCAATCCGGGACTCCGGCCGCAAATCGTCGATTCCTTCGAGGCCAGCTTCCACTACGACCGCCGTGATTTCGGCTTCGTGACGTCGGCCTACTTTCGGCGAAAGGACAACGACGTCGAAACCATCGCGCAAGACCTCGGCAACGGCGTGGTGCTCTATCGGCCGGTCAATACTGCGGGATCGCGCACGGGCGGCTTCGAATTCACGATTCATGGCCCGTTCGGCGCCGGCGCGCTTTCTCACCTGCGTTACAGCGTGAACACCAACGTCTTCTACGCCCGGGTTCCGCGCCTCGATGGGTCGGGCGGCACGCGCCGTGACACGGTTTCCTGGTCCGGCAACGGCATGATCGAGTATGTCCAGGACCTCACCGGCCAGGATGGCGACCGCGTTCAGCTGAGCATCGACGCCACGGGGCCGCGCTACACCGCACAGGCCTACGAAAGCGGCTATGTCGAAGTCGATCTCGCCTATCTTCATCCGGTGAACCCTCGATGGACCCTCTCGGTCTCCCTCACCGACCTGACCAACAGTAGCGGCGGCTACTCGACCTATTCCAACGCCAGCCTGTACGACCGAACCGATCGCCCTCCTTCCAATCGGACTGCGAAGCTATCGTTGGTCCGAAAGTTTTGAACTGACCGACCAACTCAAAGTGCGCCGAGAGCCCAGTCGCGCGCGCCGTCGCCCCTCGCCTCCCCCGTTGAAGTGGGCCTAGTATCGCCTCACCTCAGCCTAGGAGCGCCCCCATGTCCGACACCGGAAAATTCGTCTGGTACGAGCTGGCCACCCCCGACCCCAAGGGCGCGGAAGCCTTCTACCGCGCCGTCGTCGGCTGGGGCGCCGACCACATGGGTGAAGGCGATATGGCCTACACCATCCTCAAGGCCGGCGACGTGGGCGTGGGCGGCATTGCCGGCTTCTCGCCCGAGGCCCCCGGCGGCGGCAAGCCCGCTTGGCGCGGGTATATCGCCGTGGCCGACGTGGACGGCGAGGCCCAGCGGGTCGGCGCGGCGGGCGGCAAGATCACCTACGGCCCCGACGACATCCCCGGCATCGGCCGCTTCGCCATGGCTGCCGACCCGCAGGGCACGCCATTCGTCCTCTTCGACCCCATTCCGCCGGCCGACGGACCGCCGCCCGCCCCGCCGCTCAACACGCCCGGCCATTTCGGCTGGCGCGAACTGATCTCCACCGACGGCGCGGCGGGCTTCGACTTCTATTCCGGGATGTTCGGCTGGACCAGATCCGAAGCCATCGACATGGGCCCGATGGGAACCTACCAGCTCTATGCCCGTGAGGGCGAAGACCTCGGCGGCATGATGACCGGCCCGCCCGGCAGCCCCGCCCCCTACTGGCTCTACTACATCAACGTCGACGCCATCGGCGCGGCCGTGGATCGCCTGACCAAAGCCGGCGGCTCCGTGATCATGGGCCCCCACCAGGTGCCCGGCGGCAACTGGATCGTCCAGGGCGCCGATCCCCAGGGCGTGATGTTCGCGCTGAGCAGCATGACGGCCTAGACCAGTTACCCTTGGCGGTGGACGCAACCCACCGCTGCAAGATCGACCACGAAGGCACGAAGGGCACGAAGAAGACTCTCGCTAGCTTCGAATTCCCGCCGATCGAAACGCCCGCGCAGCGCCCATCAATCTCCCTCGAAGCCTGACCTGGCCCCTTACCCTTCGTGTTCCTTCGTGTCCTTCGTGCCTTCGTGGTTCAACTTACGGCCCGTTGGGCTCCAACGCCCCGGCAGGCAAACCCAAAACTGATCGCCACCCCCGATTGACAGCCACCGCGCCGCCCCTCAGCCTGTCGGCACAACAGTGAGAGACTTGCATGTCGGGCGTGGGGCGTAGGGGTGTGATCGGCGGGGCCGCGGGCGCGGCGCTGGCCGGAGGGCTGTGGAGCGACGCCAACGCCGCCACGGTGGGCAAGGCGGCGCCCAAGTTCGCGGTGCTCACCTATGACCGCCAGAAGATCACCTTCGACCAGGTCCGGGGCAAGGTGGTGATCCTCAACTACTGGGCCACCTGGTGCGCGCCCTGCCGCGCGGAGATGGTGGTCATGGACCGCTATATGCGCGCCCACCCGGGCAACGACCTGAAGATCTATGCGGTGGCCACCGAGGAATCCGTGCCGCCCGAGAAGCTCAAACCCCTCGCCTCGGCCCTGGCCTTCCCACTGGTCGCCAAGCTGTTCGGCTCCGGCTACGGCATCAAGGACGGGGTGCCGACCAGCTATGTGATCGACCGCGCGGGCGTTATCCGCCACGCCAAGTCGGGCGCCTTCACCGACTTCTCCTTCAACGCGCTCATCACCCCCCTGCTGGCTGAGCCCGCGCCCACCGATGGCCCCCGCACCGACCACGCCTAAAGCGCTTCCCTTCCCCTGCGGCCCCGCCTCACAATGCGGCAACGATAAAAGCGGCTTCGGGAGACGGCGGCGTGCTCAAGGGTTTGAAGGTGGTGGAACTCGCCACCTATATCGCCGCGCCCGGCGCCGGCGGCATCCTGGCCGACTGGGGCGCGGAGGTGGTCAAGATCGAGCCCCCCGCCGGCGATCCCATGCGCCGCTTTCTTGAGTCCACCGCGCCCGGCCGTACCGACAACCCCGTCTTCGAGATGGACAACCGGGGCAAGCGCGGCGTGGTGCTGGACACCCGAACCCCCGGGGGCCGCGAGGCCGCCCAGCGGCTGATCGCCGGGGCCGACATCTTCCTGACCAACGTGCGCCCCCAGGGCCTGGTCCGCTCCAAGCTCGACTACGACAGCCTCAAGGCCGCCAACCCGCGCCTGATCTATTGCAGCCTGACCGGCTATGGGCTGCAGGGGCCGGACGCCGACCGCGCCGGCATGGACGTGGCCGCCTTCTGGTCGCGCGCCGGCGTCGCATCGCTGACCGCGCCCAAGGGGGTGGAGCCCTTCCCCATCCGCACCGCCATGGGCGACCACATCACCTCCCTGGCCACCGTCTCGGCCATCCTGGCGGCGGTGGTGGAGCGCCAGCGCACCGGCCTGGGCCGGCTGGTGGAGACCTCGCTGCTGCGCACCGGCGTCTATGCCATCGGCACGGACATGGCGATCCAGCTGCGCCTGGGCAAGGTCGCCTCGACCCGTCCGCGCGAGGGGGCCGTCAACCCGATCGCCAACTTCTTCAAGACCGCCGACGGCCGCTGGATCTGCATGCTGCCGCGCACCGGCGATACCGATTGGCCCCGGATCGCCAAGGCCATCGGCCGGCCCGACCTGTTGGAGGACCCGCGCTTCGAACGCGCCCGCACCCGCAAGGAGCATGGCCCGCTGCTGGTCGGCATCTTCGACGAGGCCTTCGCCGCCGCCACCTTCGAGGAGATGGCCGAGCGCCTCGACGCCGAGGACATCACCTGGGCCCCCGTCCAGACGCCCAGGGAGGTCACCGAAGACCCGCAGGCCGAAGCCGCCGGCTGCTGGGTGGATGTCTCCGACGGCAAGGGCGGCCTGGTCCGCTCCCCCGCCGCGCCCGCCCGCTTCCCCGGCCTCGAACAGGGCCCCATCAGCGCGCCCCCGTCGCTGGGCCAGCACACCCGCGAAGTGCTGGCGGAACTGGGCTATGGCGAGGATCAGGTCGCGGCCATGCTGGCGGCCGGGTCTGCTGTGCAGGGGTAACTGCCCCCCCCAACCTTAAGCTCATCCCGACGAGAGTCGGGATGAGCGGAGTATTATTGAGGGTTTTCGAGCCCCTACCGCCGCCGCTTGTGGTCGTCAGACAGCACCCGCAGCATCTCCGTAGAGAACAGCGAGCCGGTCAGCCGCAACCCCACACTGCCGTCCTCGCTGTCCTGCGGCCCGCGCAGCACCAGGTCGACCAGCGCCTGTTGCTGCTGCTGGCGGTCCTGACGCCGGGCCGAGGCATAGTGGATGAAGCCGCTGTTGTCGGTGGCGCCCATGCCCGTGCCGGGCCCGGTGGTCACCGCCGCGCCGCCGCCGGTGCTGGTCAGGTTGGCGTAGACCTCGCCCACCGTTGCCGCGCGTCCGGCGCGGTAGAAGATCGAATGGTTCGACGCCGCCGCGTCCGGGAACATCGCCGCCGCGTTGGCGCCGGGGTTGGCCTTGACCGCCTCGATCAGCCGCGCCGAACCCTGGGGCCCCAGGAAGTGGGCCGCATAGAGCTCGCCCGCCGTCGGGTTGCGCCCCACCCGGCCGCGCAGATAGTTGGCGTGGTCGGAGGTCAGCTCGCCGGCCATCAGCGCCGAGGCGTGCGGGTCCAGCTTCAGCGCCATCACCGCCTTCTTGGCCTCGGCCCCGTTGACGTAATACTTGCCGTCGGAGCCCTGGTTGATCAGGTCGGCGTAGCGCGCGTAGCCATATTTCGCCCCGTGGCGTTTCAGCGTCGAAAGCCAGGTCTGGTCGACGAACTGGAACAGGCCCGAGGCTGACGAAGAGCCCGACCGGGCCTGGGGGTTGAAGCCGCTTTCGCGCTTGGCCGCGCCCATCAGGAAGGTGAAGTCCACGCCCGTCGCCTGCGACGCACGCTGGATTGCGGCCTCCACGACCCCTCGGATTCCATCAACCGGCATGGGTCATAGGTAAATTTTCATGGTTAAGGCCGCATTAAGATCGGTCGTTCCGGCCTCGAACACCTGTTTTACATATGTACTTTTTTACTCTTGTAATTCCCGGAAACTGGCGGAATATCAACCGCACAATCAACCCGGGAGCCCGCCATGACCGGCGCCAACACCTTCGAGGCCTTCGCCCCCCACATCCCCGACGGCGAGGGCAAAAAGCCCCTGTCCCCCGTGGCCTGGGTCGCCATCGCCGCCTCCATCGGCCTGCACATGGCCGGCGCTTGGTACCTCTACACCCACCACTTCAATACGGGGACGCCGCCGGCGACCGTCGACACCACGGTCGATCCCATCCCCCTGGCCCTGCAGCGTAGGGAGAAGGTCAAGCCGGTCCAGGTCCCGCCGACCAAGACCGTCGTCGCGGTTCGCCAGCCGCATCCGAGCGACATGCCCGCGCCGCCGTCCGACATCCACTTCACCGCCCCTCCGGTGATTCCCGTCGGCCCGGCGCCCCCTGTCCTGGATACCCCCAATTTCCTCCCGCCCGAGCCGCCGCCGACCTTCATACCCAAGGCGCCCACCGTGATCGGCGCCCCCCACTGGATCAAGTTGCCGAGCGGCGAGCAGGTGGATGCGGTCTACCCCGAGCGCGCCAGCCGCCTGGGCAAGTCGGGCTCGGTGTCGCTCAACTGCAAGGTCACCGCCGCCGGCACGGTGCGCGACTGTTCGGTGGCCGCCGAGACGCCGGAAGACATGGGCTTCGGCGCGGCGGCCCTGAAGATCACCCGCTTCTTCAAGATGAGCCCCCAGACGGAGGACGGCCGGCCGGTCGACGGCGCCAGCGTGCGCGTGCCCATCCGCTTCAACCTTCCGCAATAGGACCCGCGCAAGCGGCAGCGAAGGGTAAGGGCGGGAGTAATCCCTCACCTCGCCGTCCCCTATCCGGCCCTTCGCCCTTCCCTCCCCAATTCCGGGGAGGGAATTGGCGTTTCAGCTCATCACCGCGTCCATCAGGGCGGCGGGGTTGTAGTTGGCTCCCACGAAGTCGGTGGGCCGGCCCTGGCCGTTGGCCAGCGGCAGGGGCCGCAGGTCGGCGCGGGTGAAGATGGCGCCGCGCAGCCGCGCCCCGCCGAACCGCGCGCCGCGCAGGTCGGCGTCGGTGAAGTCCACGTCGCGCAGGTCGGCGCCGGCGAAGTTGGCGCCCTGCAGCTGGGCGCGGGAGAAGTCGACGCCGATGGCCTGGACGTCGACCATGGAGGCCGCCGTCAGCCTGACCCCGGCCAGCTGTCCCGCCAGCGGGCGCAGGTCGGCGCGGTCCAGGCGGGCGGGCTGGCCCACCTTGCCGTTGGTCGCCGCCCACTTCTCGGCGATCTCCAGCACCGCGCGGATGCTGGGCAGGGCGTCGAAGGCGAACTTGTCGGGGTCGGTGACGCAGTCGCGCAAGGCCACGCGGGAGAGCTTCAGCTGCTCCAGCGACACGCCGGTCAGCACCGCGCCCGCGAAGTCCGCGCCGTCCAGCCGTGCGCCCTCGAAGTCGGCGCCGTGCAGCACCGCGCCCTTGAAGCTGGCGTTTTCCAGCCGCGCGCCGCCCAGCCGCGCGCCCTTCATGGAGGCGTCGGAGAAGTCCACGGCCACCTCGCCGGTGGTGGTGGTCGGCGCGATCTGGTGGCCGCCGGAGAGGTCGAGCTTGGTCAGGATGGCCTTGCGCAGATCGGCCCCGTCCAGCAGCGCCCCGGTCAGGTCGGCGGCGCGCAGGCTGGCGCCGCGCAGATCGGCGCCGTTGAGGTTGGCGTCGCTCAAGTCCACCCCGCGCAGGTCGGCGCAATAGAAGACGGTCCGTTCGGCGGTGATGGCCCCCAGCCTGGCGCCGGCCAGGTTGCAGTTGGAAAAGTCCGCCTCGCTCAACAGCCGCCCGGCGAAGTCGGCGGCCGGCAGCTGCAGCCCCCGCATGATGGCGCGCATGCCGCCGGGTTCGCCCCGGGCGTAGCGTTCATGGGCATCGATGGCCTGGCCGATGCGGCCGTCGTTGGAGCGGCCGGCCGTGGCCCCGCCGCCGGCCGCCGAGCGCGAATATCCCGTGAGCATTCTGCCCCTCCAACCCGCCCCGCCGACAAAGCCGGCGCGGGGCGCGTCTCCCGTCACGGTGGAGTTTGGGGTACCGCTGGTATCCATCCGATGAATAAGGACGGCAAAATGCGAAGTCTTCTCAATAGCTCTTGGGCAGGCCCAGGACGCGTTCGCCCACATAGTTGAGGATCATCTCGCGGCTGACCGGCGCGATGCGCGCGATCATCGCCTCGCGGAAATAGCGCTCCACGTCATATTCCTTGGCATAGCCCATGCCGCCGTGGGCCAGCACCGCCGCCTCGCAGGCCCGGAAGCCCGCCTCGCCGCCCAGGTATTTGGCCGCATTGGCCTGCGCCCCGCAGTCGCGGCCGGCGTCATAGAGGGCGGCGGCCTTGAAGGCCATCAGATCTGCGGCCTCCAGCTCGATCCAGGCCTTGGCCAGGGGATGGGCCACGCCCTGGTTCTGGCCGATGGGCCGGCCGAACACGACGCGCTCCTTGGCATAGGCGGCGGCCTTGGCCAGCGCGGCCCGACCAAGCCCCACGGCCTCGGCGCCGATCAGCACGCGTTCGGGGTTCAGGCCCGCCAGCAGGTATTTGAACCCCTGGCCCTCCTCACCGATCAGATCCTCTTGCGGGACCTCGAGGCCGTCGATGAAAAGCATATTCGATTCAACGGCTTTGCGGCCCATCTTCGGTATCGGCCTGGCGTCGATGCGGGCGCGGTCGAAGTCGGTATAGAACAGCGACAGCCCCTCGGTGGGCTTGCTCGCCTGAGCCTTGGGCGTGGTGCGCGCGATGATCAGGATCTTGTTGGCGCGCTGGGCCATGGTCGTCCAGATCTTGCGGCCGGTGATGCGGTAGCCGTTATTGGTGCGCTCGGCCTTGGTCTCGAGGCTGGCGGTATCCAGGCCCGAGTTGGGCTCGGTGACCGCGAAACAGGCCTTGTCCCGCCCCGCGATGATGCGTGGCAGGTGTCGTGCCTTCTGCTCATCCGTGCCGAACTTCACCACCGGCATCAGGCCGAAGATGTTCAGGTGCACCGCGCTGGCGCCCGAATAGCCGGCCCCCGACTGGCTGATGGTCTGCATCACATGCACGGCTTCGGTCAGGCCCAGGCCCGAGCCGCCGAACGCCTCCGGCATGGCCACCCCCAGCCAGCCGCCCTGCGCCACCGCATCGACGAAGGCCTCAGGGAAATTCCCCGTCTCGTCTGTGTCGCGCCAATACTGGTCGTCGAAACGCGCGCAGATTCGGCCCACGCCCTCGCGGATCGCCTGTTGCTCGTCGGTCGGCCAGAATGCGGACATCGCGGTCCTCCTCAGGTCTCGGGGGTGTCGAAACGGCGCGGGTCGAACAGGTGGGCCCAGGGCCCCGGATCGCGGCCCAGCACGCAGGCGGCGACCATCTCCGCCACCAGCGGGGCCAGCAGCCAGCCGTTGCGACGCAGGCCGGAGGCCAGGATCAGGCCCGGCAGAGCGGAGCGTCCCACCAGCGGCAGGCCGTCGGGCGTGGTGGCCCGTACGCCCACCTCCACGTTGGCGCTCGCCCTGGCGACTTCAGGCAGGAGCCGCGCTCCGGCGGCGCGCAGGGCCATCACCTGGCCCGGGTCGATGTGAGCGTCACCCACGCCCGCCTCCATGGTCGCGCCGACGATCAGCGCGTCGGCGTTGGGGCAGAGATAGATGCCGTCGCCGCGTATGACGGGGCCAGGCGGGATCAGCGGGGCCAGTTTGAGGATGTGGCCCTTGATGGGGGTCAGATGCGCCGCCTCCGGCGCGAATCCCCCTGCCCAGCCGGTGGCCTGGACAACCACATCGCAAAGCGCTCCCTCGGCTTCGTCGTCGTAGATGCCCGCCCGGATGCCGCTGCTCTCACCGGTCAGCCACCGGAGATCCCTCTGCACGAACGTCACACCCTGGCGGCCGGCGGCGTCGCGCAGCGCCACCAGAGCCGTGCCTGAATCCAGCCGCCAATCCTCCGGCGAGAAAACGCCGTCGTCGGTGACGATGTGCTCGGCCCCGACCGCGCCCAGGCGCCATGAGACGTTGGCCAGCCAGGCCGCATCGCCCCGCGCCACGGCGCCGGAGCGGTCGAGCACGATGCCGATCTCATCGGCCAGAGCCGGCCACAGGTCTCGGCCTTCCTTCAACAGGGCGAAATGTCCGGCGGCCAGCGGATCGAGCGCCGTCTCGAAGGCCGGGGCCAGCATGCCCGCCGCCACACCCGAAGCGTTGCGGCCGAGCGGCGCCGGATCGCAGACCGTGACCCGCGCGCCGGCCTTCGCCAGGGCCAGCGCCACGGTCAAACCCGTCACGCCCGCCCCGGCCACGATCACGCGCGCGCCGGTTGCCGAAGTCATGCCGCTAACCAGCCGCGCCCGGGCGCTAGGTCAAGTCCCCGACGGAGGAACCTTGGGCGCGGTTCCGGATTTCCTGGCTGCGGGCGGACCCGCTCCAACAGGAAAGGGACAGGCAGATGGCTGCGACCACTCACACCACCAAGGGCAAATCCAAGAGCAGCGCGACGGCCAAGAAGGCCACGCCGACCAACGCGATCACCCTGCTGAAGGCCGACCACAAGCAGGTGAAGACCTGGTTCGACGACTATGAAAAGACCGAGGCCGACACCCTGAAGGCCAAGCTGTCGGAACAGATCTGCCAGGCGCTGAAGGTGCATATGGCGATCGAGGAGGAATACTTCTATCCGGCCTCGCGCGAAGTGCTGAAGGCCGACCAGGAGGACATGGTCGACGAGGCCGTGGTCGAGCACGCCGGCGCCAAGGAACTGATCGTCCAGATCGAGGCCATGGAGGTGGGCGAGGAACTCTACGACGCCAAGATCAAGGTGCTGGGCGAACAGATCACCCACCACGTCGAGGAGGAGGAAGGCGAATACTTCCCCGCCGTCCAGAAGACCGACCTCGACCTGGAGGCCCTGGGCGCCAAGATGGCCGCGCGCAAGGAAGAGCTGATGGCCAAGACCAAGCGCGCCAACGGCCAGAAGATCCAATAGTGCCGGCCGTCGAAACCCTGGCGCCCGCGGTGACGCGGGCGCTGGACACCCTTACCGACCATGTGCTGCGTGAGGCCTGCGACCGGGGCCTGAAGCTGGCGACGGCGGAGAGCTGCACCGGCGGGCTGATGGCCTCGCTGCTCACCGACGTGCCCGGCCGCAGCCACGCCTTCGAGCGCGGCTTCGTCACCTATACCGACGAGGCCAAGTGCGAGCTGCTGGGCGTGCCGTCGGAGGTGCTGAAGATCCATGGCGCGGTCTCCCAGGCCGCCGCCGTGGCGATGGCCCAGGGCGCGCTGGCCCGGTCCCGGGCCGACGTCAGCTTCGCGGTCACCGGCTATGCCGAAGCGGCGCCGGATGCGCCCCAGGAGGCCGGCCTGGTCTGGTTCGCCACCGCCCGGCGCAACGGCGAAACCATCGTGCGGCGCGAACGCTTCGGCGACATCGGCCGCGCGGCCTTCCGCCTGCAATGCCTGGAGACCGGCATGGGGATGATCCGCGATCGGCTGGCCTGAGGGTCAGGGCAGGTTCAGCTGCCAGGAGACGCCGAAGCGGTCGTTGAGCCAGCCGAACCGCTGGCTGAAGCCGTAGTTGTCCAGGCCCATCAGCCATTCGCCGCCCTGCGACAGCTCGGTCGCCAGCCGGTCCTGCTGGTCGCGCGACTCGCAGGTCACGAACAGCGAGGATGACGGCGTGAAGTTGAAGGCGTGCGGCACGGGGCTGTCCGAACAGCGCACCGTCTGGCCGCCGATGCGGAAGACGGCCTGCACGACAGAGCCCTCCGGGCCGGGACCGCCGGCCCCGTAGTACGTGATCTCAAGCACCGCGCCATCGTCGAACAGCGACGTGTAGAGCGTCATCGCGGCCTCCGCGACCGCGCCCTGAAACATCAGAAAGGGGTGGACGGTGGTGGTCATCGGCAGCTCCTCACCTGGCGTATCCTTGGATATCCGCGTATCCGCCCGCCCCGCAAGATTTGTCCACGAACCACACGAACCACACCAACGATGACCCGCCGGCCTTGGCGCGGTCTTCACGCGCGCAAGCGCGCCTCGATCGGTCCACTGACTCTGTCGAAGCACGTTGGTGTGGTTCGTGTGGTTCGTGGACAACCTTATCTTCGCGTGGTCACAGCGCGATGCGTTCGATGGTTGCTTTCGGCGACGTTCCGAAATTGACCAGCAGGCCGAGCTTCATGCGGCTCCCCTTCAGATAGTTCAGCACCTGTGCCCGGTGAGCCGGCGCCGTCACCGCCAGAGCCTTCAGCTCCACGATCACGCAGTTGAAGCAGATGAAATCCGGCTGGTAGGTCTGGCGAAGCGGCTGGCCCTTGTAGGCTAACGACAGCGTCGGAGCCTGGACGAAGGGTATGCCGCGCAGCGTGAACTCAAGCGCCAGGCATTCTTGATAGACCGCCTCCAGGAAGCCGGCGCCCATGTGCCGGTTCACCTCGAACACGGCACCCTGGATCTGGAAAACTTCCTCGGCGTGGAGGAGCGTTCCTTGGCTCACGCCGCCGCCTTGAACACCGGCTTGTCGCCCAGCACGGTGGCGCGGTGCATGACGCGGCGGTGGGGCAGGAAGTCGTCGACGGCGCGGTGCTGGGTGTTGCGGTTGTCCCAGAAGGCCACGGCGCCGGGAGACCAGCGCCAGCGCACGACATATTCCGGCTGCTGGATGTGGGTGTTGAGGAAGGCCATCAGGGCCCGGCTCTCTTCCTTCCGCAAGCCCTTGATGCGGCGGGTGAAAACCGAATTGACGAAGATGCAGGGCTCACCGGTTTCCGGATGGGTGCGGATCACCGGGTGGATCACCGGCGGGTTGGCGGCCACGGCCTTTTCATACTTCTCGCGCCCGGCCTGGGAGCCGGCGATGCCGTCGGCGGTGAAGGCGTAGGCGAAGTCGTGGACGGCCTCCAACCCCTCCAGGAAGCGTTGCATCGGCGCCGACAGGCCCCGGTAGGCGGCGGTCATCGAGGCCCACATGGTGTCGCCGCCGGTGGGCGGCAGCTGGCGCGCATGCAGGATCGAGCCCATCGGCGGGGTGTCGATGAAGGTGACGTCCGTGTGCCAGAAGTTGTTGTCGGTGGGATTATCGACGTGGTTGTCGATGACCATGATCTCCGGATTGCCGCCGTCGCGCTCATAGAGCGGATGCACATGCAGGTCGCCGAAGCGGCGGGCAAACGCGCTCTGCTGCGCCGGCGTCAGGTCCTGGCCTTCGAAGAAGATCACCTGGTGCTTGAGCAGCGCCTGGCGGATGTCGTCGATCAGCCCGTCGGAAGCCGGCTCCGACAGGTTGACCCCGCGCAGCACGGCGCCGATGGCGGGGGTCAGCGGCTCGATGGCCAGGGCGTTGGAGCGGGTCATGGGCGGCGTCTTTCCGGTGTCGGCCAAACCTTGTCGCCAACCGGCGCGCGGGGAAACCCCTTTTTCCGGCCTCCGTCCGTATCGGGCCCGTCATCGCAACATTCCGATAACCTTGTTCCGCGACATTCCGCGACATCGCCCCCGGCCCTGAAAGAGGGTTCTATGAGGGACGCAGTGGGGAACTGACGTTTGGACGGTGAGACGGGCGGACCGCCCCTGACATTCATGCCGCAAAGCTTCTTCGTCGGGCGGACGGAGGGCCATGGCGTCGTGCATGAGATTTCCGGGCGCCAGCGGCGCTGCCGGATCCTGACCCAGGGCGTGGCCGAGCCGGCCCGCGACGCCGTGCAGTTCAACGAGACCTTCGACTATGAGGACGGGGTCAGCGACCCCTGGCGCTGGGTGATCGCGCGCGGCGTCGACGGCCGCTATGTGGCCAGCGAATCCCTGGCCGGCCCGGGACTGATGGGCCGCATCGAGAACGGCGACTATGTGCTGAGCTTCCGCCGCCCCGTGCGCCCGGGCGCGGGCTTCCCCATGCCGCGCTTCCGCACGCGCTTCACCCTGCTGTCGCCCGACACGGCGTTGAAGCGGGTGAGGATCAGCCTGTTCGGCTTGCCCGTGGCGACGATGACGGCCTTCCACAAGCGGGTGGGTTAGCGCGACTTGATGTTCGGGCCTGCCTTGCCAGGGCGCTGGTGAGCAACGGCCCTAAAGTTAGACCACGAAGGCACGAAGGACACGAAGGTCACGAAGGCGCCGAGGCTAGGTCGGGCGTCGTGCGACGGGAGTAAGGCCCGCTTCGCGGGCGGTGGTAGTCCACAGCCGCTGAGGACGCATACTCTTCTTCGTGAACTTCGTGTTCTTCGTGCCTTCGTGGTCGATCTTGCGATGGTGAATTCAGGCGCGCCGGACGCAGGTCAGCCCAGCGGCCCGCATCGCCGGAAACCTCTCTAGATCATCAGCGCGTCGTTGCCGCCGCCGCCCTGAGGCGTGGGCGGGGGCATGCCTCCGGACGGGCGCTTGCGCACCAGCCGCGCCACCCGGCCCAGCAGTTCCTGATCGTCGAAGGGCTTGGTCAGATAGTCCTTGGCCCCCAGGCCGATGGCCTTGGCCACGTCCTCGCGCGCGCCCCGGGCGGTGAGCATCAGCACCGGGATGGTGGCCAGGTGACGGGTCTGGCGCAGCGCCGTCAGCACCGCGAAGCCGTCCATGCCGGGCATGTTGATGTCGAGCAGCACGGCATGGGGGACCATGGCCTGGATGCCCTCCAACGCCCGCCAGCCGTTCTTGGCCGAGCGGGTCTCATAGCCTGCCGCCTCCAGCCGCGCGGTGAGCAGCTCGACGATGCCGGGATCGTCCTCGGCGATGAAGATGCGCGGCGCGCCGGACCTAAGCTGCATCGCTGGCCTCGTCCTCATCGTGCAACGGCATGTCCGGCGAGGTGAAGCGGATGGTCATGGCCAGCAGCTCGGCCGGCAGCATCGGCTTGGCCAGCGCCCCGTCGAACCCGGCGGCGTGGCGGCCGGCGTCGTCCAGCGCCTCGCTGCCCGCCGAGAAGGCGATGATCGGCGCATCCGCATTGGGCCCGCCGCCGTCGCGGATGGCGCGGACCGCGCTCAGCCCGTCCATCACCGGCATGCGCAGGTCCATGTAGATCAGGTCGAAGGGCTCGGCGGCGGCCATCGCCACCGCCTCAGCGCCGTCGGCGGCCTCGCTGAGGATGACGCCCATCGGCGTCAGCACGGCGCGGACCAGTTCGCGGTTGACCGCGTGGTCGTCGGCCACCAGCACGCGGACCCCGCGCGACACGGTCAGACCGGCAAGACCGCCGGACGCCTGATGCGGGACCTCCGCCACCGGGGCGGTGATCTCGAAGAAGAACCGCGCCCCCTGTCCCTCGGCGCTTTCCACGCCGATGGAGCCGCCCATGGTCTCGGCCAGGCCCATGCAGATGGCCAGGCCCAGGCCCGTGCCGCCGTGCCGGCGGGTGGACGAGCCGTCCACCTGGCTGAAGCGCTTGAACAGCAGGTCCTGCTGGGCCTTGGCGATGCCCTGGCCCTGGTCGCGGACCTCCACGGTCAGGCGGCTGTCGCCGGCCCGCCATCCCACGCCGAGCGTGATCTGGCCCCGGTCGCTGAACTTCACCGCATTGCCGATCAGGTTGAGCAGCAGCTGGCGCAGCCGCTCGGGATCAAGGCTGAGCGAGGGCGGAACCTCGCCGGCCTCGAAGGCCAGGGTCAGACCCTTCTCGGTGGCCGCCTGTTCGAACAGTTCCAGCGTCTCGCGGCAGGCCGTGACGGCGTCGCAGGCGCGCGGGCGGATCTCGACCTGGCCGGCCTCCAGCTTGGAGAAGTCGAGGATGTCGTTGACCGTGGTCAGCAGGGCCTCGCCGGCGCGGGCGGCCTTGGCGATGTGGCCGCGGCTGGCGTCCGACAGTTCCGGCTGTTCCAGAGCCAGGCGGGTGAAGCCCAGCACGCTGGTCAGCGGGGTTCGCAGCTCATGGCTCATGTTGGCCAGGAATTCGCCCTTCACGGCGGCCGCCGCCTCGGCCACGGCCTTGGCCTGCTCCAGCGCGGTCTCCAGCGCCTTGCGTTCGGTGATGTCGCGCAGGGCGGTGACGTATTCGATAGGCTGGCCCGCGTCGTTGCGCAGGATGGAGGGGCTGCCTTCGAACCAGCGCCATACGCCGTCGCTGGCGCGGATGCGGTGCTCGCGCTCGCGCAGGGCGGGAGGGCGGCCCGTGCGGGCCATTTCGGCGGCGCCGGCCTGCATGCGCGCCAGGTCGTCGGGATGGACCAGGGTGTTGCGGTTCAGGCCCACCAGCTCATCGGCACGGTAGCCCAGCCGGCCGATGGAGGGCGAGGTGTAGGTCACTCTATCGTCCATGCCGACGCGCACGATGATGTCGTGGCTGCTTTCCGCCAGATTGCGGAAGCGCATCTCGCTCTCGGTCAGCGCCTCTTCAGCGGCCACTTCCGCCGTGATGTCGCGCACGATGTCGGTAAAGGCGTGGATGCGGCCGGTGCTGGGATCGATCATCGGGTTGGGCCGCGCCTCCAGCCACAGCGTGCGTCCATCCTTGTGCAGCGCGCGGTAGCGGATGCGTTCGGGCAGAATCCTGCCGCCGCTGCGCAGGCAGGCCAACGAGGCGTCGAGCATGACGCCGGCGTCGTCCGGATGGATAAAGCCGAAGGTGACCTTGCCCATCAGGTCCGCCGGCGTGTAGCCGAGGATGGCCTCGCTGGAGGGCGAGACATAGAGCATCCGCCCATCCAGGCCGATGCGCAGGATCATGTCGCTGGCGTTCTCGGCCATGCGACGGAAGGCGCTCTCGCTCTCCGCGACCTTGGCCTCGGCCTGCTTGATGTCGGTGATGTCGACCATGGTGCCGACGAGGCCAAGGACCGTTCCATCCGCGCCCACCTCGCAGGTGGTGCGGCCGAAGACGTGGCGCACGGCGCCGTCGGCCATGACCAGCCGCGTGGCGGTCTCATAGCCTTCGCCACGTTCGATGGCGCCCTTGAACAGGGCGGTCACCGCCGCGCGGTCATCGGGGTGGAAGACGGCCATGGAGGCGGCGAGGTCGGGGATTTCGCCTCGGGGAACGCCGAACAGATCGAACATTCGGTCCGACCAGGTGACGCAGCCGGTCTCGCGCGCCACGCGGAAATAGCCGACCCGGGCCACGTCCTCCACGAACTGGGCGCGGCGGAACTGCTCGGCGGCCTCGGCGGCGGCGGCCTCGGCGCGGTCGCGGGCCTGGGTCAGCTCCGACTGCAGGCGCCGGCGCTGGGCCAGCACGGTGGCGGTGGGCAGGCTGGTCAGCAGCATGACGGCCAGGAAGACCTGGGCCAGCAGCAGCCGTTCGGTGTCGGTGGGGGCCAGGACGACGGCGGGGTCCAGCCCCATCACCGAGGCGCCCAGGCCGGCGGCGGCGATGATCATCACCCCCAGCACCGAGCCCAGCATCTCCATCTGGAACACCACCAGCAGCAACAGCGGCGGCAGCAGGAACAGCAGCGGCGTGCCGCTGGTGAAGACCACCATCGAAACCGCCGCCAGCAGGGCCAGGGACAGCAGGCCCAGGGGCCGCACGGGGGTCTGCGCCAGCTGGCCGCTGGCCCGGTAGAGGGTCAGGATGGTCGGCGTGACCAGCAGCGCGCCGAGGCCATCGGCGGCGGCCCAGGTGATGAAGGTGGTGAGGAAGGGCGCGCCGCGGTTGAGCCACAGGGCGGTGGTGGCGATCGCGGCGCTGACCAGCGGCGCGGCGATCCCCGACACCAGGCAGAAGAGCGTCAGGTGGCGCACGCGCGAGAAGTCCAGCTCGCGCCCGACCACGGCGCGCAGGATCAGCGCGCTGACCGCGATCTCCAGCCCGTTGCAGAAGGCGAACAGCACCGCCAGGACCGGCCCGTCGCCGGCCAGGAGGTTGGCCATCAGGTTGCCGGCCACGCCGGCCGCCAGCAGCAGCGCCCAGCGGCGCCTCTCGGTGTTCAGCAGCACCGCCAGGACCACGGCGTTGGCGATCCACAGGGGCGAGGTGCGGCCCAGTTCGCGGGGGATTTCGATCGACACCCACGACAGCGCCAGCACCGCCAGGGCCAGGCCCAGGGCCGACAGGGCGGCGGGCGCGAGCCCCGACGCGCGTGAAGGCTTCGGTTGCGGTACAAGCACGGCCGCGGACGACGTCATAGGACTTCACTTCCCCACACTGGCGAGGACTATGGCGCTCAGGGTCCGACGGTTCGGTTAATGTGCGCCGTTTTGGCTGCGGCGGGCGGTCGCAATACCCGGGCGCGAAGCTGAGCCGTGACGCACCCCCCGATTGCGGCCGGACCGGGCATGGAACTTGTTACGCATCGGCCCCTCGCCTAGACCTGGGCCATGGACCGCGACGCCGACTTCATCACCGAACTGGGCCTGCCCTTCCTGGCCCACAGGCTGCGGCGGATGAGCGAGCAGTTCGTGGACGGCTATGCCGCCTGGCTCACCGAAGCCGGCATCGGCGCGCCGGCGCGGGGGCTGTCGACCCTGCTGCTGCTCGACCGCGAGGGGCCCCACAGCGTCACCGAGATCGCCGGCCGCATCCGGCTCAGCCATCCGCTGATCATAAAGCTGGTGCGCCAACTGGAGGGGGCGGGGCTGGTGGAGACGACGTCCGACCCCACCGACCGCCGGCGCAGGCCCATCGCCTTGACCGCCGCCGGACGCGAACAGGCGCGGCGCGTGGAGGCGGCGAGCGCCGTGATTTCAGCGGCTTATCGCGAACTGTTCAGCGAGATCGGGGTCGATCTTCTGGACGCCGCCGAAAAGACCGAGGCGGCGACGGCGAAGGAGCCTTTCACCATGCGGCTGCGGCGTCTGGCGGCGAAGACGCGCTAGCCCCCACGTCCGCTCATCCCGGCGAAAGCCGGGATCCATAGTGACTCGCCGGAAAGATACGGACCTAGGGGCCATTCAAGCCCGTCTTCAAACCGAAGGGCCAGCCCGATAGGCCCTATGGGTCCCGGCTTTAGCCGGGATGAGCGGAAGGGTTTGAGCTAAACCTTGCCCGTCACCGGCACCAGCGCGCCGGTCACCGCGCGGGCAGCGGGCGAGGCCAGGAACAGGATCACCGCGGCCAGGTCGGCGGGCGTCACCCAGGCCCCGTGGTCGGCGTCGGGCATGTCGGCGCGGTTGGTCGGCGTGTCGATGATCGAGGGCAGCACGGCATTGACGGTCACCCTGCCCTTCAGCTCCTCGGCGAGGGACTCGGTCAGCCGCGCCACGGCCGACTTCGAGGCCGCATAGGCGCCCATCCCCAGCGCGGCCTTGGTGGCGGCGTTGGCGCCCACGTTGACGATGCGAGCGTCGCCCGCTTGCAGCAGGTGGGGCAGCGCCGCGCGGCTGGCCACCAGGCAGGAGCGGACGTTGATGCGGTAGAGGCGGTCCCAGGTGTCCAGGTCGCCGTCCGCCACCGTTTCCCACGCAAAGCCGCCGGCTACATTGACCAGGGCGTCGATGCCGCCCAGGCGCTCGTGGGCGGTGGCGAAGGCGGCCGCGGCGGCTTCAGGGTCGGCCAGATCCACGCCGCCGATGCCGATGGCCGCGCGGGCGTCGGGGACCGGGGCGAAATCGATCAGCGCCACCTTCCAACCCTGCGCCAGGGCCGCATCGGCCAGGCCGGAGCCCAGGACGCCAAACCCGCCGGTGATGACCATTCCGCTCATGACGTCTCTCTCCCTAGCCTGCAGGCTGAAGACGATTTTACTTCGGCGCCAGGCCGAAGAGCCCGCTTAAACCGCCGGGCGGGCCCGCAGGCGCGACAGTTCCGGCGGATCGCTGGAGAAGTCGCCGGCCACGCCGAGCTTGGCGTTGCAGGCCGGGCAGCGGACGATGTCGTCCGCGGGCTCTTCGCCGGTCACGGTGACCATCGCGCCGCAGGGCTTGCACTTCCAGCGTGACGGCGCGGCCACGACGGGCTTGGCGGCCGGCGGGTTCTTCAACCGCAGGATCGGGCGGCGGCGTTCTTCGGTCATTGGAGGGGGGTCTGCCACTGGGTGCGCAATCTTCAACGGGCGGCTTGCCGTGCGGTTGCCGCACTGCAGCATAAATTTCGCCACGGCTCGCGGCAACTGATTCCCCTCAATGGGCGATTCAGCGGTCCATGACCAGCAGCGATGAGGTGGCGCTGGCGTAGAGGCGCCCCTGGGCGTCGGTGATCCTGGCCTCCGCGAAGGCGGCCCGGCGGCCCATGGTCACCACCATGCCCACGGCCCGGACCGGCCCGGTGTCCTTGGTCATGGCCCGGTGATAGCTGACCTTCAGTTCCAGGGTCGTATAGGCCTGGTCGGCGCGCAGCCTGGAATGCACCGCCACGCCGCAGGCGGAGTCCAGCAGGGTGGCCGCATAGCCGCCGTGCACCGTGCCGATGGGATTGTAGGCATGCAGGCCCGGCGTGCCCTCGAAGGTGGCCACGCCCTCCTCGATCTCCACCAGCTTGAACTGCAGGGTGTCGCCGATGGCCGGCTGTCGGCCGCTGCCCAGCCAGGCCTTCAGCTGTTCCAGGCCGGTGAGGCCGGGGCCGGTGAGGCCGGGGGCGGTGAGGCCGGGGGCGGTTTCGGAAAGCACGTCCATGGGGAGCTCCTGCGCTGGGTCAGCACATAGGCGCAGCAAACTTGCAAGACAATAGTCACTCGACTAGCTTGAGGCCATGCAACGCAAATCCTTCGACGGCATGCTGTGTCCCATCGCCCGCAGCCTGGAGCGGGTGGGCGAGTGGTGGAGCATGCTGATCCTGCGCGACGCCTTCCACGGGCTGACGCGGTTCGACCAGTTCGAGGCCAGCCTCGGCATCGCCCCCAACATGCTGACGCGGCGGCTGAACGGCCTGGTCGAGGCCGGACTGCTGGAAAAGCGGCTCTACAGCGAACGCCCGCCGCGCCACGAGTATGTGCTGACCGCGCGCGGGCGTGACTTCCTGCCCGTGCTGATCGCCATGGGCGCCTGGGGCAACCGCCATTTCGCGCACGAGGGCCTGGCCAGCCTGGTCGCCGACGTGCAGACGGGCGCCATCGTCCAGCCGGTGCTGATCGACCGCGCCACCGGCAAGACCCTGGACGCCGACAGCGTCACCTTCGCCGCCGGACCGGCCGCCGACGAGCCGATGCGCCGGCGGATGGCCTTCGTGGAGCGCGGGCGGCAATCGCGGCGAAATCTTTGACGCGCGCGTATGCGATAATATTTCGGCAGATTAAGGCTGGCCGGACGGCGGGCGGATACTCTCAAACGTCTTATTCATAAGGGGTACAGCCGTTTTTGCGCCTTGCGAAACCATTACTCAATCTAGACGTTAACAACCATTGCAGCGGCCCATCCTCGCGGGAGAGCAATGATTTCTGTCCCTGGCGCGCAGATTCCTGCGCCGCTCCGGCTGCCCGATTTTTCATGGGACGCCCATGCCGAACATCGTCAGCAAATCCAACGCGCAAAAGACCGCCGAAGCCGAGGTCGAGGGATTCCGCCGTGACCTCGGGCCCTTCGTGGTGGCCGCCGAAAGCACCCGCATGCCGATGGTGTTCACCGACGCCCGGAAGACGGAAAACCCGATCATCTTCGCCAACGACAGCTTCCTCGCCCTGACCGGCTATGCCCGCGAGGAGGTGCTGGGTCAGAATTTCAGCTTCATCGCGGGCGCGGACGCCGAACTCAAGGCGCTGACGGATCTTGCCGCGGCGCTCGCCGAGAGTTCGGAAGCCAGCCTCGATCTCCCCTGCCGCCGCAAGGACGGGGCCCGGTTCTGGGCGGCCATCTTCATCAACCCGGTGCTGAACCATGGCGGACGGACCGTGGAGCACTTCGTCTCTTTCGTGGACCTGACCCGGCACAAGCAGGAGGAGGAGCGGCTGCACTTCCTGCTCGATGAGCTGAACCACCGCACGCACAACACCCTGGCCACCGTGCAGGCGATCGCCTCCCAGACCCTGCGGGGCGCCGCCAGCGCGGCGGTGATCGACGCCTTCGAGGCGCGCATCCTCGCCCTGTCGAAGGCTCACAACCTGCTGGGGAGGCACAACTGGGACGTCATCTGCCTGCACGAGCTTCTGGAGCGGATTCTGCAACCCTTCGGTCTCGACGATCCGCCGGCCTCGCGCATCATCGTCGAAGGCGACGACGTGCGATTGCCGCCGAAGGTCGCCCTCAGCCTGGCGATGGCGTTCCATGAACTGGCGACCAACGCCGCCAAGTACGGGGCCCTGCGGGGCGGGCCGGACGGCAGGATTACCATCGTGGGCGCCCTCGTGACCGCCGCCGCCGGCGACCGGATGCGCCTGAGCTGGTCCGAGACGGGCGGGCCGCCGGTCGAGCCTCCCACTCGCAGGGGCTTCGGATCGCGCCTTATCGAGCGCGGACTGGCGCAGGATTTGGATGGTGAGGTGTCGATGGACTATGCGCCCGGCGGCCTGGTCTGCCGGATCACCATGCCCTTGCTGCTCGGCCGGGGCGGGTGCTGATGAACGGCCGCCTGAAGACCCGCCGCGTCATGATCGTGGAGGACGAGATGATCGTCGCCTGGCTGCTCGAAGACCTGCTCGACGAGCTGGGCTACACGGTCGCCGGCCCGGCCAAGAGCGTCAGACAGGCCCAGGCGCTGATCGCGGCGGGCGGCATCGACGCCGCCGTACTGGACATCAACCTCGACGGTGAAATGAGCTATCCCGTCGCCGATACCCTGGCCGCCCAGGGCGTGCCGTTCATCTTCTCGTCGGGCTACAGCCGCGACAGCCTGCCCGAGGCCTATCGGAGCTGTCCCCTGATCCAGAAGCCGTTCGATCCCCGCAAGGTGGCCGCGGCCCTGGTCGCGATGATGGCGGATGGCGACCGTCCCGGACAATTGCCCGAAATTGGCGGTGGCAAACAGTTGTTCGGATGAGCATGATCACGGCGACGCTTTCGCTTGAGCCTGCCCACGAGCCTGTCCGGAGCTTCCATGCCCAACGACCAGCGGCCCCTGCCCACCCCGACGCCGGAGACGGCCCACTTCTGGGAGGGCTGCAAGGCGGGCGAACTGCGCCTGCAGCGTTGCACCGGCTGTGACGGAAGCTACTTCCCGCCCCGCCCCTTCTGCCCCGCCTGCGGCAGCCGTGACGTCGAGGTCTATGCGGCCAGTGGCAAGGCCAGCCTCTACAGCTATGTGATCAACCACCGCCCGCCGCCCGGTTTCGGCTCCGACCCCTACGCCATCGCCGTGGTCACCCTGGCCGAGGGGCCGCGCATGATGACCAACATCGTCGAAAGCCCCCAGACACCCGAGGCGCTGAAGCTCGATATGCCGCTCACCGTCACCTTCGAGGCCTTCGGCGAGATCGCCCTGCCCTTCTTCAAGCCGGCGGGGGTCTAGGATCATGAAACCCGGATCCGTCGCCGTCGTCGGCGCCGCCGAAACCACCCGCATGGGCAAGATCCCCGAACTGTCGGTGATCGGCCTGCACGCCGACGCGGCGCTGAACGCCCTGGCCGACGCGGGGCTGAAACCCTGCGACATCGACGGGGTCGCCACCGCCGGCGAAAACCCCACCGCCATCGCCCACTATCTCGGCATCACGCCCAAGTGGGTGGACGGCACCGCCGTGGGCGGCTGCTCCTTCATGCTGCATGTCCGCCACGCGGCCGCCGCCATCGCGTCCGGCCTGTGCACCACGTGCTGATCACCCACGGCGAGTCGGGGCGCTCACGGGTGGGCGCCAGCCGCTTCGCCCGCAACATGGCCAGCCTGCAGGGCCAGTTCGAGGTCCCCTATGGCATCGGCGGCCCGCCCACCATGTTCACCATTCCCACCCTTCGCTACATGCAGACCCACGGCGTCACCGAGGAAGACCTGGCCCGCGTCGCCGTGGTTCAGCGCCAATGGGCGGCCATGAACCCCCGCGCCAGCTACCGCGATCCGCTGAGCCTCGACGACGTGCTGAACAGCGAGATGATCGCCTGGCCCTTCCGCAAGCTGATGTGCTGCCTGGTGACCGACGGCGGCGGCGCGCTCATCCTGACCAGCGCCGAGCGGGCCAGGGACTTCCCCCAAAAGCCCGTCTACGTCCTGGGGACGGGCGAAAGCACCGAGACCCCGATGATCAGCCAGATGGAGGACTTCACCTCCTCGCGCGCCTTCCGGGTTTCCGGCGCCCTGGCCTTCAAGGAAGCCGGCATCCGCCAGGCCGACGTCGACCACCTGATGATCTACGACGCCTTCGCCCACCTGCCCCTCTATGGCCTGGAGGACCTCGGCTTCTGCGAACCGGGCGAGGCCAAACACTTCTACCGCGACGGCCTCACCGCCCCCGGCGGCAAGCTGCCCCTCAACACCAACGGCGGGGGCTTAAGCTACATGCATTCCGGCATGTACGGCATGTATGCGCTGCAGGAAGGCGTGCGCCAGATGCGGGGCATCGCCCCCGCCCAGGTGGAGGGCGCCAAGATTTCCGTCTGCCACGGCGTGGGCGGCATGTTCGCGGCCTCGGGCACGGTGATCTTCGGGAATGAGGCGGTATAGCCCCCGGCCTCTTCCCCTCATCCGCTCGTCCTCGCGAAGGCGGGGATCCAAGCTGAGTCCGTGGTTGTGAGCGGGCTTTGAGAAAATCCGCCGCGCCCGCTTGGGTCCCCGCCTTCGCGGGGACGAGCGGAAGTTGGGGTGGCTTAACCTAACTGGCCAACGCCGCCTTCGCCGCGAACCACGGCTTCAGCCGCCGGATGGCCTCCTCGATCTGCGCGGTCGATTCCGCGAAGCTGAAGCGCATATATTCGTGGCCGACTTCGGGATCGAAGTCGACGCCGGGCGCGGTGGCGACGCCCGTATCGCGCAGCAACCCCTCGCAAAACGCCATGCTGTCGCGCGTCAGATGGCCGATGTGGGCCCAGATGTAGAAGGCGCCGTCGGGCGGGGCGATGGACTTCAGCCCCAGGTCCGGGAGAGCCGCGAGCAGCAGTTCGCGGTTCTTGCGATAGGTGTCGATATGGCCCTCGAGCTCGGCCTCGCAGTCCATGGCGATCAGCCCCGCATGCTGGCTGAGCGAGGGCGGGGTCAGGTAGAAGTTGGACATATAGGCCCGCGCCCGCTCGGCCAGGTCCGCCGGCCCGGCCAGCCAGCCCAGCCGCCAGCCCACCATGCTGAAGTATTTGGAGAAGCTGTTGACCACCAGGGCGCGGGGCTCGAACTCCAGCATGGAGTGGGCCGGCTCGCCGTAGCTGAGGCCGTGATAGATCTCGTCCGATACGATCTTCAGCTTCCGCCGCCGGCAAACTTCGGCGATGGCGGCCAGTTCGTCGCGGGCGATGATGGTGCCGGTCGGGTTGGCGGGGCTGGCCACGATCAGCCCGGCCAGCGGCCCGGCCTCACGCTCGACCAGGTCGGCGGTGAGCTGGTAGCGGGTCTCCGGCCCGCAGGCGATCTCGACCGGCTCCATGTGCAGGGCGCGCAGGGTGTTGCGGTAGGAGACGTAGCCCGGCCGGGCCAGCGCCACCCGGTCGCCCGGCGCGAACGACAGCGTCAACGCCAGCACCAGGGCCGGCGAGGCGCCACAGGTCAGCACCACCTGGGCCGGAGCCATCTCCACGCCGTGCTTGTCGTGATAATGGCGCGCTATGCGGGCCATCAGGGCCGGGCTTTCCCAGTAGTTGCCCGGTTCGCGGTCCAGCACCCGATGCGCCTCGGCGATGGCGGCGGCGGGCGCGCCGGTCGAAGGCTGGCCGAACTCCATATGGATGATCGAACGTCCCTCGGCCTTCAGCTTGTGGGCGAGGCGGCCGATGAACATGGCGTGGAAGGGGGAGATGTCGACCGTCATGGGATGGTGTCTACCTTGACCGGACGGTGGCTCCAACCACTGGCTGGGCGCCCCCTTCCGGGCGTTGACGCCCCCGCCGAACCGTGGCCGCATCGCGGGCGAAAACCGGGGACGCCGCATGACACCCTTGCCACGCCTTGCCCTGATCGGCGGCCTCATCGCCCTGATGGCCTCGCCCGTGCTGGTCCAGGCCGCCGAGCCGCCAGCCGGGGGCCCCGCGCCGACCCTCTCGGCCCAACTGCGCGCCAGCAACGACGGTCAGTATCCGGCCTTCAAGCAGGTGTTCGGACCGATGCTGGCGGCCGAGACCAAGGCCCGCCGCGCGGAGGGGGAGGACCAGTCCGGCCCCTACGACCTCTACCTCTGCAACAACGGCGCGGGATATATGGGCTACGGCGAAGGCGCCGACGAGCTTTCCCTGCGCGCCACCTATCAGGTCGACCTGGCCTATGAGGTCGTCACCTGGTCGCAGGAGCTGAAGGCGCGCGGCTATCCGCCCGCCGTCTGGGGCCCGCTGCTGGCCCGTTATGAGGCCGAGCGCCTGGCCGAGGCGCCCAAGGAGAGCGACGTCTGGTCCGACACCGATCCGGACTTCGGCTCTTACCAGGGCGCCGCGCGCGACCGCTTCATGACCAAGCTGAAGACGGCGTTGCGCGCCTACCGCAGGGCCCATCCCGGCCTGCGCCTGGCCAACATCATCATCGAGGGCGGCTGCGGCGCCGGCGAAAATTCCATCAGCGTCACCACCAGCCCCCGGGGCGGCACCGTCTCCTTCATCCCGCTGTTCTTCTACAAACTCTGCTCGGCCCGGGGCATCAACCCCGACGACCCGAACAAGTGCGACCGCTGGCGCGAGGCTCCCGGCGGCTCGGTGACCGAGGTGGCCGGCGACTACGCCTATGTCGCGCGCTGGCCCGACGGCGCGATAAAGCGCGGCACGCTGCGCTTCGGGGATTTGGGCACATCGACCAGCGTGGTGTTCAGCAAGCCGTGAGGGTGGATCGACCTTTGAGGCTGTGCGGCGCGCGGGCCCTAAAGTTGGACCACGAAGGCACGAAGGGCACGAAGGTCACGAAGAGGTCGTGCCGGCGGCAGGTGTCGGAGATTGGACGATGGCCCGCTTCGCGGGCGGGGCTGGTAGCCGCCCGCCTTGAACCTTTGCCCTTCTCCTTCGTGGACTTCGTGCCTTCGTGGTCGATCTAGCGGCGCCGGCCCCCACCTTGATCGATCCGATTGAACCTCAGGGTTTGTGGCGCGCCGGCAGAAACGCCGCCACCAGCGCGCTCAAGCCCAAGAACGCCCCGAACCACAACGCCGCCAGGCCCGCCTCGACCAGGCCGATGGATTTGGTGGTCCACAGATAGCCCGCCTCATACTGCGCGCTGGCCAGTTCGTCGGGGCCCAGCGCCGGGCATTTGGCGGCGAACACGGCCTTGGCGTCGGCGCTGCATTCCGTGCCCCGGGCAAACAGCCGGTCGTGCTTGGGCGTCTCGTAGGTGTAGAGCGACACCCCGGCCAGATAGCCCGCCGCCGACACCACGGTCAGCGCGATGGCCAGGCCCGTGAGCCAGCGGCGCGCCACGGGTCCCAGCCGCTCCAGCAGCTGATAGGACAGCGCCACCGCCGCCCCGACCAAGATGGCGGTGATCGGCGCCGCGCCCCCGGGCTCGGGCGGGGCCATGACCGCCAGCGCGGCGGCGAAGGGCAGGATCAGCACGGCCGCCAGCGGGCCCAGCCTCAACAACTGGTCGCGGTTCAGCTGGATGGTCACCCCGGCCTGGGCGGGCGTCGCCGGGCCACGCACCGGCACGGCCTCCGCGGCCCCCGGCGCGATCTGGTCGATGGCGGCGATCACCCGGTCCATATGGCCGTGGAAGTCGCGCCCCGTCGCCACCGTGGCGGCGTTCAGATAGGCCAACGCCTTCAATTCGTCCGGCAACTGGCTCTCGTTCACGGCCACCGCCCCATCCACCAGCACCGGAATGATCGCCAGCTTCTGGCGCACCGCCGTCTCGATCTCCACGCGCACCGGATCGGTGGGCTCCATGATGCGCAGGTGGCCGTCGTCCATCTCCCCGACCCACTTCGGTCCGATGATGGCCAGCAGCAGGTCGGCCGATTGCAGGATGGCCTGGATATGGTCGCGGAAATCCACCCCATAGGGGATGGCGTCGATGTCCATGAACACCGACGCGGCGCCATAGCGGGCGGTCAGCCGGTCGACGATGCGGCCCGTGATCGCGGCGGCGTCGGCGCGGCGGTAGGAGACGACGATCCTGATCGCGCTACTCCAGCTCGTGGCCGAAGAAGGCGGCGATGTCGAAATAGACGCTCATCGTCTTGCCGTCCTCGGTGGTCACGGTCAGCACGTCGTAGGGCTTGTCGTTGTCGAACACCAAGGCCTGTTGCGACGAGCGCAGGCCGGCCATCTCGACGATGAAATACTCCTCCGGGATCGAGATCACCTCCCACGCCGTGGCCAGGGACCGGCCGTCGCGGCCCACCCCGACGATCGACTTCAGCAGGCCGAACTCCACGAAATGCTCATGGTCGGCGCAAACCTGATCCTTCAGGATCGCGCAGGCCTGGCGCAGGTATTTGTGGGCGCGCATGTCGGTGTAGTCGATGGCGATGATCTGGCGCGCGATCGCCGCCACCTCGGCGTCCTTGCGGGCGCGGACCGCCCCGGCCAGCTTCTGGGTCAAGGCCAGCGTATCGCCGCCCCGCTTCTTGGCGGCGCTGGTCAGCCACGCGAAGCGCAGCGCCCGGAAGTCGGTGGCGGGATCGTCGGCTTCCGCCTGGGCCACCAGCCGGCTGAAGTCGTCATTGTCGTGCGGAGCGACCGACGCCGCCGCCAGCGCAGGCGCCGACAGGCCGGGCGCGCCCAGCGCCAACGCGGCGGCCACGACCAGCGCGCGGACGGCGGCCTTCAACGGATGCGGACGGGTCATCGGAACCTCCGGGCAGACGCGGCCGCCATCCTGCCCCGGAACCTTGACCTTCGCCAGGGGGCTGCCTGTCAGGCCGCGCCGCCGATCCGTTTGTAGTAGATGGCCGTGCCGACCAGCCCGCCCTGGGGCTTGAAGGCATAGTCCGGGATCACCCCCGCACGCACCCAGCCCAGCTGCTCGTAGAGCTCCGACGCCCCGCCCTCGACCGCCGTGTCCAGGTTCAGCAGGGTGCGCCCCGCCTCCACCGCCAGCCGCTCGGCCTCGATCATCAGGGCCCGTGCGATCCCCCGCCCCCGCGCGGACGGCGCCACCATCAGCTTCCAGATCTCCGCCCGGAACGGCTGGTTGGGCGGGGTGTCGAGATAGAGGGTCACCGTCCCCACGAGCTGGTCGTCCAGGTAACCGCCGAGCATGATGCGCCCGCCCGCGTCCATGTCCGCCAGCGCCCCGGCCCAATAGGCCCGCGCCTCATCCATCGGCGTCGGATCCATGAAGTGGACCGACCCGCCTGCGCTCACCGTCTCGGACAGGATCTCCGCCAGGCGGCCAAGCGTCTGCGCGTCGTTCGTAAGCCCGCGGATCGATCGTCCAGACATCCAGCCTCCCGGTCTTTGAACGACCCTGCCCCGCCGCCCGCCGCCCGTCAAAACCCCGACTATCGCCGGCGCCCTGGCGCCCCCGATTGCAGCCCGATCGGGCAGCCATTGACGATGCTGAAAGATGGCGCACTGTCTGCCGATGACACGGGTGAGGCGCAGGGCAACGCGATCGGCGATCATGGCGCTGGCCCTGACGGCCCTGGCCGCCTGCGCGACACCGCCTTCTCCTGCCCTCATGACCGCTCAGGACGCGGCCATCAACGCGCCCCGCGCCGCCGACGACGCCGAGCGCAACCTTTACGAGCAGGTGGCCGAAAGCACCGCGGACGGTTCGCGGGCCTACCGCTATCGCTGGGCCGCCAGTTCAGCCGGCGGCCCGGGCGGCTGGGCGGCCCTGATCGTGACAGCCGATGGCCACGGCCGGCTGATGGGGTCCATTCCGCAGACAGTCGACCTCGACGCCGGCGCTCTCGTGGCCTTGGAGCGAGACGCCGCAGCGACCGAATTCCCGGACTTTCCCCATGTCCTGGACGAGGGGATCTGCATGGACGGCCGCGTCAACAGCTTCGACATGGCGCGCGGCGGCCAACACCGCACGGCCTTCAGCAACGCCTGCGGCGCGTTCGGTGAAAATGTCGGCCGCGTCGCGCAAGACCTGCGCGCCCTGGCCCAGGCCAACGGCGGGATAACGCTCCTGCCGCGCGAGATGGGCGCCGTTCCGGTCAAGGTCATCGACGCGTCCGACCTCGAGAACTGACGTACACATCCCCGCAAACCGGGTTGCTCTCCGCGCGCCGCCCGGTATGAGAGGGCATCGCAGGCCCCTGTGGTGGAATTGGTAGACGCGCCGCACTCAAAATGCGGTTCCGCAAGGAGTGTCGGTTCGAGTCCGACCGGGGGCACCAGCCGTCGCGCCTACGGCACTATGGCTCGGCAAGCCAGCCAACGCGACGGCTGTCGCGCCGTAGCTCGAAGAGCGAAGGCGGACCGCGTCAAAGGGGAAGCGCAAGAGGCTGTCCAACCCCTAAGCCGCGCCGAAGTCTGGCAGAGCCTTCGTCAAGAAGCGGCTCTAACCGCCCCCTTGATCCTCTCCCGCCTTTTGCCCTACTGCCCCGCTTAAGGGAGCCCCGCCACCCATGTCCGAACCGCCGATCCAGGTCGATCCCGAGGGCGCCAGCGCGACGCCGCGCAAGACGGGGCATAATGTCATCGACATGCTGGTGGCCGGCGCGGCGATCCTGATCTCGCTGGTGTCGCTGGCGGTGGCTGTCCAGAACAGCCAGGTGCAGAACAAGATGCTGACCGCCGCCTCCTGGCCGATGGTCCGCTACTTCAATAGCAACGCCACGGTGGAGGACGGCAAGCGGGTCATCCGCCTGGGCCTGATCAACAGCGGCGTGGGCCCGGCCAAGGTCGAGAGCGTGCAGATGTTCTACAAGGGCAAGCCCGCCCCCGAGGTGCTGCCCTTCCTGGTCGCCTGTTGCGGGGCCCAGGTCCACGACGGCCACTATGGCCATGGCCTGTTGATCAGCACCGTCAGTCCGGCGGTGATGATGGCCGGCCAGCAGACCTCCTTCTTCGTGTTGCCGGAGACGCCGGAGGGGGCGGCCGTCTGGTCGCGGATGGACGTGGCGCGCGACCAGATCGAAGTGCGCGTCTGCTACTGCTCGGTGTTCGACGAGTGCTGGCAGAGCAACGGCATCTCCCTGCATCCGCCACGCGTGAAGAGCTGCCCGACCGACGCCCGGCCGTTTCCGGATTAGGGGGCCCGGAGCGACGTCCCTTCACGCCGGTCGCGCCTGCCTCTCCACTCCGCTCGTCCCCGCGCAGGCGGGGATCCAAGCTGGCTCTCCGGAAAGGCGTCGGCCCTTGGGACCCACGCACGCCATCGTAGCGCCGCGCGCGTCCTGACAAGCCGTTTGGATCCCCGCCTGCGCGGGGACGAGCGGGGGTTTGGGTCAAGCGAGACCAACAAAATGCCCTAGGCCCCGCCCTCGCCCGACAGCCGCGCGGCGGCGGCCTCGAGCCGCAGCAGCAGCCGCTTCATCAGCGCCACGTCGGCGGGCGCCAGGCCGCTGAGCAGGGCCGCCTCGTAAGCCAATGCCAAGGGCGCGATCTCCGTATGCAGCCGCTGGCCTTCCAGGGTCAGCGCCAGGTGGTGGCTGCGCCCGTCGTCCGCATGGGCCGTTCGGCCCACCAGATGGCGCATCGCCAACCCGCGGGCGGCGCGGCTGACCGTCACCTTGTCCATGGCGGTCCGGGTGACGATGGCCTGTTGGGTCAGGGGCTGTTCAGCCAGCACGGCCATCAGCCGCCATTGCGGAATCGACAGGCCGAAACGGTCCTCATAGGCCCGCGCGATCAGCTTGCTGACCGCGTTGGAGGCCACCGACAGGCGGTAGGGCAGATAGTCGTCCAGGACCAGGCTCTCGCCCTTGGTCTGGTTTATGCGCGCCACGTTCGCGGTCATCGAGGACCGGCTCCTTTTCATCCTCCCGGCGCCACCAGTTGTTCGATGGCCCCGAAGATGGAGTGGCGTTTGGCGTCGCGCATCTCAATGCGCACGCTGTCGCCGTGGCGCAGGAAGGGGGTTTTCGCCTGTCCGGCGAGCAGCGTCTCCACCGTGCGCACTTCGGCGATGCAACTATAGCCTACACCGCCCTCCGCCACCGGTTTGCCTGGACCGCCATCGGGCCCCCGATTCGACACCGTGCCCGAGCCGACGATGGAGCCCGGGCCCAGCGCCCGGGTCTTGGCCGCGTGCGCGATCAACGTGCCGAAGTCGAAGGTCATGTCGACGCCGGCGTCGGCTTGGCCGAACGGCTTGCCGTTGAGTTCGACCTCGACGGGCCCATGCAGCCTGCCGTCCTTCCAGGCCGCGCCCAGCGCATCGGGCGTCACCGCCACCGGCGAAAAGGCGCTGGCCGGCTTGGACTGGAAGAAGCCGAAGTTCTTGGCCAGCTCGGCCGGGATCAGGTTTCGCAGGGAAACGTCGTTGACCAGCATCACCAGCCGGATGGCGCCCAGCGCCGCCTCCCGCGTCGCGCCCAACGCCACGTCGCCGGTGACCACCGCCACCTCGGCCTCCATGTCGCAGCCCCAGGCCTCGTCCTTCAGCGGGATGTCGTCGCGCGGGCCCAGAAACCCGTCCGAGCCGCCCTGGTACATCAGCGGGTCGGTCCAGAAGCTGTCGGGCATCTCCGCGCCGCGCGCTTTGCGCACCAGCGCCACGTGGTTCACATAGGCCGAGCCGTCCGCCCACTGATAGGCGCGCGGCAGCGGGCTCGCCGCCTCGTGTTCGTGGAAGCGTTCCTGGGGCACGGAGCCATGCTCCAGGCTCTCGGCCAGGCCGCGCAGCAGCGGCTCGGTCAAGTCCCAGTCGTCGAGGGCGGCCTGCAGGGTGGACGCGATATGGCTCGCGTCGGTGAACCAGTGGAGGTCGTTGGAGACCACCACCAGACGGCCGTCACGGCCGGACTTCAAGGAAGCCAGTTTCATCTGCAACGATTAGCGCGGGGGATTGGGCGGGGCAACCTAGTCCTCCCACGCGAGCGCAGCGACGACGGGGGGAGGTGTCCCAAAGGGACGGAGGGGGCGCACTTCACGCGATCCGCCGCCCTCTCCAGGAACGCCGCAAGGACGTCCCCTCCGACGCTTCGCGCCACCTCCCCTCGTTCGCTTTGCGATCAGCGGAGGACTGCCTAGTCGTCGCGCAGCGGCTCCTTGGCCAGTTCCGGCGTATCCAGCATCTGCTTCTGCAGCCGTTCCAGGTCGCGCAGCGTCTCGGTGCGGCTCCAATGGTCGGAGAAGTCGGCCACGGCCTGGCGCACGGTGCGGATGGCGTCCTTGTAGCTCGGGTCCTTGGGCTCTTCCGGCGGCTTGTGGTGGTCGTCCTTGCGAAGCTTCTTCCTGTTCCGGTCGGCGGCGAAGATGATCGGGCCCTTGGTGCGGATGTGTATGGACGGCGCGCTCATCGTCTCCAGCACGGCCAGGTCGGCGTCTTCGTCCTCGTCATGCTCGCCGTCGTGGCTGGCGTGGGCGCCGTGATGATCCTTGGCGTGGTCGGCTGCGGCCTTCTCGGCGGCGCGCCTGGCCTCCTCCGGATCGGCCTCGGCCTTCAGGGCGTCCATCATCGCCTTCAGGTATTTGCCGCTGGGCGCGCCCAGGGCGATGGCGGCGCCCAGCCGGGTGTGGATCTCCTCCACCAGCCGCGCGGTGGCCGCGACCAGCAGGTTGGACGGCGCGGCGGCGGCCATGGCGGCGCGCCGCGCGATGGCTTTGTGGATGGTCTTGGGCACGTCGCCCGCGTCGCCCAGACGGCGGCGCTGGCCCAGCTGGCGGCCCGCCGCGAAGGACACGATCATCAGCACGATCATCGCCAGGATCAGCGCCACCAGCAGGGTGGGGTCGATCAGGGGCGGCGGATCGTTCGGAAAGTCTGCCGGATACATAAGCCCTCTCCCCTACCCACGAACGCGCCGGGGCAACCCCGCCCATCATGCTACGCAATATGGTTAACGCAACCGGGGAGTCGTGTCGGGGCAATGCTCGCCCACAGGGAATCGCCGCTTATACGCCCCGTTTCAGGGTGCGGCTGGCCCGCGCGCCCTGATCGTAGCGCGAGGGGCCCGCGAACACGACCACCTCCACCAGGATGTCGCCGCCCTCCAGGTCCTTCCACAGGTAGTTGCGCTCCACCTGCACCTCGCGCCCGCCCGGCGTCAGCCCGTCGAAGGTGTCGCCCCAAGGCGTGACCCGCGACAGGTCGCGCCAGCTCAGCGTCAGCGCACGCAGGATTTCATCGTCGGCCATGGCCTGGAGGTCGGGGTCAGTCGTGGACATGGGTCCTTTTCGGACGGCGGCGCGCGGCGGTCCAGTGGCGAAATTCCCCTCCATCATTCTTGACTACTTGGTCCGTAACGCCCAGATAAGGTCATGGCCAGGCCAAGGGAATTCGATCGCGACGTCGCGCTGGACCGGGCGATGAACGTCTTCTGGGACAGGGGCTTTGCGGCCACGTCCCTCGACGACCTGCTGGGCGCCATGAAGATCGGCCGCCAGAGCCTCTACGACGCCTTCGGCGACAAGCGTCGCCTCTATCTGGAGGCGCTGGCCCACTATCAGCGCGGCAGCATCGCCGGCCACCTCGAGCGGCTGAAGTCCGCCGCCTCTCCCCTCGCCGGCATCGAAGCCATGCTGCTGGGCCTGATCCCCGATGAGGCCGGCCTCCAGGCCAAGGGCTGCATGGGCGTCAACGCGATCTGCGAGTTCGGCGCCGACGATCCGGACCTCGCCACCCTGCGCGCCGGCTCCGAGAGCGTCCTGCACCGCGCCCTCATCGCCCAGCTTCAGGCCGCCCGGTCGGCCGGCGAAACCCTCGTCTCGTTGGATGTCGAGGCCGCCGCCACCCTGATCGAGACCCTGATGTCCGGCATCCGGGTCGGGGCCCGCGCCGGCGCCTCGCCCGAGGCGCTCCGTGAAACCGCCGCCTTCGCCGTCGCGAGACTAAGGGCGGCCTGACCCCATACACCGCCGCCTGCCAAACCGCGCCACTCGCGTGATTCATTTTGGACCATTCAGTCAACTACGGAGCCACACCATGCCGGACACCACCAACACCGCCCGCCGCACCGCCCTCGTCATCGGTGGCTCCAGGGGCATCGGCGCCGGCATCGTGCGCCGCCTCGCCGCCGAAGGCCTGGACGTCGCCTTCACCTACGCCGCCTCACCCGGCCCGGCCGCCGATCTCGCCGCCCAGGTCGAAGCCGGCGGAAGCCACGCCCTGGCCCTCCGGGCCGACAGCGCCGACGCCGTCGCGCTCCAGGCGGCGGTGGTCAAGGCGGTGGAACGGTTTGGACGGCTGGACGTGCTGGTCGTCAACGCGGGCGTCCTTCAGATCGACCTGATCGACGACTTCGCCCTGGCCGACTTCGACCGCATGCTGGCCATCAATGTGCGCGGCGTCTTCGTGGCCATCCAGGCCGCCTCGCCCCACCTGTCCGAGGGCGGGCGCGTCATCACCATCGGCAGCAACACGGCCGCGCGCACGGGCATCGCGGGGGGCAGCGTCTATGCCATGACCAAGGCCGCCGTGGCCGCCCTGGTCCGGGGGCTGGCCCTCGACTTCGCGCCGCGCAAGATCACCGTCAACAACGTCCAGCCCGGCCCCACCGCCACCGACATGACCTCCGACCCGGCCATGATCGACCACATCAAGGCCCTGGTCCCCCTGGGCCGCCTGGCCGATCCGGGCGAGATCGCCGGCCTCGTCGCCTACCTGATCAAGCCCGAATCCGCCTTCATGACCGGCGCCAGCCTGACCATCGACGGCGGCTTCATCTGCTAGACCTTCACGCCCATCGGCGCGGTGAATTCGGAGGCCGCCGCGTCGCCGGTGTTCACCACATCCGCCGGTTCGAAGATGATCACCTCGGCCTCGGCATCCGCCGCCGTGCGGTGCTCGACCCCGCGCGGCACGACGACGAACTGGCCCGGGTCCAGCTCAACCACCCGATCGCGGAACTCCACCCGAAACCGCCCCTTCCAGACCAGGAACATCTCCTCGGCGTCCGCGTGGCTGTGCCAGGGAAACACCCCCTGAACCTTCACCAGCCGCACCGTCTGGCCGTTCAACTCGGCGGCGATCTTGGGGCGCCAATGATCGGAAAAGCTCGCGAACTTCTCGGCGAGGTCTATGGATTCCGGAACGGGTGCAGGGATCGCCATGCCCCATAATATACTCCGCTCATCCCGGCGAAAGCCGGGACCCATAGGGCATCAAAGGCTTCACTCCGTCGCGACGGCTCGCGGAGCCTTCTCCATGCGTCGCAGAAATCCTTCGGCATTGTCGCCGATCTCCAGCGTCGCGATCAGATCTTCCCAATGCGGGTTCTGCCGCTCAATCAGCTCGATCTTCCATCGCCGGTTCCAATCCTTGATCCGGCGCTCACGGCGGAACGCGCTCTCGCGTGTGTCGTGAGGCTCGAACCACACCAAGCGGATGACGCCGTAGCGTGCGGTGAAGCCCCGCATGATCTTGTCACGATGTTCGACCACGCGGCGGCAGAGATCATCCGTCGAACCTGTGTAAAGCGTCCCCGCCGGCGCGCTGGCCATCATATAGACGTAGAAGGTCATGGCGCATGAGAACATACCATGAACTATCGCTCAAGCTTCGAAGCGGTTCACCCGCCCTATGGGTCCCGGCTTTCGCCGGGATGAGCGGAGGGTTTGGTGGACGTCAGTCCCGCGTCTTCCAGCTGTCCACATACGCCGTGTTCTCGACCGCGGAAGCCCCCTCTCCCACCTCCAGCGGGTCGCGCGTGTCGATCATCACCGCGTATTCGTCGGTCGCCGCCTTGGGCTGCACGAACATGTTCTTCAGCGCCTTGGGATGCGGCCCATGGGTGAAGCCCGACGGGTGGAAGGTGAGCATCCCCGCATCGATGTTGTCGCGGCTGAAGAAGTCGCCCGCGTGGTAGAACAGCACCTCGTCGAAATCGTCGTTGTTGTGGAAGAACGGCACCTTGATCGCCCCCGGATCGGTCTCGAAGGGCCTGGGCGTGAAGGTGCAGACCACGAACCGCTCGGCCAGGAAGGTGGTGTGGACCGACGGCGGCAGGTGGTAGCGGTGGCTGACCACCGGCCGGATCGCCGACACGTTCAGCCGCACCGGCGCCAGCTCCCCATGCCAGCCCACCGCGTCCAGCGGGTTGTAGGGATAGGTCGCCACCGACACCGCCCCACGCTTCTTGATCTCCACCGGGAATAGCCCCTCTTCCGCCTGGTGCGCGCGGAACACATCGTCCATCACCGGCGTGTCCAGCATGGCCGGATCGAACACTGCATGGGGGCCCAGCAGCCCCTTGTCGGGCAGGGTGAAGTGGCTGTTGGTCGCCTGGATCATGAACACCGACGTCGGCTCACGCGGTGAGAGCCGCCACATCGTCCCACGCGGCAGATAGAGATAGTCGCCGGCCCCATAGGCAATCCGTCCGAAGTCGCAGAACAGATCGCCCGACCCCGCGTGGACGAACAGCAGCTGGTCGCCGTCGGCGTTGCGCGCCAAGGCCGGCATCGCCGCCGCCAGCTTCCAGAACCGCATCTCGGTGGCCGCATTGTGCAGCACCACCGGCGCCGCCCAGGGCGATCCCGCCGCCTCGTTCAGCCCATTGAGGTCGAAGGCGCGCGGCCGCAGCGGCCCCTCGAAGCTGACCCAGCTGGTCGGCGGGCGGCGGTGATAGAGGAAGGCGGCGGGGCCGAAGAAGCCCTCCTTCGACATCTCCCGCTCATAGGTCCCTTCCGGCAGGTCGGCATGCGCCTGGCGGCTATGGTCGCCTTGCGCGCCGCGAACCGGAATCCAGTTGCCCTTGGCCATCGCTATTTCTCGTCCTTGAAGATCGCCACCCGGTCCGGCTGGTTCCAGGCCCCGCTGGCGCGGTACATGCCTTCGGTGTTGAAGCTCCAGGCCATGTGGCCCGCCGGGTCCACCGCGATGATGCCGCCATCGCCGCCCATGGCGGTCAGCCGCTTCTGGATCACCTCGTCGGCCGCCTTCTGAAGCGGCATGCCCTTGTATTGAACCAGGGCGCAGATCTCGCGGGCCACCGTCAGGCGGATGAAATACTCCCCCGTCCCCGTGCCCGACACCGCGCACGACTGGTTGGACGCATAGGTTCCCGCCCCGATGATCGGCGAATCCCCCACCCGGCCCCAGCGCTTGGCCGTCAGTCCGCCGGTCGAGGTGCCCGCCGCCACGTCGCCATGCGTGTCCAGCGCCACCACCCCCACCGTGCCGAACCGGTGGTCGTCCGCCTGAACCCCGGAAAGTTCGCTCAACTGCGGCGCCCCTGCCGGGCGCGGCGGGATCACCAGATGCTGCTCGTTCAGCTCCCGCGTCAGCTCCAGCCAACGCCGTTCGGTGAAGAAGAAGGACGGATCGACCATCTCCAGCCCGTTGTCCTTGGCGAACTGGTCCGCGCCCTCGCCGGTCAGGAACACATATTTCGATTTGGCCATCACCGTGCGCGCCAGCGAGATCGGATGGCGCGTGCGCGTCACCCGCGCCACCGCGCCCGCCGACAGGGTGCGCCCGTCCATGAAGGCCGCATCCAGCTCGTTGCGCCCCTCGGCCGTGAACACCGCGCCCCGGCCCGCGTTGAACAGCGGATCGTCCTCCAGCCGCTTGATCACCGTCTCCACCGCGTCCTGCGCCGTGCCGCCGCCCTTCAGCACCGTCTCGCCCGCCGCCAGCGCCTCGCTCATCGACTTGCGGTAGGCGGCCTCCGTCGGCGCATCCATCTTGCCGCGCGTGATCACCCCCGCGCCGCCGTGGATGACGATGGCCCAATGCGGCTGCGGCGGCTTGGGCGGCGGGCCCGGACGCGGCTTGGCGGCGGCGACCGAAGCGGTGGCCAGGATCAGGGCGAAGGCGAGAAGCAGACGTTTCATGCGGTGATCCTAGGCCCATCCCTCCGCCGGAGGGGAGGGATTTGGGCGCCTAGTCGGCCTTCACCACGCCTCGCCGGATCTGGTCGAGTTCAATGCTCTCAAAGAGCGCCTTGAAGTTGCCCTCGCCAAAGCCCTCGTTGCCCTTGCGCTGGATCAGCTCGAAGAAGATCGGCCCGATC
Organism: Caulobacter sp.; assembly: GCA_028291055.1. GTDB lineage: Bacteria > Pseudomonadota > Alphaproteobacteria > Caulobacterales > Caulobacteraceae > Caulobacter. The sequence continues at coordinate 45,518 of JAQGIP010000078.1, forward strand.
ATGTTCTCGGTGAAGATCTGCAGCAGCAGCCCCTGGCCCTCGGTGGGCGCGCCATCGAGCAGGATCTTGTCGGCCTGCAGCCGCTGGGTGTTCTCGCCATGCCCCGCCACCCGCGCATCCAGCAACTCGTAATAGCTGTCGATGGTGTCCTGGAACTTCACGCCCTGCTCGCGCATGCGCTCCACCGACGAGAAGATGTCGTCGGAGCCGAAGGCCAGGTGCTGGATGCCCTCGCCTTTGTAGTCGCGCAGGAATTCCTCGATCTGGCTGTGGTCGTCCTGGCTCTCGTTCAGCGGGATGCGGATCTTGCCGTCCGGGCTGGTCATCGCCTTGGAGATCAGGCCCGTGACCTTGCCCTCGATGTCGAAATAGCGGATTTCGCGGAAGTTGAAGACCCGCTCATAGAAGCCCGCCCAATGGCCCATCTGGCCGCGATGGACGTTGTGGGTCAGGTGGTCGAGATAGGTCAGGCCCATGTTGTTGGCCGCCATCGCCGCCTCCGCCCCGGGGATCGGAACGAAGTCCACGTCATAGATCTCCGACGCGCCGTAACGGTCGACCAGATAGAGGTTCGACCCGCCGATCCCCTCGATAGCCGGAATGTTCAGCTCCATCGGCCCCACCGGCCCCACCACCGGCTTGGCCCCCCGCTCGACGGCCATCCGGAAGGCCTTGGCCGCGTCCTTGACCCGGAAGGCCATGGCGTTGGCGGACGGCCCATGGCTCTCGCGGAACGCCGCGGCCTGGCCCACCGGCTCCATGTTGAGGATCAGGTTGATGTCGCCCTGGCGGAAGCGCAGCACGTTCTTGGAGCGGTGCTTGCTCACCGCCGTGAACCCCATCAGCTCGAACAGACCTTTCAGCCGCTCGGGCTCTGGGCTGGTGAACTCGACGAACTCGAAGCCGTCCGTGCCCAGGGGGTTGTCGAACAGGTCGCGGGCGCCGGTTTCAGTGGCGGCGGCGGGCGTGGAAGCGGTCATGAGCGGGGCTCCTCAAGGGGGGCGGTGTGGCGCGGCAAGCTCGTATCATATGTAACCATCTGCCGAAAGCGTTGCACGCGAGACAAGGGCCCTCGCGGCTGCTAGCGAGAGACCATGTTACGCCGCCTCTACGATTGGGTCATGCGCCTGGCCGCCTCGCGCCACGCCGTCACCTGGCTTGCCCTGATCGCCTTCTGCGAGGGGGTGTTCTTTCCGATTCCGGTCGACGTCATGCTGATGCCGGTGGTGCTGGCCGACCGGGCCCGCGCCTGGCGCTATGCGGCGATCACCACCGTGGCCAGCGTGCTGGGCGGCAGCACCGGCTATCTGCTGGGCAGCCTGTTCAAGCCGGTGGGCCGCTGGATCCTCGACCACGCCGGCGGCACGCTCGGGGCCGAGGCCGTGCGCCAGTGGATCGTGCTGCTGGTGGCCCTGCCCATCCCCTACAAGCTCACCGCCATCACCTCCGGCCTGCTGGAGGTCTCCTTCCCCCTCTTCCTGGCCGCCTCCCTGATCATCCGCGGCGCCCGCTACTTCGCGGTGGCCGGCCTGATGAAGTTCTACGGCGAGCCGATCCGCGAATTCGTGGAAAAGCGCCTGGCCCTGGTGCTCAGCGCCGTGGCCGTGGCGGCCGTGGTGGTCCTGCTGGGCATCCGCCAGCTGGTGCATATGTTTGGCTAGCTCTCTCCCACCGATGCCGAGCCGGCTTTGACGCCGCATTGGGCTTGGAAGGAAGGGAAGTTATAGAAGAAGCGGAAGAAGCAGCGGCTGCGGAAAGCCTGAGCAAACGCCTCAGACATCCAGGTCTCAACGAGGCGCGCGGCGCCTCCGAGAATGCAACCCAGCGCCAGACCTGAAACGCACACGAAGCGCCGAACTCTTCCGCTTCTTCTCTCTGCCTTCTCTTCCTTCCAAGCCCAAAGCCGAGCCAAATGCCGAGCTCGGCCCCCGAATCCGACCACCAGCACGCCCCAAGCGTCACCACACCGCCCCAATCGCCGCTTAGCCCAGGGATGGAACCCGCCCCGCAACCGGCTATATCCAGACCATGACCGCCCTCGACCCCGTGCTGAAGCGCTGGCCCCTGTTGGCCTTCCTCGCCGCCGCCGCGATGCTGGCCGTCGCCCATGCCTTCGAGACCTTCGGCCACCTGGCGCCCTGCCACCTCTGCCTGCAGCAGCGCGAGGTCTATTGGGTGGCCATGCCGCTCGCCCTGGCGGTGATGGCCCAGGAGAGGTTCGCGCCCGGTCTGCGCGGCCCCTCCGCCCGCTGGCTCCTGGCGGCGGTCTTCCTGGTCAGCGCCGGCCTCGCCTTCTTCCACGCCGGCGTGGAGTGGAAGTGGTGGCCCGGCCCCACCACCTGCACCGGCGGCGGCGCCAAGGTCACCGCCGCCGACCTGGCCGCCATGCTCAACGGCACGCGCGCCGTCACCGCGCCCATGTGCGACAAGGCGGCCTGGGTCTTCCTGGGCCTGTCCATGGCCGGCTGGAACGCGCTCGCCTCCGTCATCCTGACGGCGCTCAGCGTGCTCAGCGTGCGCAAGGCCCCGAAACCCGCATGACCGACACAGCCACGCCCCAACCCGTCCATACCGAAAAGCCCGTGCCCCCGCGCCCGGGCCGCGGCGCCGTGGCCGCGCGCCTGGCCGAGATCCTGCGCGTCGACCACGCCGGCGAGATGGCCGCCGTCCACATCTACCGCGGCCAGCAGGCGGTGCTCGGGGCCGCCAAGGGTCATGAGCGCACCGCCGCCCAGCTGGCCGAGATGGAGCGCCACGAGGCCGTCCACCTGGCCCGCTTCGACGCCCTGCTCACCGAAAAACGCGTTCGCCCCACCCTGCTGGCGCCCCTGTGGCGCGCCGCCGCCTTCACCCTCGGCGCCGGCACGGCCCTGATCGGCGACAAGGCGGCGCATGCCTGCACCGAGGCCGTCGAGACGGTGATCGAGCAGCACTACGCCGGCCAGATCGAGGAGCTGAAGGACCGCGATCCGGAACTGGCCGCCGAGCTGACCAAATTCCGCGACGACGAACTGGCCCACCGCGACCAGGCCATCGAGGAAGGCGCCAAGGATGCGCCCGGCTATCCGCTGCTCGCCGCCGTGATCCGCGCCGGCTGCCGCGTGGCCATCAAGGTCAGCGAGAAGCTTTAGAGCCACACCCGTCGGCCAACCGACATTGGCAAGGAACCTTCGCCTTGCCGGATCATTAGCGGTGTTCGAGCGGACGAGTTCGAAGGAGAATACCAATGCGCAAGACAATCGCCATGATCGGCGCCGCGGCCGCCGTGCTCACCACCATGGCCCCGGTCAGCTTCGCCGACGCCGCCTCGCGGCATCACCGTCACTATCGCCACACCTACACCAACAGCCGCGGCTGTCAGGCCGAACGTCACAGCGCCGCGACCAAGGGCGCCATCATCGGCACCGTCGGCGGCGCCCTGATCGGTAACGCGCTGAGCGGCGGCAACCGCACCGCCGGCACCCTGCTCGGCGCCGGCGCGGGCGCCTATACCGGCCACCAGATCGGCAAGCACAACTCGCGCTGCCGCTAAGACTTGGGGCCCGGGCTTCGCGCCTAGGTCTTCTGGCCTTTTGCTCTAGTCTGGCCTCCTGATGGCCGCCGATCCGCCGTGATCGGCGGCCATTGGTTTGGGCGGGCGATGGAGCGACGAGCCGAATGACACGAATGATGATGGCGGCTGCGGTCCTGCTGGCCAGCCTGTCCGCGGGGCCCCTGGCCCAAGCCCAAACCGACCCCGAACTCCAATCGACCCAGTCCCCCTCTGCCCAGACGCAGGCACAGGACGCCGGCGCGGGCAGCGTCATGGCCGTGGTGCCGGGCTCGGGCGAGATCACCATCAGCGGCGCGCGCCTGATCGTCGACCGGGTGATCTACTTCCACTTCAACAACAACGGCCGCACCAGCTTCTCGGTCTTCACCGACATCGGCGCCATCGGCTTTTCCGGCGACCAGGACGCCCGGCCCCAGGCCCACCTCTACACCCTGACCGCCGACAGCGTCGTGCGCACCAAACAGGGCAAGGAGGGGGTCCGCACCCCCGCCACGGGCGAGTGCCGGCTGGCCTACGGCGACACCCAGAACGACGTCGACGCCATCGACTGCAAGGCCGACACCGACACCGGCCCGGTGCTGCTCCACTTCAAGGGCAACGGCGAACCCGCCAAGGTCACCCCCCTGCGCGACAGCGGCCCTCCACCCCCCGAGGAAACCAACCAGCCGCCGCCGAACTAAGGTCTGGATTCAACCGGAATCCCCCTTGAACTCCGCTCATCCCGACGAAAGTCGGGACCCATAGGGCGTGGCAAGGTTTGACGCTGGGAAGGGTGCATGGCCCGCGCGCTGCACACGGGGTGTCGGGCAATCCTCGGACTCACCATGGGTCCCGACTTTCGTCGGGATGAGCGGAAGTTGGAGGGCACGCGCGCTTCGAAATAGGCGCGCAATTGAGTACGAGCCTAGCCCGCTCAATGCCCGACGGCGTCTTCCGCCTCCGCCATGCCCTGCAGCAGGTCGCCGATGGAGGCGTCGAAGTGGCTATCCATGGCCGCCACGGCGCCGGCCGCGTCGCGCCTGAGGATGGCGCGCGCCACATCGCGGTGGCGTTCGAGGATGTCGCGCCGCTCGGCGTCGGTGGTGCGGGTGGACCAGGCGGTGGGCACGGCCACCTCCATCAGCGGTCCGAACGAGGCCACGATCTGCACGAACAACACATTGTGGCTGGCCTTCGCTATGGCCTCGTGAAACGCGATGTCGTGGCGCGCCATCGCGGCCAGGTCGTCGAGATCGGCGGCCATCGCCTCGGACAGGCCGACGATCTCGCGCGCCTCCGCGTCGGTGCGGCTCTCGGCGGCCAGGGCGACGGTGCGCAGCTCGATGGTGCGGCGCACATCCCACACCTGGGGCACGGTGATCTGGGCGGTGGAGACCGCGTGGTTCAGCGAGCTGGCGATCACCGAGCCGTCGATGGCGCTGACCCGGGGCTTGCGGCCATTGCCCACGTCGATCAGCCGCAGCGCCGCCAGGGCCCCGAACGCCTCGCGCATCACCGGCCGGCTGACCCCTAGCACGCCGGCGAAATGCGCCTCGCCCGGCAGGCTGTCGCCCACCCGCAGCGCCCGCTCGCGGATATGGTCCGTCACCGCCTGCATGGCGCGCTGGACCAGGGAGCCGCCCTCGCCCGCCTGACTTCCCGAAGGAGCGATCATTCCCGTACCGCCCATCACGCCGCGATCCCACTGGCGCGATAGTCCGACGGCGAACGCCCGAAATGCCGCCCGAACGCACGCGCGAAGCTGGCGTTGTTCAGATAGCCGCTCTCATAGCCCACCGAGGAGACCGGCAGGTCGGTGGTCAGCAGCAGCCGGCTGGCCTGACTCAACCGCCGCCGCGCCATCGCCTCGGCCACCGAACAGTCGAACACCTCGCGGAACCCCCGCGTCAGCTTGGCCCGGTTCAAACCACAGGCGCGGGCGATATCATCGAGCGTCAGCTTCTCGCTCCAGCGCTCATCGATCAGCTTGCGCGCCGCCAGGATGCGCCGCGTGTCGGCCGCCGACAGCGCCCCGTCGCAGCTGAGCGGCGTCATCCGCTGGGCGCGGAACAGCCGGATGGTCTCGCACAGCAGCTCGATACTCTTGGCCGCCCGATAGGTGGTCTTGGCCTCCTCCCCCACCGGCGGATCGCGCAGCGCCAGGGCGATGCCGCGCAGTTCGCTGGCCAGGTAGAAGTCGCGGCTGTTGGACTGCAGAAGGCTCAAGCCCCCCAACCGCTCCACCGCCGCCCGCGCGACCAGGAACACCAGCCGCCCGGTCTCATTGGCGGATAGATCGGGGGCCGTCTCGAAGCGCAACGCGGCGGGCTGGCCGCCGTCACCGAAGCTGAACACCAGGGCCACCGCATCGGGCGGCGACACCGCGCCCTGCGCCGGACTACAGTCCAGCAGCACCGTCATCTCCGGCGAAATCTCGATGCGTTCCGCCTGCGCGATACGCGCGGCGTCATCCGGTCCTGGCTGCAAGACGTCCTCCCGCCCCTATCGAAGAGCTTGGAATCGGTATGGCGCCTGCCCGACAGGTTGGCAATGACCTATCTGATAGGTCGGCGTAAATGGGGACATGATCCTATTTCCGCCGCTGCCCCGCGAAACGGCGCGGCTTCAATCGGAAATGGGTTCTGCCACGTCAGCCCGCCAGTTCCCGCTTCAGCGCCTCCATGCTGTCGCGCCGCGCCTGTTCGGACACGGCCACGCCCGGCGCGATGTCGAAGGCATGGAAACCGCCGGGATAGATGTGGAATTCCACCGGCACGCCGTCGCGCATCAGGCGTCGCGCATATTCGAGGTCTTCCTCCATGAAGAGGTCCAGGGCGCCCGTCGAGATGAAGGTCCTGGGCAACCCCGCCAGGCTCTCGGCCCGCGCCGGCGCCGCATAGGGCGACACGCCCGCCGACCCCGGCTCCACGCCCAGCAGCGACGCCCAGCCGAAGTGGTTGTTGTGCGGCGTCCAGATGAACTCGCCCGCGTAGGGATGCGGCTGCGCGCTCACACAGGTGCGGTCGTCGAGCATCGGATAAATCAGGTGCTGGAAGGCCAGCCCATACTCGCCCCGGTCGCGCGCCAGCAGCGCCAGCGCCGCCGCCATGCCGCCCCCCGCGCTCTCGCCCATCACCCCGATGCGCTTGATATCGACGCCAAGCTCACCGGCATGGGCGACCGTCCAGGCCAGGGCCGCATAGCAGTCTTCCACCGACCCCGGCGCGCGCGTCTCCGGCGCCAGCCGGTATTCCACCGACACGATCACGCAATCCAGCCGCGACGCCATCGGCCGGTGGATCGGCTCCATGCTGGCCGCCGAACCGCCGACATAGCCGCCGCCGTGAACATGGAAGACGCAGGGCCGGGCCGCCGAAGCCGCCAGCGGCCGATAGACGAAGACCTCCACCTCCGGCGCGCCAACGGGCCCCGCCACCGTGCGCCGGGTCACTTCCACGGTGTCCTTGCCCTCGCCCGAATCCGGGAACGGCATAGCCCGCGCCCGCATGGCCGGCAGGGTCTCCATCGACAGCGCCACGGTCGGAAAGGCGTCCAACAGGGGCGAAAGCAGCGGATCGACGAGGTGGCGGCTATTGATCTTGGTCAAGGCTGAAGATCTTCCCGGGGTTGAACAGGTCCTTGGGGTCGATGGCGCGCTTGATCACACGCATCATGTCGACCGCCTCGCCCAATTCATCCACCAGGCAGTCTTGCTTGCCAAGGCCGATCCCGTGTTCACCCGTACAGGTGCCGTCCATGTCCAGCGCGCGCTTCACCAGCCGCTTGTTCAGCGCCTCCGCCTCCGCCAGCTCCGCCTTGCTGTCGGGATCGAGCACGAAGATCACATGGAAGTTGCCGTCCCCCACATGCCCCAGGATCGGCGCCGGCATCGAGGCGCCCTCCAGATCCTTCTTGGTCTGCGAGATACATTCGGCCAACCGCGAGATCGGCACGCAAACGTCCGTCGGCCAGCCGATGGCCCCCTTGCGCAGCCCCACGGCGGCATAGAACGCCTCGTGCCGCGCCTTCCAGAGCTTGCTGCGCTCCTCCGGCAGGTTGGACCACTGGAACGCCCCGCCGCCGTTGTCCGCCGCCAGCTGGCCGACCATCTCGGTCTGTTCGCGCGCATGGCTCTCGGTGCCGTGGAACTCGAAGAACAGCGTGGTCACCTCCGGATAGTCCAGCTTGGACCACAGGTTGATGGCCCGCATCTGCACGTCGTCCAGTATCTCCACCCGCGCGATCGGAATGCCCAGCTGGATGGTCTGCACCACCGTGTTGACCGCCCCCTCCAGCGTCTCGAACCCGCACACCGCCGAGGTGATCGATTCCGGAATGCCGTGCAGGCGCAGGGTCACCTCGGTGATCACCCCCAGCGTGCCCTCCGAGCCGATCATCAGCCGCGTCAGGTCATAGCCCGCCGCCGACTTCCTGGCCCGGCGCGACGTGCGGATATCGCGCCCGTCCGGCGTCACGATCCGAAGGCTCAGCACCGCCTCGCGCATGGTCCCATAGCGCACCGCATTGGTGCCGCTGGCCCGCGTCGCCGCCATGCCGCCGATGGTGGCGTTGGCCCCCGGATCGATGGGGAAGAAGAGGCCCTTGTCGCGCAGCGCCGCGTTCAGCTCCTCGCGCCGCACCCCGGCCTCGACGGTGACGTCGAAGTCGTCGGCATTGATCGCCACGATGCGGTTCATCTCGGACAGGTCGAGGGAAACCCCGCCCCGCACCGGCGTCGTATTGCCCTCCACCGAGGTGCCCGCCCCGTAAGGAATGAGCGGGACTTCATGCTCGACGCACAGCTTGACCAGCGCCACCACCTCCTCGGTGGAATGGGCGAACACCACCGCGTCGGGCAACGACACCGCGAAGTGGCTCTCGCTGGAGCCATGCTGGCGGCGCATGGCGTCCGCCAGATGCGCCCGCTCCGCGAAGATCGCCGACAGGCCGTCCAGGAACACCGCCGGTAGCTTGCCTGTCCGGACGTCCGGCGCGCGGTCCATGGCTAGAACTTGACGCTGAGCTCGGCGCCGACGACGCGCGGCTGGATCACCGAGGCGGCGAAGGGATTGGCCGAGACCACCAGGGTCTCGCTGGCCAGCGAGACGATGCCCCGCTCGTCGCCGACGTTCTTGCCGTAGACCGACAGCGTCCAGGTGTCATAGGTCACCCCGGCCCGCAGGTTGACCGTGGTGTAGGACGGAACCTGGTGCGGCGCCTTGCCCGAGAAGTTGGAAATCCGCTCGCCCGTATAGTTGACCGAGCCGCCGACGAAGGCGTCGAGATTGCCGCCGAGGCGCCACTGATAGTCCGCCGTCAGCGAGCCCGACCACTTGGGCACGAAGGGCAGACGATCGCCGTCCAGCCCGCCGGCCGCCACGGCCGGGGCCGTCAGTTTGGCGTCCGTATAGGCGCCGTTCAGCCCCAGGTTCAGGCCGCGCGCCGGCGCCCAGCGCACCGTCACCTCGCCGCCCTGGCTGCGGGCCGAGCCGCCGTTGACGAAGTAGTTGAAGCCGCCGGCGCTGGTCTGGACCTGGATGTCGCGCCAGTCGGTGTAGAAGAGCGCCGCGTCCAATACGACGCTGCGGTCCAGGAAGCTGGCCTTGTAGCCGACCTCATAGCTGGTCAGCTTGTCGGGCGCGAAGGTGTCCGGCGCCACGATCACCGAGGGCGGCGGCACGGCGTTGGGGCCGCCCGGACGATACCCGGTCGCGATGCGGCCATAGACCATCATGTCCGGGGTGATCTTGAAGCGCGGGCTGATCTGATAGGTGACGATGCGGCCCGATTCCGAGCCGACATTGATGCGATGCGCGCCCACGATCAGCCCGGCGTAGTCCTGATAATAGGCCTGGTCGTCCACCGACAGGCGCAGCCCGCCGATCACGTCGAAGCGCGGCGAGAAATGCCAGGTGCCGTTGGCGAAGAAGGAGGTCTCCGTATAGCGCGAGATGATCGAGGCCACGACGATGCTCGGCAGCGCCACCGGCGCGCCCGTGGTGGTCAGGAAGGGGTCGAACGACGGGATGCGGTTGGCGTCGCTCTCATGGGTGTAATAGAGGCCCAGCTGCAGATCGAGCCTGCCGTCGAACAGCGTGGTGTCGCCGCGCAGCTCCTGCGAGATCCGCTCGGTGCGGGTCTCCTGGTTGACCTTGACGCCCAGGTTGGGAATGGCGAACAGCCCGCCCAGCAGGGCCCCGTAGGTCAGCGTTCCGTCGCCGCGCGAGCGGCCGTCCACGGTCTGGTAGGTGGTGGAGGAGACCAGGCTCCAGTCGCCCAGGGTCGCATGGCCGGTGACGTTGTAGATGCGCAGGTTGATGTCGATCGGCTCGGCGGTGAACCGCCTCTGCTTCAGGTCGCCATAGATCGGCGCAAGCGTCGCGCCGTTGACGTCCATCACATTGGAGCCGTCCGCGTGGGTGTCCTGGCCGGTGAAGGAGGCGGTGACGTCCAGCCGGTCGTTGACCTTGGCCGCGATCACCAGTCGGCCACCGCGCACCTTGGCGGCGTTCACGTCATGGTCGCCGTTGACGTTGTCGATGAAGGCCGGGTCGACGCGCGAAAAGGCGCTGGCGCGCACCACCAGCCGGTCATCGATGATCGGGACATTGACCAGGCCGCGCACCGAATAACCGTTCGCGCCGCCCTGGGCCTGCGAGCCGCTCACCGACAGGCTGCCGCCGAACTGGCTGTAGTTGGGCGCCACGGTCACGAACTTCAGCAGCCCGCCTACCGAGCCCGCGCCATAGAGCGTGCCCTGCGGACCCTTGAGCACTTCGACGCGCGCCAGGTCGTTGGGGTCGAGGTCCGGCGTGGTCGAGCTGCCGGTGGTGTAGGCGTTGACCGAGCCGATCGGCGCCTCGTCGATATAGAAGGAGGTGGCCGAGGCCGACTGGGCCGGGCCCGTGGTGATGCCGCGCAGGGTCACCTGCGCCTGGCCCGCGCGCGCGGAGGTCAGTGACAGGCCGGGGATCTGGGCGGAATAGTCGGAAAAGCCGACCAGGCCCTGCTTGGTCATGTCGGTGGCCGTGACCACCGAGACCGAGGCCGGCACGTCCTGCAGCTTCTCCGTGCGTTTCTGGGCGGTGACGACCACCTCCTCGACGGTGGCGGCGTCGTCGGCGAGCGCCGCTCCGGCCCAGGTCAAGGTCAGGGCGCCGAGCACCGTACCTGCGAAAAGACGCGCCGACAGACGGCCCGAAAACCTATGCATGGCCATAACCTCTCCCCTGGTTCTTCTTTCTTTGCAAACGAAGACCCGATTTTCGTCGGATCACCGTTCGCTGATGGCCAAAGGCTAACACGGGGACGCCAAGCTATCAGATAGGTCAGGCTATGCCCGCCGGACGGGGGAGTGTGCCGGGCGGTGTCCTAAGGCGCGTTCCAGAACAGCCGCACCTCGGCATCCGGATCGGCCGCCACCCGCGGCGGATCATCGAAGAGGTAGGTCTGGCGATGCTCCACATCATAGGCCGGCCAGGCCGGATAGCCGCTGACGCTCGGATTGCCGGTCCGCGCGAAGCCCGCCCACATGGCGCTCATCATCGCCGCCATCCGGTCCTGCGAGCCCCCCGCCCCGACGATCTCGGCGGAATCGGCCACATTGTCGAACACGAAGGCCAGCTCCACCCCGTGCGGCGCGCGCAGCACCCCGTCCAGCACCGGCGACTTCCAGTCGATGCGGTAGACAAACACCGCCGCCCCCGGCTGCGCCGCCTTGCGCTCGGCCAGGGCCAGCGTCTTGTGGCCGAAGCTCATGTCGGTGACGATGCTGGCCAGGATGTGCTTGGGCTCATCGCCGGGCGAACGGGCCCGGTAGAAGGCGATCGCCGCCGGGCCGCGCTGGGGCCCGGCCAGGATCTTGGCCTTCATCGCCAGAACCTCGTCGGTGGTAGAGGGCCACGCCGGATCGACGATCAGCAGGTCGGTGGCCTCGTCATGGGCAAAGCCGATCATCAGCGGAATGCCCTTGGCGGACGGCGGCGCATCCGGCTCGAACGGCTGGCGCATCAGCACGATCCCGTCGACCTGCGGGCGGAAGGACAGCAGCCCCGCCTTGGTCGCCGCCGCGATCAGGTCCTTCATCGGCACGTCGCGCAGCTTCGCCCAATCGCCCGGCTTCAGCCCCAACGCCGCCAGCACCTTGTCGCGCTGGGCCAACCCATCCTGCTGTGTCGACACCACCAGGTCCGCGCCGCTCTCGATGATCGCCTTGCCGAACAGCCCCCTGGCCCCGGGCATGGCCAGCAGGGTCGAGACCTTCCCGCCCCCGCCCGACTGGCCGAAGAGGGTCACGTTGGACGGATCGCCCCCGAAGGCCGCGATATTGGCCTTCACCCACTTCAGCGCCGCCACGATATCCAGCATGCCGTTGTTGCCCGACGCCGCATAGGCCGCCCCCGCGTCGGGGCCCATCGGCATATAGCCAAAGGCGTTCACCCGGTGGTTCAGCGTCACCACCACCACGTCCTGGGTCCGCGCCAGGTTCGACCCCTCGTAGTATTTGTCGCTGCCGCTGCCGAACGAAAACGCCCCGCCGTGCAGGAAGACCATCACCGGCCGCCTGCCCCGGTCCGGCTTCGGCGTCCAGACGTTCAGCACCAGGCAGTCCTCGCTGACCGGCAGGTCGGAGAACAGGATCACCTGCGGCGTCGTGCGAAGCCCGTTCAGCGGCGGCTGCGGGCAACGGTTGCCGTCCGCCGTGGCCGCCTTGACCCCCTGCCACTTGACCACCGGCGCCGGCGGCATGAACCGATTGGCCCCGCCCGTGTCGGCCCCATAGTGCACGCCCTTGAAGGCATAGACGCCCTTGGCCTCCACGCCCCGCAGCCGCCCGTCGGCGGTGGCCACGACGGTGGGATCGCTCCCCTTGCCGGCCGCGGCGGTCATGCCCGGCGCCACGAGGGCGAGACAAGCAGCAAGACAGATCGCAAGGCGCATGGGCCGCATCCTTTGAACAACGACATGACGCGACCCTACATCCGCCACGCCCGCCCCGCTGTGCCAACCCGCTCCCTCACTTCGCCGCCCCGCCGCAATCGGCGCCCACCGCCGCTAGAAGGTTGTCCACGAACCACACGAACCACACCAACGCCTTCCGGCGAAGCCGGCCTGCGTCCCCAACGCCGTTGGAAAGCGGCTATCAGGACACCAGGGGCAACCCCGGGGCGCATCAGGAAAACGTTGGTGTGGTTCGTGTGGTTCGTGGACAAGAATTTTTGCGGCGATCGACCCGCCGCTGCCCCAAACATCGGGGACACGAACCCATTTCCTCAAACACCCCTCAGCCGCCGGCGCAAGAAAATGGGATCACATCGCCAACCCACCAAACGGATCACGCCAGGCCTCGATCGCCCACAGCCGCTCATGCCAGCGCTTCACGTTGGCGAACTCATCCACCGGCAGCCCCGCCCCGTGCGCGAACGGCAGCGACGTCGCCACCCGGAAGTCGGCATACGAAATATGATCCCCCACCAGCCACTCACGGTCCGCCAGATGGTCGTCCAGCACCTTCGCATGCTCGCGGAAACTGCCCATCAGGTCGTCGATCAGCGACGCCGCCACGACCTCATCCGAAAACGTCGGCAGGATCAGCCGGAAGAAGTACAAATCTCCCCCCGCCCGGTTCAGATGGTGCGCACTCCAGCTCAGCCACAGGATCATCTCCGGCGCCTCATCCCCGGTCCGCCAGAAATCCGACCCCGCCAGCGCCGATAGCCGGCAGGCGATCGCATCCGCCTCCCAGATCCGCCGCTCGCCCTCCACCAGCACCGGCACCAACGCATTGGGATTGATCGCCCGGAACGCCTGCGTGTTCTGCGGCGCGCGCGGGCTGGCGCGCACATACTCCACCGGCGAGCCCAGATACTTGGCCGTCGCCACCGCCACGCGCGGGTTCAGGTTGGGAGAATAGTAGAGCTTCATGGCCTCAGCCCGCCGCGACCGCCGCCGCCGGCTTCACCAGCCGCCCGCCCAGCCACACGCCCGCGACCCCCGCGACCAGCCAGGCCACGAAGACGATCATCCCGTTGGCAAACAGTTGCGAGGTGATGAAGGCGTCGAGCGCCCCCACGACGGCAACGATCCAGATCGCCCTCGGCCAGCGCGAAATCAGCACCGCCAGATAGCCGCCGACCAGCCCCGCCAGCAACTCGCCCAGCGCGAAGACCGCGATGGCGCCGGCCGCCAGGCCGACATGCGGGTGGTCGGAGTCGGCCATCGCCAAACCTTGCAGGTGGAACATCGCCGTGGCGACGCCGCCGGCCAGCATGAAGACCACGATCATCGCGATCGCGCCGGCCACGCCGCCGCCAATTTTCCTAAGCATTCGTCCGCTCCCCTGGATGTCGCATCCGCTGCGATCTTCGCCGCACCCTTCAAGGGCGCCAAGCCCACCTATCCCACAGGCCGGCCCAGAATGGCAGGCCTGGGGCATGGCAGGCCTGGGGAATGGCAGGCCCGGGGAATGGCAGGCCCGGGGAATGGCGCGCCGACCTTGCCCTTTGCGGGCCAAGGCCTATTTTTCCGCCCAGGTAAGGGATGAAGCCCATGAGCGACGCTGTCGGCCCCGGCGATCTTGTTCTGTGCGTCAACGCCGCCCCCAACCACGTCACCGGCTTCCCGGTCCCGCTGCAGGCCGGAGAGACCTACCGCGTCATCGACGTCATGGACTTCGCCTGCCCCTGCGGCCGCTCCGACGCCCTGCTGGACGTCGGCATCGACTTTGCCTGGTGCCAGTCGCGCTTCCGCCTCCTGCCCAAGCCCAAGGCCCAGGCCAAGCCCCAGCGCGTCGCCGCGCCGAAGGAGAAGCAGAGGGTCCGCTAACCCCAGCCCCCAACGCTTCCAAGCCGGCCCGAACCGGCTATCGTGGCGCATGGATCGCCGGCTCAGGATCAGGATCAGCGCACTGCTCACGGCCGTCTTCGCCGTCGCCCTCGACCAATCCACCAAGGCCTGGGCCCTCACCGCGCTCAGGCCCCGCCCAGACGGCCACTTCGCCCTGCCCGGCCACCTCGCCCTGCCCGGCCCCCTCGACCTCACCTTCACCCTCAACCAGAGCAACGCCTTCGGCCTGACCCCGGTCATCGGCCACGCGACCCGCTGGCTGCTGATGTCCGCCAACCTCGCCGTCGCCGCCGCCCTCCTCTACGTGATCCTCACCCGCCCGCTGAAACCCCTGATGCTGTTCGGCCTGGCCCTGATCATGGCCGGCGCCGCCGGCAACGCGCTGGACCGCCTCTTTACCGGCGCCGTCATCGACTTCCTCGACGCCAGCAAGCTCGGCTTCACCTGGATCTTCAACCTCGCCGACGCCACCCTCGACCTGGGCATAGCCCTGGTCCTGCTGAGCGCCCTGCGCAACGAACGCCCGCCCATCCCGAAACAGACCCCCTAACCGCCCCTCCCCCACCCCCCCGCTCATTCCCGCGCACGCGGGAATCCAGGCTTTTTCGCCACCGCCCGCCAGTCAACTGACCGGTCGGGTAGCGAAGCGGAAGGGCTCCGGTTGGCTCTCTTTCGGCTGACTCGACAAGGGGACACCAATTCGGGCGCCGAACCCGACGTGGCAGGCAGGCGTGCCAATTATATATAGTGTCCCCGTATCTCCCGCGTCTCACGGCCCGGGGCTGAAGCCCTTCGTCCGAGGCTGAAACATGACCGCTACGAAGCCAATCGTCACCTGGCCATGGACCGGAAGAAACCTGATACTGCTTGCAGCATGTGACGCCGAAAACACGGATCCGGAGTTGTGAAATGGTCTTGATGGCGATGGCCGCAGTCGCCGCGGCGGCGACCGTGAGCGCCGCGCCAACCCCTCCGGTCGATCTCAATCGGCAGGTCTCGGGCGCCACCTACTACAATCGGCCCGGCGCGGACCTGTCGGCCCATGACGCGGATCTCAGAGCCTGCATCGCCGAGGCGGCCAAGACCGAGCAAGGCGTCGGGGCCGGCATCGCGGCGCCGATGATCATGACGGCCTTCAACATCACCAGCCCCGGTATCGTGCCCAATATCGAAAACTGCATGGTGACGAAGAAGTGGCGCGTCGTTCGCGTCGAAGCCGCCGAAGGCGCGCGGCTCACCAAGCTTGCTCAACCCGAACTGTCGCTCGTCCTGAAGGATTGGGTGGGGTCGGAAACCGTCCACGGTGAGGTCGCGCGCGTATGGGCAAACGACGCCGCCCTGGCGCGGACGGTCAAATACAGCTTCTCGACGCCGGTCATAAACCGCTCCCTCAGCTTCGCGGCCCTGGCGCCCGTCGCGCCGCCCCCACCATCGCCTACAGCGGCCCCCTGGCCTGACAGGCCCTCCAGCGCCAGGCCTGTCGACGCCCTGAAGACCGGCGCCTTCGGTGCGGCGCCTCCGGGCGACGCGATCATCATCGTCGGCGTGACGGGTACGGGCGGCTCCCGGGGCTGGGGCATCGCCTTTCAGCGGATGGGCCGGTTGCCTGATACGCCCGCCTGGATCGCCGACCAGCGGCCGGATTTCTTCCTGGCTGCCTGGCAGGGAATCTTCGCCAAGAAGGGCTCAGGCCTGTTCGCCTATGCTGTTCCCGCGGGGCGCTGGCGGCTGGCCGGACTGCTCGGCGTAGGGGCCTTCATCGATTTCTGCCTGGGCGCTCCGAGCTTCGAAGCCCGGGCGGGCGATGTCATCTACGCGGGGACTTTCGATTTCAGCGCGCCGGAACTGAGGCCCGACCTCGACGTCGCCCCCGCCCTGGCCCTGCTTTCGAGCCAACCCGCCATGGCCGCAAAGCTGCACGCCGCGGCCTACAGCAATGGCTCGACCACCAGCTGCGTCAGGCCCATCGCCGCCTCATGGAGCGACAGCCCCAACTTCTACATCTACAACTACGAGATTGACGCGCCCACGCCGCCACGGGACGAAACCCCCGTCTTCGTGAGGTAACAGGACACCATACTCAATTTGGCTGTCGGGCCGACCGGCGGGCAGTCCAGTTACGTATAGTGTCCCCTTATCTCCCCCTGCCAGCCCAACCAAGCGACCAAATTGCTCGGCATCTCGCAAAGCGGCGCCACCCGACTTGCCCCGCCAAAATTGCGGGTGACGCGTTCGCAGGCGTCGCCCTGCAACCCGGCCCAGACACGATTAGACTGATAGTCGGCTTCCACACGCAACAGTCGGTGGTCAAGGCCCAGGGCTGTCGTGATCAGACCGTTGAGCTCGATCCACCTCTGATCAAGCGCGCCCTTGCTTGCGCGAAGCTCCGGCGGCGGATTAGGCGATTGCGAGGCTGGGCGCGCCATACATCTCCGCCACGATCTGAGCCGTGCGACTGCGCCACGTCGGGTCAATCACATCGACTCCCTTGCCGAGCATCGCCAGTTCACTGACACGGCGCCCGGCGGCCGGATCCAGGCTGAGCGCGCGCAGGTCAGGCAGAGGCATGGGATTGACGTGACGGGCGCTGAGATCGAACTGCCCGCCCGCAACATGGGGAGCGTAGAGACTGAGTAGTTTGGCGAAGGGCGACGAATTGAACAACGCGACATAGGCGGCGAGGATGTCGGCCAACGGCAAGGCCTCATCGTCCGCCTCCGCCAGCGCGGCCTTCGGCGTCCACACGTGCCCCATCACCGCCAGATACTCAGCTTGGTAGTCGCCCACAAAGCCGCCTTCGGCGGAGAAGAACTTACTGATGATGCGAGGCCCGTCGTTGTAGGCCCAAGATCGCGGGTGCATCAGCCCCCACCAGTCCGCGCGTTTAGATCGTACAATCGCCGCGCGTGACGCCAACCGATCCTTGGCTGGAGCCAAAACCTTTTTGAAATAGCTTGGCGCGGCCTCAGCGACCGCAGCTTCGTCAGCGAACAATGCTCCCGAGGCCACGTGCGGGAAGAACACATAATAAGGCTTTATGACCCGACCGTTCTGGATGGAGTCAGTCATAGTCGCGATGCGGAAGGCCTTGCGATCCCTAGTGGGCAGAGCGCGCCATTCGTCCTGCGTCAACAACAACGCATCGTTGAGCCCGGTCTGAATGCCTTGAGAGACCTCGAAGAGATTCTGCACGCTGGGCAGGGACAACTCGCTGAGTGCGGTCAGGAGCCGTTCAGTCGCCGGCGTCGGCAGCCGCCAAGTCGGTCGGCCGGTCAGCGAGTCAGACAAGATCGGGAAAAGGCTCCACCGGCTCTCAATAATCGGCGCCGTCGGCGCTGCGCCGTTGAGCTTGCGGATTTGGCGTAGGGCCTCGCCGGTGGCGGCTGCGTCGTTCTCGGTGAGGACGGCCGTCAGGGTAGAGGGAGTTTGTGGACGACCCTTGCGTACGACTGCGCACGCGACTTGGACCATGGCGTGCGAGAATAGGCCAAAATCGCCGATCGACGCCAGCATGCGCACGTCGCCCTCGCTGGCGATCCGCTCGCGCCAGGACGCCGCGGCCTTCAAGGACAAAAGGCTGGCCGGAAACAGCGACCCGAGGACCCCTCCTGGACTGAGGGCCTCGAGGCCGCGCGCTACGAAGGCCATGCTGTAATCGCCCCGCGCCGCGCCCTCATCCGTGGCCTCACGGAGTTGCTGGCGCTGCTCGGCACTCTGGGCCCCAAAGGCGATGAAAGGTGGATTCATGACGATAACGTCACAGACCGGCATGCCCGCGTCTCCCAGCGAGTCGCCGCAAGTCAATTCAAGCTCGACGCCGCCGTCGGGCGACCAGTCCCGCAACGACAAACGCAGGACGAATCGAGCCATGGCGATTGCGGCCGCAGAAATATCCAGCCCGACCAACTTCAGCCGGCCGTTGAACTTGGAGCGGCGCAGAGCGCGCAGCGCCTCATGCAGGAAGGCTCCCGAGCCGCAGGCCGGATCACATACCGTCAACGTCTGGCGGCTGGCGAGATCGGGCATGGCGGCCAGGACCTGCTCGACAATGCTGCGCGCCAGGGCCGGCGGCGTGAAGTGGGTGCCGCCGCGATTGTCCACCCGCGTTTCGGGCGCATCGATCAGGCCAAACAAATCGAGATTCGGAGAGACGCGCAGCAGTTCGAAATGCGCCTCCTGAAACAGCTGACCTCCGGCGTGGCGAATGGCTAGGGCCGGGTGCAGACGTAGGAACGATAGACCGCCAGGGGCTGCGGCGACCTCGGCCCCCGCCGCGTCCAGACCATGAGCCGCCAAGCGCGCGCAGAGCTCCGGGCCGTCTTCGGCCAAGCCTAAACCTGCCGGGTTGGCTCGATAGTCCTGCGGCGCGATGAGCAGCGCCAGGGCGGCGAGATAGACGTCGGTCGTCCGCGCATCGGGCAGACCGGCATTGTGGCTCAGCGAACGAACACGACGGAAGTAGTTGAGCAGGTGATCGACGACGCCGCGATTGGAACGCAGGCGATCATCATTGAGATAGGCGTAGAAGCGATCAAGACTTCGCTCGACGCCGCCGCGCTCATAGACCCGCGGCTCGTGGGGCGCATCCCAGCGTAGCACGGCCACCTTGTCGTCGGTGACTGTGACGTGGTGGGGAATGTCGCTCGACCAAGCCCATCCGGCCGGGTCGTTGTGACGCCACAGGTCCTCGGTCGAGGTCGAAAGCGCAAACGTGCCAAAGCCGCCGTCTAGGAGAACGTGGTGATCGCCGGGCAGGGGAGCGGCGTCATGGCCTTCAAATAGCGGTGCGAGTGCCAAGCCGAAGCGTTGGCTCCAATCAAAGGCTAAGCCGGACGCGGTCATCGATGTACCGCCACGGCAGGAAACAGCGGCAGCTGGGCTTCTACCAGCAGCTGGCTGGGCATGGCCAAGGCCTCCAAGTGCCGGCTCAGGCCGACGGTTAGGTAGGCATCCTTGGCGTAGGACTCCCCGTCCAACCTCAGCAACGCCTCCTGTGCGTTGGGAAACACCGCGACCGCACCCCACAGAGAGGGAAACGAACGCCCCTTCAAAAGCGTCTGAAGTTGCGCGATGGCAGAGCGCCAGCCGCTGACCTCAACGCTGTAGCGCTGATGAACCTCGTTGAGGACACGCAGAGCCAAAATAGTCTGCCATGAAAAGAGCGCCAGATGTCCGCGACCGGCGGGCGGGACGTCTGCGGCCACCACGGCCCGTCGCCCACACCACTCGCGAAGTTGGTGAGGGGTTAGGCCTGACAAGCGCGCGGCATCTGATGCTTGGACCAGTGACATACGTGGATGGGTATCATGCCCATCCTGACGGTGCCATTGCCAATCCAGACTATATAATCATACGATTCCAGCGTCGCCAAATTCGGTCATAGGGCCGCCGGCGGATAAGTGTCTGAATCCCAACGCTGCTCCAAGTCAGCCGTTGGCGCTATGAAGCCATGTAGGCAATCCCCCCTACCCCAACACCCCCTCCGCCAACATCACCGCCTCCCGCTCCGCCCGCCCCGCCTCCAGCGCGTAAACCACTCGCCCCGCCGCATCATACTCCGGCCACGGCAGCGTCCCCGTCTTGGCGAACCCGACCCACAGCCCATGCACCCGGTCGGCCAGGTCCTGCGGCGGGTTGGTCCCCGCGAAGCCCTCGCGCCCCGTGCACGAGGCCAGGGTGTTGAACACGAACGGCAGCTCGATGCCGTGGCAGGCGCCCAGTTCGCCGCCGAACTGGTCGCCGCGCCACTCCATCTCATAGACGTGGGTGGTCCCCCCGTGCGCGGCGGCGAACCAGCGCGCGGGCAGGCGGAAGACCAGGTCGTGCATAGCCTCGGTGAACACGAAGCCGGGCTTCCTGCCGGCCTTGCCCAGGCCATAGGCCTTGAGGATCTCGCGCGCCCGGGGCTCGGAGCGCCGCAGCATCAGGATGGCCAGCCAGCCGGTCAGCCTGGCCCGCACCCCGGTGGGCACGAAATAGAGGTTCATCTCCTCGCGATTGGTGCCGATCAGCATGTTGATTTCGGCGCCCGCGCCGGTCTTCAACGCGCTCAGCGGGTGCTCTGGGATCACGTCGTCGCCGACCACCGGGATGAAGCGGCTGATGCCGAACACCGGCTCGCGGCCGTGTTCGTCGCGCAGGTCCAGCCGGGTCAGCGGGTTCTGCACCCGGGTCAGGGCCTGCAAGGCCTGTTCGACCGTGCGGGTCCTGAACCCCTCGGCGGTGGGCGCCACGCGCAGCAGCCTGGCCAGCTTGGAAACCAGCCTGGCCGCGACCGGCAGGGGGCGCACCATCTGGCCGTGGCCGCTCTCGATGATGGTCTTGCTGAACAGCCCCCGGGCCAGGGGCGAGGCCATCAGGGCGGCGATGGCCATGGCGCCCGCCGATTCCCCGAACAGGGTGACGTTGCCGGCGTCGCCCCCGAAGGCGGCGGCGTTGCGCTGCACCCATTGCAGGGCCGCGATGATGTCGCGCAGGCCAAGGTTGGTCGGGGCGCCGGGGACGGGCGCGAAGCCCTCGACCCCCAGCCGGTAGTTGACGGCCATCAACACCACGCCGGAGCGGGCGAACGCGCTGCCGTCGGTGATGGCCGTGTCGTTGCAGCCCAGCACGAAGCCGCCGCCATGGACGAACACCATCACCGGCCGGCCCTTCGCGCCTGGCGCGATCGCCGCATCGGGCGTCCAGACATTCACCGTCAGATAGTCGTCGCCCCGGCGCCACGCGTCGCCCACCAGGGGCGCCACATCCAGCCCCGGGAAATTCCCCAAGATCTGCGGCGCGTTAGGCCCGGGCCGCGCGCCGTCGCGCACCGCGCTCCAGGGCGCATGCGGGGCCGGCGCCTTGAAGCGCAGCTCGCCCACCGGCGGCGCGGCATAGGGGATGTCGCGAAACCAGTTCAGCCCCGGCTCGGCCACCCCGCGCACGGGGCCCGTGTCGGTGACGACGATCGGGCCGGCGGCGGTCTCGGCGTCAAGGGGGGTCTCGGTCATGGGCGCTCCTGGCGGGGCTAGCATAGCCGGGCCGTGCGCGCCGGAACCTGTCGAGCCTTTGCCGAGCGGCGCTTTGGGCGTGCCGGGGGCGTGCCGGGGGCCATGCCGGAGACCGTGCGGTGGATGAGTGATTCCCCGCTTTCCTTCCGGCGCGAGCGGTCGTAAGCCGACGGGGTGAACCGCGTTCACCTGTGGCGACCCGGCGGCATCGAACCGTGGGCGTGCAAGGGGTCCGGCGGCGCATCGGCAGGCGCCCGAGGGCCTGCGCTCCGGGCATCGGCTCCGGACGGACGTCCCGCCTCCCCGGCGTTCCAAACCGGCGCGCGCTCGCAACGCCGCCGCAGCCATAGTCGTGTAACACGTTCGCTGAACGCGCCGAGGGAGCGGCGGGTTCGGCGCTTGGAATCGCTCGCCTTTAGTTCAAACGATCTAATTTTCCCGAGTGTGTTAGCGCATATGAACCAAGAACGTAGTCTTGATGGGTACGATCGCAAGATTCTGCGGACCCTGTCCGCCGATGGCCGCGTCAGCTGGCGCGACCTGGCCGACGCCATCGGCCTGACCCTCACCCCCACCCTGCGCCGCGTGCGCCGGCTCGAAGCCGACGGCTATATTCGCGGTTACGCCGCCCAGCTCGACGAGGAGAAGCTGGCCGGGGGCATGACCGTCTTCGTGTCCGTCACCCTGGAGCGCCAGGTCGAGGACGTGCTGGCCGGCTTCGAGCAGATCGTCGCCGCCATGCCCGAGATCGTCGGCGGCTTCCTGATGACCGGCGGGGCCGACTATCTGCTGCACACCGTGGTGCGCAGCCTCGAACACTATCAGGACCTGCTGACCCGGCTGACCCGCGCGCCCGGCGTCGCCCACATCGAATCCAGCTTCGCGCTGAAGGCCTTCGTGCGCCGCTCCTCGCTCGAAGCCGGCGCCCTGTCTTGATCCCCTGGGTCGAGCTCGACGCCGCCGAGATGCCCGACGGCGGCGGCCGGCTTCGGCTCATGCAGCGCGGCCACGAGTATTCCATCATGGCCGGCCCCATCGAGCTGATGAACAGCCGCCTCTCCGGCTCCGAGGAGGCGCTCGCCACCCTCGCCGCCGAACGCCTCGCCGGGCGCCCCAGCCCCCGCATCCTGATCGGCGGCCTCGGCATGGGCTTCACCCTGCGCGCCGCCCTCGCCGCCTTTCCACAATCCCAGATTGTGGTTTGCGAGTTGGTTCCCGCCGTCGTTGAATGGGCCAAGGGCCCCCTCGCCCCCCTCCACGCGGGCGCCCTCACCGACCCCCGGGTAACGATCGCGGTGGCCGACGTCGCCACCCGGATCAACCCCCAAATCAACCCCTGGGACGCCATCCTCCTGGACGTCGACAACGGCCCCGAGGGCCTCACCCGCCGCGCCAACGACGCCCTCTACGACCTGCCGGGCCTCGCCCGCGCCAAGGCCGCCCTCACCCCCGGCGGCCTGTTTTCCGTCTGGTCGTCCGCCCCCAACGCCGAGTTCACCCGCCGCATGAACCGCTCCGGCTTTTCCAAGGTCGAGGAGATCGCCGCCCGCGCCCGGGGCAAACGCGGTGGGGCGCGGCATGTGATCTGGATCGGAACGCGTTGACCCCAAAGCGGAGCCGTCGCCTTATGCGCTGGCCTCTGGAGGGACCAACCCATGCTGCTCCGCTTCGCCGCCCTGGCGACCGTGATCGCGCTCGCCGCCGCGCCGGCCGCCGCCCGCGCCCCCGCGCCGGCCCCCGGCTTCGCCGCCGCTATCGCCGATGCGACCCGGCCCGCCGACGACACCAAGCTCGACGCCTCGCGCAGGCCCGCCGACCTGCTTGCCTTTTCCAAGGTCAAGGCGGGCGACACGGTGATCGATATCTGGCCGGGCCACGGCTACTGGAGCCGCCTGTTCTCCACGGCGGTGGGAGCCAAGGGCAAGGTCTTCTCCTACGTCCCGGCGGAGATCACCGGCTTCAAGTCCGACCCCATGGGCCTGGTCAAGGCCATGGCCGCCGAGCCCGGGCGCGGCAATGTCATGCCCTTCTCCGACCCGCTGGCGTCCGACGCGCCGCCTCAGTTCTACAACACCGTCGACGTGGCCTTCACCTTCGAGAACTACCACGACTTCCACGATAGCTTCATGAAGGGCGCCAGCGTGGACGCCTTCAACACCGCCATGTTCAAGGTCATCAAGCCGGGCGGCTACTATGTCATCATCGACCATGCGGCCGTGGGCGGCAGCGGCCTGGCCCACACCGAGGACCTGCACCGCATCGACCCCGCCACCCTGAAGGCCGAGGTCGAGAAGGCCGGCTTCAAGTTCGACGGCGAGACCAGGATCCTGGCCAACCCGGACGACCCCAAGACCGCCCTGGTCTTCGACCCCTCCATCCGCGGCAAGACCGACCGCTTCGCCTACCGGTTCCGCAAGCCCAAGTAGGCCGGCCTACTCCACGCCCTTGGCCAGCGCCCTGAAGCGGTGGAGCAGGGGTTCGGTGTAGCCGTTGGGCTGGGCCGAACCCTCGAACACCAGGGCGGTGGCGGCCTGGAAGGCCAGGCTGTTGGCTTCCTGCCCGGCCATCGGGCGGTAGAGGGGATCGCCGGCGTTCTGGGCGTCCACCTTGGCGGCCATGCGGCGCAGCGAAGCCCAGACCTGGTCGGCGGTGCAAACCCCGTGCAGCAGCCAGTTGGCCATATGCTGGCTGGAGATGCGCAAGGTGGCGCGGTCTTCCATCAGGCCGACGTCGTGGATGTCGGGCACCTTCGAACACCCCACCCCCTGGTCGATCCAGCGGACCACATAGCCGAGCAGGCCCTGGGCGTTGTTGTCGAGCTCCTGGGTGACCTCTTCCTCGGTCCAGTTGCGGCCCTCGGCCAGGGGGATGGTCAGCAACGGGCCTAGCCCGGTCACCGGCTCGGCCATCCGCTCGGCCTGGCGGGCGAAGACATCGACGGAATGGTAGTGGGTGGCGTGCAGCGTCGCGGCGGTGGGCGACGGCACCCAGGCGGTGTTGGCGCCGGTGCGGGGGTGGCCGATCTTCTGGTCCAGCATGTCGGCCATGCGGTCGGGCGCCGCCCACATGCCCTTGCCGATCTGGGCCTTGCCGGAGAAGCCGGCCTTGAGCGCGATCTGGACGTTGCGGTCCTCGTAGGCGGCGATCCAGGCCGAGGCCTTCATCTGCGCCTTGGGGACCATGGCGCCCGCCCGCATGGAGGTGTGGATCTCATCGCCGGTGCGGTCCAGGAAGCCGGTGTTGATGAAGACGATGCGGTCCTTCAGCGCCGCGATACAGGCGGCGAGGTTGGCGGAGGTGCGCCGCTCCTCGTCCATCAGGCCGATCTTGATGGTGTGGCGTTCCAGGCCCAGCAGGTCTTCGATGGCGTCGCACAGGTCGTTGGTCAGGGCCGCCTCGTCGGGCCCATGCATCTTCGGTTTGACGATGTAGATCGAGCCCGCCCGGCTGTTGACGAACCGGCCCTGGCGCTTGAGGTCGTGCATCGCGATCAGGCTGGTCATGACGCCGTCGAGGATGCCCTCGGGCGCCTCCTCCCCGTTCGCCAGCCGCACGGCCGGGGTGGTCATCAGATGGCCGACGTTGCGGATGAAGAGCAGGGCGCGGCCGGGCAGCGTCAGGGTCTCGCCCATCGGATCGGTGAAGTCGCGGTCGGGCTCCAGGGCGCGCACGAAGGTCTTGCCGGCCTTCTCCACATGGGCGTCGAGGTCGCCCTTCATCAGGCCCAGCCAGTTGGCGTAGGCAGCCACCTTGTCGTCGGCGTCGACGGCGGCGATGGAGTCTTCCAGGTCGATGATGGTCGACAGCGCCGATTCCAGCACCACGTCGGCCAGGCCCATGGGGTCGTCCTTGCCGATCGAATGGCCGCGATCCAGCTTCAGTTCGATATGCAGGCCGTGGTGGGTGAGCAGGATGGCCGTGGGATTATGGATATCGCCCCGGAAGCCGACGAAGGCGGATGGGTCGGCCAGCCGCACCGGCCGCTCCTGGCCCACCACATGGAGCAGCAGGCGCGTGTCGCCCTCGTCCGTGGCGCCCGGCGCGGTCAGGGCCACCTTGACCACCTTCGACCAGCTGACCTGCATCAGCGGCAGGGTGCGGTCGAGGAAGACCTTGGCCCAGGCGATCACGGCGGCGCCGCGCACAGGGTCATAGCCCCTGCCCTCGGCTTCACCCGGAATGGCGTCGGTTCCGTAGAGGGCGTCGTAGAGGCTGCCCCAGCGGGCGTTGGCGGCATTGAGCACGAAGCGGGCGTTCAGCGCGGGCACCACCAGCTGCGGTCCGGCCAGCCGTGCGACCTCGTCATCCACCTTGGTGGGGTTGACGGCGAAGGGGGCGGGTTCAGCCGCCAGATAGCCGATCTCGCGCAGGAAGGCCTGGTAGGCCTCGGCGTCGATCGCCTGGCCCCGGCGCGCCTCATGCCAGGTGTCGATGCGCACCTGCAGCGCATCGCGCTTCGCCAGGAGCTCAGCGTTGCGCGGGGCGAAGCGGGCGTAGATCGCGGCCAGGCCGGACCAGAAGGCGGGCGCCTCCAGGCCCGTCCCCGGCAGGGCCTGGGCCTCCACGAAGCGCACCAGCGGCGGGGCCACCTGAAGTCCCGCCTTGTCGATCATCCCGCTCATCGCTTCGCTCCGCACTTGTCGCTCCCGGCGCGAACCGGGGGGACGGCGTTTTAGGGCAGAACGGAAAGTAGGGACACACACCTATTTCCGTCTCGGGCGGCGGCCTGTCCGATGGACCTGGCCGGAAATAGGTGTGTGTCCCTACTTTCCGTCAGGCGCCGGCGCCCAGGACCCGCAGCATCACGCCGGTTAGCAGGGCAAGGTCGTCGTCGTCCATCGTCAGGGCGGGCGTCAGATAGACCACCTTGCCCATGGGCCGGATCCAGGCGCCCTGCTCGGCGAAGCGGGCGCACAGGCCGCCGGTGTCGACGGCTTGCGCGAACTCCACGACGCCGATGGCGCCCTTGACCCGCACGTCGACCACCCCGGGCAGCGCGCGGCAGGGTTCAAGGCCTTGGGCCAGACCGGCCGACAGGCGCGCCACGTTGGCGATCCAGGCGCCGTCCTCGAACAGGTCCAGCGAGGCGTTGGCGGCAGCGCAGGCCAGCGGGTTGCCCATGTAGGTGGGGCCGTGCATCAGGGCCGCGCCGGGGTCGTCGGACCAGAAGGCCTCGAACACGCGGGTGCTGGCGATGGCGGCGGAGAGCGGCAGGGTTCCGCCGGTGAGCGCCTTGGACAGGGTGACGATGTCGGGCTCGATGCCCGCCGCCTGCATGGCGAACAGGGTGCCGGTACGGCCGAAGCCGGTGAAGATCTCGTCGAAGATCAGCAGTATGTCGTGTTTGTCGGCGAGCGCGCGCAGGCGGCGCAGGACCTCGGGGTCGTGGAACAGCATGCCCCCCGCGCCCTGGACCAGGGGCTCGACCAGGATGGCGGCGATGTCGCCTGCCTGGGCCGCCAGCTGGGCATCGAGGGCGGCGTGGCTCACGTCATCGACCGGCAGGGCGGCCATGATCTGGCCCGGCAGCACGCCGGCGAACAGGCTGTGCATGCCCTCCTCCGGGTCGCAGACGGTCATGGTGGCGAGCGTGTCGCCGTGATAGCCGCCGAGGAAGGCCAGGAAGCGGGTGCGTCCGGCCACGCCCCGGTTGATCCAGTATTGCAGCGCCATCTTCATGGCGATCTCCACCGCCACCGAGCCCGACTCCGCGAAGAAGGCGTGGTTGAGGTCGCCGGGCAGCAGGGCCGCCAGCCGCGCGGCCAGGCGGTAGGCGGGCTCATGGGCCAGGCCCCCGAACATCACATGCGGGGCGAGGTCGAGCTGGCGGCGCACGGCGTCGGCGATGTGGGGGTGGTTGTAGCCGTGGCAGGCGGTCCACCAGGAGGCGATGCCGTCGACCAGTTCGCGGCCGTCTTCCAGGACGATGCGGGTTCCATGGGTGCGGGCCACGGGCAGCGGTGCGGGCGCGGTCTTCATCTGGCAATAGGGGCGCCAGACATGGCCGACGCCGGCCTCAAGCCAGGCGGGCGGGGAAGCGGACATCGGTGAACTCCGATCAACTAACAGGTTCGCCCATTTCGGGTCGCGGCCCGAATAGGGTTGCAGGCGGGGCGGGCCTTGCTATGCCGTCCGCGCGCCAACGGCCAGTGGCAGTCGCGACATCGGGGATTTCATGGACAGCCTGCAGAGTTTCGCCGAGGGCAAGCTTGCCGCGCTGGAGCGCCTCACGCTCAAACGCACCCTGGCGCCGACCCACCGGGTGGACGGTGTCTGGGTGGAGCGCGATGGGCGCCGGCTGATCTCGTTTTCCTGCAACGACTATCTGGGCCTGTCTCACCACCCGGCGGTGAAGGCCGCGGCCATGGCGGCTGTTGAGACCTATGGCGCGGGGGCGGGCGCCTCGCGGCTGATCACCGGCGACCACCCGCTGATGAGCGAGCTGGAGGGGCGGCTGGCGGCGTTGAAGGGAACCGAGGCGGCTTGCGTGTTCGGGTCGGGTTATCTGACCAATGCGGGGGTGATCCCCACGCTGATCGGGGCGGGCGACCTTTTGATCATCGATGAGCTGGCCCATTCCTGCCTGTGGGCCGGGGCGCGCCTGTCGGGCGCGGAGACGGTGCGGATGCGCCACAACGATGTGGGGCATCTGGAAGAGCTGCTGACGGCCCGCCGGGGCGCGTTCGGCCGCGTGATGGTGGCCACCGACGGGGTGTTTTCCATGGACGGCGACTTGGCGCCCCTGGACCGGCTGTCGGCGGTGTGCGCGGCCCACGACGCCTGGCTGCTCAGCGACGACGCCCACGGGATCGGGGTGCTGGCGGGGGGCCGGGGCTCGGTGCATGTCTTCCCGGGCGCGGTTGTGCCGCTGCAGATGGGCACGCTGTCGAAGGCGGTGGGCGGCTATGGCGGCTATCTATGCGCCAGCCGCGCGGTGATCGACCTGATCAAGACCCGCGCGCGGACCTTCGTCTATTCCACCGGCCTGCCGCCCGCCAGCGCGGCGGCGGCGATCGCGGCGCTCGACATCATCGCCTCCGATCCGGCGCTGTGCGCCCTGCCCCTGGCCAAGGCGCGGGCCTTTACCGCCGCGCTGAGCCTGCCGGCCGCGACCAGCGCCATCGTGCCGGTGATCATCGGCGAGGCGCAGGCAGCCTTGGAGGCGTCGCTGCGCCTGCGCGACCAGGGCTTCCTGGTGGTTCCGATCCGTCCGCCGACGGTGCCCGAAGGCACGGCGCGGCTGCGCGTGGCCTTCAGCGCCGCCCACGCCGATGAGGATGTGGCGCGCCTGGCCGCCGCCGTGCGGCCGCTGATGGCGGCCTGAGATGGCCGGGGTCTTCGTCACCGGAACCGGCACGGACGTGGGCAAGACCTATGTCACCGCCGGGCTGATCCGCGCCCTGGTCGCCGGGGGCCGGGCGGTGGAGGCGCTGAAGCCGGTGGTCAGCGGGTTTGATCCGGCGGAGCCGGAGGGCAGCGACCCGGCCGAGCTGCTGGCCGCCGCCGGAGTGGCGCTGACGCCCGGGGCATTGGAGCGGATTTCGCCCTGGCGCTATGCCGCGCCGCTGTCGCCGCCCCTGGCCGCGCGGCGCGAGGGGCGTGAGCTGGACGGGACCGCCGTGATCGGCCTGTGCCGGGAACGGGTGCAGGCGGCCGGTGACCGGTTGCTGATCGTGGAGGGCGCGGGCGGGGTGATGTCGCCGCTCGACGAACGGCTGACCATGCTGGACCTGGCGGTGGAGCTTGGCCTGCCGGTGCTGCTGGTGGCCGGCAGCTATCTAGGGACGATCAGCCATACCCTGACGGCGGTTGCGGTGTTGAGGGCGGCGGGGGTGAAGGTGCTGGCTGTGGCGGTCAGCGAGTCGCTGGATGCGCCGCCGCTGGAGGAGACGCTTGAGGCGTTGCGCGCCTTCCTTCCCGGTATGCCGGTGGGGGCGGTTTCAAGGGGCGGGACGGTCCCGGCTGATCTCGTCGGGTTGGTGAGCGCCCTCTAACCCCGCTCGTCCCCGCGCAGGCGGGGATCCAAGCAGCTTACGGGTTTGGTCCTCGCTCTATAAGCGGGGCTCCGCCCTGCCCCTTCGACTGCGCGTCCCCTGAACGTCAGCTTGGGTCCCCGCCTTCGCGGGGATGAGCGGATTATTTGGGACGGAGCGCCCCCCTACCCCCCGCGATACTCCGCCAGTTCGGCGGGGCTGATGTCCAGGAAGGACGGGGCCACGGCGTTGTAGCGCTCCACCCCGTGCAGGCCGACCACCACGCGGCGGTGACCCTCCCAGACCATCTGCAGCGCCACGAACAGCACGATGGCCAGGCCCGCGTAGCCGATCCAGGGGAAGCGGTTGAGCAGGGTGGCGATGGCGTTGGCGGCCAGGCCCATCAGGGCGATGGAGACCAGCAGGCCCAGCGCCAGGATGCCCGGGTGTTCGCGCGCCGCGCCGGCCACGGCCAGGACGTTGTCGAGCGACATGGAGATGTCGGCGATCAGCACCTGGAGGAAGGCCTGGCGGAAGGTCTTGGGGGTCTTGGCCGTGGGCTGGGTGGCCGGGTCGCCGTCGGCCAGGGCGGCGGCGTTGGCGCGGTTCAGGGCGGCCTGCTCGCGCAGCTCGGCCCACATGCGCCAGCAGACCCACAGCAGCAGCAGCCCGCCCACCAGCAGCAGGCCGGTGATGCCGAGCAGCCAGGTGGTGATCAGCGCAAAGCCGATGCGCAGGACCACGGCCGCGCCCAGGCCATAGAGGATGACCTTGCGCCGCAGCGCCGGCGGCAGGCCGCCGGCCGCCAGGCCCACGGCCACGGCGTTGTCCCCCGCCAGGATGAGGTCGATCATCAACACCTGGAGCAGGGCGGCGATGGGACCTTTGAGGCCTTCCGCGTGGGTGGTGAGCAGATCAAGCATCGCGGCATCCGTCGGCAAGGGTCGGAACGAGAGTCCCCAGGGGCCAGGGCGGTTCCCTATCTAGCAGAGCTTGTTGGAAACGGGGGCGTCGCGGCGAAGCGCGGTGGTCATCTTGCGATGATCTCGCCCACCTTGGCGGCGAGGTCGGCCACCTGGAAGGGTTTGGTGATCACCTCCATGCCGGGCGGCAGGTGGCCGTTGCCGAGCGCGGCGTTCTCGGCGAAGCCGGTCACGAACAGGACCTTCAGGCCCGGCCGGGTCAGCCGCGCGCCGTCGGCCACCTGGCGTCCGTTCATGCCGCCGGGCAGGCCCACGTCGGTGATCAGCAGGTCGATCCGGCGGCCGGAATCCAGCACCTGCATGGCGGACGGTCCGTCCTGGGCCTCCAGAACCGCATAGCCCCCTTCCTTCAGCACGTCGGCCATCAGCATGCGCACGGTGGGTTCGTCATCGACGACCAGCACCGTCTCGCCCGCCCCCAGTTCGGGGATCACGTGCGCGCCGACATCGTCGGCATCCACCTCGCCCACGTGGCGCGGCAGGTAGAGGCACATGGTCGTGCCCTTGCCCTCCTCCGAATAGACCCGCACCTGGCCGCCCGACTGGCGCACGAAGCCGTGCACCATGGACAGGCCCAGGCCCGTGCCCTCGCCGATCGGCTTGGTGGTGAAGAAGGGATCGAAGATGCGGTCCACGATATCCTTGGCGATGCCGGTCCCGGTGTCGGTGACGCAGATGGACAGATACTGGCCGGGGACCAGTTCGCGCTCGCGCCCGCCGCGGTCGTCCAGCCATTTGTTGGCGGTCTCGATGGTGATGCGCCCGCCCTCCGGCATGGCGTCGCGGGCGTTGATGGCCAGGTTGAGCAGGGTGCTTTCCAGCTGGGCGGCGTCGATGCGGGCGGGCCACAGGCCTCCCTGGCCCACCACCTCGACCTCGATGGAGGGGCCCACGGTGCGCCGGATCAGGTCTTCGACGCCATAGATCAGCCGGTTGATGTCGGTGGGCTTGGGATCGAGCGTCTGGCGACGCGAGAAGGCCAGCAGGCGCTGGGTCAGGGAGGCGGCGCGGCGGGTGGAGGATTGGGCGCCCTGGACGTAGCGCTCCAGGCCCTCGACGCCCTGGCGCGCAAGGCCCCGCTCGATCAGTTCCAGGCTGCCGCCGATGCCCATCAGCAGGTTGTTGAAGTCATGCGCGATGCCGCCGGTCAGCTGGCCCACCGCCTCCATCTTCTGGGCCTGGCGCAGGGCTTCATGGGCCTCGGTCAGTTCGACCGAGCGCTCCGCCACCCGCTGCTCGAGGGTTTCGTTGGCCGATTGCACGGCCTGGAACAGCCGCGCGTTGTCGATGGCGATCGCCGCCTGGGCGGCCAGCCCGACCGTGCGGCGCTCATGCGCCTCGCTGAACACCCCCTCGGCGGAATGGCCGAAGAAGAGGCCGCCCAGGACCTCGCCCGTGCGCGAGATCACCGGGACCGCGAGATAGCTGGTCACCGGCAGATGGCCCTCCGGCATGCCCTGGCGCGGCGTGTTGTGGCCATAGCGCGGGTCGCGCTTGATATCGTCCGAGCGCACGATCCCCTCCCCGCCGAAGGTGGGCGCGAAGACGGCGGTGTTGCGGGGCATGGGGAATTTGTCGAAGGCTTCGCGGGGCGCGCCCGACAGGGCGTAGAGCATGTAGCTCTCCCCCGCCGGATCGATGACGTTGTAGAAGAAGGCGCCGAACTGGGCGCCGGTCAGTTCCACGCCGGTGTCGGTCACCGTCTGGACGACGCGGTCGAGGTCGCGCTCCACCGCCGTGGCGGCCGCGGTGCGGTTGAGGGCTTCCAGCGCGGCGGTCTGGTCGCGCAGGGCCAGTTCGGCCCGCTTCTGCTCGGTGATGTCGATGACGAATTTGAAGCCGACGCCGTCTTCCAGCTGCTTGGCGGCGAACAGGCCCCACCAGCGCGAGCCGTCGGCGCGCAGATATTCCTTCTCGTAGGGCGCGGTTTCGCGTCCCGCCTTCAGTTCGGCGAGGGTGTCGTCCACCGCGCCCAGCCATTCCGGCGCGGTCAGGGATTGCAGGCTGAGCCGCCCGGCCTGAAGGTCGTCGCGGCCATAGCCGCTCATCTGCAGGAAGGCGTCGTTGGCGTCGACCAGCCGGCCGTCGAGGTCGAAGCGGATGGCCCCGACGGTGGATATCGCCAGGGCCGTGCGGAAGCGCGCCTCGCTCTGGCGCAGGGCGTCCTGGGCCAGGTGGGCGGCGGTGACGTCCGAGCCCTCGCAGAGCACGCCGACGATCCCGCCGTCGGCGTCGCGGGTGGGCTCATAGACGAAGGTCAGGTAGCGGGTATCGACGACGCCGTCCGGCTGGCGGAAGGTGACCGGCGCGGCGTCGGCCACGTGGCGGTGGCCGGTGGCGTAGACCCGGTCGAGGATTTCGAAGAAGCCCTGGCCCTCGATGTCCGGGAAGGCCTCGCGCATGTCCTTGCCGACCCAGTCCTGGCTGCTGAACACCCGGCGGTGGGCGGCGTTGACGAATTCCACGCGGTGGTTGGGCCCGCGCATGGCGACCAGGAAACCCGGCGCCTGTTCGAAGGCCTGCAGCAGGCGTTCGCGCTCGCTGGCCGCGCGGCGGTCGGCCAGGACGCGCTCGGTGATATCCACGACCACGGCGATCACCCCGGCGGGCGCGCCCGATTCGTCGAGCACGGGGGAATAGTCGAGGTTCATCCAGACCTGTTCGGGCCGGCCGTGCCGGTTGAGCACCAGCTCCTGGTCCCGGTAGGCCAGGGTTCCGCCGGCCAGGCCCACGGCCATGACGTTGTCGTTGAAGTCGGCCACCTCCGGCCAGCCTTCGCGGACCTTGGAGCCCAGCAGTTCGGGGTGGCGGCCGCCGGCAAAGACGGAATAGCCGTCGTTGTAGAGCATGACGCCGTCCTCGCCCCACAGCATGACGATGGGCACGGGCGACAGCAGGATGAGGCCGAGCGCGGTCTTCAGGCTTTGCGGCCAGGCGTCGATGGGGCCGAGGGAGGTGTCGGACCAGTCGCGGGCCGCGATGAGACGCCCCGCCTCCCCGCAGCGGTCGCTCAGGGTCTGCTCGAACGATACGCCCTCCACCACGGCTGGCCGGTCCCCCTACGCGGCGCCGCAAACGGCCGATCGCCGTCGCGCGCCTGCTGCCGATCCGATCACCGGCATACAGACCGGCGAAGCTGTTGAACCTGTACGAATGATTTCCGTTCCCGAATTTGGCGCCGGCGCGAGGCCCTAAGCCTCCAGCTCGACGTCCCAGTAGAGGTAGTCGAGCCAGCTCTCATGCAGGTGGCCCGGCGGGAAGCGGCGGCCGTGTTCCTGGAGCTCATACATGCTGGGGCGGCGAGGGTGGCGGTAGGGGTGCATGCCCGCCTCCTTCGGCGTGCGACCGCCCTTGTGGAGGTTGCACGGCGCGCAGGCGGTGACGATGTTTTCCCAGGTGGTGCGCCCGCCCCGGGAGCGGGGGACCACGTGGTCGAAGGTGAGGTCGTCGGGGTCGCCGCAATACTGGCAGCTGAAGGCATCGCGCAGGAAGAGGTTGAAGCGCGTGAAGGCCGGGGGGCGGTCCTGGGCGACATACTGCTTGAGCGCCACGACGCTGGGCAGCTTCATCTCGAAGGAGGGGCTGTGGATCACCTGGTCATAGGTGGAGACCACGTCGACCCGCTCGAGGAAGACGGCCTTGATGACCTCCTGCCACGGCCACAGCGACAGGGGATAGTAGCTGAGCGGGCGGAAGTCCGCGTTCAGCACCAGGGCGGGCATTCCCGTGGGCGGGCGGCTAAGCACCTGCATGGGCTGCCCCTTCGGAGTACTCCATCACGCTACTGAAGACTGACCGTCCTTCCTGCGCAAGTGCGGGAATCGCCAATCATTCCCGCGAGCCCCTTACCATAGGCCCGGATTTGCGACGGCTCCAAGACGCATCCGTCGTTCACTCGTTAAGCGTGGCGCCCTAGCATCACAGCACGCGATTCCGAGGGGAGTGTATCGATGCTTGGCTCACTGCTGACCGAGATCAAGGCGGCCGGAACCATCACCGACAAGGATGTGGTGCGCCTGCGCATGGCCATCTTCCCCGACGGGGTGGTGACGCCGGACGAGGCGGAGGACCTGTTTTCGCTCAACGACGCGGCGACGGACGTCTATCCGGCCTGGCGCGACCTCTTCGTGGAGGCGATGACCGACTACACGGTGCGCCAGATGCACCCGGAAGGTTACATCGACGACGCGGGCGCCCAGTGGCTGATCGCGCGGATCGGGGCCGACGGGGTGGTCAAGGCCGACAGCGAACTGGAGCTGCTGGTCAAGGTTCTGGAGACGGCGACGAGCGCGCCCGACAGCCTGTGCGTCTATGCGCTGGAGCAGGTGCGCGAGGCTGTCCTGACCGGCGAGGGCCCGCTGGCCTGCGGCGGGGCGCTGGAGCCCGGGCGGATCAACGCGGCGGAGACGGCGCTGGTGCGGCGGGTGATGTATGCGGCGGCCGGCCAGGACAATATCGCCATCACCCGGCGCGAGGCCGAGGTGCTGTTCGACATCAATGACGCCGCGCGCCAGGGTCCGGGCGGGGGCCATGACAACGACCCGGCCTGGCGCGACCTGTTCGCGAAAGCCATCGCGGCGGCGGTGATGACGGTGTCGGGCTATACGCCCCTGCCCGCGGCCGAGGCGGCCAAGCGCGAGGCCTGGCTGTCGACCCCGAGCGAGGGTGTCGGCGGCTTCATCTGGCGGATGTTCTGCGGCATCGGCGCGGGCGGCATGGCGCTGACCCACCCCGGCGGCATGGAGGCGGTGATGCATCCGGGCGACGATGCGCTGGACGAATGGCGCGAGCACAACGCCAAGGTCGAGGCCGACCAGAAGGCGGCCGAGGTGGTCACCGAGGACGAATGCCAGTGGCTGGCCGACCGCATCCTGCGCGACGGCATGGTCGATGAGGGCGAGCGCGCCCTGCTGGCCTTCCTGGCGGCGGAAAGCCCGAGCGTGCATCCGTGTTTGAAGCCGCTGATGGACCAGGCGGCGGCGGGGAACGGCGCGGGGGTGTAGCCCGTCGCTTGCCCACGGCGCTCTCCCACCCGGTCTTCGCTTCGCTACGACCACCCTCCCGACTCGCGGTAGGGAAGGCGCCGGCGGATCGTGGGCCGGTTTGACGCGTTGCGGTATCGCCGGCTGGACACAGAAACGGGACCCGAAGGCCCCGCCAGTTTCGCCTCTGCCCGCCTTGGATCAGCCGGGCAAAGACGCAGTCACTGTTCGATTAGACGCCGAGGACGGCCGTGGCGACGGCGGCGCCGACGCCCAGGATAAGGAAGAAGCCGGCGGCGCTGCGGTCGAAGAAGCGTTCGAAGGCGGTGAGGTTCGCGAGAGACATGACACACATTCCTATAAGTTTGGGCCCCGTTATGAGACCCCCCAGTTTGTCCGCCATCTCTTCCGAAGAAGGCCCGGCGGGGCTTCGTCCCGCCGGGGGAGCGGCGGTCGTCCGATCTGGACAGTGCTTAGATAGCAGCTATCTAAACGGTGTCAAGATGATCTTTACGGCGCTCGGATGACGTTTTATGGTGCCCCCCATGAGTGAAACTGCAACCGTTGCCGATGCGCGTCCCTATCACCACGGGGATCTGCGCCGCGCCCTGATCGACGCGGCCCGGCGCATCCTGGAAAACGAAGGCCCCGGCGCGCTTTCCCTGAGAGCCGTGGCGCGTGAAGCCAAGGTCAGTCCGGCCGCCCCCTATCACCACTTCAAGGACAAGGGCGAGCTGCTGGAGGCCGTGGCGCATGAGGGCTGGGACGCGCTCGGCGACGCCATGGGCGCGGGCCTGGAGACGGCCGCCACCGAACGCGACCGGATGAGCGCCATCGGCGTGGCCTATGTGGAGTTCGCGCGCGACAACCCCGCGCTTTACCGCGTGATGTACGACCGCTCGCGCGACAAGGACGAGCTGCCCGAGCAGATGCAGATGGATAACGACGGCGCCTACTGCATGGTGCGCGACGCGCTGCGGGCCAAGAACCCGGGCTCCAACGACATGGACGTCGAGCTGGCCACCATCGCGGCCTGGTGCGCGGCCCACGGCCTGGCCGAGATGCTGAGCTTCAAGCAGTTCGAGCCGCTGAAGGCCGAGCTGGGCGGCGAAGAGGCCTTCATGCGCGCGGTGCTGGAGCATCTGGGCATGTTCGCCAAGGTGGCGTCGCCGGGGACATGATACCCATTTCCCGCTAGACGCCGGCCCGACCACCGACCTGTCAGCGGGAAATGGGTTTCGTGTCCCGTTGCGCCGGCGCCGGAGACGGGGACACGAAACCTGTTTCCCGATAAGGCTCGGCGCTTGTCCACCGTTGTGCGAGGGGAAACAGGTGTCATGTCCCCCGCAGCGCGGGCCTATCCACAGCCCTGCCAGGGGAAACAGGTATCATGTCCCCCAAGTTCATCACCCGCTTCGCCCCCTCCCCCACCGGTGACCTGCATCGGGGGCATGCGTTTTCGGCGCTGAACGCCTGGCGCGCGGCGAAGGAGGCGGGGGGGCGGTTCATCCTGCGCATGGAAGACATCGACACCACGCGATCGCGCCCGGCCTATGAGGCCTCGATCAAGGAGGACCTGGCCTGGCTGGGGCTGGAGTGGGACGAGCCGGTGCGCCGCCAGTCGGAGCATATCGACGACTATCAGGCCGCGCTCGACAAGCTGGCGGCCAAGGACCTGCTCTACCGCGACTTCCGCACCAGGAAGGACATCGCCCAGGCGGCGGTGAGCGCGCCGCATGGGCCGGGCGACGCCTTCGAGGGCGAGGCGCTGCATCCCAATGAGGAGCTGCGTTATCTGGAGGAGGACCGGCCCTTCGCCTGGCGGCTGTCGCTGGAGGCGGCGGGGCGTTCGATCGGCGAGGCCGGGCGGCTGAAGTTCATCGAGGAGGGCGGCGGGCCGAAGGGTCAGCAGGGGCGTATCCGGGTCGATCCGAGGCCGAGCGGCGACGTAGTGCTGGCGCGCAAGGATGTGGGCGTGGCCTATCACCTGGCCGTGGTGGTGGACGATGCGCTGCAGGGGGTGACCCATGTGGTGCGCGGCAACGACCTGTTCGAGGCCACCCATGTGCAGCGGCTGTTGCAGGCGCTGCTGGGCTATCCCGCGCCGGCTTATCGCCACCACCGGCTGCTGTTGGGGCCGGACAGCAAGAAGCTTTCCAAGCGCGACAAGGCCGAGACGCTGAAGGCGATCCGCGAGCGCGGGGTGAGCGCCGAACAACTTAAAGCGGAACTGGGGTTCTAGGGCGCCCCATGACCGCCATCGCGCCGACCGACGCCGCTCAGCGTCACCGCACCGTCGCCATCGCCGCCCTGCTGGCGGGCGCCTGCGCCATCGGGTTCGCGCCGATCTTCGTGCGGTTGACCGAAACCGGACCGGCGGCGGCGGGGTTCTGGCGGCTGTTGCTGGCGCTGCCGATGATGGCGCCGTTCGCCTTCCGGGCCGGGCCGGCGGGGGAGACGTCGAAGCTGCCCAGCGTGGTCATGCTGCTGGCGGGGGTGTTCTTCGCGCTCGACCTGGCCTTCTGGCACTACGGCATCGTGATGACCTCGGTGGCCAATGCGACGGTGCTGGCCAACCTGACCCCGATCGTGGTCACCGCCGTGGGCTGGGTCTTCTTCAAGGAGCGGCCGGCGCGGCTGTTCCTGGTCGGGCTGGCCATGGGCATCGCCGGAGCCTGGACGATGACGGCGGCCCATGCGGGGCATGTGGCGACGGGGGCCAATCCGATGCTGGGCGACCTGCTCTCGGCGGCGACCTGCGTCTGGTATGCCTTCTACTTCCTGCTGGTGCGGCGCGCGCGGTCCACGCGGTCCACCATGTCGATCATGTTCTGGTCCAGCGCGGTGGGGGCCGTGTGCATGGCGGGGGTGATGCTGGCGTTCGGCGAGCCGGTGATTCCGCGTTCGCTGCACGGCTGGGGCGCGTGCCTGGGGCTGGCGGTGGTGCATGTGACCGGCCAGGGCGCGATCGCCTGGGCGCTCGGGCGGCTGCCGGCGGCCACGGCCTCGGTGGTGGTGCTGATCCAGCCGGTGGTGGCGGCGGGGCTGGGCTGGGTGATGTTCCACGAGGCCCTGGGCGCGTGGCAGGGGCTGGGCGCGGTGGTGGTGCTGGGCGGCGTGGCGCTGGCGCAGTGGGCGGCGCGGCCAAAGAGCAGCGCGGATGTGGCGCTCGCGATCGGGGCGGACAGCTAGGCGGCCTTGCCCCAATAGAGATAGCCATAGGCTTTCGAAAACCCGCAGCTTTCGTAGAGGGCGATGGCGCCCGTATTGTCCGCCTCGACCTGGAGGTAGCTGCGCGTGGCGCCTGCCCCGGCGGCGGCGGCCAGCAGGGCGGAGACGACCTGGCGGGCCAGGCCCTGGCGGCGATGGTCGGGCCGGGTGCGCATGACCGACAGGCCGGCCCAGTCGCCCTCCACCGCGCAGGCGCCGATGGCGGCGGGGCCGGCGCTCACGTCGAGGCGGGCGAAGAAGATGGGCGGCATGATGCGGCCCAGGGTCTCCAGGCGTTCAGTAGCGTCGCCGGTGTCCTTGTAGAGCGCGTCGAACAGCACCGACTGGAAAGGTTGGTCGGGCGTGTCGGTCAGATGGACGGAGCCGGGGTCGCCGCCGACGGGGCCGATCATCACCAGGGTTTGGGTGTCGGGGCTGTAGCCGCGAGCGGCCAGGGCGTCGGTCAGGCCCGCAGGCGCCATGGCCCCGCCGGTGGTCTTAAAGCGCGGCGGCAGGCGGCGGTCGAAGTACCAGGCCTCCACCGCGTCGATGGCCTCGCCGGCCTCGCGGCCCGGATCTTCCAGTGTCCAGCAGGTGTTGGCCCGGCCGGTGAAGCCGTCGGTGGCGTTGAGCCGCCAGCCGCCGAGGCGCCCGGTCACCTTGGCGGGCCAGGCGCGGGAGGAAAGGTCTTCGAGGGCGATGATCTCGGCGGGGGTCATCCGTTCGCGGTAGCGGAACGGACTGTTCGAAAGCTTGCGGAAATCGGCGATGTCTTCCGGCTCGAAATAGACGATGAAGCCCGCCTCGTTGGTGTGAACCAGCAGCCCACGCTTCAGATATTCCCAACCGGGGTCGATTCCTTCGGAATACTGGCCCGCGCCGATCACGCCTGCCACCGTGCCGCGCAACGTCGGCCCGATAAGCACGCGGTCATTCAGGCGAATGTCTTCCCCGTCGGGGTAGGCGTACTTCAAGTTCCCGCGCTCCATCAACGGCCCCAGCGTGGGTACGACGTGGACCGGCGGGGCTCAAGTCTTCCACTGGAACACTTCGTCGAGAGGCTTGCCGAATACCTCCGCGATGCGGAAGGCGGCTTCCAGGGTGGGTGAGTATTTGCCGGCCTCGATGGCGGCGATGGTCTGGCGGGTGACGCCGATGCGCTGGCCCAACTCGGCCTGGGACATCTCGCCGGCCATGAAGCGCAGGGTGCGGATCTGGTTGCTGATGGCGCCTTTAGTCATTCCAGCCCCGGCGGTAGCTGACGATGGCGATGATGCAGCGGGTGGATTCCGCCACGGTGATCGCCAGGGCCGCGGCGATGACCAGGCGCCAGCCGCCCTGGCGTTCGAAAGGCATGAACATGAGCATGATCATGCCGAAGATCATCACGTAGTAGGCGCCGCGGATCGAGCGACGGTCGATGGCGCGGTCGCGTTCATCGGGCTTGGCGCGGGCGTCCTCGCGGTTGGCCAGGCGCAGCCAGATCTGGCCGATGATGATGATCGCCGCCTGGGTGAGCATGACCGCCGCGAACAGCTTCATCATCGCGAAGTTGGGCATCGGCGCGTCGAGCGCGGGCTTCCCGTCCACATAGAGGACGAAGGGTAGGAAGGTGATGGCCATGCTGATCAGCGACAGCCAGGCGAATTTCTCTCGGAACGGCATCTGGGGCTCCCCCGTGTTTGGTAAAGTAGCCATGATGTAAAATATATTTCACATTGAGTCAATGATTTCGAACTTAAATTCTCGGCGACGAGCCTGGGAGGTTCAGCCGGGTTCGCCTCTGGACCCCCGTTCATGCTCGGCCTTCAGGTCGGGAAATCTCTCGAATATCGGGCCTCGGACCTTCTCGAGAATCTCATAGATTGAGGAGCCGATTCCCATGAGCAGGGCAGCGTATAGATCCTCTTCGCAGGCCTCCTTCAGGGGAAGGATCAGGCCTCCCAGGTCGTCCGCGCTCCGCGTGGCGACCGCTATGACCCGCCGCGCCAATTCCTCGTCCATCGCTCACTCCAGGCATGGGCCAATGAAAAGGGCGCCGACCCTTTCGGACCGGCGCCCCTGAATGTCTGTGATCGCGAACCCTCAGAGCGTCTTCAGGTCCACGGCGGCGGCCTTGCCGCGTTCGTCGCGGACTTCGTAGCTGACGCGTTGGCCGTCATTCAGGCCGCGCAGGCCGGCCTTCTCGACGGCGCTGATGTGGACGAAGACATCCTTGCCCCCGTCTTCAGGCTGGATGAAGCCAAAGCCCTTGGTGGTGTTGAACCACTTTACCGTACCGGTGGCCATGCGACGTCGTCTCCTCGAAAACCGCTCTCTGGCGGGTGACCCAATTCGGGTATCCCTGGGCTGAGCCTCTCACGGGAGCCAGAAAGGTCAACCCAAAAGCGCGGTGATCAGGGCTTGGCCAGCACCGCTTCGATCAGCTTGTGGGCTTGCGGCGAGGACCAGTCGGCGTCCTTTTCCATGCGCGCGACCTCGACGCCGTTCTTGTCGAAGATGACGGTGGCGGGGAAGCCGGGGGGCTGGGGGTCGAGGCCGAAGGCCAGCTTGTACTTGGGGTCGCGGTAGCCGATTAGCGGCGGCAGCGAGGCGATCTTGGAGACCACCAGGTTGTCGTTGGCGGGCTTGTCGACGCTGACGGTCAGCACCTTGACGGGCTTGCCGGCGAAATCGGCGCTGAGTTTGGCCAGCGTCGGCAGCTCCTTCACGCAGGGGGCGCACCAGGTGGCCCAGAGGTTCAAAACCACCACCTGGCCCTTGAAATCGCTCAGCTTAACGGGCTTGCCCTGAGGGTCGAAGAATTCGCTGGCGGGGCCGGGCTTGCCGGGCGCGGCGATCTTCAGCGCGGCGAACTCGCCGGTCTTCAGGCTGGTGAGGTCGGAGGTGGGTTTGTTGCAGGCCGCGAGGGTGACATATAGCAGCGCTAAGACCACCGCCCCGGCCATGCGGCCGGCTTTGCCCACCCCGTTCGACTTCGAGCCCAGACCCGTTTCAGCTTCACGCATATGACCGACAAACCCTCAGACAAGACCGCGCCCGATCCTTCGAAAGAAGGGGCTGGCGGCCAGAAGATGTGGGGCGGCCGCTTCTCGGAGAAGCCGGCCGACCTGATGCAGGCGATCAACGTCTCGATCGGCTTTGACCGGCGGCTCGCGGGCCAGGACCTGGCCGGTTCGCGGGCGCACGCGGCGATGTTGCGCAAGCAGGGCATCATTTCAAGCGAGGACGCCGAAGCGATCCTGACGGGCCTGGACGCCATCGAGGGCGAGATGACCGCCGGCGCCTTCCCGTTCCGCGAGGAATACGAAGACATCCACATGAATGTGGAGGCGCGGCTGGCCGAGCTGATCGGGCCGACGGCGGGACGGCTGCACACCGCGCGCTCGCGCAACGACCAGGTGGCGCTGGATTTCCGGCTGTGGGTGCGCGAGGCCTGTGACCGTTCGGTGGGACAGCTGAAGGCGTTGCAGCGCGCGCTGCTGGCCAAGGCGGAGGCCCATGCCGATACGCTGATGCCGGGGTTCACCCACCTGCAATCGGCCCAGCCGGTGACCTTCGGCCACCACCTGATGGCCTACGTCGAGATGTTCGGGCGCGATGCGTCGCGGTTCGCCGATGCGCGCGAGCGGATGAACGAGAGCCCGCTGGGCGCGGCGGCGTTGGCCGGGTCGTCCTTCCCGATCGACCGGCATTTCACGGCGGCCGAGCTCGGCTTCCATGAGCCGATGGGCAATTCGCTGGACGCGGTGTCGGCGCGGGACTTCGCGCTGGAGGCCCTGTCGGCGGCGTCGATCGCCTCCACCCACCTGTCGCGGCTGGCCGAAGAGATCGTGATCTGGATGACGCCGCAGTTCGGCTTCATCAAACTGAGCGACGCCTTCACCACCGGCAGTTCGATCATGCCGCAGAAGAAGAACCCCGACGCCGCCGAGCTGATCCGGGCCAAGGTGGGCCGGGTATTTGGCGCCCTGACCTCCCTGACCATCGTCATGAAGGGTCTGCCGCTGGCCTACGGCAAGGACATGCAGGAGGACAAGGTCCCGGCCTTCGAGGCGTTCGACGCGCTGGAGCTGAGCGTGCTGGCCATGGCCGGCATGGTGAGCGATCTGGAGCCGAACAAGGAGAAGATGGCCGCCGCGGCGGGCGCCGGATACTCCACCGCCACCGATCTGGCCGATTGGCTGGTGCGCACCCTGGGCATTCCCTTCCGTGAAGCGCACCATGTCACCGGCGCCGCGGTGAAGCGGGCGGAGGAGTTGGGCGTCGATCTGCCCGCTCTTGCGTTGAGCGAACTGCAGAGCCTGGAGCCCAGGATCACGTTAGACGTTTATTCGGTGCTGACCCCCGCCGCCTCCGCCGCCAGCCGTATGAGTTACGGCGGCACGGCCCCGGCCCAGGTCCGCGCCCAGATCGCGCGTTGGAAGGAAATGCTGTGATGTCCTCTTCTCGGAAGTTCACCGTCGTGGCCCTGGCCGCCGTGCTCGCCACCGGCGGGCTGCTGGCCGGCTGCGGCAAGCAGGGCGACCTGGACCAGCCCGCGCCTCTGTGGGGCGCCAAGGCCAAGGCCGACTATGAGGCGCGCCACCGCGCCGCCTCCGCCGAGGCCAACAAGACCTCGCGCCCCGGCTCGGTGCAGGAGAATACCGACCCGGCCACCAGCTCGGCCACCACCCGCCAGGCGCCGCAGCCCGGCTCCAACCCCGACCCGTTCGGCGGCCCCTCGGGCCCCGGCTTCCCCAATTCCGGGCCGCAGCGCTAGCCCCTCCCCTCCCGCTCGTCCCCGCGCGGGCGGGGATCCAAGCTGGATATCGGAGCGCGCGCGGAGGCTAGTGAAGGCCGCCGCGTCCTGCACAGGCCGCCGGAATAACCATGAGAACCCGCTTGGATCCCCGCCTGCGCGGGGAGGAGCGGATTGAGATGATGACGAGCCAGGACCGCACGCCTTGAACCACTTCGAAGTCCTGGACGGCGAACTCCACTGCGAGGGCGTGCCCCTGAGCCGGATCGCCGAGGCGGTCGGCACGCCGGTCTATGTCTATTCCACCGCCACGCTGGAGCGGCATTTCACCGTGTTCCGCGACGCGTTGCGCAGCCACGCCGCCATCGGCGAGCCGCTGATCGCGTTTGCCGTGAAGGCCAATTCCAACGTCGCCGTGCTGAAGGTGCTGGCCGCGCTGGGTTGCGGCGCCGACACGGTGTCGGAAGGCGAGATCAGGCGCGCCCTGGCGGCCGGCGTGCCGCCGGAGCGGATCGTCTTCTCCGGCGTCGGCAAGACGGCGGCGGAACTGGCCTATGCGCTTCAGATCGGCGTGGCCGAGATCAACATCGAGTCGGAGCCGGAGCTCGACCTGCTGGCCCAGCTGGCCGAGCGGGCGGGCAAGCGTCCGGCCATCGCCATCCGGGTGAACCCAGACGTGTCGGCGGGCGGGCATGCCAAGATCTCCACCGGGGCCAGTCACAACAAGTTCGGTGTGTCCTTCGCGGAGGCCGAGCGGCTGTACGCCAAGGCCTCGGCCAGCCCGAGCCTGAATCCCGTGGGGGTGGCCTGACACATCGGCAGCCA
Source organism: Caulobacter sp. (assembly GCA_028291055.1). Classification (GTDB taxonomy): domain Bacteria; phylum Pseudomonadota; class Alphaproteobacteria; order Caulobacterales; family Caulobacteraceae; genus Caulobacter. The sequence goes on from JAQGIP010000078.1 coordinate 89,601, forward strand.
GATCACCGACCTGGAGCCCATGCGCGCCGCCTTCACCAAGATGGCCGGCCTGGTCGAGCGGCTGCGCGCGTCGGGCTTGAGCGTCGAGCGCCTCGACCTCGGCGGCGGGCTGGGCGTGCCCTATTTCAACATGCCCGAGCCCCCTCCCCCGTCGGACTATGCGGCCATGGTGGCGGGCGTGGTCGAGGGTCTCGGCGTGCAGCTGGCCTTCGAACCGGGCCGGGTGATCGCGGCCAATGCCGGCGTGCTGCTGGCCCGGGTGATCCACGTGAACGAACGGCCCGAAGGCCCGAAGTTCCTGGTCATCGACGCGGCCATGAACGACCTGATCCGCCCGGCCATGTACGACGCCTGGCACGACATCCGCCCCGTGCGCCCGGCAGCGGGCAATGCCGAACCGTCGCTCTATGACGTGGTCGGGCCGGTGTGCGAGACGGGCGACACCTTCACCCGCGAACGCCCCCTGCCGGCCATGGGCGCGGGCGACCTCATGGCCTTCATGAGCGCCGGGGCCTACGGCGCGGCGATGAGCAGCGAATACAATTCGCGGCCCCTGATCCCCGAAGTGCTGGTCAGTGGCGAGAAGTTCGCGGTGATCCGCGCGCGTCCGACCTACGACGAGATGCTGGCGCGCGAAGCGGCCGGGGAGTGGCAGTAGCGCCGGCGCGGGCGCAGCTAATAAGGGGACACTATACTTAATTCGGCCACCGCATTCCGAGACGCCACGTCCGCTACGCGAATTAAGTATAGTGTCCCCTTATTAGCGATCACCACCACGGATAGGCCTTGGGCATGTCGGTGCTGACCTTGCCCGGGAAGGCGGGCTTGCGCTTTTCCAGGAAGGCGGCGACGCCTTCGGTGACGTCGGGGGTGGCGCCCAGAGTCAGGTTCATGGGGCCGTCGATGGCCAGGACGGCCAGCGGATCCTCCGAGCCGGAGAAGCGCCACAGCAGCTGGCGGGTGAGCGCGATGGAGATGGCTGAGGTTTCCTCCACGATCTCGCGGGCGATTTCGCGGGCGCGGGGCAGCAGGTCTTCGGGGGCCAGGACCTCGCTGACCAGGCCGCCGCGCAGGGCTTCGGCGGCGTCGAACACCCGGCCCGAGTAGCACCAGCGCAGGGCCTGGGGCAGGCCCACGATGCGGGGCAGGAAGTGGGCGGCGCCGGCTTCCGGCGTCAGGCCCCGCCGCGCGAAGACGAAGCCGACCTTGGCGGTTTCCGACGCCAGGCGGATGTCCATGGGCAGGGTCATGGTCACGCCCACGCCCACCGCCGCGCCGTTGATGGCGGCGATGGAGGGCTTGCGGCAGTTGAAGATGGCGCCGGTGAAGCCCGCGCGTCGCGCCTCCGGGCTCTGGCCTTCGGCGCCGGTCTCGCCGAACAGCTTGGCGGCCCCCTGCCCGAAGCTGTCCTGGCCGCCGGAGATGTCGGCCCCGGCGCAGAAGCCGCGCCCCGCGCCGGTGACGATGATGACGCGCACGTCGTCGTTGGCGTCGGCCTTGACGAAGGCGTCGGTCAGTTCGCCGCCCATTCTCGCGGTGTAGGCATTGAGCTTGTCGGGCCGGTTCAGGGTGAGGGTGAGGATGCCGGCGTCGAGCTCGGTGAGCAGGGTCTCATAGGTCATGGCGCGCTCCCTTTTTCGAGAGTGTGGGACGCGGCAAGCGCGGCGGAAAGTATGACGTGGGGGAAGACTATTCCCTCGGCAACGCCGCCTGGAGTTCCTCGGCCAACGCGTCGATGCGGTAGGGCTTGACCAGCAGCCGCAGCCCCTCGGCCTGGACGGCGGCGGCGGCGGCGCTGTAGCCGGTGGTGAGGATGATGGGCAGGTCGGGGCGGCGGCGTCCGATCTCGCGGGCCAGGTCCAGGCCGCCCATCTCGCCGGGCATGACCATGTCGGAGAAGACCAGGTCGAAGCGGCTGTCGGCCCCGAGGGTATCGAGGGCGCCGCTGGCGGTGGGCGCGCGCACGGCGTCGTAGCCGAGTTCGTCCAGCATCTCGGTGACCAGGTCGGCCACGGCGTCGTCGTCTTCCACGACCAGGAGGCGGCGGCGGCGCGAGGCGTTGTCGACGACGGCGGCGCGGGGGGCGGGCTCCACGGCGATCGACTTCAGCGAGCGCGGCAGCAGCAGGGAGACGGTGGTGCCCTTTCCCACGACGCTGTCGACCGTCACCTCGCCGCCCGAGGCGCGGGCGAAGCCGTAGACCTGGGACAGGCCCAGGCCCGTGCCCTGGCCCACATCCTTGGTGGTGAAGAAGGGTTCGAACAGGCGCGGGATCATCTCGGCCGGCACGCCGACGCCGGTGTCGGTGATGGAGACGCGCACCATGTCGCCGGAACGGCCGGCGTCGACCGGCAGGTTCTCCATGCGGATCACGATGGCGCCGCCCTTGGGCATGGCGTCGCGGGCGTTGAGCGAAATATTGAGGACGGCCACCTCGAACTGGGAGGGATCGACCTCCACCCGCCACAGGCCGGGCTCAGCCTTGATGTCCACGAAGACGTCTTCGCGCAGGGAGCGGTCGAGCAGGGCGTGCATGCCCTCCATCCGCGAGGGCAGGTCGAGCACCTCCGGATTGAGGGGCGAACGGCGCGAGAAGGCCAGCAGCTGCTGGGTCAGGCTGGCGCCGCGCTCGATGGCCTGGCGGATGCCGGCCTGGAGGCGTTCGCGCCGCGCGGGGTCGGTGGTGCGCTGCATCAGGTCCAGGCCGGAAGAGGCCACCATCAGCAGGTTGTTGAAGTCATGCGCCACGCCGCCTGTGAGCTGGCCCATGGCCTCCATCTTCTGGGACTGACGCAGGGCCTCCTCGGCCTTTTCGCGGCCGGCGGTTTCCAGCTGCAGGGCCCGGTGGGCGCGGCTGACCGACGCGAAGGAGGCGCCCAACACGGCGACCAGCAGCGAGGCCATGGTCATGATCAGGGCGATGCCCAGGTAGCGCAGGGCCCGGCGGGGGAAGGTCTCCGTGGCGGTGCGCAGATAGACCGAGCCGATGGTCTTGCCGTCCTGCATCACCGGCGCGGTGACGATCAGGTCGCCGCCCACGAACAGGGGCGCGCCCACGGCGTTGGCGGGCGGCAGGGGCGCGGTGCGGCTGAAGCCGGCGGCCAGCCTGCCGGCGGCGCCATAGGCCCCGGCCGCCTCGACGTCGGGATTGGCCCGCAGCGCGCTGACATATTCCTTGGCGGCGGCGTCGTCGTCGAAGAACAGGGGCGCGGCCACGCTGCCGGCCAGGATGTTGGCCTGGACGGTGACCTGGCGGACCTTTTCGGCGCGGTTCAGCCGCTCGTTCTGGACGGCCAGGCTGAAGCTGGCGATCAGCAGGGCCACGGCGATGCCCACCGCGATCACCGGGGTGACGAAGATGCTGCCGCCGATCCTGCGCATCAGGTCGTTCATCGCGCCGTCCTCCGCACCGTCACGGCCAGGCCCAGCAGCTTGGAGCTGATCGGGATGCCGGCGGCCTGGGCGGCGTCGGCGTCGATGTCGAAACGTACGCGCCCGTCCTTGAGCACGAACTGGATGATGCCGCCGGACACGCCCCGGCTCTGGTCGGTGACGGTGAGCACCGGCTGGCCCTGGGCGGCCTTGAGGAAGGCCTCGCCCTGGCCTCTCGATCGGCCGACGAACAGGATGTGGCAGGACTTGAGCGCCTGGGGCGAGGTGAGCCGGCGCACGATCACCGGCCGGCCGCCCATGGCCTGGCCCCGCACCGCGTCGTCGATCACCGCGCCGAACGGATCCTCGCCCGCCAGGCAGATGACCAGGGGGCTGTTGGGCGCGGCGAACACGCGCGGCGGCCATTCGACGAAGGGGCCGAACTTGTAGAGGAAGTTGGCCTTCACCGCGGTTTCGAGGGTGGTGTCGGCGAGCGCGGGGGGCGGCGCGGCCGCAACGACCACGGCGGCCATCAGGCCGGCCAAAAGCGGGCGCGACCGGCGGCCGCGCGCCTTGGAGACAGCGAGGGGCGCGGCGTTCAGAACCGCCATTGCAGGCCGAGCGATACGCTGCGCGGAACGGCGTCGGCCGGCGCGGGATATTCCTGGTGATAGGCGTGCAGCAGGTTGGCGCCGTTCAGCGACAGTTGGACGTCGGGGGTGATGTTCCAGGCGACATGCAGGCTGAGTTCCGAATAGCCGGCCACATGGGGGTTGGGCAGAGCGCCCACGGCGCGGAAGTTGGCGTCGAGGGTGACCGCGCGGCCAAGGTTCATGGACGAGGTCAGGAAGACCTGCTGCTTGGGATCGTCGCCGGCCTGGGCGACGCCCAGCAGGCCGCTGGCGCCCGGTTTGAAGCTAAGGTCCTCATGCAGCAGGTTCAGCCCCGCCGACAGCCGCCACCAGTTGGCCAGCTGATAGTCGCCCCAGGCCTCCAGGCCATAGGTCTTGCCGCGCATGCCGTTGCCCCATTGCAGCGGCAGGATGCTCACCGGGGTGAGCTCGATGGTCTTCAGGCTGTCGTAGTCGTTGTAGTAGGTGGAGACCGACAGGGAGGCGCGCGAGGTCAGCTGGAAGCGCGCGCCCAGCTCATAGGCGGTCAGGGTCTCGGGCTGGAAGTTGGCGCCGCCGACCAGGAGGGGCGAACCGCCGACCACCTCCACCACGTCCCGGTCGAAGGGGGTGGGCGAGCGGATAGCGCGCGACACCGCGCCCCAGAGCAGGGTCGAGCCGTTCGGCTTCCACGACAGGCGCACGCTGGGCAGGGTTTCGATGCCGGAATAGGCGTCGCCCTCGAACTTCACGCCCAGGATCAGCTTCAGGTCGCCGGTCAGCGCGATGGCGTCCTGAACGAAGACCGAACCCTGGACCAGGCTGCGGTCGGGGGGGATGAAGAAGAGGGCGCCGGCGCTGTTGATCTTGAACTGGTTGACCCGGACGCCGCCGCCCACGACCAGCTGATGGCGCCCGCCGGCCGGCATGGCGTACTGGATGTCGGCGTCATAGGTGTTGAGCGTGAAGTCGCCGGTGCCGGGCGTGCTGCGGGAATAGCGGTCGTAGTAGCCCTGGACCTGCAGCGCGCCGCCGCTTTGCATCGTGCGCGTCCAGCGGCCCACCACGTTGCCGCCCCACAGGGCCTCGTCCGGAGCGCCGCCGCCGTAGCCGTCATAGGCGTCGCCCTGCAGGGTGAACGCGTCGGCGCTGGTCGGCGTCCAGTCGGCGCGGAAGCCGACCTGAGGCTTGGACAGGCGGTCGCGCACGGCGGCGCCGGCGGCGGTCCTGGTGTCGTCGAGATAGAGGCTGCGCGCATAGGCCCGCCAGGTCAGGGCCTCGCCCACCCGGCCGCCGTAGCGCAGGGAGGCCACGCGCTGCTGGTCGCCGGCCACGGCCTCGATGAAGCCGCCCTGGGTCTGGCCGGACTTCCTGGTGATGATGTTGATGACGCCGTTGACGGCGTTGGCGCCCCACAGGGTCGCGCCCGGGCCGCTGATCACCTCGATGCGCTCGATGTCCTCGGGCAGGACGTCCTGCATGTCCCAATAGACGCCCGAATAGAGGGGCGTGTAGACGCTGCGCCCGTCGATCAGCACCAGCAGCTTGTTGGTGAAGTTCTGGGCCTGGTTGTTGCCGCTGAAGCCGCGCGCGGTGATCACATAGCGCCCGGCGCTGATCTGGGCGACCTGGAGGTTGGGGGCCAGGCGCAGGATTTCGGGAATGGTCTGGGCGCCCGAACGGACGATGTCGTCATGGCCGATGACGAAGATGGCGCCCGGCGCGTCGGCCAGCGATTCGGCGGTCTTGGTGACGGAGGTGACGTCGACGTCGGCCAGTTCGTCGATGGACATGTCGCGCAGGGCGGACGCCGATTGGGCGTGTACGGACAAGGGAAGCGCGGCCACGGCCAGCGCCCATATGGATGCGATCAGTCCTGCCCCGGCGCGCATCTTCCCCCCACCCACGCAAACCTCAGTCGGTTTGGAACGCTGCCGTAACGAGCGGGTTCCGGCGGCCACGGACGATTTCCCGGATCAGGTGGTGGATATTACCCAAGCTGGGCCGATTCGATTATTCCCCGCTCATCTTAAGAATGGCCTTCCATTCCTCGGGCGTGACCGGCGACACCGACAGGCGGAACTGGCGGAACATGGCCATGCCGGCAAGCGCGGGCTCGGCCTTCATCGCGGCCAGGGTGACCGGGGTCTTCACCGGCCTGACGGGCTTGACCTCCACGGCCACGAAACGCCCCGCCGGGTCGCTGGGATCGAGGAAGGCTTCCTTTGAAATCTCGGCGATACCGACCACCGCGAGGCCCTCCTGGGAGTGGTAGAAGAAGGCCTTGTCGCCCACCTTCATGGCCTTGAGATTGAGCGCCGCCTGGTTGTTGCGCACGCCGTCCCAGACGGTGGAGCCGTCCTTTTGCAGCTGTTCGAAGCTGTACTTCGAAGGCTCCGACTTCATCAGCCAATAGGCGCTCATGGTTGCTCCTCAGCGTTCCAGCAGTTCCGCCACCAGGGCGGGGTCGCGATAGACCTTGCCCAGGGCCTCGGTGATGGCGGCGGTGGAGACCGACACCGAGCGGTTGGTGGCGGCCTCATAGGCATAGGAGCCGCCCAGCGAGTGGATGTTGCCGTCGAACAGCGCCCCGATCACCTCACCCTTGGCATTGATTAACGGCGAGCCGGAGTTGCCGCCGGTGGTGTCGTTGGTGGTGGAGATGTCGAACACGGTGTCGGGGTTGAGGGTCGACTGGGCGCTCAGCCACGGTTGGGTCAGGGCAAAGGGCCAGGCGCCGGTGGCGCGCTCATAGAGGCCCGAGAAGACGGTGAAGGGCGGCACGGTGCGGCCGGCCTCCTCCCAGCCCGCCACGCGGCCATAGCTGATGCGCAGGGTGAAGGTGGCGTCGGGATAGATGCTGTCGCCATAGACGGCGAAGCGGGCCGCCGCGATGCGCTTCTGGGCCCGCTCGATGGGGCCTTCGACCTGGTCGTCGAGCACCTTGCGCACGGCGCGCGCGGCCGGGTCGGTGGCGCGCACATACTGGATCATCGGGTCGTCGGAGGCGGCGATGGCCGCCTCGCCGCCGTCCCACAGCTGCTTGCGGTAGGCCGGGTCGGCCAGGCGCGAACCCGACAGGCGCAGGGCCAGGGCCTCGGGCGAGTCCTTGCCGAGCATCAGTTTGGTCTCGGGCGCGTCGGCAGTCAGGTATTCGCGCACCTTGGTCAGCCAGAATTCCAGCACCACCCGCTCCACGCCCACGTCCACCGGCTTGGCGTCGAGGACCTCCTTTTCCACCAGGGCCAGCTTGCTGTCGCTGTATTCGGGCAGCCGATCGGCGTCGGGCTTGGCCCGCTCGGCGGCGGCGCGCACCAGCTTGCGGGCGTAGTTGAACAGGTCGGAGCCCTGGGCCGGCTGGCGCTCCAGCAGCATGGCGGGCGCCACGATGGAGCCGTAGACGCGGTCGGCGGCGGCGATCTCCGCCCAGGGGTCGCCCACCTGGGCCTTCAGCTTGGGATCGGCGTCGACCCTGGCCTTCAGCGCCATGTCGGCGGCCTGTTTGGCCTCGATGAAGCCGGGGATGCTCAAGGCCTGGAACTGGCCGTAGTTGACCTTGAAGCGGTTTTCCAGCCCGAACAGGGTGTGCAGCGCCGTACGCTGTTCCTCGGGCCCGCGCTCTCCATAGGCGATCAGCCGGCCGCGCAGTTCGGAGGTGCGCAGCAGGGTCTGGGGCAGCACAGAGTTGCGCTGGACCAACAGCTGGTCGGCGGTCAGCAGGCGCTGGGTCGAGCCGGGGTTGCCGGCCACGAAGACCAGGTCGCCGGCCTTGGGCGCGCTCGCGTTCCAGCGCAGGTGGGTGGGGGTGGCCACGGGCGCGCCGTTCTCATAGAGGCGCACGAAGGAGCAATCGAGGTCGTAGCGGGGGAAGTTGAAATTGTCGGGGTCGCCGCCGAAGAAGGCCGTCGACTGCTCGGGCGCGAACACCAGCCGCACGTCGGAGAACTTGCGGTAGATGTAGAGTTTGAACTGGCCGCCCTGATACAGGGTCACCACCTGGCAGCGCTGTTTGGCCTCCTGGCCCGCGCAGGCCTCCTTCTCGATGGCCGACTTGGTCGCGTCGCGCGCCCGGGTGAAGTCGGCGCCGGACCTGCCGTCGGTGGCGGCCGCCACGCGCGCGCCCACGTCGGAGATGGACAGCAGGATCTCGGCCTGCATGCCGGGGCAGAGGCGCTCGTCCGTACGGGCCGGGGCGGTGAAGCCCATCTTGATATAGTCGCGCCCGGCCGTGGACAGGTTCTGGGCGCAGGCGGAGACGCAGTGGTGGTTGGTCAGCACCAGCCCCTGGCCCGACACCACCGACGCCGAACAGCCGGTCGACAGCCGCACGGCCGAGGCCTGGACGTGGTCCAGCCAGGCCTTGTCGATGGTCACGCCATAGCCGGTCTTCACCGCCGCCGTGGGGAAGTTGTCGAAGGTCCACATGCCTTCGTCGGCCGCCGCCGGGGCCACGGTCGTCAGCAGCATGGCCAGCGCGGCCAGGGCCATGGTGAGGTGTCGTTTGAACATGGAACTTCCCGAAACGCGCGCGCGATGCGCCGGGGAGTTTTGGCGCAGATGCGCGGGTTTGGCTATCCGGGGTTCACTGCGGGTCGGAGCTAAATCATCCCACTCACTCCGCTCGTCCCCGCGCAGGCGGGGATCCAAGCTGGCCCTCTGGAAGAGCATTGGCGTCTTGGGCCGCCCGCGCGCGTTATCGCCGCGCTGAGCGAGTTCTGACAAGCTGCTTGGATCCCCGCCTTCGCGGGGACGAGCGGATGATTTTGAGCTTGGCGGGACTGGAGAGCCCTGCCCCTAATCCATAGCCCCGACATACGGCAGGCCGCGCAGGCCGCCGGCGGAGTCCATGCCGTAGCCGACCAGGTAGCGGGCGGGCGCCTCCCAGGCCACGAAGTCGGGGACTAGGGCGCGGTCCTTGGGCCAGGGCTTGCGGGCAAACACCGCCGTCAGCACTTCGCTGGCGCCGGCGTCCTTGACCAGGCGGGCGGCTTCGGAGAGCGACAGGCCGGTGTCGAAGACGTCGTCCACGATCAGGGCCTTGTGGCCCACCATCGAGCGCTGAAGGTCGGCGCGGACCTCGCAGCGGCCGAAGCTGTGGCGTTCGTCGCGGTAGGACGACAGCCACAGGCCGTCGAACATCACCTGACGGCCCAGCCGCGACAGGGCGCGGGTCAGGTCGGCGGCGAACCACAGCCCGCCGGTCAGCAGGCAGACCACAACGGTCCCGTCGTCGATGCGCGGGGCGATCTCGGCGGCGACGGCGTCCACGCGGCGCGCGACCTCGGCCTCGTCGATGAGGATGGTGGTCACGCCCGGCGGCAGCGGCTGGTCAGTCATGGGAAGGCTTTTCGGGCAGGGCGTAGGGACTGTCCTTGGACAGCGAGGTGGCGGCGGGCGCGGGGCCGACGGGGGCCACGGTCGGCGGCGGTGGCGCGGGCGCGGCCATCACCGGCGCGGCGGAGTGGGCCGAGCCGCGCAGAGGGGCGTCGGCGGCGGGGCCGGCTTCGGAGGGCGTCACATGGACCGGCGCACTGGCCGCCTTGCCCTTGGCCGGGTCGTAGACGAAGGCCACCTCCAGGGTGTGGGCGTTGCTGGGCGGATCGAGCAGCACGATGGCGAACTTGCGCGTCTCGCCGGGCGGGATCTTGGGGTCCTGGGCGACGGCGACCTTGCCGCCCACCTGGTGGCCGTCGGCCGACAGCAGCACCACCTTCAGCGGCGGGGCCATCACCGTGCGGTCTTCCACATTGCGCATGATGCCCGAGACGGCGAGCGCGGCGTGGCCGTCCTGCAGGGTCGGCTCGGCGCGCACCTGTTCGAGGGTCAGGCCGACCTGGTTCACCTTGAACGGCGACATCGCGTAGACGCTGGCCGAGCGGGGCCAGATGCGCACCACATCCACGCGGAAGACGATGGCCAGCATGATCAGCACGGCCAGCCCCGCCGCCATGCCCGCCCAGACCACGCCCACGGCGGCGGCCTCGCGCACCTTGCGGTCGTCGGCCTTGCGCTGGCGCATGACCTTGGGGATATCCTGGCCGGCCAGCTCGGAAAGGTCGTCGGACGGCTTGACGGCGGCCTCGGCCACGGCCTGGATGTCGCGCGCGGCGGCCCCGGCCTCCGGATCGTCGAACAGTTCAAGGTCGGGTTCGGCGGCGGCGTGCCAGCGGTGGCCGCAGCTGGCGCATTTCACGGTGCGGCCGTCCGCGCCGACCTTGTCGTCGGGCACGAAATAGCGGGTAGCGCACTCGGGACAGGTAAGTATCATGGCCGGCGAATCGGACGCTCCCGCAACCCTTCCGAAGTCGCCGATTCCGGCCCACATGTCCAGAAACCCCGGCGCCGCAGCCTCCGATACAGCCCAGCTTTCCGCGCAGGACGCCGTCGTCGCTTTCGAAGGCGTCGGCATGCGCTATGGGCGTGCGCCGGAGGTGCTGAACAATATCAACTTCCAGCTCATGCCGGGATCTTTTCATTTCGTCACCGGCGCGTCCGGGGCGGGCAAGTCCAGCCTGCTGAAGATGATCTACCTGGCCCACCGCGCCAGCCGGGGGCGGGTGTCGCTGTTCGGGCGGGACATTTCCACCGTGCCGGGCCGCGACCTGCCCTTCCTGCGCCGTCGCATCGGGGTGGTGTTCCAGGAATTCCGGCTGCTCGACCACCTGTCGGCCTTCGACAATGTGGCGCTTCCCCTGCGCATCGCCGGCAAGAAGGCCAACGACTACCGCCAGGATGTGGCCGAGCTGCTGCGCTGGGTCGGCCTGGGCGAGCGCATGCAGGCCGAGCCCCCCACCCTGTCGGGCGGCGAGAAACAGCGCCTCGCCATCGCGCGCGCCGTGATCAACCGCCCCGACGTCTTGTTGGCGGATGAACCGACGGGCAATGTCGATCCGGCCATGTCCCTGCGTATCCTCAGGCTGTTCGTCGAGCTGAACCGGATGGGCACCACCATCCTGATCGCCAGCCATGACGAGGACCTGGTGGCCAATTCCGGCCGCCCCGTGCTGCATCTCGACAGCGGGCGGCTGATCGCGCTCGGCGATGCGCAGGGCAATCTGCACGGCGAGGCCGGCTGATGGCGCTGATGGGGTTCGACGTGGCCCGCTGGCGGCCCGGCCCGCTGTTGCCGGGCAGCGATGCGCGTGACGGCTCGCTGATCTTCGTGGTCGCGGTGCTGACCTTCCTGGCGGTGGCCACGGCCATCACCGGCCTGGCGGCGGACCGCGCCGCGCGGGGCTGGACGGCCCAGCTCAATCATTCGGCCACGGTGGTGGTGCGGCCCAGCGCCGGCGAGACGCCCGACGGGGCGGCGGCCAAGGCGGCGGACGCATTGGCCGGGGTCAAGGGCGTGGCCGAGGCGCGCGCCCTGGAGAAGGAAAAGGCCGAGGCGCTGCTGAAGCCCTGGCTGGGCGACACCTCCATATTGGCCGACCTTCCGGTGCCGCGCCTGGTGACCCTGGACCTTGATCCCAAGGCGCCCGCCAGCCTGGCCAGCCTGACCGCCAAGCTGAAGGAACAGGGCATCGACGCCACGGTGGACGACCACCGGCTGTGGATCGCCGATATCGAGCGCGGCGCGCGGGTGGCGCGCTGGTCGATGCTGGGGGTGTTCGTGCTGATCTCGGCCGCCGCGGCGGCGGTGATCGCCTTCGCCACCCGGGCCGGGCTGGCGGCGCGCCGCGACGTGGTGGAGGTATTGCACCTGTCGGGCGCCTCATCCGGCTTCACCGCCGGGTTGTTTCAATGGCGGTTTGCCCGCATGGCCGCGCTTGCGGGCTTGTTCGGCGGGGCCGGGGCGGCCATCCTGGGGGCGCTGGCGCGAATGGCCGGCGGGGGAGCGGGCCTGACGCCGGTGTTGCCGGTGGCTTGGATCGACCTCGCCGCCGCCATACCCGCGCCATTCGTGGCCGCCATCGTGGCGGCCCTGGCGGCCAGAGCGGCGGCCTTGAGCCTCGTGCGGGAGATGGCGTGAAGACGGCGGCGGCGATCCTGATCCTGATCATCATCTGGGGCGTGGGGCTGGTGGCCTTCGCGGCCCGGGTCGAACAGTCGACGCCCGCCGACGACCCCGTGGTCTCAGACGGCGTGGTGGCCCTGACCGGCCCCGGCACCGAAAGGCTGGAGGCGGCCACCGCCCTGCTGGAGGCCGGCAAGGCCAAGCGGCTGCTGGTCAGCGGCGTCAACCGCCAGGCCTCGCGCAAGGACATCCTGGGCGTCACCGGCGCGGTCAAGCCGATCTATGACTGTTGCGTCGACCTGGGCTTCCAGGCCGCCAACACCGTCGGCAATGCCCGCGAGGCCGCCGACTGGGTCGAGGCCAAGGGCTATAAGCGGGTGATCGTCGTCACCGCCGACTATCACATGCCCCGCGCCATGCTCGAGCTGAAGGCGACCATGCCCGACACGGTCCTGATCCAGTATGCCGTGCGCACCAACTTCCTGGACGGCAAACGCTGGTGGAAGAGCGGCACGGGCTTCAAGCGCATGTCGCTGGAATACTGCAAATACCTGGCGATCCTGGCGCGCGAGGGCTTCCTGAGCCTCGGGCCCAAGGAGCATGCGCCCAAGAAGACGCCCGTGAACGATGCGGCGGACGCCGTGCCGGCGGGCAAGGAAGCCATTCATTGATCTGGTTGCGTTCGCTGGCCTTCACGGTCGCCTTCTATGTGTGGTCGGCGGGCATCGCCATCGTAATGACCCCCATCCTGCTGGGGCCGCGCCGCTGGACGGTGGGGATGATCAACTGCTGGTCGCGGGTGGTGATCTGGCTGACCCGCGTGGTGGCCGGGGTGAAGACCGAGTTCCGGGGGCTGGAGCACCTGCCCAAGGGCGCGGTGCTGGTCGCGGGCAAGCACCAGTGCATGTACGACACCTTCGCCCCCTGGGTGGTGTTCCCCGACGCGGCCTATGTGCTGAAGAAGGAGCTGCTGATGATCCCGTGGTTCGGCTGGTACGCCGGCAAGGGCGGCAACATCGTCATCAACCGCGAAGGCGCGGCCTCGGCCCTGAAGAAGCTGGTGCGTGACGCCAAGGAGCGGTTCGCGCGCGGCCAGCAGGTGCTGATCTTCCCCGAGGGCACCCGCGGCAAGCCCGGCGAGAAGCCCGACTACAAGCCCGGCATCGCCGCCCTCTACCGCGAGCTGGAGCGGCCCTGCTGCCTGATGGCCACCAACAGCGGCGCGCATTGGCCCGCGCATGGCTTCATCCGCAAGCCCGGCACCATCGTCTATGAATTCCTGCCCCCGATCCCCCCCGGCCTGAAGCGGGCGGAGTTCATGCGCGAACTGGAAAGCCGGCTTGAGGGGGCGTCGGACGCCCTGCTGGCGTCGGGGATTTAAGGGCGCCTCTACTTCCCTCCCCGTCTGGGGAGGGACCGACGACGAAGTCGTCAGGGTGGGGCAAGTGACTATGCGGCTCCTCACCCCGAAAGGCTAAGCACCCGCCTGACGCCGCTCAGGTCCAAACAACGGCCTCTGCTCCACGAGCCCCATGATCTCAGCCACCGTCCCGCTGAGGTCGGCACGAACGCGGGCATTGGGAATGCGAAGCACCAGAAACCCCTGACGCTCTAAAATCTTATCGCGAGCCAAATCATGCTCGGCTTGACGCTCGTCCTCGCGGTGGTGCGAGCCATCCAGTTCAACGACGACGCGCCGATTGAAGCACACGAAGTCCAGATAGTCGTCGCGGAAGGGGGCTTGGCGCCGAAACCGGAGCCCCTCGCCGCGCAACAGTTTGAGCCGGGACCAGAGCATGATCTCTGGCTCGGTCATCGTCTTGCGCAGGCTGCGGGCGCGGCTGACGGACATAGGTGAAGCTTACGCGAGGCTTTAGATGTTGCCAATATGTTCTTGGGTGAATTTGAGGGGCGCTTAGTCGTTTGGCGTGGTCGGACGCATAATCACCTGCCCCACCCTGGCCGCTTCGCGGCCGGTCCCTCCCCAGACGGGGAGGGAAGCAGACGCGCTACCCTTCCCGCGCCTCCACCATCTCCAACAGCTCCTCCATGCACCGGTCGCGGATGCCCTCCGCCGCCAGGTGTTCCACGAGGTCGCGCAGGTAGTCGATATTGCGCCCCGACAGGCCCACGGCGCCGGCGATCAGGTCGGCCTGCTGTTCGAGGCTCAGGTTACCCGCCCACTGCGGATGGTGGGTGTCGGACAGGAAGACCAGCACGCCCGCCCTGCCCCCGCCGTCCAGGAAGACCTCGGCGGAAGCCTCCACATAGGTCTCCGTCGGCTGCTCGCGTTCGCGCAGATAGGCATAGACCTCCACCCAATCCTTGGCCGCCACGCGATAGGCCGCGCCCCGCACCGAACCGCCGGGCGCCAGGCCCAGGACCAGACCGCGCCGCTCGGGCGTTCCCCGGTGATGGACGGAATAGATGCAGAAGGCGCGACGGCGCCCGTAGAGCCTGGCCGCGCGGCGTTCTATGAAGGGGAAACCGGGGCGCCACATCAGCGAGCCGTAACCGAATACCCAGCGGTCGCCCGCTGTTGCCGTCGCCATGTTTGAACCGCCCGCCGTCAGGAGCCTCAGATGCTGCCCGAGACCGAGCCCCGCCGTAAACCCCGCCGCCTGGGATTGTTTGGCCCGTTCGTGCTGCTGCTCATCGTCGCGGCCGCCTGGTCGGGCGGCTGGTACTGGCTGAAGGGCAGGGTCGAGGGCCAGATGGACGCGGTGGCGGCCCTGGCCAAGGCCTCCGGCGGCGAGCTCTCCTGGAAGACCCGCACGGTCAGCGGCTTTCCCTTCCGCATGGACGTCAACCTGACCGGCGCGCGGGCCGCCGACGGCTCCGGCTGGTCGATCGAGATCCCCGACCTGCGCGGCGAGGCCTATCCCTATGCCATCAACCACTGGGTGTTCGAGGCGCCCGGCGGGGCCACCGTCATGCGGCCCCGGGTGGGCTTCACCCCCGTGATGGCCTGCGCGCCCGGCCAGCCCTGCGGCAACGCCACGCCGATGGGCGGCGACGTCTCCATCACCGGCCAGGTGCTGCGCGCTTCCGTGGTGCTGGACAAGGGCCAGCCCTTCCCGCGTATTTCGGTGGAGGGCGTGAAGCTGACCTTCGTCACCCCCACCGGCGCCGACCTGTTCTGGATGCAGAGCGTGGAGCATCTGGAGGCTCACTTCCGCCCCGGCCCCAACGACCAGGGCGCCCTGCTGATCCGGCTGGACGGCGCCAAGCCGCGCCTGAGCGGGCTGGTGGCCCGTATCGCCCAGGACAAGCCCGTCAATGTGGTCTGGGATTCGACCTTCACCCACGCGTCGGCGCTGAACGGCCGCGACTGGACCAACGCCATCAAGTCCTGGCGCGCGGCGGGCGGCCTGCTCACCGTCAGCCCCTCCACCCAGATCCTGGCCGGCGACGCGGTGTTCGCGGTGAAGAGCGGCGAGCTGGGGGTCGACGCCGACGGGCGGCTCAGCGGCCATCTCGACACCGAGCTGAAACAGGCGCCGCGCGCGCTCGCCGCCCTGGCCCAGAGCGGGGCGGTGTCGCCGGAGGCCGCCACCGTGGCCGCCGTGACGGCCGCCGCCGAGCAGGACGAGTCCCAGGTGTTCAAGGCCCTGCTGCTGTTCGAGGACGGCAAGACCAAGCTCGGGCCGCTGCCGCTGATGGAGTCGCCCCGGGTCTATTGAACCTCCCCAACCCTCCGCTCATCCCGACGAAAGTCGGGACCCATACTGAGTTGGGGGGCAGGTAAGGGGTGAGGTCTGGGCTAGGCGCCACCTTCCGGGACCAAACGGACAGGCCCTATGGGTCCCGACTTTCGTCGGGATGAGCGGAGTGTTTTTGACGGACCGTTCTTTTGTGAGAACGAAGGCATATTCTTTCGCACGACGGGTCCGGTTGCGCCGCACAGCGGAATGATTATGGTCCGCCGCCTCATAACCGGGGGATGAAATGGGCCGCGAGACGCCGGACGAACCTTTGAGCCTCGAGGCCGTCCGCGCCCGCATCGACGCCATCGATGCGCAGCTGCTGCCGCTGCTCGACGAGCGCGCGGCCATGGCCCATGCGGTGGCCGCCGCCAAGCGCGCGGCCGGCGGCGACGGCGCGTTCGGCCTGCGTCCGGCCCGCGAGGCCATGCTGCTGCGCAAGCTGCTGGATGAACCCCGCACAGGCGCCTCGGCCGGCCTGGTGGTGCGGGTCTGGCGCGAGATGATCGGCGAGAGCCTGGCCCTGCAAGGCCCCTTCAGCCTCGCCGTCTGGGGCGGGCGCGATCCCGGCCGCACGGTGGAGCTGGCGCGCCTGCGCTTCGGCTCGGCCCCCTCCTTGTTCCAGGTCGGCCGTCCGGAGGACGCCATCGCCCAGGCCCGCATGCTGGGCGGTGTCGGCGTGCTGGCGCTGAGCGGCGACAGCAATTGGTGGGGCCGTCTGCTGGCCGAGCCCAAGGTCAAGGTGTTCGCCGCCCTGCCCTGCCTCAACAGCTGGGGCGCCATGGGCGCCTTTGCGGTGGGAGACGTTCCGGTCGAACCCACCGGCGCCGACCAGACCTTCTGGGTCACCGACGCCACCCAACCCGGCTACACCATCTCCGACCTGCTCAGCCGCGACGGCGTCGCTGGCCGCCAGATCGCCGAGCACGGCGGCCTGAAACTGTTCGTGCTGACCGGCTTCTACCAGGAAGGCGACGAGCGGCTGAAGCGCGCGCCCGGGTCGCTGACCGGCGTCATCGGCGCGGCGCCCGAGGCGTTCGAGGGGTAACCTCCATCCTCCACCGCGTGCGGGGGAGGTGTCGGCGAATGCCGACGGAGGGGGCATCTTCGAGGCACGATGGGGCGGCAATTCGGCCTGCCCCCTCCCCCCGCATGCGCGGGGACCTCCCCCGTTCATTGCCATTCACGGTGGAGGATGGGCTCATCCCCGTGTAAGACGCCGCCCTCACGTTCGGACCTACGCCATGACCGCCACCACCCTCGACCGCTCCGCCGCCGCGCGCCCGACCCCCAAGCCGGGCATCCTGGATATCGCCGCCTATAAGCCCGGCCGGTCCAAGGCGGAGGGGGTCGAGCATCCGGTCAAGCTGTCGGCCAACGAGAACATCCTGGGCTGCAGCGACATCGCGCGCGCGGCCTATGTGGAGGCGGCGGGGAAGCTGGCCCTCTATCCCGACGGCCACGCCAACATCCTGCGCGACGCGGTCTCAGCGAAATATGGCCTGGAGCCCGAGCGGCTGCTGTTCGGCTGTGGGTCGGACGAGATCTTCCAGATCCTCAACCAGGTGTTCCTGGAGCCCGGCGACAACATCGTCCAGGGGGCGCACGGCTTCGCGGCCTTCGCCATCGGCGCGCGCGCCTGCGGCGGCGAGGTGCGCATGGCGCCGGAAAAGAACCTGACCATCGATGTGGACGCCCTGCTGGAAGCCGTCGACGCGCGCACCCGCATCGTCTTCGTGGCCAACCCGGCCAACCCGACGGGCACCTGGATCCCCGCCTCGGAGGTCCGCCGGCTGCATGAAAACCTGCCGCCCTCCGTGGTGCTGGTGCTCGACGGCGCCTATGCCGAATTCGCCGACGATCCCAACTATTCGGACGGCATCGAGCTGGCGCGCGGCTCGGAAAACGTGGTGGTCACCCGCACCTTCTCCAAGATCCACGGCCTGGCCTCCCTGCGCGTGGGCTGGGGATATATGCCGCAGGCCATCGCGGCGGCCGCCGACCGCATCCGCCTGCCCTTCAACGTCAACATCCCCGCCCAGCTGGCGGCCGTGGCGGCCCTCGGCGACGACGAGTTCCAGGCCCGCTCCCTGGCCCTGGTCAGTCAATGGCGGCCCTGGATGACCCAGCAGCTGGGGGGCCTGGGCCTGGAGACCGCGCCCAGCATGGGCAACTTCGTGCTGGTCGGCTTCCCGCACACGCCCGGCAAAACGGCCGCCGAGGCGGAGGCCTATCTGGCCTCCAAGGGCCTGCTGGTGCGCGCCGTCGGCAACTACGGCCTGCCCGACCACATCCGCATCACCATCGGGCTGGAAGAGCATAACCGGGGCGTCATCGACCACCTGGCCGCCTTCCTGGGCAAGGCCGACCGATGAGCCATCCTGGCATCCTCTACCCCCGCCTGACCATCGTCGGCTGCGGCCTGATCGGCTCCTCCGTGGCCCGCGCGGCGCGCGAGCACGGCGTGGTCGGCGAGATCGTCATCTGTGACGCCAGCGCCGCGGCGCGCGAGCGCATCGAGGCCCTGAAGCTGGGCGACCGGGTCACCGGCGACGTGGCCGATGCGGTGGAGGGCGCCGACCTGGTGATCTTCGCCACCCCGGTGCTGGCCGTGGGCGACGCGGCCCGCGCCGCCGCCCACGCCTTCAAGCCCGGCTGCACGCTCAGCGACGTGGGCTCGGTCAAGGCGGCCGTGTCGGAGGCCCTGTGGCTGGCCGCGCCGGCCGGCGTCTTCGTCATCCCCGGCCACCCCATCGCCGGCACCGAGCAGTCCGGCCCCGACGCCGGTTTCGCCGAGCTGTTCGAAAACCGCTGGACCATCCTGACCCCGCGCGAGATCGACGACCCGGCCTATGCCGAGGCCATCGCCAGACTCGGCGCCTTCTGGCGCGCATTGGGCGCCCAGGTCGAGATCATGGACGAAAAGCACCACGACCTGGTGCTGGCCGTGACCAGCCACCTGCCCCACCTGATCGCCTACAACATCGTCGGCACGGCGGCCGACCTGGAGGAGGTGACGCAAGCCGAGGTGATGAAATATTCCGCCGGCGGCTTCCGCGACTTCACCCGTATCGCGGCCTCCGACCCGACCATGTGGCGCGACATCTTCATCGCCAACAAGGACGCGGTGCTGGAGATCCTCGGCCGCTTCACCGAGGACCTGCAGGCGCTGAGCCGCGCCATCCGCTGGGGCGAGGCCGACAAGCTGCATGAGCTGTTCACCCGCACCCGCGAGATCCGCCGCGGCATCATCGCGGCCGGCCAGGAGAGCGTGGAGCCCAACTTCGGGCGCGACCGCGGCAAGCATTAGCCCCCCCTATTGATGGCGCGCGCCGCCTTGCCAGGGCGGCGGCCCACCCCCTAGGTTGAACTTGGCTGTTCAAGACCAAGGGGGTTTCAAAATGCGTCTTCGTATCGTGGCCGGGCTCGTGGCCCTGGCCTTCACCACATCGCTGGCCGCCGCGCCCGCCCGGGCCGACAGTTTCGATGCGCGGCGCCTGCCCGACCTGGTGGCGCTGGCCAAGGATAGTGGCCAGAAGGGCGAGCTGAAGGACCACAAGTCCGGCAAGGGCCAGTTCTTCGACGGCCAAGACGGCGAGCTGTTCTTCTCCATGGAGCCGGTGGACTGCGCCAAGGGCCAGACCTGCAAGTTCGTCTTCTTCAGCGCCAACTGGGACCAGCACGACATCACCGCCAAGCAGATGAACGGCTGGAACCGCTTCGCCCTCAGCTGCGCCGGCTATCTCGACGCCGACAATTCGCCGACCCTGTGGTACGCGCCCATGGTCACCGGCCATGAGAGCCGCGCCGACGTGGCGCTGCACTTCACGCGCTGGCACGACTGCCTGGGCGATTTCGGCGACTTCCTGGGCGACCCCAACGGGTTCCTGAAGGAGAATGTCGACGGCTATACGCCCTAGAGCGTTGTCCGCTCCGATAGAATCGGAGCGGCGCTCTAGCTATTTGTTTTGTCGCGCTTTTCGGAGGCGAACCGGTATCCACTTCGCCGGAAAGCGCTCTAGGCTGTCGCTCCCACCCCGCCGGGCCGCCTATGGCCCGCCGCGCGTGCGCCAGGCCTCCCAGCGGAAGCCCAGGGGCACGCCGGGCTTGGCCGGCTGCGGCGCCGCCAGCTCAGGCGCGGGTGGCGGCATGACCCCAATTGCGGCAATGGGGGCGGCGATGATCGGGGCGGGCGCGCGGACCTGATCGCGCAGCCCGTCCAGCGCGCCGGTCAGGATCTCGGCCGCCAGGCTGTAGAAGACGTACTGGCCCTTCTTGCGCCGCGTCACCAGGCCGGCGGACTCCAGCACGGTGAGATGCTGGGAGATGGCGGGTTTGGAGATGTCGAACCGCGCGGCGATGTCGCCGGCATTGAGTTCGCCGGGGGCCAGCTCGACCAGCATCCGGCGGCGGACCTCGGAGGCCAGGGCCTCGAACACACGCTGATCCATCCCGCCCCCGCTAGTTAGGCAATTGCTTAAACGCGGAAATGGAGGGCGGCAAGGCGCTCATTGCCGCCCCCTTACGGGTCGAGAGGAAGTTCGAAAGTTTCGGTGACAGTCTACTTAATTCGAGATGCCTCGGCTCCGCGTTTGCGCTGACGGGAATTCAGTAAACTGTCACCGAAATTATCTTCGGCCCGAAATCATCTTCGGCCAAGCCGCCGCTCCCCCTAGCGCCCCGGGTCGAGATCGAGCGAGCGCCCCGTCTCCAGCAGGCTCTTCAGGCCCGACAGGATCTGCGCCCAGCCCTTGGAGACGCCGGCCCGCACCCCGCTGGCGTCCGGGAAGCCGTCGTGGATGAGGGTCAACCGCGTCGCCTCGCCCTCGGTTTCCAGCTGATAGGTGACGATGCTTTCGCCCTCCGCATGCCAGGCTGGATAGAGGTCGGTGTGGACGAAGCTGTAGCGCAACAGCCGCGGCGGATCGGCCTCCAGCACCCGCCCGGTCACATCGACCTTGCCGTTGCGGGTGTAGGTGACCGGCGCGCCGGGGGTCCAGGCGGAGGTGATGGCCGTGCCGAACCAGAATTTGGCGGTCTGGTCCGGATCGGTGAGCGCGTCCCAGACGGCCTGGAGCGGCGCGCGGATATAGACGACGTGGATGAAGGCGGGGTCGGCCATGGGTTCTCCTCCTCAGCCGGCCTTGATGGCCGGCAGCGGGACGCCGGTTTCCAGCAGGGTCTTGAGGTTGGACAGGATGCGGGTCCAGCCGCCGGACACGCCTTCGCGCGAACGGCTGCCCAGCTTGCTGAAGCCGTCGTGGGTCAGGGTCAGGCGGGTCAGCGCGCGGTCGCCCGGCGTGGTGACGTCCTCGATCAGATAGCTGGCGCGGCTGGGGCCTTCGGCGTGCATCACCGGATAGCGGTCGCTGTTCAAGAAGGTGAAGGTCAGCTTGCGCGGCGGGTCGGACTCCAGCACCTCGCCGGAGAAGTTGGGCGCGCCGTCGGCGCCGACGTGGGTGTGGGGCGAGCCGGTCTTCCAGTCGCTCTGCGTGTGCTGGCCGAACCAGAACAGGCGCTGGGTTTCGGGCGTGGTCAGCGCATCCCACACCTTCTGCGGCGTGGTCTGGATGTAGACGACATAGACGAAGGCGGGGTCCACTGCGGCGGCGGTTGCGGCGGTGATATCGGTAGCGATGGCGTTCATTCCGGTTTCTCCAGGTGATCCTTCAGGGAGAGCAGCGCCTCGACCTGGGCGTGCTCGTACTTGCCGATCCAGCGCACCGCGATTTCCGCGATCGGGACCGGGTTGAGGTAGTGCAGCTTCTCGCGGCCGCGCCGGTGGGCGGCGACCAGGTTGGCGTCCTCCAGGATGGCCAGATGCTTGCTGACCGCCTGGCGGGACATGGCGAGGCCCTCTGTCAATTCACCAAGCGTCTGACCGTTTTTCCCGAACAGCCGGTCCAGCAACGACCTGCGGCTCTTGTCGGCCAGGGCGCGGAAGACGGCGTCCATGTCCATGCGCCGAGTTATAGGCAACCATCTGGTTGCATGTCAAGCGGAGACAAAGTCCCGCGTTTCCCTCCCCGTCTGGGGGGGGACCGACGACGAAGTCGTCAGGGTGGGGCAAGTGGATATGCGTCCGCCGCGCCGGAAGGTCAGGCGCCCCTCAATGCCGCGCGGGGCCTATTTCTGAGTCAGAAGGGTCACAGCCCTCCACCAACGGGCGCTTCGCCTTTGGACGTGGGGAGGCGCATATCCACCTGCCCCACCCTGGCCGCTGCGCGGCCTGTCCCTCCCCAGACGGGGAGGGAAGGAAACTTACCTGAGCGCCGCGCGCACCACATCCGGCGCCCGGTCGATAACCCTCAGATAGGCCACCAGCGGCGCATCCGGCCGCGCCCGGCCCATCTCCAGGTCGCGCAGCCAGTCCAGGCCGATGCGGAAGGTCTCGGCGAACTGGTCCTGGGTGAGGCCGGTATGCCACCTCACCTTCTGGATCAGGGCGCGGGCGGAGCGCGTCTCCGATGGCCGCGCGGCGTCGTCCAGCGACAGGTCGGGGGGCGTGAACGGCCTCATCGGATGGCTCCTCGTGCGGCGTCTCGTTGCGGACAGGAGAGGTACGCCCTGATCGTTGCCGGAGTAGGGCCGGACTTGGGCTTTTGCGTTAAGGCCTGTGGCCAAACCATCCTCCCCAGGGTCGCCCAAGCGATCCGGCGGGGGAGGTCCGGCGAAGCCGGGGTGGGGCTTACCGAGTCAAAGGTTGGGCGTGTTCTGGCGCCTGGGTAGGTGACGGCATCGGGTCCCTGCGCCACACCGCGAATAGTCGTCGGAGTCGGTAAACCCCCTCCTTCGGAGGATCTCCCCACCGGCTCGCTGCAGGCTCGCCTGGGGAGGACCGTGGGACGTGGGCTTGCATCAGCCTACATTTGTAATACCATTGCCCGATGATCGCGATCCTGATGGCGGTGACGATGATGGCCGGCTCGGAACCGTCCGCCTCTGGCGTCGACACGCCGCCGCCCACCGTCAGCCGCGGCGCCTGTCCGGCTCAGACCCAGATCTCCGTTCACAGCGACGGCCGCGTCCTCCTGCATGGTGGCGCGGACGGCGGCCGGGAGACAGTCGTGGCGCCGGAAGACCTAGGCGCGGCCTTCAATCGCGCGGCAGGACCGCCGTCGGATCGTGGCCAGGAGGTGTGGATATGCACCGACCCCGATGCGCCCTTTGTCGTGCTGCTGTCGGTCATCAACGGTCTGGCGGACTATGGCTTCTGGCTCACCCACATAGCCGAGCGAGACGCGACTGGCTCCCCGGTGACGATCCATATGTCCGCCGATGCCGGGTTCGGTGACCGACCCTGCGTCGTGACCGCCGTCTCCGTGGCGCCGGGAGGCAGGGTGTCGGTCTTACAGGTCAAGGGCGGGCTCTACCGTCGTTGGCGAGGGCGAAGGGTCGCCACCACGCCCAGCGGTCTGGCCCAAACGCTGGCAAGCCTCCACGGCAACACGTGCGCGGCTATCGTCCACGCCGCCGCGAATGCCCCGGTCCATGCTGTCCTGCCCGCCTTCGCCACCCTGAGCGCGTCGGGTTTCAAGGACTTCGCCTCCGAAGATAGCTCTTTGCTCGCCGTTGATCCCGGCTGGGAGCGCGCGCCCTAAGCCATCCTCCCCAGGGTCGCAGTCAGCGACCCGGCGGGGGAGGTACCGCGAAGCGGGGGTGGGGCTTACCGAGTCAAAGGCTGGGCGTGTTCTGGCGCCGGGGCTGGTGACGGCATCGGCCCTTGCGCCACACCGTGAATAATCACGGGACTCGGTAAGCCCCTCCCCGCCTTCGGCGGACCTCCCCCGCCGGCTCGCTGCAGGCTCGCCTGGGGAGGATAGCCTCGGCGTTTAAACGGCCAAAAATTCCGCCGTCGCCTCGATCGCCTCGACCAGCCCCACGCGCTGCAACTCAACCCCTTCCGGCAGGCCGCTGAACAGCCGGGTGGGCGCGGCCGCGTCGAGCATCACGAAGACGCCCTTGTCGTCTTCGCGGCGGATCAGGCGGCCGAAGGCCTGGCCGACGCGGGCGCGGGCCACGGCGTCGTCATAGCCCTTGCCGCCGAAGCGCACGCGCCGAGCCTTGTGCAGGATGTCGGGTCTTGGCCAGGGGACGCGGTCGAAGACGAGGAGGCGCAGGGAGCGCCCCGGCACATCGACCCCGTCGCGCACGGCGTCGGTGCCGAGCAGGCAGGCGTCCTGTTCCGCGCGGAAGATGTCCACCAGCGCGCCGACCTCCAGCGGGTCGACATGCTGGGCGTAGAGGGCCAAGCCCTTGTCGGCCAAGGGCGCGGCGATCTTCTCGTGCACGGCGCGCAGGCGGCGGATGGCGGTGAACAGGCCCAGCCCCCCTCCCCCGGCGGCGAGGAACAGTTCGCGCATGGCGGCCGCCACCTGGCGCGGGTCGTCGCGGCCCACGTCGGTGACCACGAAGGCGCGGCTATTCTTCGCGTAGTCGAAGGGCGAATTGAGCTTCAGCGTCTTGGGCCGTTCGGGCAGGCGCGCGGCGCCGGTGCGCATCTCCGCCAGGGCGAAGGGGTCGTCCAGCGTCGGGTCGCTCAAGGTCGCCGAGGTCACCAGCACCCCGTGAGCGGGCGAGAGCACCGCCGCACGCAAAGGCTCGGTCGGATCGACCCAATGGCGGCGGCAGGCGGCGTCCACCACCCGGCCATAGAGGAAGGTGGCGTCGAACCAGTCGACGAAATCGGGATCGTCCTCGCTGTCCTCGTCGATGGCCTTCAGCATCGAACGCCAGGCCGGCAGGGTCATGCGCGCGCGTCTATCGAGGCCGCGAAGCGCGCCTTCGATCCTCGCCCGGTCCGACGGCGGCAGGGTGTCCGTCTCCTCGTCAAGCACGTCTTCCAGGTGGCGCGCCAGGGCCAGCAGCGGGGCCTCCACCGCCGCGATCCCGGCGGCGGCCTCCCGCGCCATCTCGCGCACTAGGTCGAGCGCCGGCCGCGCCGCGCATTCCATGCCGACTTCCGACGGGCTGGTGCGCGCGCGCAGCTGTTCGAGCACGGCGACCAGGAACTTCTCCACCGGGCCGATCGGGTTGGGCTGGCCATCGGGCGGCGCGACCCGGCCCGACCAGCCTTCGCCGGGCAGGTTGGCCGCCGCGTGGGTGGCGTCCTGCAGCGCGCGCACCGCCTCGTCGCGGTCGCCCAGCACCTCCATCAGCCGGGCCTCCAGCCCCCTGCCCCGGCGACCCCGGCCTTCCGGCCCCCGGATCCAGCGGCGCAGTTCGGCCGATTCCGCGCCGGACAAGGCGGCCGCGAAGGCGCTGTCGGCCGCGTCGAACAGGTGGTGGCCTTCGTCGAAGACGATGCGTTTGAGGATGGTGGTCTCGATGTCGCCCTTCAGGCCGCGAGCGGCCCGCGCGCCGTCGAAGGCGGCTTGCGTGAGCACCAGGGCATGGTTGGCGATGACGATGTCGGCCCGCTTGGAGGCCCGGATCGCCTTCTCCACGAAACAGGAGCGATAGTGGACACAGCCCGCATGCACGCACTCGCCGCGCCGGTCGACCAGGTTGGCCGCGCTCGCCTGGTTCATCGGCGCGATGGCGAACAGGGTCGGCAGCCAGGCCGGGAAGTCGCCGCCGGTCATGTCGCCGTCGCGCGTGGCCCGCACCCATCGCGCGGCCAAGCCCAGCCCGACCAGATCGCCGGTCCCCAGTTGGGCGCCCTGCACCTGCTCCTGGAAGTTCAGCAGGCACAGGTAGTTCTCACGTCCCTTGCGCACCACCGCCTTGCGCGCCCGCACCGCGGGGTCGGGGTAGATCGACTGGCTTTCCCGCTCGATCTGGCGCTGCAGCGCGCGGGTGTAGGTGGATATCCACACCCCCGGCCCATTGATCTCGGCCCACAGCGAGGCCGGGGCCAGATAGCCCAGCGTCTTGCCGATGCCCGTGCCCGCCTCGGCCAGCATCATGCGCGGCTCGCCCTCGCGCTCGCGCGGCTGGAAGGCGAAGGCCGTCTCGGCGGCGAACACCGCCTGCATGGGGCGCGGCTCCTTCAGGCCCGCGCGGGCCAGCAGCTCGGCCAGCCGGTCGGCGGCGGCCTGGGGGTCGATGGGCTTGGTTCCCGGCTCGCCGGGGGGCGCGGCGTCCTCCCATTCCCCCACGCGCGTCCAGGCGTCCATGCCCGATCCCCGGAAGGTGGCGGTCAGCGGATGGCTGCGCAGGGCGCCGATCACGGCGGGACCCCACGGCCAGCCGGCCCGCGCCAGGCTCTCGGCGGCGGCCAGCGCCTCCTCCCGCGTCGGCTTGGGCGTCAACGCCAGCTCGTCCAGCAGGATGCGGCAGGCCTCGCGCAACGCCATCGCCTGGGCCGCCGCGCCCTTCGGCTCCGGAAGCCCCAGGATCAGCGCCAGTCCCGCCGCCGACGGCGCGCAGAACGTCGCCGGCCGCACAAACGCATAGAGTTCCAGCGCATCGAAGATCCGCGACCCCCGGCTGGGCGCATTCATCCCCAAACGTCGCGCCGTCATCGCCGCGTGGGCGACCAGCACGTTGCCGGACTCAAACAGATCCCGCGCCGTGGGGGGCCGCACATCATGCACCCCCGCCCCATCCGCGATGGCGGCGCGGGGGCCCGGCAACACCACGAGCGTGGGGGCCAGATCAAGACTCGGGACGACGGCGTTCACGGGCCCTAGGTAGAGGAGTTTGGTGGAAACGAAAAGAGAACGCAGCGCCTCTTTCTCTTTCCCTCCCCCTATCGGGGGAGGGGGACGAGGCGAAGCCGAGGCGGGTGGGCGGGCGCCTCTAATCTCGATAGGTCAGTGCTGACTCAAACAAGCCGCGCTTCACGTGCGCCGCTTAGGGCGCCCGCCCACCCGGTCTCCGCTTCGCTGCGACCACCCTCCCCCAATCGGGGGAGGGAAAGAGAAAGCCCCGAACGAACCCGGAACTCGTGATTTTAAGACATGGTTAACCAATGGCACAAAGGGGGAACGCGCAAGGGACACGAAACCAATCTCCCCACACCGCCCGCGGAGGCCGGCGCCGGTGCGACCAGGGAAATGGGTATCATGTCCCGCCCGCCCAACACATGGTAACTTGCATTGCATGGTATCGTGTATTATTCATCCCATATGGATACGAACACCTGGCAAACCCAACTGCGTAAAGGCGCCGCCGAGCTGGTGGTGCTGGCCCTCGTCGGCAAGGGCGAGCTCTACGGGCTGCAGATCCTTCAAGGCGCCAACGGCGCGGGGGACCTGGTCTCGGAAGGCAGCCTCTATCCCCTGCTCAACCGCCTGGAGCGGGACGGCAAGCTCACGGCGCGATGGTCGATGACCGAGGCCGGCGGCCACCCGCGCAAATACTATGCCCTGAGCGCCGACGGCGCCGCCCTGCTGGACGAGATGCGCACCCTTTGGCGCGGCTTCCGCACCTCCATTTCCACCATCGTCGAGGATGACCGATGAGCCCCTCCCCCACTATCGATGGCTATGTCGGCCGGCTCGAAGCGGCGCTGTCGCCAATCCCGGCGGCCGAGCGCGGGCGTATCGCCCTGGAGATCCGCGGTCACCTGGCGGAGGTCGCCTCCCAGAGCGAGGCGGCGCTGGAGACGTCCATCGGCGCGCTGGGGGAGCCGGAGAGCCTGGCCCGCACCTATCTGGCCGACTACCAGCTCACCGACGCGGTGGCGCGCGGGTCGCACCCGGGGATGCTGATGGCGCTGATCCGGATTTCGGCCCGCAGCGCGGCGGCCTTGGTGGTGTGGACCCTGACCCTGTTGCTCGGGGTGTTCGGCTGCGCCTTCATATTCGTGGCGGCGGCAAAGCCCTTCGACCCCAGCCACGTGGGCCTGTGGATCCACCCCTTCGAATTCGGCATGGTCTACAGCGATGTCGCCCCCGGCCGCGACGTGCTGGGCTGGTGGTTCATCCCCCTGGCCTTCGCCCTCGGCCTGCTGAGCTTCGTGGCCGCCGGCCTGGTCCTGCGCTTCGGCGCCCGCAAGGTGGCTAGGCGCGCGCGGGTCTAGCCACCAGGGACATGATACCCATTTCCCCCTAGCCGCCGCGTTCAGGACCGTCTCAGCCTTTGGGGAAATGGGTTTCGTGTCCCCCGCCCCGGCGCCAACCCAAAGCCCCCCGTCTCACGCTGTGAACGGGGACACGAAACCCATTTCCCCAAGCCGCCCAGATCGAAGCTGGCGCCGTGGATGCGGGGAAATGGGTTTCATGTCCCCCGCGCCCTCTCGGCACAGAACAAGAACATGCTATAGGCGGTTTGATGGACGCCGCCCCGGCCACCCAGATCCCCGAACGCTTCAACGCCTGGTTCGCCTCGCGCGGCTGGGCGGCGCGCAAGCATCAGCTGGATATGGTCGAGCGCGCCCGGGCCGGCCGCCACGCCCTGCTGATCGCGCCCACCGGCGGGGGCAAGACCCTGGCCGGCTTCCTGCCCAGCCTGATCGAGCTGTCCGAACGGCCGCCCGCCAACACGCCACGCGGCATCCACACCCTCTACATCTCGCCGCTGAAGGCGCTGGCCGTGGATGTGGAGCGCAACCTCATGGCCCCCATCCTCCAGATGGGCCTGCCGATCGTGGCGGAGAGCCGCACCGGGGATACAGGGGTGGCCAGGAAGCAGCGCCAGCGCATCAAGCCGCCCGACATCCTGCTGACCACCCCGGAGCAGCTCGCCCTGTTCCTGGCCTGGGAGGGCGCGCGCGCCTATTTCGAGGACCTGCGCTGCGTGATCCTGGACGAGGTGCACGCCATCTGGCCGTCCAAGCGCGGCGACCTGCTCAACCTCCACCTGGCGCGGCTGCAACAGATCGCGCCCAACATGCGCCGCGTCGGCCTGTCGGCCACGGTCGATGAGCCCGACTTTATCAGGAACTGGATGAGCCCCGGCACGGTGGAGGATGTGGACCTGGTCCTCGGCCCGCCCGGCCCCGCGCCGGAGGTCCAGGTTCTGGTCCCCGACGGCCCCACGCCCTGGACCGGCCACACCGCCCAGCATGCGATGCCCGAGGTCTATGACATCATCGCGCGCCACCGCATGAGCCTGGTCTTCGTCAACACGCGGTTCCAGGCGGAGTTCGCCTTCCAGGAACTGTGGGCCATCAACGACGACAACCTGCCCATCGGCCTCCACCACGGCTCGCTGTCGGCCGAACAGCGCCGCAAGGTCGAGGCCGGCATGGCGCGCGGCGCGCTGAAGGCGGTGATCTGCACCTCCACCCTCGACCTCGGCATCGACTGGGGCGACGTGGACCTGGTCATCCAGCTGGCCGCGCCCAAGGGCTCCTCGCGCATGGTCCAGCGGATCGGGCGCGCCAACCACCGCCTCGACGAGCCCAGCCAGGCGGTGCTCGTGCCCGCCAACCGCTTCGAGGTGCTGGAGTGCCGCGCGGCTGCCGACGCCATGATCGCCAACGACCTCGACGGCGATCCGCCCCGCCCCGGCGCGCTGGATGTCCTGGCCCAGCATGTGATGGGCTGCGCCTGCTCCGAACCCTTCGACCTTCTCGCCCTCTATGACGAGGTGGCGACCGCCGGCGCCTACCGCGATCTGACGTGGGAGGACTTCGAGGCGGTCGTCGATTTCGTCTCCACCGGCGGCTATGCGCTGCGCACCTACGACCACTACCGCCGCATCGTGAAGAACGCCGACGGCCTATGGACCGTGCGCAACGAGGACACGCGGCGCCGCCACCGCATGAACGCCGGCGCCATCGTCGCCGCCGCCGTGCTGTCGGTGCGGGTCATGGGCCGGGGCCGCCGGCCGGGACGCAAGATCGGCGAGGTCGAGGAGGGCTTCCTCGAGCAGCTGGAAACCGGCGACACCTTCGTCTTCGCCGGCCAGGTGTGGCGGCTGGAGACCATCACCGCCATGGATGTGCTGGTCACCCCTGCCCCCAAGGCCGACCCCAAGATGCCCAGCTGGGGCAGCGCCAAATTCCCCCTCTCCACCTTCCTCGCCAAGCGGGTGCGCGAGATGATGTGGGACACCTCCAAATGGGCCGCCCTGCCCGACGACGTGCGCGAATGGCTGGAGATCCAGAAGGACAAGTCCGGCCTGCCCGAGCCCGACCAGCTGCTGCTGGAGACCTTCCCGCGCGGCAATCGCCACTACCTCGTCTGCTACCCGTTCGAGGGCCGCGCCGCTCACAACACCCTGGCCATGCTGCTGACGCGGCGCCTGGACCGCCTGGGGGTCGGCCCGCTCGGCTTCACGGCCAGCGACTACGCTATCGCCATCTGGTCGCTGAAGCCCATGGACCGCCTCGATATGGCCGCCCTGTTCGACCAGGACATGCTGGGCGACGACCTCGAAGCCTGGCTCGCCGAAAGCTTCATGATGAAGGCCACCTTCAAGAAGGCCGCCATCATCGCCGGCCTGATCGAGCGGCGCTTTCCGGGCCAGGAGAAGTCCGGCCGCCAGATCACCTTCTCCGCCGACCTGGTCTATGACGTGCTGCGCAAGCACGACCCCGACCACCTGCTGCTGCGCTGCGCGCGCGCCGATGCCGCAACCGATCTGATGGACGTGCGCCGTCTGGGTGATCTACTGGACCGTATCAAGGACCGGATTCGCCACATCCCCCTGGATCATCTGTCGCCCTTCGCCGTGCCCATCATGATGGAGATCGGCAAGCAGCGTTCGCCTGGAGGCGCGGGAGAGATGATGCTGGAAGATGTGGCCAACGACCTGATCGCGGAGGCCATGGAGTGACTTTCTCTCTCCGCTCATCCCGACGAAAGTCGGGATCCAAGCCGAATCCGGTGATTGTTCGCGGGCCGGGCGCAAGGTCGCAGCCCGTCCCTTTGTGTCGTACCCGCAGGGCAAAGGCCCTATGGATCCCGACTTTCGTCGGGATGAGCGGAATTTGAGTTACCTAAGCCCATGAGCGCCTTAGCCATGTTGAAGAGCGGAGCGGCGGCGGGCAGCCCTTGTGGGAGCCTGCGCGTGCGGCTTGGCGCGACCGAGGCCATGCTGCGCCCCTCCGGCGCACTCTGGGTTGAGCATGTACGCGCACTGGTTGTGGCGGATCTCCACTTCGAAAAGGGCTCCAGCTACGCCGTACGCGGCCAGATGCTCCCCCCCTACGACACCCGCGAAACCGTCGGCCGGCTAGAGCGCGAGGTCGAGGCCACCGCCCCCTCCCTGCTGATCTTCCTCGGCGACAGCTTCCACGACCGCAAGGCCCACGCCCGCCTCGCCCCGCAAGACGCCGCCCGCATTGCCGCCCTGTCGGTGGGGCGCACCCTGGTTTGGGTGACCGGCAACCACGACGCCGACGGCCCCGGCGACCTACCGGGCGAGGTCGAGGCCGAGATGACCCTGGCCGGGCTGCTATTGCGCCACGAACCGGAACGCGGGCCCCAGCCGGGCGAGGTTTCAGGCCACCTGCACCCCTGCGCCAAGATCCGGGGAACCGGCGGGCGCGTGCGGCGCAAATGTTTCGTCACCGACGGCGAACGCCTGATCCTGCCGGCCTTCGGGGCCTATACGGGCGGCCTGAACGTGCTGGACCGAGCCTTCGCCGGCATGTTCGGCATGCTCCCCATGGCCGCCGCGCTAGGCGTGGGGCGTGTGCACGCCATCGACTGGCGGTCTTTGGCGCCGGACTGAGGGTACAGGAAAGTAGGGACACACACCTATTTCGGCGGCGGCCGAGCCTGATCACGCGCACGAGACGAAATAGGTGTGTGTCCTACTTTCCAGGCGCCGCGCCCTACGACCTTCTGAACACCACCGAAGCCGCCCAGCCGGCGCCCAGGCCCAGCACCACCGTGAACAGCCCGTAGAACCACGGATGCCCGTGGGCGACCACGAACACCGTCCGTTCCAGCCCCACCTTCTCCACCCGCAGCCTGCGCTCGCGCACCGACACCAGCTTGCCGTCCTGGAACAGCAGGATGCGCGCCTCATAGGTCCCGATCGGCGCCTCCACCGGCAGGTCGATGTCGGCGCGGAACAGCCCCCGGTCGACGAAGCGCACGCCGGTCGAGTCCGCCGCGTAGAGGTGGGACTTCTCCTTCAGCCGCAACACCGCGTCGCGCCAGTCGAGGTAGTCGGGGCCCAGGCTGGAGACCACCATGTCGCGCACGCCGTAGCGGGTCTCGATGCGCTGTTCGGCCGGGGCGGCGATGGCCAGGTGTTCGAGGCCGGCGCCCTGCAGGCGCAGCTCCGAAAAGCCGGCGATGTCGGTCAGCGGGCGGGTCGAGGCGGCCATGTAGAAGCCCGGCGCGCCCTGGAACACCACCGGGCGGCTGTTCAGCCACAGCCCCGCCACATGCACCTTGCGCGCGATGCGCACCGGCTGGTCGGGCCCGCGCACGATGATGACCACGTCGGAGGGCTTGGCCTGGGGGTCGAAGACGGCGCCGTAGACGACGATGTGGGCGCCGCGGAAGTCGGAGGAGACCCGCACGCTGGCGTCGGTCAACGCAGCGGAGATGACCGGCTGGTCGGCCGTGGGGGGCGGTGGGGCAGCAGCCATCAGCCGGCCCCCGACACGAGGATGAAGGGATCGGAGGGCGTGATGAACAGGCTCAGGCCCATGCGCAGGCCGACCAGCAGCACGATCAGAGCGAGGATGGCGCGCAGTTCCTCGGCCCGGAAGCGCGCGGAGGCCTTGGCGCCGAGCTGGGCCCCCAGCACCCCGCCGATCAGCAGCAGGGTGCCCAGCACGATGTCGACCGTCTGGTTGCGGCCGGACTGGAGGATGCAGGTCACCGAGGTGGTGATGATGATCTGCATCAGACTGGTGCCGACCACCACCTGGGCCGGCATGCGCAGCAGATAGATCATCGCCGGCACCAGGATGAAGCCGCCGCCCACCCCCATGATCGCCGACAGCACGCCCACGAAGACGCCCAGCACGATGGGCGGGATGACGCTGATGTAGAGGCGCGAGCGCGGGAAGCGGATCTTCAGCGGCAGGCCATAGAGCCACATCGGCCGCTTGTCGCGCGGCGGCGGCGCGGCGTCGCCCCGCCTGCGCCGCAGCACCTGGCCCAGGCTTTCCACCAGCATCAGCCCGCCGATCACGCCCAGGAAGATCAGGTAGGAGAGGTTGACCACCAGGTCCGCCTGGCCCAGTAGCCGCAGCCACCGGAAGATCTCGACGCCGGCGAAGGACCCGGCCACCCCGCCGGCGGCCAGCACCGCGCCCATCTTGATGTCGACGCTGCGCCGGCGGCTATAGGCGATGACGCTGGAGGCCGAGGACGCCACCACATGCTGGCTCAGGCTGGCCACCGCCACCGACGGCGGAATGCCCAGGAAGATCAGCGCCGGGGTCATCAAAAACCCGCCCCCGATCCCGAACAGACCCGAGATGAAACCCACGAGGGCGCCCAGCGCGATCAACAGCGGCGCATTCACCGACACCTCGGCGATAGGCAGATAGATGTCCACGGGCGGTTACGGCCTCGGGGCGGATGAGTCGGCGATTGTGAGTGACAGGGGTTTACCAAAGATTCTTGGGCGCGAAGCGCCTTTATGGGGAGGCGCCTTCCCTCCCCTTTATGGGGAGGGAGGAGGGCCGAAGGCCCGAGGGTGGGGTTTGGATTATGCGTCCGCCGCACAGCAAGGTTAGGCGTCCCTTCGTGCAGCCCGGGGCCTGCTTCTGAGTCAGATGGGGCACAGCGCTTCACCAACGGGTGCTTCGCCTTGGGGCGTGGCGAGACGCATAATGGTCACCCCACCCTCGCGGCTTCGCCGCTCTTCCCTCCCCATAAAGGGGAGGGAAGGTTCGACGCTACCGCGCGAACTGCGCCAGCTTGGTCACCGCGTTGGTGTCGAGCTCACCGTTCGCCGCCATCCCCTGGTCGCGCTGCCAGGCGGCGATGGCTTGGCGGAGCGGCGGGCTGGAGGCGCCGTCTTCGGGGCCCTGGTAGTAGCCGAGCTTGTTCAGCGCCTTCTGGGCGATGATCAGGGCGGCGGGCGAGGCGCCGATGGCGGGCGGGGCCTGGATCGAGGCCGGGCCGGGCGGGCGCGAGGCCCCGCCGGTGGAGCGGAAGCCGGCGGCGGAGCGTTCGGCGGTCGAGCGGGCGTCGGCGGTCAGGGTGTCGCGCACCCGCGCGGCGCTGTTCTTGCTCTCCGTGTCGCCCGACTTCGAGGCGATCAGGTACCACTTATAGGCCTCCGCGCCGTTCTGGCTGACGCCGAAGCCCTGCTCATAGAGGCGGCCCAGGTTGTACTGGCTGTCCACCAGGCCCAGGTCGGCGGCCTTGCGGAACCATTGCGCGGCCAGGGTGGAGTTCTTGGCCCCGCCTTCGCCGTAGAAATAGTAGAGGGCCAGGTTGTGCATGGCCTTCTTGTCGCCGCCCTGGGCCGCGCGTTCGGTCCAGCGGCGCGCCTCGAGCGCGTCCTTCTTCAGCCCCGCGTCGCCGTTCTCGAACAGCTTGGCCAGGTAGAACTGGGCCGGGGCGTAACCGGCGTTCGCGGCCTTCTTCAGCGGCTCCATGCCGGTAAGGTCATGGCGCTCGATGCGCGCCACCGCGTCTTCATAGAGCGAGGTGGCGGCGGGCGCGGCGCCGGCGGGCAGCGGGGCGCCGGCCAGGGGGCCC
>JAQGIP010000133.1 GCA_028291055.1 Caulobacter sp.
GACGGCGGCCACCACGCCGAGGGCGGTGATGGCGATGAAGATCGAGCGCATGTGGCGGCTCCCAGGGAAATGTTCAGCCCTCTATTCGCGCGCCCAGCGCCGCAGGTTACCGCCAGGCCAGCAGCCGGCGTCCGAGCAGCGCGCCCAGCCCGGCGCTGAGTCCGATGGCCAGGGTGTACCAGGTCAGAGTGAAGGTGGCCGCCGTCTCGTCGCAGGCCAGGCCGTAGACCGTCGCCCCGATCCCCCCCGCCAGCAGCCCCGCCGCCGCGCCCGCCAGCATCAGCCGCGTCGGCGCGAGCCGCCTCAACGCCCACATCGCCAGGGCGAACACCGGCGCGGAGATGGCCAGGATGCGGATCGGGCACAGGGTCCAGCTGTGACCCATCACCAGCGCCCGCCAATCGGCGCGCGGCGTCCCGGCCAGCTCGATCGCCGACAGCCCGGCCAGCACCGCGATCACCAGCAGCGGCAGGGCCCAGGCCCTGCCCGTCCGCCCCTCGGGCCGCGCCAGGCGATAGGTCAGCCAGAAGCCGCTCGCCGCCAAGGCCAGGGTATAGGTCGCCTTCATCCAGAAGGGCATGGTGCGCATGGCGGTGTGGATGTCGGGCCGCATGCCCAGCCAGCCCAGCAGGATGGCCAGCGACACCGCCGCCGCGCAGGCCACCGCGATCATCAGGCTGCGGCGCACGGTTCCGCGCGCGACGGGCGAGGCGTCGCGGGCCAGTAGGTCGATCAGATCATCGGTCCTCATCGCGGACCCTCTTCATCATCGCCTGCATCGCCCGATGCACACTCACCTTCACCGCGCCGACCGTCATCCCGGTCTTGGCCGAGGCCTCCTCCATGGACAGCCCCGTCAACTTCACATCCCGGATCAGGCCGCTCTGGCGTTCGTTCAGCCCGCCCAGCATCTTCTCCAGGTCGGCGCTGACCGCGCCGGGTTCGATCTCCACCCGCTCGAAGAGGGCTTCGGCCTCCTCCAGCGGCGCCGTCTTTCGCACCCCCGCGCGCCGGAAGAAATCCAGCAGCTTGTAGCGAGCCAGCGCATAGGCCCAGGGCGTGAACGGCCGCTCCGGATCGTAGGTCGCGCGCTTCAGGTGGATGGCCAGCAGGGCCTCCTGGACCAGGTCTTCCACGTCGGCGGCGTCCGCCCCCAGACGTCGGGCGAAATAGCGGCGCAGATAGCCGCTGAGCTCCGACAACAGCCTGCCATGCGCCCCGGCGTCGCCCGCCAGACCGCGCAGCATCAGCGCCTTCAGCTCAGCTTCGACGTCGCTCACGTCCCGCCTTGTTAGTCGTCCCAGGAAGCCCGGAGGTTACAGCGCCGCGATCAGATACCGGCATACCATTCGTAGCCGTTGTCTTCCCAATAGCCGCCCTTGCCCTTGCCGAGCCTGGCGAAGCTGTCGACCAGCTCCACGCCCATCACATACTTGGCCTGCTTGTAGCCCAGCTGGCGTTCCAGCCTCAGGCGCAGCGGCGCGCCGTGGGCCACGCTCAGGGGCGAGCCGTTCATCGCGTAGGCCAACAGGGTCTGGGGATGGAAGGCGTCGATCAGGTCGATGCTCTCGTAATAGGGATCGCCGTCATAGAGGTCGGCGCAGTGGAAGACCGCATAGCGCGCGCTCGGCTGCATGCCCGCCGCCTGCAGCAACAGGCCCAGCGGCACGCCCGTCCAGCCGCCGATGGCGCTCCAACCCTCGACACAGTCATGCCGGGTGATCTGGGTGCGGGCCGGCAGGCGCTGCAACTCGGCCAGCGACAGGCTGAGCGGCTTGGTCACCAACCCGAAGACGCCCAGCCTCCAGGTGGCGAAGTTGTCGCCCTGGGCCTGCTTGTAGACGTCCGTCTCGGGTTGGACCGTGCCGTTGGCCTTGAAGTTGGGCGAGATGTCGCTGGCCTTGTACTCTCGGGCCAGGGGCGCGTTCTTGCCCAGCACCAGGCGCTGGCTGGTGCGGGTGAAGGCCTCGCCGGCGCTCAGCACGCGGCTCACCGAGTCCGAGCCCGCGATCTTGTCGCAACCGGCCAGGGCCAGGCCGGTCAGCCCCAGCGAACCGATCAGGGCGCGCCGTCGGGTGATCTTCGGGAGCAGGATCATGGCCGAGCCTCCACGGCGGGCGTCTCTTCGACGGGCGGTGGCGCCACGGGGTGATCGGGTCGAATGCCGTACCAGCCGGTGATGATCGAGCGGACCTCGTTGATCGGTCCGGCCAGCATCACCTCGACCAGGTGGACGATGATGAAGCCCACGGTCAGCCCGGCGCAGATGAAGTGGAGGCTGCGCGCCGATTGCCGCCCGCCGAACAGGTCCAGCAGCCAGGGGAAGAAGGCGTCGAAGCCCGGCGACATGGTCAGCCCGGTGAGCACCATGCCCGGCAGGAAGACGAAGATCACCGCGATGTAGGCCAGCTTCTGCAGCACATTGTAACGGGTGGCCGCCTCCCCCGTCGGATGCTTCAGCTTCACATGGTCGACGATGGAACGGCCGATGCCGCGCAGGTCGGGCGCGGTGGGGGCGATGTCGCGCTGGAAGTGGCGCGAGAGGAAGCCATAGGCCCAGAAGACCAGCCCGTTCAGCACGAAGATCCAGGCGAAGAAGAAGTGGAAATGCCGTCCCTGCGACAGGTCGGTGTAGCCGGGAACTGTCATCCAGCGGGGAAAGGCGCGATAGCTCGTTGACCCATCGGCGCGCTTTGAAACGCCGAACACGCCGGTGGTCCTGATCGTCAGCTGGCCCATCCGGACCGTGCCATGATCCTTGCCGGCCTTGTCGCGCGTGGCATCGATGGACAGCCAGGCATGGTCGGGCCCCGCAGCCGCGTTGGCGCCGTACTGACCCCAGTAGAGGTGCGGGTGGGCGTTGAAGATCTGCAGCCCGCTGAACAACAGCAGGGTCAGCGCCAGCACGTTCAGCCAATGGCCCACCCGCACCCAGACGGTATGGCGATAGATCTGCGTGCGCCCGTCACGGCCCACCCGTTCGCGCCGGCCGGACGCGGTCTGCGGCTCGCTGACAGCAGGCGCTTCATCAATGGTGGGCGCGGTCATTGGCGGCTCCGTCCCCAGGCGGTTTCGCGCATGGCAGGTCGCCCTATTTCGGCGGGACGAGAGCGATGGTTACACGCCCGAAAATAAAAAAGTAGCGGTGTTATCCGGCTGTAACTTCCGGGCGCGAGGCGACGTTGGGGTGACCATGTGCGCGGGGGTTGGCCCCGCCCTGGGAGACGAGACATGACCAAGTTCAAGACCTTCGCCGCCGCCATCGCCCTCACCGCCCTGGCCGGCTCCAGCGCCTTCGCCGCCGACTCCATGAAGAGCGACGGCATGATGAAGAAGAAGCCCGCCGCGACCATGCAGTCGTGCAAGGCGATGGGCGACAAGGCCATGCACGACAAGGCCTGCATGGCGATGATGAAGAAGCATGACGCCATGAAGAGCGACGCCATGAAGGGCGACTCGATGAAGGCCGAAGGCCACCGCTAGGCCGATCCGGCGGCCGCCCGCGCATTCCGCCGGCGGCCGCCGCCTCGTTCCGCGCAGCCGCGTCGGCCGTGATGCGTTCAGCCTCAAACCGATGAGGCCCGCGATGATCACCCTCTACACCTGGACTACCCCCAACGGCCGCAAGATCCCCATCATGCTGGAGGAACTGGACCTGGCCTACGAGGTCCGCCCTATCAACATCGGCCAGAACGAGCAGTTCGACCCCGCCTACCTGGCCATCTCGCCCAACAACAAGATCCCCGCCATCGTCGACCACGACGCCGAGGATGGCGCGCTGGCCCTCTTCGAGAGCGGCGCCATCCTGACCTATCTGGCCGAACGCCACGGCCGCTTCCTCAGCCCGTCCGGTCCGGCCCGCTACAAGACCCTGGAATGGCTACACTGGCAGATCGGCGGCCTGGGTCCGATGCTGGGCCAGCTCGGCTTCTTCGCCCTGCGCTCGAAGGAAAAGGCGCCCCTGGCCATCGAGCGCTTCACCGAGGAGGCCGACCGCCTGATCGGGGTGATGGAAAAGCGGCTGGCCGACGTCCCCTACCTGGCCGGCGACGACTATACGATCGCCGACATCGCGGCCTATCCGTGGACCGCCGCGGCGGCCGGCATGATGGCGGCGCCGCTGGCCGCCACCTGGGACAGGAGCCCCTCGGTGAAGCGCTGGCTGGAGGTGGTCGGCGCCCGCCCGGCCGTTCAGCGCGGTATGGCCGTCCCAAAGGTTTGACGCCCCGTCCCCTTCCGGGGCAGAGGGAGCGTCGCATGGGCATCGCCACGACTCTCCTGACCACCCGGGCCCTGCGCGCCGTCGCCGACGGGTTCGTGGCCGTGCTGCTGCCGCTCTATCTGACAGGCCTCGGCTTCAATCCCTTCCAGGTGGGCCTGCTCAGCGCCGCGACCCTGGGCGGATCGGCGCTGCTGACCCTGGCCGTCGGCCTGACCGCCCATCGGGTCGATCCCAGGAAGCTGCTGCTGGCCGCGTGCCTTCTCATGGCGCTGACCGGCCTGGCCTTCGCGGCCGTGCGCGACTTCTGGCCCCTGCTGGCCATCGCCTTCGTGGGGACGCTCAATCCCTCGGCCGGGGACAACAGCCTGTTCCTGCCGCTGGAGCATTCCCTGCTGGCCCATGCCGGCCCCGACGCCCGGCGCACCCACCTGTTTGGCCGCTACGCCCTGGTCGCCTCCCTGGCCGGGGCGGTCGGGTCCCTGGCGGCGGGGGCTCCGGTGATCCTGTCCCGCGCCCTGCCCATCTCGGGGATGGACGCCATTCGCGCGATGTTCCTGGCCTATTCGGCCGTCGCGCTGGTCGCGCTGCTGCTCTATCGCCGCCTGCCGCCGCAGACACCCGAGGCGGCGTCAGCCCGAACGGCGCTGGGCCCTTCGCGCAAGACGGTGATGCTGCTCGCCGGGCTCTTCAGCCTGGACGCCTTCGGAGGCGGCTTCTTCGTCCAGTCGCTGATGGCGCTCTGGCTCTACAAGCAATTCGGCTTGTCGGCGGCGGGCGTCGGCGCCCTCTTCTTCTGGACCGGAGTGCTCGGCGCCGGCTCCCTGCTGGCGGCCGCGCGACTTTCCAACCGGATCGGGTTGGTAAGAACCATGGTCTTCACCCACATCCCGGCCAGCCTCTGCATCATCATCGCGGCCTTCAGCCACAGCCTGCCGCTGGTGATCGGCCTGCTGCTGGTCCGCGCCTGTCTGTCCCAGATGGATGTGCCGGCCCGCGGCTCCTACGTCATGGCGATCGTGACTCCCGCCGAACGGGCCGCCGCCGCCAGCTTTACCGCTGTGCCCCGCAGTCTCGCGGGCGCCTTGAGCCCGGCCGTTGCCGGCTGGATGATGATGGCGGGATCGTTCGCCGCGCCCCTGGTGATCGGCGGCGGCCTGAAGATCGCCTACGACCTCCTGCTTCTGCTGATGTTCCGCAACGTGCGGCGCCCAGAGGAGACGAAGGCCTAGCAGCTGTGGGCAGTTAGGCTTTCACCCCACCTAGCGTCATCGCCGGACTTGTTCCGGCGAGACGGTGAGCCCCGTGAGAAGGAGGGAGTGTCGCGGCGCGGCGTTCCCGCGGGGCGACGGCGACGTGGGCTCAAGGGCTCCGCTGGCGCTACGCCCCATCAAACACGACGTTCATGGGCCACCGGAACAAGTCCGGTGGTGACGCTAGGGGATTGGGTGGCGAGGACCGGCGATCGCCGCAACTGTCCACAGCTTCTAGGCCGCGGCCTCCTCGGCCTCGCCGCCATCCCCCACGGCCTCGGCTACGGCATGCATCAGCGCGTCGGCGCGGACCGGCTTTGACAGGTGGGCGTCGGCGCCCGCCTCGAGGCTGGCGCGGACGTGTTCGTCCAGCGCATTGGCCGTCAGCATGATCACCGGCGTGCGACGCTGGCCGGTCTCGCGTTCGCGCTCCCGCAGCAGCCGGGTGGCGGTCAGGCCATCCATCTCCGGCATCTGCATGTCCATCAGCACGACGTCATAGGTCTGCGCGGCCAGGCGATCGAGCGCCGCCTTGCCGGTCTCGACGATGTCGATGCGCGCGCCGCAGGCTTCCAGGATCAGGCGCACGACCCGCTGGTTGGTGGGATGGTCCTCGGCCAGCAGCACCGAGACGCCGCCGACCGCCGCCTCGTCGTCGGCGCGGTTGCTATCGGCCTCGCGGGTATCGACCTCGCCGGGCTCGCGCAGCCATTCCAGCGGCAGGGCGACGGTGAAGACCGAGCCCTTGCCGGGTTCCGACCGGGCGTCGATGGTTCCGCCCATCAGGTGGGCGAGCGACTGGCAGATGGCCAGGCCCAGGCCGGTGCCGCCGAAGCGTCGCGTGATCGAGGCGTCGGCCTGTTCGAAGCGGCGGAACAGCCGCTGGCCGGTTTCGGCGTCGAAGCCGATGCCGCTGTCGCTGACCGCGAACACCAGGCCCGTGGCGTCGCGAGACACCGACAGGGCGACCTCGCCCCGCTCGGTGAACTTCACGGCGTTGGACAGCAGGTTCGACAGGATCTGGGTGATGCGCACGCTGTCGGCGCGCCAGACGCCGGCGGCGGACGGGTCCACCTGCCAGTTCAGCGTCAGGCCCTTGGCCTCGGCGGAGGCCGCGTGCAGCTCGGCGATGCGCGAGATGGTGACGCCGGCGTCCATGTCGCCGACCTCCAGGCGCATCTCGCCCGCCTCGATCTTGGAGAAGTCGAGGATGTCGGTCAGCACCTGCTCCAGCAGGCGGCCCGACGAGACGATCAGCTCGGCCAGTTCGCGGGTGCGCGGCGTGGCCTGCTCCCGGGCCAGGGTCTCGGACACCGCAACGACGCCGTTCAGCGGTGTGCGCAGCTCGTGGCTCATATTGGCCAGGAAGCGCGATTTTTCCTGGTTGGCCCGTTCCAGCTCGGCGGTGCGCGCCGCGACCCGCTCTTCCAGCTCGCCCATCGTCAGCTCGGCCTGCTCCCGGCCGGCGCGCAGGGCGCGAGCCAGCACGCCGATCTCGTCGGTTCGCGCCTCGATGATGTCCAGCGCCCGGGCTTCCGCCTCGGCGCTCTCGTTGGCGTCGACCGGCGCGATGGCGTCCTCCGCGCCCGCGCGACCGCTCTCGGCGGTGCGCGCCAGCCGTTGCAGCGGCATGGCGATGGTGCGCCGGGCCATGGTCACCACCAGCGCGGTCTGCAGCAGCGCCGCGATGACGCCCAGGATCAGGATCCAGGAGGCCGAGCGCGCCGCCGACAGGGTCACGGCCTGGGCCGGATAGCGGATCATGAAGATCCAGCCGGGGCCCTTCAGCCGGCCGTAGGCGATGATCCAGCGGCCGTCGGGGCTGTAGACCACGCCGCGGGTCTTGCCGTCGTCCTTGATGCGCTTGGCCAGCGCGCCGAGCTGCATGTCCTTTTCATAGGTCGCCACCGCGTCCTCGCCGGCCTTGCCCTTGGCGGTGAAGCCCGGATAGGCGATCAGCTCGCCGTCGGCCGTGGTGATCAGGTTGGCCGAGCCGGGCACGCTGTGCTCCACGGCGCGCTGGAAGTAGCCGGTCAGCTCCATCGACGAGCCGAAGGCCCCCATGTGCACGCCGCCCACGTCCACCGGCGTCACGCAGGCGGTGGCCATGCGTTCTCCGTGATCGTCCTGCAGCAGGCGCTGGAGGTTGGTGCAGCGGATGGTGCGGGTGGGGTTGGCGCCCGGCAGGGTGATGGTGACCATCTGCTCCTTGCTGACGTCCAGATCGGCCGGCGCGGTATGGCGATAGAACATCAGCTTGTCCGGCCGGTTGGGGCCGAACATCACCAGCCGGGTGCCCGGGGTGTAGAAATAGAAGTTGTCATAGGCGCCGACCACCGCCTCGCCGAAGTGGTGGACCACGTGGAAGGCCGAAACCAGCAGCTTCTTTTCCGCCATCGGCACGTCGCGGCCGTCATGGATGAAGGCGCCGACGCCGTAGAGGTAGTCCCCGTCGGGATCGCGGCGTCCGGTGAAGGCGTCATCGCGCGAGCGCCGCGTGCCGTCCGCCTGCAGCGGGAAATCCTGGTCGAACAACCGGTTGGCCTGCGCGTCGGTCATATTCTCCATGCGCTCGCGCAGCGCATTGGCGGCGGTCGCCTGCACGATGGCCAGGTCGGTGAAGTGGCGCTCTTCCTGATCGGCCCGTTCGGTGACGTAGTCGCGCAGATAGGCGATCTCGCGCCGTTCCAGTTCCTTCTGGAAGGCCAGGAAGGCCACGACGATGGCCAGCACCGTGACCAGGAGCGAGGAGACGCCCACACTGATCAGGAACTTGCGGGAGAGGGACGTCATTCGGCTCGGGCCAGTTGATAGCGACCCGATTGCTACCACCGTCGCTGTTTAGAAAATGTGTAGCCTGTGCCGCTGTTTGGCCCAACATTGTGCGTCGAATTGCCGCCGTCACGACCGAGGCAGAGCCGCATGTCCATCGCCAGGACCGCCCTGGATCAATTGATGGCGCTGGACGCAGGCGCGGCGCCGGCTTTCGTCGTTTTCGATGAAGATGCTCCGGCCCTGGCCACCCGTTTTGCCGCCGACGAGGCCGCCGCCGCCGCCCAGGCCGCGACCGGGGCGGCCGCCGCCGACATCTGGCGCCTGCGCGGCGGCGCGGAGCAGACGGTGCGGGTCGCCACGCGGGAGGCCGCCGCCGGGCTGGTGGGCTTTGCCCTGCAGCGGTTCGAGGACGCGGACCGCGCGCCGCTGATGGAGCGGATCGGCGGCGGCAACCTGCCGCTGACCTCGCCGCTGGGCTTCTTTGCGACCCGCGACGGCCGCCACGTCTTCCTGCATCCCAGCTTCCCCGACAGTGCGCGCAAGCTGCTGGCCCTGCTCGGCGTCGACGACAACCGCGAGGCCGTGGCCAAGGCGGCCGCCGGCTGGGACGCCCAGGCGCTGGAGGACGCCATCGCCGAGGCCGGCGTCTGCGGCGCGGTCGCCCGCTCTCCCGAGGAATGGGACGCCAGCGAACAGGGCCGCGCCCTGGTCGCCCTGCCCCTGGTCGAGGTCGTGCGAGTGTCGGACGGCCCGCCGGTCCCCCTCCCCACCGACGGCGATGCGCCCCTCTGCGGCATACGCGTGCTGGACCTCACCCGGGTG
This sequence comes from Caulobacter sp., assembly GCA_028291055.1. Lineage (GTDB taxonomy): Bacteria > Pseudomonadota > Alphaproteobacteria > Caulobacterales > Caulobacteraceae > Caulobacter. The sequence continues at coordinate 9,070 of JAQGIP010000133.1, forward strand.
CTGGCCGGCCCCACCTGCGGCCGCGCCCTGGCCCAGTATGGCGCGGAAGTCTTGGCCATCGCCGGGCCCGACCTGCCCTCGATTCCGATGTTCGTGTCCGACACCGGCCACGGCAAACGCTCGGCCTTCCTTGACCTGAAGACCGATACTGGACGCGAGGCCTTGAAGACCCTGGTGCGCGGCGCCGACGTCTTCTCCCAGGGCTACCGGGCCGGCGCCCTGGAACGGCTGGGGTTCGGCGAGGCGGACCTGGCGGCCCTCAATCCCAGCCTGATCAGCATCTCCATCAACTGCTATGGCCACGAGGGTCCCTGGCGAGAACGCCCCGGCTGGGAACAGCTGGCCCAGACCGTGACCGGCATGGCGCAGGTGCACGGCGGCGCGGACACGCCGGAGCTGCAGCCTGGCGCCGTCACCGACTACACCACCGGCTTCCTGGCGGCCTACGGCGCCATGATCGCCCTGCGCCGCCGCGCGGTGGAGGGCGGTGGCTGGCGGGTGCGGGTGTCCCTGTCCCAGACCGGCGTGTGGGTGCGCGGCCTGGGCCTGCGCGAGACGCCCAGCCGATCGATGTCGAGCGAGGAGATCACCGGCTTCTGCGAACGCCACGACAGCGGCTACGGCCCGCTCACCCACCTGCGGCCGGCCGTGCGGATGTCGGCGACGCAGCCCCGCTGGGATGAGCCGACCCGGCCCCTGGGCGTCGATGCGCCAAGCTGGAAGGTCTGACCTCCCGCTGCCGCACTCGGGGCAAGGGCGAGGGCGGCTGCGCGTCGCCAGACGCGAACCGGCCGGCCGGCTATCAGGCCGTGATCGCCGCCACGGCCTGCCAGACCAGGACAGCCCCAACCACGCTGATCAGCCCGCCGGAGAAATACGGCGCCCGGCGGGCGACCTTGGCGAAGAGGCCTGACCAGCGGCGCTCCGCGTGGCGCATGCCGACAGCGGCGACGACACCGACCGTCACCATGGTAACGGCCAGGCCGATCGAGAAGCACAGGACGAGCGTCGCTCCGAGGGCAACCTGCTTGAGCTGCAAGCACAGCAGCAGGACGGTGATCGACGCAGGACAGGGGATGAGTCCGCCCGTCAGCCCAAAGATAGCGATCTGCCAGGTGGTTACGTCCTTGCCGGCGAAGCGCTTCTTGATGTCGTTGGCGTGGGCGCGTTCGTGAGCGTCCTGAAATCCGGGCGCGTTCACGTCAACACCGCCGTGCTCGTGGCCATGATCTCCCTCGGCGAAATCCACATCGAATTCATGCACATGGTCGCCGTGTCCCAGCGCTAGCCGCACACCAAAACTGTGCGGCTCCGGGATCGCATCCGCCGACTGCAGAAAGCCGTCGCCCGGCTCGAATCTGAAAGGCTGGGTCGCGCCATCCGCTCGGGTGGTGGTCACCGTGACCTGGCCTGCCGCGGGCGCGTGGCCGCGCTCGGTCACGATCCGGAAATGAGCAGCTATGCCTTCCTCGAAAATGCTTAGCGCGACGCGGCCATGGCCAGTGTCGATCCGATGGATTTCGTCGTGCGCGTGCCCGTGAGCGTGAGCCTGGTCATGCCCCTGATCTTGCTCGAAGGCTTCGGCGCGTTGCTCCCGCCAAGTGCGCCAGATCATCCACCCGGCGACGGCCAGGATGATGAGCGCCGATGCGAGTTGGAAGTAGGGCTCGGAAGCTTGCAGATCGAGATTCCGTCCGAAATATAGGCCGCCCAGGGCGATCGCCCACACAATGGCCGTATGGGACAGTGTGGCGGACAGGCCCAGGAGCACCGCCTGCCAGACAGTGCCGCGAACGGCGACAATGAATGCGGCCATCATGGTCTTGGAATGGCCGGGCTCCAGACCGTGCAAGGCCCCCAACAACAGGGCGGAGGGTATGAACAGCCAGGCGTGGGCTGCGCCCTGCTGCATGAGTTCGGCAAGCGGCGTCATTGGCTCTTCACAGGTACTTGGTGATTTCTTTGAATTCAGAGACCGCCTGCCGCGCCTCGTCGGGCTCACCGTCCGCCGCGTGGGCCAGACAATGGTCGATGTGATCGTGGATCAGCGTCTTCTTCGCCGCCGCGACCGCCCGCTCGATCGCATGAAGCTGCTGAGCGAGGTCCAGGCAGGTGCGGCCGGCCTGGATCATCGCGATCGTTTTATGCAGATGCCCCTCGGCCCGCTTCAGCCGGTTGACGATCTCAAGATGGGTTTCATGAACGACGTGAGCCATCCCACATCCTATCCCCCTGGAGGGGATACGTACAGCGACTGCATCGTCAAATTTTGGAGCGGCCAAGCCAGCCGACTACCCGCCGGCAAAGGCCTGAAACGTGCTGCCGCAAGGCCGGGCAGGTGCGATAATTTTAGGCGCCCGCCGCTGATGCCGCTGGACAGCCGCCGAAGGCGCGCCGACGCTGCTCCGTCCATGCCGCTGGATACCGCCGAGTTCCTGGAGATGCCGCCCGCCCTGCAAAGGACCCGGGGCGAGGGCCGGCTCACGATTGCCGGCGCCCGTGTGCGCGAACTCTACCAGCTGGGCGCCGCCAAGATCCGCCTGCCCAACGCCCATGGCGCCCACGCCCAGGAGGCTGTGCTGATCAACACCGGCGGCGGCCTGACCGGCGGCGACCGTATGGCCTGGCGGGTGGCGGCGGAGGATGGCGCGCACCTGACCGTGACCACCCAGGCCTGCGAGAAGGTCTACCGCTCCACCGGCGGCCCGGCGCACGTGGACACGGCGCTCGACATCGGCCCGGGCGCCGCCATCGACTGGCTGCCGCAGGAGACCATCCTGTTCGATCGCGCGGAACTGGCCCGCACCCTGGAAGCCGACATCGCCGAGGGCGGCCGCCTGCTGGCGCTGGAATCCGTCGTGCTGGGCCGCCAGGCCATGGGCGAAACGGTGCGTCAGGGCAGCCTGCGCGACCGCTGGCGCGTGCGCCGCCAGGGCAGGCTGATCTTCGCCGACGACATCCGCCTGGACGGCGCCATGGCCGATCTGGCCGCCCGCCCCGCCGCCCTGGCCGGCGGCCGCGCCTTCGCCACCCTGCTGCTGGTCGAGGACGAGGCCGAGCGCCTGCTCGAACCCGTCCGCGCGGCCTTGGCCGGCCGGGGCGGGGCCAGCGCCTTCGGCGGCAAGCTGACCTGCCGCATCGTCGCGGCGGACGGCCTGACCCTGCGCCGGGCCCTGCTTCCCGCCCTCCAGGCCCTGCGCCAGGATGCGCCCCTGCCCCGAGTCTGGAGCCTTTGAGGACCTCATGAACCTGACGCCCCGGGAAAAGGACAAGCTGCTGATCGCCATGGCCGCGATGGTCGCGCGCAAGCGGCTGGAGCGCGGCGTGAAGCTCAACTACCCGGAGGCCATCGCCCTGATCTCCGACTTCGTGGTCGAGGGCGCCCGCGACGGCCGCTCGGTCGCGGAGCTGATGGAGGCCGGCGGCCACGTCGTCGCCCGCGACCAGGTCATGGAGGGCATCGCGGAGATGATCCACGACGTCCAGGTCGAAGCCACCTTTCCCGACGGGACCAAGCTGGTCACCGTCCACCACCCGATCCGCTAGGAGCGCCCGCCCATGACCCTCAAATCCGCTCATTCCCCCGCAGGCGGGAACCCAAGCACACTGTCGGCTTTCGCCAAGGCCGCATGGATCCCCGCCCTTGCGGGGACGAGCGGGCTGTTGTTATTGGCCACCCCCGCCCTCGCCCACCCGGGCCACGAGCAGGCCGCCACCTTCGCGGCGGGCCTCAGCCATCCGTTCAGCGGCCTGGACCATATGCTGGCCATGCTGTCGGTCGGCCTGTGGGCCGCGATGCGCGGCGGCAAGGCGGTGTGGGCCTGGCCCCTGGCCTTCGTGACCGCGATGATCGGCGGCGGAGCCCTGGGCCTCGCGGGCCTTCAACTGCCCCTGGTCGAACCCGCCATTCTGGCCTCTGTCATCGTTCTGGGCGCCCTCACGGCCACCGCCGTCCGCGCTCCGGTCCTGGCCGGCGCGGCGCTGATCGCCCTGTTCGGTCTCGCTCACGGCTTCGCTCATGGCGCCGAAGCGCCCCTGGGCTCCCCCGCCCTCTACGCCATCGGCTTCGTGATCGCGACGGCGGGCCTGCACCTGGCCGGCCTCGGCGCGGGCCTGGGCCTCATCCGCCTCCGCCATCCGCTGGTGCTGCGCCTGCTCGGCGCCGGCGCCGCACTGGGCGGCCTGGCCATGGTATTCGCATGATCCCCGGCGAGGTCATCACCGTCCCCGGCTACATCGAGCTCAACGCCGGGGCGCCCACCACCATCCTCGAAGTGGCCAACACCGGCGATCGCCCGATCCAGGTCGGCAGCCACTATCACTTCGCCGAAACCAACCCCGCGCTCCGCTTCGACCGCGCCAAGGCCCGCGGCCAGCGTATGGATATCGCGGCCGGAACCGCCGTGCGCTTCGAACCCGGCCAGACCCGCGAGATCACCCTCGTGCCCCTGCTCGGCGAGCGCATCGTCTACGGCTTCCGCCAGGACGTGATGGGAAAGCTCGACTGATGGCCCGCATCTCGCGCCAGACCTACGCCGACATGTTCGGCCCCACCGTCGGCGACCGCGTGCGGCTGGCCGACACCGAGCTGTTCGTGGAGGTGGAGCAGGACTTCACGATCTATGGCGAGGAGGTGAAGTTCGGCGGCGGCAAGGTGATCCGTGACGGCATGGGCCAGTCCCAGGCCACCCGCGCCCAGGGCGCCGTCGACACCGTCATCACCAACGCCCTGATCATCGACCACTGGGGCATCGTGAAGGCCGACGTGGGTCTGAAGGACGGCCGCATCCACGCCATCGGCAAGGCGGGCAATCCCGACACCCAGCCGGGCGTGACCATCAACATCGGTCCCGGCACCGAGATCATCGCCGGCGAGGGCAAGATCCTCACCGCCGGCGGCATGGACGCCCACATCCACTTCATCTGCCCCCAGCAGATCGAGGAGGCGCTCTACTCCGGCATCACCACCATGCTGGGCGGCGGCACCGGCCCCGCCACCGGCACGGCGGCCACCACCTGCACCCCCGGCCCCTGGCATCTGGCCCGGATGATCGAGGCCGCCGACGCCTTTCCCATGAACATCGGCTTCTCCGGCAAGGGCAACGCCTCCCTGCCCGGCGCGCTCATCGAGCAGATCGAGGCCGGCGCCTGCGCGCTGAAGCTGCACGAGGACTGGGGCACCACCCCCGCCACCATCGACTGCGCGCTCTCCGTCGCCGACGACTACGATGTCCAGGTGATGATCCACACCGATACCTTGAACGAGAGCGGCTTCGTCGAGGACACCATCGCCGCCTTCAAGGGCCGCACCATCCACGCCTTCCACACCGAAGGCGCCGGCGGCGGCCACGCCCCCGACATCATCAAGGTCGCCGGGCTATCCAACGTCATCCCATCCAGCACCAACCCGACCCGCCCCTACACCCGCAACACCATCGCCGAACACCTCGACATGCTGATGGTCTGCCACCACCTCGACGCCTCCATCCCCGAAGACATCGCCTTCGCCGAGAGCCGCATCCGCAAGGAAACGATAGCCGCCGAAGACATCCTCCACGACCTCGGCGCTTTCTCCATCATCTCCTCCGACAGCCAGGCCATGGGCCGGGTCGGCGAGGTCCTGATCCGCACCTGCCAGACCGCCGACAAGATGAAGAAGCAGCGCGGCCCGCTCGCGGGTGACGGCCCGGCCGACAACAACCGGGTGAAGCGCTACATCGCCAAATACACCATCAACCCCGCCATCGCTCAGGGCATGAGCGCCCACATCGGCTCCATCGCCGTGGGCAAGCGGGCCGACCTCGTCCTCTGGAGCACCGCCTTCTTCGGCGTGAAACCCGACCTGGTCCTGCTGGGCGGCTCCATCGTGTCCGCCCCTATGGGCGACCCCAATGCCTCGATCCCGACGCCGCAGCCCGTGCACTACCGGCCGATGTTCGCCGCCTATGGCAAGAGCCTGACCCGCTCGGCGATCACCTTCGTGTCGAAGGCGGCCATCGACCTCAGCCTTCGTGACCGCCTCGGCGTCGAGAAACGGATGGTGGCGGTGGAGAATACCCGCGGCGGTCTCTCCAAGGCCTCGATGATCCACAACAGCGCCACGCCCCATATCGAGGTGGACCCGGAGACCTACGAAGTCCGCGCCGACGGCGAACTGCTCACCTGCGAACCGGCCGACGTCCTGCCGATGGCGCAGCGGTATTTCCTGTTCTGATGTTGCGGGTTGTTGAAATCCTGCCGGCCTGGACCGGTCCCATCGCGGACCACGTCACCCTCGATTACGACGCCCGCCACCGCCGCCGCGTGGCCCTGACCGGCCATCACGGCCTGGCCTTCCTGCTCGATCTGCCCAAGGCGGTGCTGCTGCGCGGCGGCGATGGCCTGAAGCTTGAGGACGGCCGCGTGGTGCGCATCGACGCCCTGCCCGAACCGTTGATGGAGGTCCGCGCCACCAGCCCGGAGCATCTGCTGCGACTGGCCTGGCACATCGGCAACCGCCACCTCACCGCCCAGGTCGAGGCCGACCGCATCCTCATCCGCCACGACCACGTCATCGGCCACATGCTGGAGCATCTGGGAGCGACGGTGACGGCGGTGACCGCCCCCTTCGACCCGGAAGGCGGCGCCTACGGTGACGCCCACCAGGCCCACCACCATGGGCCCGACGATCTTGGCCACCATCACCATGACCACTAGCCCCCTGCTGCGCCTGCTGACCTGGCTGTCTCCGGCCTTTCCGGTGGGATCGTTCAGCTATTCGCATGGGCTTGAGCGGGCCATCCACGACGGCTGGGTCAAGGACGCGGAGACGCTGCATGATTGGCTGGATGGGCTGGTCAGCTTCGGCGGCGGCTGGACCGACGCCGTCCTGGTGGCCGAGGCGCATACGGCCATCGACGAGCCCGCGCGGCTGGCCGACGTCGCCGAACTCGCGGAGGCTCTGGCCATCTCCCGCGAGCGTCTGGCCGAAACCCTGGGCCAGGGCGCGGCCTTCCTGGCCGCCGCTCGCGCCTGGCCCGAAGGTTCGACTCCCCTCGGCTCCGCCACCGTCGCCTACCCCGTCGCGGTCGGCGCCACCTGCGCCAGCGCCGGTATCGGCCTCGACGACACCCTCACCGCCTACATCCACGCCTTCGCCGGCAACCTGGTCACCATCGCCATGCGCGCGATCCCGCTCGGCCAGACGGACGGCATGGCGGTCATGGCGCGGCTGGAGCCGGCGATCCTCGCCATCGTCGCCCGCGCGGCCGTCTCCACCCTGGACGACCTCGGCTCCGCCGCGCTCAATTCCGACCTGATGGCGCTGGCCCACGAAACCCAGCACGTAAGGCTGTTCATCTCATGAGATCCCCAAACGGCCCCCTGCGCGTCGGCATCGGCGGCCCCGTCGGCTCCGGCAAGACCACGCTCACCGAGAAGCTCTGCAAGGCCATGCGCGGCCGCTACTCCATCGCGGTGATCACCAACGACATCTACACCCAGGAAGACGCCCTGATCCTGGCCCGCCTCCAGGCCCTGCCCGAGGACCGCATCCTGGGCGTGGAGACCGGCGGATGCCCCCACACCGCCATCCGCGAGGACGCCTCGATCAACTTGGCGGCCATCGCCACCATGAACGCCCGCCACCCCGACCTCGACGTGATCTTCATCGAGTCCGGCGGCGACAACCTAGCGGCCACCTTCTCCCCCGACCTGGCCGATCTCAGCCTCTATGTGATCTCCGTCTGCCAGGGCGAGAAGATCCCCCGCAAGGGTGGCCCCGCCATCACGCGCTCCGACCTGCTGGTGATCAACAAGACCGACCTCGCCCCCCACGTCGGCGCCGATCTGGCGGTCATGGAGGCCGATGCGACCAAGGGCCGCGCCGGTCGGCCGTTCGTTTTTACGGACCTCCTAAGGTTGCAGGGCGTAGAGGAGGTTGTGGCCTTCATCGAGCGCGCCGGCGGTCTTGCGCCGGTCCAGGCGGCTGCGGAATGACTAATCCGTAAGGTGCGGCCGCCACGGTCCCGTCGTATGGGACCGCCAGCTGTTCAGGGGAAAAGGCCGATGACGCTCCACGCTCGGATTACCGCTCTTGCCCTCGCTCTGGCCGTTATTGGCCTGGGCGTCGCCGCCCCGGTGATCGCGCTGGCCGCCGAACCCACCGCCGCCGCCTCCGACGAGGCCAAGGTTCGCGCCGTCCTGACCAAGGCCGTCAACGACGCCCAGGGCGCAGGCCTCGACTACGACAGCATGACCCCGCAACTTGCCACCGCCGCCAAGGCCCAGGCCGCGGGCATGGCGAGCCTGAAGTCGCTGGGCGCCGTGAAGGCCATCGAACGCTCGGGCGACGCCACCACCCCCTACATCTACAAGGTCACCTACGAGGCAGGCGTGACCCTGACCTGGGAAATCACCCTCGCGGCCGACGGCAAGATCGACTACCTCAACGCCCACCAGTGAACCTGGGCTTGAACGCCGGGTAGAAGCCCGCCACACCAGCGGCGATGCAGCCGCTTAAACCCCGCACCCAGCACTATCTGGCGCTCGACGGCCTGCGTGGCATCGCCGCCCTGGCGGTCATGGTCATGCACAAGGGCCGCTGGCTGTACGAGCCCGGCGGCTTCATCGGCCATGCCTGGATGGCGGTGGATTTCTTCTTCCTGCTCAGCGGCTTCGTCATCGCCGCGGCCTATGAGGAACGCCTACGTGGCGGCCTCTCCGTTCCCGCCTTCCTGCGTATCCGGATGATCCGCCTCTATCCGCTGATCCTGCTGGGCATGCTGATCGGCGCCGCCTGGCCCCTGCTGCGCATCGCGGCGGGCGACTATCTCGGGCCCGACGCCGGACCCGTGCTGGCCAGCCTGCTGCGCGGCCTGCTGCTGATCCCCGCCGTGAAGGCCGATCCGACCGGCTGGGGCCTCTTCCCGCTGAACGGACCGACCTGGTCGCTGTTCTTCGAGCTGGCCGTCAACATCGTCTATGTGCTGATCGCGCGCCGCCTGACCACGCCCCGCCTGATCGGCATCGTGACGGTGGCGGCGCTGGCCGTGGCCGCCATGCCCTTCGCCGCCGGGCTTGACGCGGGGGCCCAGGGCGCAACCTTCTGGTGGGCCATCCCGCGCACCAGCTTTGGCTTCTTCGCCGGGGTCCTGCTCTACCGCACGCGCGAACGCTGGGCCCACCTCGTGCCCGGCGCGCCCGTCTGGCTGCTGTCGCTGGCCCTGGTCGCCCTCTTCGTGGTTCCCGCCGACCAGCCCTGGACGCCGGCCTTCGAACTCGCGTCGGTCTTCCTGATCTTCCCCGCCCTGCTGGCGCTCGGCGTCAATGCGCCGTCCACCCCGCGCACCGCCGCCTTCTGCAAGGTGTCGGGCGGCCTCAGCTATCCGATCTACGCCCTGCACTATCCGCTGCTGGTGCTGGCCGGCGGCATCATCGCGCGGCGCATCCAGGCCCCGTGGCTGGGGCTGGTCGCCTATCCGGTGGTGCTGGGGCTCTGCTGGCTGGCCTGGAAGACCTATGACGAACCCGTCCGCGCCTGGCTGAACGCGCGCACCCGTCCCGCGCGGATCGCGGAACCGATCACCACCTGACTGTCGGAGCGGCGACCTGCTCGACTTGGTTGCAACACCGCAACAAAATCGACGCAAATCGCGTTCGCGCGATAGACGAGTTGATCCTGACGCGAACAGTAGGGCTTCAAGCGCCTCGAAGCGCGAGACAGCGATTTGCTGGAGGGGATCAGACAATGACCAACCACAACCGTTCGCGGGCGGGCCTGTTCGGCGCCGCCTCCCTGGTCCTGCTGGTCGGCGCGGGCGCGCCCGGCCTGGCCCTGGCCGCCGACGACGCGGCCCGCCCCACCGAGGTGGAGACCGTCACCGTCACCGCCCAGAAGCGCGAAGAGAACATCCAGGACGTCCCCATCTCGGTGACCGCGGTCGGCGGCGAGAAGCTGTCGGTGCTGATGTCGGGCGGCGGCGACATCCGCTTCCTGTCGTCGCGCGTGCCCAGCCTGACCCTGGAAAGCTCCTTCGGCCGCACCTTCCCGCGCTTCTACATCCGCGGCCTGGGCAATACCGATTTCGACTTGAACGCCTCCCAGCCCGTGTCGCTGATCTATGACGACGTGGTGCTGGAAAACCCCGTGGTGAAGGGCTATCCGGCCTTCGACCTCGACCATATCGAAGTGTTGCGCGGCCCCCAAGGCACGCTGTTCGGCCGCAATACTCCCGCCGGCATCGTCAAGCTGGACTCGGCCAAGCCCAGCTTCACGCCCAAAGCCTACGCGAGCGTCTCCTGGGCCACTTTCAACACCGTCAACGCCGAGGCCGCCATCGGCGGGCCCCTGATCGCCGACAAGATGGCGGGACGGTTCTCCGTGCTGGTCCAGCACCGCGACAACTGGGTCGACAACGGCTTCACCCACGTGAGCAACGCCACCGAGGGCTACAAGGAATACGCCCTGCGCGGCCAGCTGCTGTTCACGCCCACCGAAAACTTCAGCGCGCTTTTGAACCTCCACGGCATGCACCTGAACGGCACGCCGCGCCTGTTCCGCGCCAACATCATCCAGTCCGGCTCCAACAGCTTCGTGCCCGGCTTCGATCGCGACACCATCTTCCAGGACGCCCAGCCTCGCGCCTTCCAGCACGTGGACACCTTCGGCGGCAGCGCCAAGCTGGAATACGACTTCGGCGACATCAAGCTGACCTCGGTGACCGGCTATGAGCACGCCAAGACCCTGTCGCGCGGCGATATCGACGGCGGCTTCGGCGCCGTGTTCGCCCCGCCCTCGGGCCCGGGCTTCATCCCCTTCCCCTCGGAAAGCGCCGACGGCCTGCCGCACCACAGCCAGTGGACGCAGGAGCTGCGGCTTGCCAGCGACACCCCCGATCCCCTGACCTGGCAGGTGGGCGCCTTCTACTTCAAGGAAGACGTCACCATCGACAGCTTCGACTACAACACCCTGGCGGGCGGAACACTGGACGGCTTCGCCGAGCAGAAGCAGAAGACCGAGGCCTGGGCCCTGTTCGGGACGATGGGCTACACCTTCGAAAACCACCTGAAGGTCAGCGCCGGGGTGCGCTACTCGGATGAAAAGAAGGACTTTATCGTCCACCGGACGCTGTCGCCCTTCGGCGCCCCCAACCTGACAAAGACGGCCAACCCCTCCAGCAACAACGTCAGCTGGGACGTCAACGTCACCTATCCGGTGACCGAGCAGGTCAACCTCTATGCCCGCATCGCCAAGGGCTTCCGGGCCCCCAGCATCCAGGGCCGGGTAGTGTTCTCCGACACCGTGTCGGTGGCCAAGACCGAGACCATCCTCTCCTACGAAGCCGGCGTGAAATCCTACATGTTCAACCGCCGCCTGCGCCTGGACGCGGACGTCTTCTACTATGATCTGAAGGACCAGCAGCTGACGGCGGTGGGCGGCGGGTCCAACGCCAACATCCTGGTCAACGCCGACAAGACGGTGGGCTACGGCTTCGAGGTCGATGCCGACTGGGTTCCCGTCGACCACCTCTATCTGACCGCCGGCCTCAGCTACAACCACACGGAAATCCAGGACCCGAACCTGTCCATCGCCCCCTGCGGCAGCGGCTGCACGGTGCTGGATCCGGCCTATGCGCCGGTGCCGGGAACGGTGTCGATCGACGGCAACAGCCTGCCCAACGCGCCGGAATGGATCGCCAACGTCACGGCCAAGTGGGTGATCCCCTACGGCAACGGCGAATTCTTCATCTACACCGACTGGGCCTACCGCTCGAAGATCAACTTCTTCCTCTACGAGTCGCGCGAATACAGCGACGACCGGCTGCTCGAGGGCGGCCTGCGGCTGGGCTACAGCTATGACGGCGGGCGCTGGGAAGCTGCCGTGTTCGGCCGCAACATCACCAACGACAAGTCGCTGGAAGGCGGCATCGACTTCGACAACCTCACCGGCTTCGTCAACGACCCCGCCACCTACGGCGTGGAATTCAAGGTGAAGCTCTAGCGGGCGATCCTGCCCACCAGCCGCAGGCGGCTGACCCCACCGTCGGGAATGATGTTGAGGCGCACGAACCGCACCGGCTCGTGCGCCGCGATCTCGCTCTTGAAGATGTGGATATGGTCCGCCGACAGCTTCTGCTCGGCCAGGATCACCGGCCAGCTTTCCGATTGGGCCGAAACCTCGAACGGCGCGCCGCGCGCATCCGGCGCCGCCTGGATGAAGCAGCGGTCAGGGTAGTTGCCCTTGAAGTGGCAGGTGTCGACGGTGATCTCGCCGATGATCCCCGCATGCCCCAGTTCGACGATCGACCAGTCGTGGCCCGGCTCACGGCGGCGGCGGGTTTCCCAGCCATCGCCCATGTCCTTGCCCCGGCCCGGCGCCGTCATGTTCTCGACCTTGCCGAAATGCTCGTCGTTGGCGAACACGCCCCGGCCGCCATTCTCCATGGCCAGCAGGTCCAGCGGCACGTCGGCGTTGACCTTGGTCCAGTCGATGTCGATGCGGCCGAACACCCGCAGGCGCGCCACGCCGCCGTCCGGATAGATGTTGAGGCGCACATGGGTGAAGGGCCCCATGGTCTCGGCGGCGATCAGGCGGCGGTCGTCGCCGTCCAGCTCCAGGCGGCCGACGATGGTGAGCCATTCGGCGTTGTCCGGCGGCACGCGGTCGTCGCAACGGCAGGCGTCGATGGAGGCGAAGGGCGGGTAGTTGCCGGTGAAGTTGCGGGTGTCGATCTCGAAGCCCGCGATCATCCCGCGCCGGCCCAGCTTGACCACGCACCAGTCATAGCCGGCCACGCGCTTGCGACGGCTTTCCCAGCCGTCCATCCACTTGCCGTTGTCGTCGTATTTGCCCGGGATGAACACCGGTTCGGCCGGATCGATCAGCCGGTCCTTGTCGGCGAAGAAGTCGTCGGTGGCGTAGACTACCTCTGCCCCCAGGCGCGGCTGGGCGAGGTCGATATAGTCGGTGCGCAGGCGTTCAAGCGGGTCGTGTTGGGACATGATACCTGTTTCCCTGATCAATCCCCTGCATGCCCGCACGCGGCGGACAGGGAAACAGGTTTCGTGTCCCGGGCCCCGGTGTTGGGGGACACGAAACCCATTTCCCCGACTGCAGCAGCTGTCCCTGAGCGGCGACGGACGGGGAAATGGGTATCATGTCCTCGGGGCCGCCAATCTGAACCCGGCGATGCGGTGGATCTGGTCGATGGCGGTGTCGAACTCGGTTTGGGGATCGTTGTCCAGCCGCCGGCGGAATTCGGACAGGATGCTCGCCCTGTCGTGGCCCTTCACCGCGATGATGAAGGGAAAGCCGAAGCGGGCGTTGTAGGCGCCGTTCAGCCGCTGGAAGTCGGCGAACTCATCCGGCGTGCACTGGTCGAGCCCCGCGCCGGACTGTTCCTTCTTCGAGGCCTCCGCCATATCACCCGCGATGGCGGCGCGGCCGGCCAGTTCCGGGTGGGCGCGGATCAGGGCCAGGCGCTGTTCACGGGGAGCCCCGTCCACGGCCGCGCGCATGGCGGCGGCCAGCGCCTCGCCCTCACGGGCGCCGGCCTCCCAGGCCGCCTCGGCGACCCAGGGCGAGGCCTCATAGATCGCCTCATAGCGCGACAGGAACTCGTCTCGGGTCATTCGGCGCGGCTGAGCGACTTCATCAGGCGGTAGTTGAATTCCACGTCCTCGTAGAAGGCCTGGATACTGACCCGCTCGTCCTTGCCGTGGGCGCGGTTGTCGTCGACATCGCCGAACATGCCGGACAGGCCAAACGTCGGGATGTCGGCGGCGCGGCTGTAGAGGGCGTCGGAGGCGCCGGCGTCCATCGTCGGATAGATCTCCACGCCCGGCCACATCTCGTTCACCACCCCGGTCACCCGCTTCATCATCACGGGCTGAGGCACGGACTCTCCGCTCTCCTCGGCCGGCCACACCACGGTGATGGCGATGCCGGTATCGCCCAGGGCGTCCTGGATCTGCATCTCGATATCGGCCTGGGTGTCGCCCGGGATCATGCGGCACTGGATGGTGGCGGCGGCCCGTTGCGGCAGGGCGTTCTCCGCGTGCCCGGCCTGGGCCATGGTCGCCACGCAGGTGGTGCGCAGCTGAGGGTTCCAGCGCGGATCGGCGCTGAGCCGCGCCACGGCGGCGGGATCGGCATCCTCCTTGGACACCGCCAGCATGTCGGCCCGCAGCTGGCCCTCCTGGCGCGCCGACTGGGCCTTGAAGAAGCCGCGCGTCGTGGCGTTCATCTTCAGGGGGAACTGCAGCGCCTCCAGCTTCACCAGGCCTCGCGCCAGGCGATAGATGGGATTGTTGGGTTCGGGATGGGAGGAGTGGCCGCCCGGGCTGGTGGTTTCGATCTGGAAGGTGACATAGGTCTTTTCGCTGGTCTGGACGCCGTAGCCCAGGCGCGCACCGTTCTGGATCAACCCGCCGCCGTCCTCGGCATTGATGGCGAACTCGGCGTCCACCGCGGGCCGGTGGTTCTTCATCAGCCAATCGACGCCGTTGGCGTCGCCGCCCTCCTCGTCGGAGGTGAAGACCACGATGATGTCGCGGTCGGGGACGAAGCCCTCCTGCTTCAATCGGATCAGGCTGGTCAGGACCGCGGTGTCCTCATCCTTCATGTCGATGGAGCCGCGCCCGTAGAAGTAGCCGTCCTTCTCCGTCAGCTTGAAGGGCGGCAGCGACCAGTCCTCGGGTTTGGCCTCCACCACGTCCAGGTGGCAGAGATAGAGGATCGGCTTGTCGAGGCCCTTGCCGCGCAGGCGCACCACCACATTGCTCTGGGTCGGATGCTCGGCGGGGGTGAGGATCTGGACATCGGCGTCCGGGAAACCCGCCGCCTTCAGCCGCGCCGCGACGGCCTTGGCCGCCTGCGCCGTGCCGATGTTGTGGGTCGAATTGATGCCGACCAGCTCGGTCAGGATGTCGCGCGCCTGGGCCTGGATCGCGGGCGGCGGCACGGGGCCGGCCTTCATCGGCGCGGGCCCGGCCAGGGCCAGGGCCGGAAGGGCCAGCGCCCCCATGACCAGCAGCGGCTTCAACTTCATGTAGGGGTCCCCTCGAACGGATGCGTGGCGCGCCAATGGCGGGCGATATCGACTCGCCGCGCGAACCAGACACCCGATTTGCTCCTGGCGTATTTCAGGAACCGCTCCAGCCCGGCCATCTTGCCCGGCCGGCCGACGATGCGGCAGTGCAGCCCCACCGACATCATCTTGGGCGCGCTCTCCCCCTCCTCGTAGAGGACGTCGAAGGCGTCGCGCAGGTAGCTCTCGAACTGGTCGCCCGTGTTAAGCCCCGTGCCGGAGAAGCGCATGTCGTTGGCTTCCAGGGTGTAGGGCACGATCAGGTGGGGCTTGGCGGCTTCCACCGTCCAGAACGGCAGGTCATCCGAATAGTCGTCGGCGTCATAGAGGAAGCCACCCTCCTGCGCCGCCAGCCGCCGTGTGTTCGGACTGGTCCGGCCCGTGTACCAGCCCAGCGGCCGCTCGCCGGTCAGGCGGGTATGGATTTCGATGGCGCGGGCCATGTGCTCGCGCTCGATGTCCTCCGGCACGGATTGGTAGTTGATCCAGCGCCAGCCGTGGGAGGCGATCTCGTGGCCGGCCCGGAGGAAGGCCTCGACCACGGCGGGATTGCGCTCCATCGCCATGGCCACCCCGAAGATCGTCAGTGGGATGTCGTAGCGCTCGAATAGGCGCAGCAGCCGCCAGACGCCGGCGCGGGAGCCGTATTCGTAGATCTGCTCCATCGACATGTTGCGCGCGCCGACCACCGGCGCGGGGTTGATCATGTCGGACAGGAAGGTCTCCGCGCCCTCGTCGCCGTGCAGGATGGCGTTCTCGCCGCCCTCCTCGTAGTTGAGCACGACCTGCACGGCCACGCGGGCGCCGTGCGGCCATCGGGCATGCGGCGGATGTGCGCCGTAACCGATCAGGTCGCGGGGATAGTCGGCTGATGTCATACGCTTGTGCTTGCGGCCCCGGACCGCCAGGCGGAAAATCACCGGCGGGATTGCATTTAGGCTGCGTTTTCAGGACTCTGGAAGGCTTCCCGCGAGATTGGCGGGACCTGATTTGGTCCAATGGGTGAATTTGTGAGCGGTCTGACCACACACGTCCTGGATACGGCCCATGGCCACCCGGCCAAGGGCGTCGCCGTGCGGCTCTACCGCGACGGGGTGCTGCTGACCCAATGCGTGACCAATCTCGACGGCCGTTGCGACAAGCCGCTGCTGACCGGGGCCGAGATGGACATCGGCCGCTATCACCTGGAGTTCTCGGTGGGCGACTATTTCAGGAGCATCGGCACGCCGATGCCGACCCCTTCCTTCCTCGACGTGGTGACCATCGACTTCGGGGTGGCCGACCCCCTCGCCCACTTCCATGTGCCGCTGCTGGTCTCGCCCTACGGCTATTCCACCTACCGGGGCAGCTGATGGGAGATGTCATCCGCTTCCTTCTGGACGGCGAGGTTCGCGAGATCGCGGGCGCCGATCCGACCCACACGGTGCTCAACTGGCTGCGCTACGACGCGCGGCGGACCGGGACCAAGGAAGGGTGCGCGGAGGGGGATTGCGGGGCCTGCACGGTGGCGGTGGGCGACCTGGTGGGCGACTTGGTTGTGTGGCGCGCCATCAATGCCTGCATCGCCTTCCTGCCCAGCCTGCATGGCCGCGCGTTGGCCACCGTCGAAAGCCTGGGCGGCAAGCACCCCGTGCAGGCGGCGATGGTCGAACACCACGCCAGCCAGTGTGGATTCTGTACCCCTGGGTTCGTGATGAGCCTGGTGGCGCGGGAGCGGAACGGCGATGCGACGCCGGTAGCGGACGCCATCGCGGGCAACCTGTGCCGGTGCACGGGGTATGGGCCGATCCTGGCCGCGGCGGAGGCGGCGCAAGCGGGGCCGGCCGACCCTTCGGTGGCGGGGGCGTTGAAGGCGATCGCGTCCACGGAGACGCTGGCGCTGACTTGGGAAGGCAGGCGTTATTTCGCGCCACGTAGCCTGGAGGCGCTGGCGGCGCTGGCGCTCAAATACCCGGAGGCGGTGTTGGTGGCGGGGGGCACGGATGTGGGGCTTTGGGTCACCAAGCAGCATCGCAGCCTGCCCGTGGTGATCTCGACCATGGATGTGGCGGAGCTGAGCGCGGTCGAGGAGACCGGCCAAGTCCTGCGCATCGGCGCGGCGGTGCGCTACAGCGACGTGATCGCGCGGCTGGGGGCCCTGTATCCGGAGTTAGGCGAGATGATGCGGCGGCTGGGGTCGGTGCAGATCCGGAACAGCGGCACGGTCGGCGGCAACATCGCCAACGGCTCGCCGATCGGCGACATGCCGCCGGCGCTGATCGCGGCGGGGGCAACGCTCGTGCTGCGCAAGGGAAGCGAGCGGCGAGAGATGCCGCTGGAAGACTTCTTCCTGGCCTACGGCAAGCAGGATCGGGCGGCGGGCGAGTTCGTCGAGGCGGTGGTCGTGGCCAAGCCCGCGCCGGGGTCGGTTCTGAAAATCTACAAGCTTTCCAAGCGCTTCGACCAGGACATCTCAGCGGTTTGCGGGGCCTTCGGCCTGACGGTCGAGGGCGGCGTGGTGACGGCGGCGCGCATCGCCTTCGGCGGCATGGCGGCGACGCCGAAGCGGGCGAGCGCCTGCGAGGCGGCCATCATCGGCAAGCCCTGGAACGAGGCGACCGTGGCGGCGGGCATGGCGGCGCTGGAGGCGGACTATCAGCCGATCAGCGATATGCGCGCCTCGGCGGCTTACCGGCTGGCGTCGGCCAAGAACCTGCTGCGCAAGGCCTATGTCGAAACCAGCGGCGACGCGGGGCTGACCAGCGTGCTGGACGCCGGGGTGATGGCCGATGCCTGACCTCGGACCCGAACCGACGCCGACGCGGCCCTCTTATGAAAGAAGGGGCCGCGTCCACACCTCCGTCATCCATGACAGCGCCGAACGGCACGTCAGCGGCGGGGCGGTCTATATCGACGACATCGCCGAGCCGCGGGGCCTGCTGCATCTCTATCTGGCCCAGAGCACCAAGGCCCACGCCCGCCTGCTGAGTATGGACCTGAGCCCGGTGCGCGCCGCGCCCGGCGTCGTGGCCGTGCTGTCGGCGGCGGACATTCCCGGCAAGAACGACGTCAGCCCGGTGTTCGGCGACGACCCGCTCTTCGCCGTCGATGAGGTGGTCTATGTGGGCCAGTCGCTGTTTGCGGTGGCGGCGGAGACCCTGGCCCTGGCCCGCGCGGCGGCGGGACTGGCGGTCATCGCCTATGAAGACCTGCCCACGGTGTTGACCATCGCCGAGGCGCGCGCCGCCGACCTGAAGATCGAGGCGTCGCAGGTCATGAAGCGTGGCGACGCCCAGGCCGCCCTGGCCAAGGCGGGCCGGCGGCTTCGGGGCCATTTCGCCATCGGCGGCCAGGATCACTTCTACCTGGAGGGCCAGATCGCGGTGGCGACCCCCGGCGAGGACGACGACCTGCACGTCATCTCCTCCACCCAGCACCCGAGCGAGGTGCAGCACTTGATCGCCAAGGTCATGGGCCTGGCGCACAGCGCGGTGACGGTGGAGGTGCGGCGCATGGGCGGCGGCTTCGGCGGCAAGGAGACCCAGCCGGCCCTGTTCGCGGCGGCTGCCGCATTGGCCGCGAGCAAGACCGGGCGTCCCGTGAAGGTGCGCGCCGACCGCGACGACGACATGGTGATGACCGGAAAGCGGCACGATTTCGAGATCGGCTATGACGTGGGCTTCGGCCCCGACGGGCGCATCGAAGGCATCGCGCTGGACCTCGCCAGCCGCTGCGGCTGCTCGGCCGACCTGTCGCCGGCGATCAACGACCGTGCGATGTTCCACAGCGATAACTGCTACTTCCTGGAAAATGTTGAGATCGTCTCTCATCGCTTCAAGACCCATACGGTGTCCAACACCGCCTTCCGGGGCTTTGGCGGGCCGCAAGGCATGGTGGGCATCGAGCGGGTGATGGACGCCATCGCCGCCGACCTGGGGCTGGATCCGCTGGCGGTGCGCAAGGCCAACCTCTATGGCCCCGGGCGCGACGTGACCCCCTATGCGATGACGGTGGAGGACAATGTCGCGCCGGAGATCATCGCCGAGCTGGAGGTCCGGTCCGACTATGCCGCGCGGCGGCTGGCCGTGGAGGCCTTCAATGCCGCCAACCGCTGGCTGAAGAAGGGTATCGCCCTGACCCCGGTGAAGTTCGGTATCTCCTTCACCACCAGCCATCTGAACCAAGCCGGCGCCCTGGTGCAGCTCTATGCCGACGGCAGCGTGCTGCTGAACCACGGCGGCACGGAGATGGGCCAGGGGCTGATGGTCAAGGTGGCCCAGGTAGTGGCGGAAGAGTTCGCCATCGACCTCGACCGGGTGAAGGTGTCGTCCACCCGCACGGACAAGGTGCCCAACACCTCCGCCACCGCCGCCTCGTCGGGTTCGGACCTGAACGGCATGGCGGCGCTGAACGCGGCGCGGACCATCAAGACGCGGCTGGTGGAGATGCTGGCGCACAAGTTCAACGTCGGCGCCGACTCCGTTGTTTTCGCTGACAATCATGTGCTGATCGGCGGCGAGCGCCTGGCCTTTGGCGAGGTGGCGCGGCTGGGGCATCTGAACCGCATCAGCCTGTCGTCCACGGGCTTCTATTCCACGCCCAAGATCCACTATGACCGGGCGAGCCATACGGGGCGGCCCTTCCTCTACTTCGCCTATGGGGCGGCGGTCAGCGAGGTGGTGATCGACACCCTGACCGGCGAGAACCGCACCCTGCGGGTCGATATCCTGCATGACGTGGGACGCTCGCTGAACCCGGCCATCGACGAGGGCCAGATCGAGGGCGGCTTCATCCAGGGCATGGGCTGGCTGACCACCGAGGAACTGGTGTTCGACGACCAGGGCCGGCTGCGCACTCACGCGCCCAGCACCTACAAGATTCCGACCGCGTCGGACCGCCCGCCGGTGTTCAATCTGGATATCTGGCAGCCCGGCGTGAATCGCGAGGACACCATCCACCGCTCCAAGGCGGTGGGCGAGCCGCCGCTGATGCTGGCCATCTCGGTGTTTTCGGCCATGACTCACGCCGTGGCTGCCGCCGCCGACCACAAGGTCTTCCCCGATCTGGATGCGCCCACGACGCCCGAGCGGGTGCTCATGGCGGTGCAGGATGCGCGGTGCCGGGCGGGGCTGGAGCCATGAGCGGATTGGCCTTTGAGCGTGCCCTTCCCACCCTCCGCTCATCCCGGCGAAAGCCGGGACCCATGGGGCCCGGCAGGACTGGCCCTTCGGGCCGAGGGCGGGCGCGGACGGCCCATGGGGGCCCTGGCGCTTCCGGAAAGTCACTATGGGTCCCGGCTTGCGCCGGGATGAGCGGAGAGTTTGGGGGGGCTGAGAAGGCCTCGGGGGTCACCCCATGACCTGGGCCTCGGAAGCCTTGGCGGCGGTTCGCAAAGGCGAGCCGGTGGCCCTGGTCAGCGTGGTGTCGGCCGAGGGCTCCACGCCGCGCGAGGCGGGCGCGCGGATGCTGGTCACCCCGGGGCGCCAGTCGGGGACGATCGGCGGCGGCAATCTGGAACACCTGGCCACCGATCAGGCGCGCAAGCTGCTCGCCCAGTCGGCCCGGACCTATGCGTTGCAGGACTATCCACTGGGCCCCCTGCTGTCGCAGTGCTGCGGCGGCTATGTGCGCTTGCTGCTGGAGCGGCTGGACGACGCCAGCGCGCCGTGGCTGGAGGCGGTGGACGCGGCCTATGCGCGGCGCCGGCCGTTCGGCATCGCCGCGCTGTTCAAGGGCGACCAGCTGGAGCGGGTGCTGCTGCGCCAGGAGGACCAGTGGGTCGGCCGCGTGGCGCCGGCGGTGCTGGCCAACGGAGCAGGCCATCCGCTGGCGGGCAAGCGCCCCAGGCCCGGCGAGGGCGACCAGCTGATCGAGCGGATCGATGCGGCCAAGCCCACGGTGCTGCTGTTCGGCGCGGGCCATGTGGGCCAGGCGATCGCGCGCGCCTTCGCACCTTTGCCCTTCACGCTCGACCAGCGCGACAGCCGCGAGGAGGCGGGCGGGCCGGGCGTTTCCGTGCAGGATGAAGCCGCCCTGGTCGAAGCCGCCGGATCGGCGGGCCCGGACGACTATGTGCTGGTGCTGACCCACAACCACGATCTCGACTACCGGCTGGTGCGCGCGGCGATGGGCGCGAAGCCCCGCTATCTCGGCATGATCGGCTCGGCCACCAAGCGCGCGCGCTTCGAGCGGCGCCTGCGCGACGACGGTTTCAGCGAGGGCGACCTCGCCGACCTCACCTGCCCCATCGGCATCCCCGGCCTGAAATCCAAGGCCCCCGAAATCATCGCGGTGGCCGTGGCCGCCGACCTGCTGCAACGATTGGAAGACTTCAAGAATGCTGGCTGACCTCGCCGCCTGGGCCAACATGGGCCTGCGCTGGCTGCACATCATCACCGGCATCGCCTGGATCGGTTCTTCCTTCTATTTCATGTGGTTGGACAGCCATCTGAAGGCGCCCGTGGTCGCGCGCGACGGCGTGGCGGGCGAGCTTTGGGCCGTCCACAGCGGCGGCTTCTATCAAAAGCAGAAGTTCATGGTCGCCCCGCTGGAGATGCCCGACGAGCTGCACTGGTTCAAATGGGAGGCCTACACCACCTGGATCAGCGGCTTCGCCCTGCTTAGCCTGATCTACTATGTGGGCGCCAACCTCTATCTGATCGACCCGGCCAAGGCGCAGCTGACCCAGGTGAGCGCCATCGCGCTGGGCATCAGCTTCATCTTCGGCGGCTGGCTGGTCTACGACGGCCTGTGCCGCTCGCCCCTCGGCAAGAATTTGCGCGTGTTCGGCGCGGTCTGGTTCCTGGTGCTGACGGCCATGGCCTGGGCGCTGACCCACCTCTTCTCCAATCGCGGCGCCTTTATCCATGTGGGCGCGGTGATGGGCTCGATCATGGTGTTCAACGTCTTCGCCATCATCATCCCCAACCAGAAGAAGGTGGTGGCCGCGATGCTGGCCGGCGAGACGCCGGACCCGAACCTGGGCAAGCAGGCCAAGCAGCGCTCGGTGCACAACAACTACATGACCCTGCCCGTGCTGTTGATCATGGTCTCCAACCACTATCCGCTGCTGACCGACAGCCCGATCAACTGGCTGCTGCTGGCCGGTCTGGGGCTGGCGGGCTGGACCATCCGCCACTTCTTCAACCTCAAGAACAGCGGCCGCTACCAGCCCCAGGTGCTGCTCTACGGCATGCTGATCTTCGTGGGTGTGGCGCTGCTGGCGGAGGCCGCCAAGCCCAAGACCGCCTCGGCCGCCATGGGGCCGGTGAGCTTCGCCCAGGTCCAGACCATCGTGCGCACCCATTGCGCCATGTGCCATGCCGACCAGCCGACCCATAAGGGCTTCACCGCCCCGCCCAATGGCCTGAGCTTCGACAACCCCGACCACATCCGCGCGGCGGCGGCCAAGATCAACGAACGCGCCGTGGCCAGCGAGAGCATGCCGCTGGGCAACGAGACCCACATGACCCGGCTGGAGCGCGACACCCTGGGCGCCTGGATCGCGCAGGGCGCCAAGCCGTGAGGACGCTGACGCCGCAGCCCCTGACGCCCGAGGCGTTCGCGCCGTTCGGCGAGGTGATCTTCGCCGACCCGGCCAAGGCCATGGACATCAACTATGGCAACACCGTGCGCTTCAACGACCTGGCCCGGGTGGCCGTGGACGGCGGCCACGCCATCGTCAGCCTGTTCCGCTCCATCCCACTGGAACCGCTCGAACTGAAGATCATGGAGCGCCACCCCCTGGGCTCCCAGGCCTTCATGCCCCTGAACGGGCGGCCCTATCTGGTGGTGGTGGCGCCGCCCGGCGACCTCGATCCGGACAAGGTGCAGGCCTTCCTGGCCGGCCCGAACCAGGGCGTGAACTATGCCCCCGGCGTATGGCACCACTTCCTGCTGGCGCTGGGCGAGGTCAGCGACTTCCTGGTCATCGACCGTGAAGGACCGGAGGATAATTGCGATGAGGTGGAGTTGACGGAGGCGCTGGCCATCGCTTTTCGTGAATAGGAAGACAGGTAGCCCGCTAACGCTGTTCGGCGTGTCAGACGCCCGATAGGGTCGTCGCCACAGTCGTTTGGGGAACACCACCATGAAGAAGCTCACGCTCGTGGCCGCCGCCGCGGCCGTCGTCCTGACCGGCGTCGGGGCCGGCGCAGCCTTTGGAGCTGCCGCCCCGCCGCTGATCGAGCGCACCAAGCTGTTCGGCAACCCGAGCCGTTCGCAGGGCCGCATCAGCCCGGACGGCCAGTGGCTGTCGTGGCTGGCGCCGCGCGACGGGGTGATGAACGTCTGGGTCGCGCCCGCCGCTGATCCGAGCAAGGCGCGGCCGCTGACCGCGGAGAAGACGCGGCCGATCCGCAGCTATTTCTGGGCGCCGGATTCCAAGTCCATCCTGTTCATCAACGACAAGGGCGGGGACGAGAACTTCCTGCTCTATGGGGTCGATGTGACCAGCGGGGCGCTGAAGACGCTCACCCCCTTCGAGAAGACCCGCGTGCAGATGATGGGCGCGAGCCGCCACATCACCGATCGAGTGATTGTGGGCCTGAACAACCGCGATCCGCGCTGGCACGACGTCTATAGCCTGGACCTGAAGACCGGGGGGCTGACCCTGATCCTGAAGAACGACGGGTTCGGCGGCTTCGACATCGACGAGAATTTGAAGGTGCGTTCGGCCTATAAGGCGCGCCCCGACGGCGGGGTCGATGTCTATGACGTCGACGGGTCCACGATCGCGGCGACGCCGTCAGAATCCATCCCGTTCGAGGATGCGGAGACCACCACCTCCATCGGCTACACCACCGACGGCAAGACCCGCTACTGGATCGACAGCCGTGGGCGCGACACCGCCGCGGTGATCGGCGAGGACATGGCCACCCACAAGAAGACGGTGTTGGCGCAGGACCCGCGCGCGGACGTCGAAGGGCTGATGGCAGACCCGAAGACGGGCCGCATCCAGGCCTATGCGGTCAACTATCTGAAGACCGAATGGACGGTGACGGACACCGCCATCGGCGGCGACATGGCCTTCCTGCGCTCCAAGCTGAAGGGTGAGATCGCCATCACCTCGCGCACCGACGCGGACGACCGCTGGACGGTGGCGGTGGATCCTGTCAGCGCGCCTTCGGCCACCTACCTCTATGACCGCAAGGCCAAGACGCTGACCAAGCTGTTCACGACGCGGCCGGAGCTGGAGGGCGCGCCACTGGCGCCCATGTATCCGGTCGAGATCAAGACGCGTGACGGACTGACGGAGGTCTCCTACCTGACCCTGCCGCCGGGCAGCGATGCGGACGGCGACGGCAAGCCCGACAAGCCGGTGCCGATGGTGCTGCTGGTGCACGGCGGGCCGTGGGCGCGGGACAGTTATGGCTACAACGGCCTTCACCAGTGGCTGGCCAACCGGGGCTATGCGGTGCTGTCGGTCAACTACCGGGCCTCGACCGGCTTCGGGAAGAAGTACCTCGCGGCGGGCAACCTGCAGTGGGGCCTGAAGATGCACGACGACCTGCTGGATGCGGTCGGCTGGGCGGTGAAGTCGGGCGTGACCACCCCCGACAAGGTGGCCATCATGGGCGGCTCCTATGGCGGCTACGCCACCCTGGCGGGGCTGACCTTCACCCCGACCACCTTCGCCTGCGGCGTCGACATCGTCGGGCCGTCAAACCTGAACACATTGCTGGAAGCCATCCCGGCCTATTGGGAGTCGGGGCGCACCCAGATGTATCTGCGCATGGGCGATCCGCGCACGCCGGACGGCCAGGCGGTGCTGAAGGCGGCCTCGCCGCTGTTCAAGGCCGACGCCATCCAGCGGCCGCTGCTGATCGGCCAGGGCGCCAACGACCCGCGCGTCAACAAGCGCGAGGCCGAGCAGGTAGTGGCGGCGATGAAGGCCAAGGGCATTCCGGTGACCTATGTGCTGTTCCCCGACGAGGGCCACGGCTTCGCGCGGCCGCAGAACAACATCGCCTTCTATGCGGCCTCCGAGCAGTTCCTGGCGCGCTGCCTGGGCGGCCAGGCCGAACCGTTCGGCTCGGCCTTGAGCGGGTCGTCGATCACCGTGCCCGAAGGCGCGCCGCTGGTGCCGGGGCTTGCGGAGGCGTTGGCGGCGGCGGGGGCGAAGTAGGGGCGAAAGCCTCCTCCCCACTCCGCTCATCCCGGCGAAAGCCGGGATCCATGGAGCCTATCAGGGCGGACTCTACAGGCAGATGGCGGGCGCGGACCTCCCATGGGTTTCAGGGCTTCCGGCAAGTCAGTATGGATCCCGGCTTTCGCCGGGATGAGCGGAGGGTTGTGGGCCCCTAAAACCGCAACCTGGCCCCCACCCGCGCAGTCCTTGGAGGCCCATAGCTGACGATCCCGTCCGCCGTGCGGCCGGTTTCCACATCCGCGTCGCCGAGGTTGTCCACGGCGATGTAGAGCAACGCCTTGTCGGTGACCTGCCAGTCGGCCTCCGCGTCGAGGCTGACGGAGGGGCCCAGACGGCGGCTGTTGAGGTCATCATCATAGCGCACGCTCTCGCCGCGCAGGTCGGCGTGGAGGGTGAGCGGCCCGGCGATGCGCCAGTCGATGCCGGCGGTGACGGTAAGCTCCGGCGTTTCGGCGGGGCGCAGGCCGGTCAGCTGCGGGGCGGCGGCTTGGCCGTCGACGCGGGCGTGGGTGTAGCTGACCGCGCCGCGCAGGGTGAGGGCGTCGCTCGCGCGGTAGCTGGTCTCGCCCTCCAGGCCCCAGGCATCGACGCGGCCGGCGTTGCGGCGCTGACGCAGGACGCCACCGGCGGGAATCAGGCCCGCGACCGGGTCGGTGAAGGGGCCGATGCCGACAGTGACGTTGGTGACGGGGTCGGACAGGCGGTTGGCGAAGAGGGTCAGGCTCCAGGCGGTGGCGCCGCCCTGCCCGCCGACGCCGGCCTCGACGCCATAGAGGCGTTCGGGCTTCAGGGTGGGATTGGCCTCGGTGATGTCGTTGCCGACCCGGAAGGGGCGGTGCAGTTCGTTCAGGGTGGGCGGGCGGAAGCCGGCGTAGCTGGCGGCGCGCCAGTAGAGGCCGTTGCCCGTCTGGTAACGGACCCCAGCGCGGCCGGTCGGCAGCAGGCCGGAGCGGTCGCCGGGGCGGACATCGAGGGTGATGGCGTTGGTGGCGAGGTCGCGCTCGAGGCGCTTGCCGTCGCTGGTGGACCAGCGGTCCAGGCGCGCACCAAGTCCCACGGTCCAGGGGCCGTTGGCGTAGGCGCCCTCGCCATAGAGGCCGAGGTCGAGGTTGGCGCCGCCGGCCACGCGGTTGCGGGTGAAGGTCCCGCCGATGAAGCGGAAGCGTTCGCGGGTTTCACCCTTGGCCGCCCGGGCGTCGGCGCCGGCTTCCCAGGTCCAGTCGCCGCCGGTCCAGCGCAGGGCGGCGTTGGCGCCGTAGCCGGTGGCCGGGGTGGAGTCCTGCGCGTTGGCGGGGGTGGTGGTGGCGCGTCCGGCCGCCACGGCGACGGAGGTGTTGCGCAGATCCGACGCCGAGACCCAGGCGCCCATGCGCCAGCCGATGGCGTTTGGTGCGGGCTGCTGGGCAATGGCAAACGCAAGCTCGCCGCCCTGGGCGCGGGAGGCGGCGCCGGCCAGGCCGGAACCGCGAGCCTCACGATAGCCGGAAAGGGTCACCTGTCCGGTGGCGGGGCCGAGATCGCCGGTCAGGCGGGCCTGGGCGTTGGCGTAGTCGAGGGTCAGCGGCTGATCCGCCGCGCCCGCGCCGGTGCGCACCGGGGTCCAGCCGTCGCTGTGGCCGCCGGACGCGGCGAGGAAGAGATCATTGCCCCCGCCGGTGCGGTGATCCCAGGTCAGGGCGACGCGGCTCTGGCCCAGTTCGCCGATGGAGGCCGACAGGCCGCTCGCGTGGCCGCCGGTCAGGGCCACCACGCCGGTGAGCGCACCGGCGCCATAGGGCCCCGCGCCTGCGCCGCGCACGACCTGGGCGCCGCCGATGGCTTCGGAGGGCAGCGCCGACCAGATGACCCAGCCGCCGAAGGGATCGTTCTGAGGCGCGCCGTCGAGGGTGACCAGGGCCCGGCCGGCGCCGGAGCCGGCGATGCCGCGCAAGGACAGGCCCTGGGTGGTCGGGTTGGCGCCGAGGCTTGATGTGCGCCGGAACAGCGAGACGCCCGGCACGGTGGCCAGGGCTTCATCCAGGCGCGGGTTCTGCTCAAGCGCTTCCGGCGTCACGCGCACGATGGAGAAGACGGCGTCGGAGGGCGACGGCGGCAGGGTGGCGGCGCGGATCTCGACCGCCGCCACCGGGGTCGGCGGCGGGGCGGGGGGCGGAGGTTGGTCCATTCAGTCTCCGCCCCTGCGCGAATATTACTTCCCGACCGAGACCGGGGGTTTGTTGGCGGGCGGCGGCGGACCGGCGCCCTTGGCTTCCTTGAGGATATAGGCCCGAATGTCCTCCGCTTGCGAGGGGCCGAAGAAGGTCGCGAAGCTGATCATGCCGCGATCCTTGCGCGCGCCCTCGATCACCACCGAACGGAAGTTCTCCGGCGTTTGCACCATCATTGAGCGCTTCAGGTCGGGCAGATATTGGCCCGACACGTTGGGCCCGTGACAGACCGAGCAGTTCTGGTGGTAGAGGGCGAAGCCGCGCGTGGCGTCGCCGGTGGAGGCTGCCGCCGTCAGGTCGACCCCAGTGTCGGGGGCCTTGGGATAGGGGGCGATGGTCCCCTTGCCGCCGATCTTGAACACCAGCAGACGGCCCATCTTGCGCGGCTGGTTGCCCAGGAAGACGTTGGCGGCCAGGGGCGCGGCGCCGCCGTAGCCGACCATCACCGCGATATATTGCTCGCCGTCGATCTCATAGGTGGCGGGCGCGGCGATCACGCCGTTGCCGGCGTCGTAGCTCCAGACAAGGTGGCCGTCCTTGGCGCTGTAGGCCGCGAACTTGCCCTCGGCGCTGCCCTGGAAGACCAGGCCGCCGCCGGTGGCCAGCACGCCGGCGTTCCAGAAGAAGGGGTGGTCAACGGTCCAGCGGACCTTCTGGGCCACCGGATCCCAGGCGATCAGGCGGCCATGCAGCATGGCCTTCATGGCGTTGACCTGGGCCTTGTCGTCCGGAAGCGCCGACAGCAGGGTGTTGATGCCGGTGTTCCAGGCCCCGTCACGATAGGTGAACTGGCCATCGTCGCCGTAGCCGAAGGGCACCTCCATGGCCGGGATGTAGACCAGGCCCTCCTGAGGGTCGTAGGCCATGGGCTGCCAGTTATGGCCGCCATAGGGGGCCGGGATCATCAGGGCCGGGTTCTTCTCATAGCGGATGCCGGGCTTTTCGATGGGCCGGCCGGTCGTTGGATCGACGCCCTCGGCCCAGTTCTGGGCGATGTAGGGCTTGGCCGAGATCAGCTTTCCGGTGGCGCGATCGATCACATAGAAGAAGCCGTTCTTGGGCGCCTGCATCAGCACCTTGCGCGGCGCCCCGTCGATGGTCAGGTCGGCCAGCATGATGTGCTGGGTGGCGGTGTAGTCCCAGCTTTCGCCGGGCGTGGTCTGATAGTGCCAGACGTATTCGCCGGTGTCGGGCTTCAGCGCGACGATGGACGACAGGAAGAGGTTGTCGCCCTTGCCGCCCGAGCGTTTCAGGTGGTTCCAGGGCGAGCCGTTGCCGACGCCGACATACATGATGTCGAGCTCGGGATCGTAGGCCATGGCGTCCCAGGGCGTGCCGCCGCCGCCGGAATGCTTCCAGGCCCCGTCGGACCAGGTGGCCGCGCCCTTCTCGGCCATCACCTTGTCGGACGCCGCGCCGTCGGGTTTTCCCTCGGGATTGGGCGTCATGTAGAAGCGCCAGGCCAGCTTGCCGGTCTCCGCGTCATAGGCCGAGAGGTAGCCGCGCACGCCGTATTCCGCGCCGCCCTGGCCGATCAGCACCTTGCCCTTGATGACGCGCGGGGCGCCGGTGATGGTGTAGGGCTTGGACTTGTCCGTGGTCTGGACCGACCAGGCTTCCTTGCCGGTCTTGGCGTCCAGCGCGATCAGGCGCCCGTCGAGCGCGCCCACGAAGACCTTGCCGCCCCAGGCCGCCACGCCCCGGTTGACCACGTCGCAACAGGCCGAGAAGCCGCGCTGGCCGTCCACATGCGGGTCGTAGGACCAGAGCGGCGCGCCGCTCTTGGCGTTGAAGGCATAGACCTTGGACCAGGCGGTGGTGGTGTAGAGGACGCCGTCGACGATCAGGGGCGTGGCCTCCTGCCCCCGGTCGGTGTCGAACTGCGCCGACCAGGCCAGGCCCAGCTGGCCGGCGTTGGCCTGGTTGACGGTGGTCAGGGGCGAGAAGCGCTGCTCGGAATAGGTGCGGCCGTAGCTCATCCAGTCGGCGTTGTCGGCGTCCGCCTTGGCCATGCGCGCGGCGTCGACGCCCCCGCCGCCCGACTTGGCGGGCATGCAGGCCACGAGCGCGGCGGACATGATGACGACGGCGGCGGCGGCGATGACGCGGCGCATGAGCTTCCTCCCAGAGGCGTCCGCCGGTGGCCGGCCAGACGGCCGCCCCGAGGGTTCGCAGCCAGGAGACTACAACGATTGCGGGACGGGGAAAGGCTGTCCCTGCGTTACCTGTCGCAAGTGCTAGTAGGTGTTGGCGAAGGCCACGCCGCCATCGACCGTCAGGGTCACGCCCACCACATAGTCGCCGGCGCGCGAGGCCAGATAGATGGCGGCGCCGGCCATGTCCTCGTCCGTGCCGACCCGGCGCGACGGGATGCGTTTGGCGGTCTCCTCGGCGTGGTCGCGCGCGACAGTGTTCATCTCCGAGGCGAAGGCGCCGGGGCAGATGGCGGTCATGACGATGTTGTCAGCGATCAGGGTCGCGGCCAGCCGCCGGGTCAGGTGGATCAGGCCGGCCTTGGAGGCGTGGTAGCTGTAGGTCTCCTGAGGATTGGGCCGCTGGCCGTCGATGGAGGCGATGTTGATCACCTTGGCGGGGCGCTCCATCGAGGCGGCGGCCTTCAGGGCCGGATGCAGGGCCTGGGTCAGGAAGAAGGGCGACTTGACGTTCAAGTTCATCACCTTGTCCCAGCCGGCCTCCGGGAAGTCGTCGAAGGGGGCCAGCCAGGCCGCGCCGGCGTTGTTGACCAGGATGTCGAGCCTGGGCTCGCGCTTCATGATCTCCTCGGCCAGGCGCTTGCAGCCCTCCACCGTGGAGATGTCGATGGGGATGGAGATGCATTCGCCGCCATTGGCCGACAGTTCGGCGGCGGTGGCGTCGGAGACGGCGGCCTTGCGGGCGGTGATGTAGACCTTGGCGCCCTGCTCGATGAAGCCGGCGGCGATCATCTTGCCGATCCCGCGCGAGCCGCCGGTGACCAGGGCGACCTTGCCCTTCAGCGAAAACAGATCCGAACCCATGCGCCGCGCTCCCGTTTGATGTTTGAACCGTCGTGCCTCCGCCGGGAGGCTTTGTCCAACCCTTCTCCGGGACTATCGTCAGGACCATGAGTGAACGCAGCCCCGTCGTGGACCACCACGCCCTGCAATGGCGGGACGGCCAGGCGAACCCCATCGTCAGGCCCCTGGCCGAGGAGGTGGCCGTCGCCATTACCTATAGTGGCCAGGCGCATGCGGTGCTGATGGCCACGCCCGCCGACCTGGGCGACCTGGCCGTGGGCTTCACGCTGAGCGAGGGAATCGCGGCGTTCGGGGATCTGGGCGCCATTGCAGTGACCGAGTCGGCGGACGGGATGGTGGCGGACGTGACGCTGTCAGCGAAGGCGCTGGCGGGTCTGGCGTCGGCGCGGGAACGGACGATGGCCAGCCGGACGAGTTGCGGACTTTGCGGCGTGACCTCCCTGGAGGCGGCGGTGCGGGCCCTGCCCCGTCTGGACGGTGTACCGAGCGTCACATCGCAGGCCCTGCAGCGGGCGCTGGCGGCGCTGGAGGGTGAACAGACGCTGGGACGGACGACGCGGGCCACCCATGCAGCCGCCTGGGCCGGCGCCGACGGGGCCTTGCGGCTCGTGCGCGAGGACGTCGGGCGCCACAATGCGTTGGACAAGCTGATCGGGGCGGCGGCGCGGGCGGGGCTCGATGCGTCGAGCGCCTTCATCGTCGTCACCAGCCGGTGTTCCTATGAGATGGTGGAGAAGGCGGCGCTGGCGGGCGTGACCGTGCTGGTCGCCATCTCGGCGCCGACGGCGCTGGCGATCCGCAAGGCGCAGGAGGCCAACATGACCCTGGTCGCCCTGGCGCGCGCCGACGGGCACATGGTCTTCACCGGCGGCGAGCGGCTGACCGGACCGATGGCGGAGGCCGCGGAATGAGTGGGCGGCGGCCGAAGGGCGTGAAGGACTATGGCGGCCCGGCCGGCGGTTGGGGCGCGCTGAGGGCTGTCGCGGGCGCGCTGACGGACCAGGAGACGGTGGTCGAAGGCGCTGCCTCCCTGCTGTCGGCCAACCAGCCGGACGGGTTCGATTGCCCCGGCTGCGCCTGGCCGGATCCGAAGCACACTTCGTCGTTCGAATTCTGTGAGAACGGGGCCAAGGCGGTGGCCTGGGAAGCCACCACCAAGCGCGCGGGCGCCGATGTGATCGGGGCCCATACGGTCAGCGAACTGCTGACCTGGAGCGACCATGCGCTGGAGGACCTGGGGCGGCTGACCGAGCCGCTGGTCTATGACGCCAGCTGCGACCGCTACCGGCCGATCGGCTGGGACGACGCCTTCGCACGCATCGGCGCCAAGCTGGCGGCGTTGCCGGACCCCAACATGGCGGAGTTCTACGCCTCGGGCCGGGCGTCGAACGAGGCGGCCTTCCTGTTCCAGTTGATGGCGCGGCGGTTCGGAACCAACAACTTCCCCGACTGCTCCAACATGTGCCACGAGCCGACCTCCGTGGCCCTGCCGGACAGCGTGGGCATGGGCAAGGGCTCGGTCAGCCTGGAAGACTTCGACCACGCCGACGCCATCTTCTGCGTCGGCCACAACCCCGGCACAAACCATCCGCGGATGATGACCACCCTGCGCGACGCGGCCCGGCGCGGCGCGCGCATCGTGGTGTTCAACCCGATGAAGGAACGCGCGCTCGAGCGCTTCGCCTCGCCCCAGGATCCGGTGGAGATGGTGACCCTGAGCGCCACCCCCATCGCGCACCGCTACTATCAGGTGAAGGTCGGCGGCGACGTGGCGGCAATGACCGGGCTGATGAAGGCGGTGCTGGCGCTGGAGGCCGCGCGCGGCGGCGTCATCGACCGGGCCTTCATCGCCGAACATACCCAGGGCTATGAAGCGCTGGCGGCCACCATCGAGGCCACGGGCTGGGAGGAGATCGAAGCGGTCAGCGGGCTCGCGCGCGCCCAATTGGAAGAGGCGGCGGTCATCTATGCCGAGGCCCCGGCCACCATCCTCTGCTACGGCATGGGCATCACCCAGCACCGGGGCGCGTCCAGCGCGGTGCAGCAGTTGATGAACCTGCTGCTGCTACGCGGCAACATCGGCCGGCCAGGGGCGGGCATCTGTCCGCTGCGGGGCCATTCCAACGTGCAGGGCAACCGCACCGTGGGCATCGCCGAAAAGCCGACGCAAGCCATGCTGGACAGCATCGAAAAGGTATTCGGCTTCACCCCGCCCCAGGCGCACGGCCACACGGTGGTCGAGGCCATCGAGGCGATGCAGGCGGGCACGGCCAGGACCTTCGTGGGCCTGGGCGGCAACTTCGCGGTAGCGGCGCCGGACCCGACAGCCACCTTCGCGGCCTTCCGCAAGCTCGATCTTGCTGTACACATCGCCACTAAGCTGAACCGCACGCACCTGCTGGTGGGCCGCGAGACCTATCTGCTGCCCTGCCTGGGCCGCACCGAACTGGATCGTCAGGCGACGGGCCGGCAGGTGGTGACGGTGGAGGACTCCATGTCCATGGTCCACGCCTCGCGGGGCCTGAACGCGCCGGCCTCGGAGAACATCCGCTCCGAACCCGCCATCGTGGCAGGGATCGCGCGGGCGGCCCTGGGCCCCGACAGCGGCATCGACTGGATGGGGCTGGTGGCCGACTACGACCGCATCCGCGACCTGATCGCGGCGGTCTTCCCGGACGCCTTCGCCGACTACAATGAGCGCATCAAGACGCCGGGCGGCTTCCGTCTGCCCCTGCCCCATGCCGACCGGGTGTGGAAGACGGCGTCGGGCAAGGCCCAGTTCCTGCTGCCCACCGGCGAGGAGCGCGACCCGCAGCGGGGCGACAAGGCGGTCATGCTGCTGACCACCCTGCGCAGCCATGACCAGTACAACACCACCATCTACGGCATGAACGACCGCTACCGGGGCGTCTCCGGGCGCCGTGACGTGGTGTTCGCCAATCCGCACGACCTGGCGGCGGCGGGCATCAGCGAGGGCGATCGCATCGACCTCACCGCCGCCTTCGACGACAATGCCGAGCGCGCGGTGCGGGGTTTCACCGTGGTCGCGCGTGAACTGCCGCGTGGCTGTCTCGCCGCCTATTATCCGGAGGCCAATCCGCTGGTGGTGCTGGCCGACCGCGACCAGCGCAGCGGCACCCCGGCCTATAAGTCGATCCCGGTGCGCATGACCCTGGTGGCGAGCGCGCCCGCGTGATTTTGGGGCTCGTCCTGGCCGGCGGACGCTCCGAACGGTTCGGGTCCGAGAAGGCCATGGCCGAGATGGATGGGCGGCCCCTGGTCGCCATCGCCGCCGAGCGCCTGGCCCTGGGTAGCGAAGCCGTTGCCGTCAGCGCGCGGCCGGCGAGCGGGGCGGCGGCCTGGGCGGAGGATCACGGGTTGCCAGTGCTCTATGACGAACCGGGCGACGCGGACGGCCCGCTGGCGGGCGTGCGCGCGGGCCTGATCTGGGCCAGGGCCCGCGGCGCCGACAGCCTGGCCACCCTGCCCTGCGACGTGCCCTTTGCGCCCGACGATCTGATGAAGCGCTTGAAGGCGGCGCTGGACGGACATTTGCTGGCCTTCGCCCAGACCGACCAGGGACCGCAGCCGCTGTGCGCCATCTGGAAGGTGGCGGCGCTGGCCCTGCTGACCCAGTCGATGGCCGACGGGGCGCATCCGCCGGTTCGGCAGTTCGCCTCGATGGTTGGGGCCAACGCGGTGCGGTTCGAGGATGCTGGGGCGTTCGCCAACTTCAACCGGGCGAGCGACATCCCTTGATCCAGCGCCGCCCGTACCTCATCGCCGCGACCACTCTGGTTGCCGTTGCCGCCGTTGGGCTGGCCATCGCCTGGGCGCGCCTTGCCCCCTCGCCGCCGGCCGATCCAGCCAGCGGGCATGCGGGCGCGCCGGCGTCCGGTTGGCGGCAGGGCGCCTTCAGCGCCGGGACCCAGACCTTCTACCGGCCCGCCGACACCAAGGGCCGGCTCTGGGTCCGCTATGAAGTTGATGGGGGCCCGCGCCGCTCGCAGCTGCGGCTTCTGGCCTTCGACTGCGCCACCCACGCCGTGAAGAGCCTGGAACCTTCTATTCCGACAGGCCCGGCGGCTCGGCGGTCGATGATCCGCGGGGCGCGGGTTTGGGCTGGGCGCCCGGCCTCGGGTGGGCGACCCCCGCGAAGGGAACGCTGGACGCTTGGTATCTGGACGGCTTCTGCAAGGCGCCCTGAGGCTGACCCGCGCATTGCTGGATTGGCGGATCAGCCCGAAGCTAGCCGGACCAGCGGGGGATGCGGTTTCGGCCAGTTCTGCCCGGAAGGAAGAGAAGACAGAAGAGAAGCGGAAGATGCGGCGGAAGATGCAGCGGATGACCCGCCGACCTCATAGACCTGCTTCCCCAAAACCTCCGCTCATCCCGGCGAAAGCCGGGACCCATAGGGCCTCTCGAAACCGGCCCTTCGGGCCGAAGCGAGTGCGGACGGCCCTCGGGGCCTAGATTCTTCCGGTGTGTCACCATGGGTCCCGGCTTTCGCCGGGATGAGCGGAGTGAATGGGGGAAGCCCAGGCCAAGAAGGCGCGGGATGCGCGGCCTCTTCCGCTTCTCCTCTGCCTTCCCTTCCTTCCGCTCGCCCTACCCGGCCTGACCCCTATGTCCCCCGCGCTTTCGCGCCGCTGTCCAACACGTCCGCGCGCGTGGGCGTCATGTCGAACAGGTTCCAGTCGCCGGGGTTGAAGGCGCGGCTGGTGGGCTTCGGGTTCGGGTAGCCATGCAGCTGGGTTTCGTCGTCGATGATCTTGCCGCGCCCCTCGGCCACGTCGGCCAGCAGGCGCACGTCGTCATAGTCGCGGTCCCAGGGCCGCGCGCCGGCGTTGTGGATCACCGAGAACTGCACCTGCACCGAGGGCATGGCGACCAGGCCGACCGGCCACAGCATCGGCTTGTCCATCATGATGATCCTGGCCGCCGAGGTGGTGTAGCGGCCGAACATCGGCAGGGGACTGCCCATCATGTCCACGGCGATGTTGTCGCGCCCGTAGTATTCCAGGTCGCCGTAGCCGCCGAGTTCCAGGAAGGCCAGCTTGTCGGGGGTCGACAACCCGCCGCGCAGCACGTTGCCCACCGCCACCATCTGACCCATCTGATAGGGGTGATCACCCCACTCTTCGGCCATCAGGTTGTAGTGCAGGGCGCGCTGGCCCGGGTCATAGATCAGGTTGTTGACGATCACCCCGCGCACGCCGCCCTTGAACAGCGGGTTACGCTCATAGTTGTGAGCATAGAGGTTTCCGACGATCAGGATGTTGCTGATGTTGTCGTGGATCAGCGAGCCCTTGGAATGCTCGATCTTGGCATGGGTGGAATAGCCCAGCCCCTCGGCGATGATGTTGTTGGAGAAGGTGATCTCGTGGCTGGTGGCCGCTCTCCACTCGTCGGGCGTCTTGCCGTTGAAGCGGGGGCCCGAGGTCGAGAGGTTCTCGTCGGTGGCCCAGGTCATGGTGCAGTGATCGACGATGACGTTGTAGGCGCCGCCCACGGTGGAGAAGCTGTCTTCCTCCCAGCCGCTCTTCTTGGCCGCGCCGGCCTCGCCCACCTTCACCCGGATATGCTGGATGACCACGTCGTGGGCGCCGACGTCGAAGCCGCCCTTGATGAAGGTGATGCCGGGCGACGGCGCGGTCTGGCCGGCCACGGTGAGGAAGGGCTCGGTGATCTTGATGGTCTTGCGGCCGAGGTCGATGGCTCCGCCGACCTCGAACACCACGATGCGCGGGCCCTTGGTTTCCACCGCCTCGCGGAAGGAGCCGGGGCCGTCGCTGCTCAAGTTTGTGACCTTGATGATCTGGCCGCCCCGGCCGCCGGGCGTGGTGGCCGCCCAGCCCTGCGCGCCCGGAAAGGCCAGCACCCGGGCGGGGGTCGCCGGCGCCGCGGCGGCGGCGTGAGTCGCCTTGGCGGGCCTGGCCAGAGTGGTGGTGGCGGCGGCGATCGCAATCGTGCCGAGAAGGGCGGCCGCGGCCGCCACGGATAGACGCCTGATCACGTTTCTTTCCCCTGTTTTTTCGTCGGCGACGTCGTGCGCGTCACGCGATGCGTTGTAAATGACACCGGTTTCCTTTAGACACAAATCAATCCCGAAAACGGGCCGAGGTAAAGGGAGTAAGGGCCGAGTGACTGATCTGGCGGCAAAGGCCGCAGCCCAATCCCCCAACGAATCCATCGCCCGCGCCTTCGTCGAGGCGCGGCTGCAGGCTCGCGCGCTGCCGGGCTATCCCGGCACGATTCCCGAGACCATGGACGACGCCTATGCGGTGCAGGACATCGCGCTCAACCTGTTCCCCGACGCGGTGGTCGGCTGGAAGGTGGGGCTGATCGCCAAGCCGTTGCACGGCCCGCTCGGCGCCGAGCGGCTGGCCGGCCCGATCTTCTCACGCCAGCTTTGGACGCCGGCCGAGGACGCGGTGACACCCTTCCCCGTCTTCACCGGCGGCTTCTCGGCCGTGGAGGCCGAATTCATCATCCGCATCGGCAAGGACGCCCCGGCCGACGTCACCGACTGGACCCCTGAGAGCGTCATGGACCTGGTCGGCTCGGTGCATGTGGGGCTGGAATTCGCCGGCAGTCCGCTGGCCACCATCAACGACCTGGGTCCCACCGTCGTGGCCAGCGATTTCGGCAACAACGCCGGCCAGATCCTGGGCCCGGCCATCGCCGACTGGAAGGACCGTACCTGGGCCTCCATGACCGTCGAGGCCTTCATCAACGGCGTGCCGGTGGGCCAGGGCACGGCGGCCAATGTGCCGGGCGGTCCGCTGGCGTCGCTGGCCTTCCTGGCCGGTTGCGTGGCCCGGCGGGGGCAGCCGCTCAAGGCCGGCCAGATCGTCACGACGGGCGCCACCACCGGCATCCATGAAGTGACCGCCGGCGACGAGGCCTTCGTCAGCTTCGGCGAGCTTGGAGACTTCCGCTGCGTGGCCGTCGCCGCGCGGCCGCACGCCTAAAAACAAAAGCCGGTCCTCAGGGCCGCGGGGAGACGTCGGGATGTCAGTCGAAGGTCAGGCGGCGCCACAGGCGCCGAGCGCCCGGATCGGCCGTTACCGCTGGGTGATCGTGGGCCTGCTGTTCACGGCCATGGTCATCAACTACGTCGACCGCCAGACGATCGGCCTGTTGAAGGGCAGCCTGTCCAAGGAATTCGGCTGGAACGAAAACAACTACGCCGACCTGGTGCTCTATTTCCAGGCCACCTACGCCATCGCCTACCTGGCCTTCGGTCGCATCGTCGACAAGATCGGCGCGCGCTGGGGCTTTGGCCTGGCCTTCCTGATCTGGCAGCTGGCCCACATCGCCCATGCCGGCGCGCGCAGCCTGAACGGCTTCCTGTTTGCCCGCATGGCGCTGGGCGTCGGCGAGGGCGGCGGTTTTCCGGGCGGCATCAAGGCGGTCGCGGAGTGGTTCCCCAAGAAGGAACGCGCCCTGGCCACGGGCCTGTTCAATGCCGGCACCAACATCGGCGCCATCGTCACCCCCCTGATCGTGCCGGCCATCGTGCTGGCCTATGGCTGGCAGATGGCCTTCATCGTCACCGGCGTGGCCGGCCTGGTCTGGCTGCCGATCTGGCTGCTGGTCTATCGCCGCCCGCGTGAGCAGAAGGCCCTGGGCGCGGCCGAACTGGCCCACATCGAGCAGGATGCGCCCGATCCGGTGGCGAAGGTGGGCTGGCTGAAGCTGCTGGGCGTGCGCGAGACCTGGGCCTACGCGCTGGGCAAGTTCCTGATCGACCCGATCTGGTGGATGTTCCTGTTCTGGCTGCCGGACTTCCTGGGCAAGCGCTACCACCTGGACCTGAAGACCTTCGGCCCGCCCCTGATCGCCATCTATCTGATGAGCGACGTGGGCAGCGTCGGCGGCGGCTGGCTGTCGTCGCGCTTCATGAAGATGGGCTGGAGCATCAACCGGGCGCGCAAGACCACGATGCTGATCTGCGCCGTCTGCGCCGTGCCGGTGGCCTTCGCCGCCTTCGCCAGCAACGTCTGGCTGGCCGTGGCCATCATCGGCCTGGCGACGGCCGCCCACCAGGGCTTCTCGGCCAACCTCTACACCCTGCCCGGCGACGTCTTCCCGCGTTCGGCGGTGGGCTCGGTCGTGGGCATCGGCGGCATGATCGGGGCGTTCGGCGGCATGGCGATGGCCAAATACGCCGGCTATGTGCTGGACAAGATCGGCGCCTATACGCCGATCTTCGTGGTGGCGGCCTCGGCCTATCTGATCGCGCTGCTGGTCATCCACCTGCTGTCACCGAAGCTGGAGCCGGTGGAGCTGTAAGGCGCCGTCCTCCCCAGGCGAGCCTGCAGCGAGCCGGTTGGGGAGGTGCGCCGGAGGCGCGGAGGGGTTTACTGAGTTGGCGACTATTTGCGTTCTGGCACGGGTGTTGGTGACGGCATCGATCCAGGTGCCAGAACACGTCCAACCTTTGACTCGGTAAGCCCCTCCGGCCGTTCCGGCCACCTCCCCCGCCGGGTCGCTTGGGCGACCCTGGGGAGGACGGCTTAGTCAGGCACGAACTGCGCGACCACCTTCTTTGGCGCCTCGCGGCTCCAGGCCATGATCACCAGCCGCGACAATTCCTCACGGTCCAGGGCCTCGAGCTTGGCGAGCGCCCAATCGTAGCGGGCGACAACGACGCGGCTGAAGGTGTCGGCGCGTGTTTCGAACAGCCACTCCTGGTGCTCGAAGTCCAGCTTCAGGAGCACCCCCTCCTCACGGCAGATGGCGAACTTGTGGCGGCCTTCCACGCGAAAAGCGGGCCAGCCCTTGTCCGCCTCCTCGATGGTCAGGGGCAGGCTGAGCGCGAGGTCGCGGAGGTCTTCGATGTCGGCCATTGGCTTGCCTCCCCGCCCAGTGTCGGCCGAGGCCGGCTCAGGTGTCCAGGCCCGCGCCCATCATTTCGCACGCCTTGAGCACCAGTCCGGCGGCGCGAAGGAAATCGTAGACCTCGGCGTCAATGGGCAGCCGGCCGGCCAGGCCCGGGTCGGCGATCGCTTCGCGCCAGGCCGCCTGTACACCGGCGGCCAGAGCTGGATCGCCTCCGGTGAAGGGCGCCTGCGCGGCGCGCCAATGCCGGGCCAGGTCGAGGGCCGCGGGCGCGGAGGGATCGGTGCCGAGCAGCCTGCGGGCTTCGCTGACGAGTCCCTCCCACGTGCGGCCCACGGCTTCATCGGCCCCGAGCGCGGCGCGTCTGACCAGCAGCCGGTCCAACTGATCGGGGCGCAGGTGTTTGCGAAAGAGCGGCTCGAAGACCAATGCCCAGCTGGGTTCTTCCGGCGGTGCGGACCGACGGGCCAGGTCTATGAGGACCTCCGCCGGCAAGACATCTCCCCTTGCCAGTCTCGCGCGCGCGGCGCCCAGGTGAGATCGGACGGCCTCCAGCTTTTCCAACTGGGTCCGCACGGCCGCCTCCTGGATTTCGAGGGTCGAGGTCAGGTCCCCGTCCTTGCCGCTCAGGAGTTCGCCGATCCGGGCCAGGGGCAGGCCCATCTGCTTCAGCGCCAGAACCTGCTGCAGCCGCGCTATCTCACCCAGCCCGTAGACGCGCCAACCGTTGGCGTCCCGACGCGGCTTGAGCAGCCCGTGACGCTCATACAGGCGCAGGGCGCGGATGGTCACGCCGACTCGCCGGGCGATCTCGATCGGTTTGAATTCGTCGTGCCCGCTCACATCCCCATTCCGTTCGGCTAGCCTCCACGATCGAGTTGCGCCAGCAAGGTCTTGCTGGCCGCCCAACCGGCGTCCCTCGCCCGCTCGGCGCCCTCCGGCGAGCCGCCGAAGTCGAAGCTGAAGCCCGCGCCGGGGACCTCCATCCTGGTAATCCCCGGCCCGAATCCCATCAGCAGATGGCTGGCGTCGTCGAACTTCAGGTTGGTCACGGGCCATCGGAAGCCCTGCCCTTGCAGCCGGGTCTCGATTTCGTCGGCATAGACCGAGGAGGGCCAGATGGTATCGGCCGTCGTGGAGATCAGCAGCACCGGGCCGCCGATGCGCTCCACCTTGATCACCGAGGCCGCGTCGGGAACGGCGTTTTCGAACCACTGCCGCATGGGCTTGGCGGGATCGAAGGCGGCGATCTGGAACGGCAGCGGCTCACCGTTCAGCGTCCAGGCGCCTCGCGGCGGCCCGGGTGGATCGCCCATCGCCGGCAGCCCGTTCCAGAGGCGCCCACTCGGCACATAGGCGATCACCGCCGCCACATCGGAGCGCAATGATCCCAGGAGCAGCGCCAGCTCCCCACCCCGGGATTGGCCCATGATCGCGACGCGGTCCGGCCGGACCTCCGGGCGCGCCTTCAGCCAGTCGATGCCCCGGAACAGGTATTCCAGCGGGATTTCGATCAGGCGGCGAGGCACACCCGCGGGACGACCATTCCAATCCTGAAAATAGGCGAGCGCCAGCGTCGGATAGCCGGCGGCCGCCAGATCCCGCGCCGCCCGTTCGTCGGGAATGCCGCCGTCGGAGCCGTTCAGCATGAGGACGCCCGGCCGCCCCTGGGTCCCCGGCAGGGCATGGAAGCGCCCTACCAGTCCATCCTCGCGCACATCCACCGAGACCGGCGACTGGACGGGCGCCGCTTCCACCTTGTCGGCGCTCATGCCGATCCCCAGTGCGGCCACGGCCCGCAGCAGGCCCCTGCGAAGTCCATTCATGACATCCTCTGTCGGCCGATTCATTCGGCCGACAGGCATGCTGCACCCGGACCTTGGGTCCGGGTCAACGGGTCTCTAGCGGATGACCCGCGCGCCCTTGCCCTTCATCACCGCCTCGACCTCGGCCGCGTTGACCATCGAGGTGTCGCCGGGCGTGGTCATGGCCAGCGCCCCGTGGGCGGCGCCGTATTCCACAGCCGCTTGCGGACCCTTCCCTTCGAGAAAGCCGTAGGCCAAACCCGAGGCGAACCCATCCCCGCCGCCGACGCGGTCGTAGATCTCCAGGTGCTCGCGGGTGACCGACTGATAGAACTCGCCGCCGGCCCAGATGATGGCCGACCAGTCGTTGAAGGTGGCGGTCTTGGCGTTGCGCAGGGTGGTGGCGGCGACCTTGAAGTTGGGGAATTCGGCCACCGCACCGGCGATCATCTTCTTGAAATTGCCGGGGTCGATGGCGCTGATGTGCTCGTCCATCCCTTCGACCTCGAAGCCCAGGCAGGCGGTGAAGTCCTCTTCGTTGCCGATCATCACGTCGACGTAGCGGGCTATTTCACGGTTGATTTTCTGGGCGCCGGGCTTGCCGCCCCGGCTCTTCCAGAGGCTGGCGCGGTAGTTGAGGTCGTAGGAGACGACGGCGCCGTATTTGCGGGCTGCTTCCACGGCCTCGATCACAGCTTCGGCGGTGTTGGAAGCCAGCGCGGCGAAAATCCCGCCGGTGTGGAACCAGCGCACGCCCTCCTCGCCGAACAGCTTTTCCCAGTTCACTTCGCCGGGGCGGATCTGGCTGGCGGCGGAGTGGCCGCGGTCGGAGCAGCCCAGGGCCGGGCGGATGCCGAAGCCCTTTTCGGTGAAGTTGAGGCCCACGCGGGTGTTGCGCCCCAGGCCGTCGAAATCGCGCCAGATGATGTGGGACTGGTCCGTGCCGCCCTGCATGATCAGGTCTTCCACCAGCCAGCCCAGGTCGTTGTGCGGCAGGGCGGTGACGACGGTGGAGCGCTTGCCCCAGCATTTGCGCATGGCGCGCGCGACATTATACTCGCCGCCGCCCTCCCAGACCTGGAAGCTCCGGGCGTTGCGCACCCGGCCGTGGCCGGGATCGAAGCGCAGCATGACCTCGCCGAACGAAGCGCAGTCCCAGAGGCAATCCGCGGCCGGACGGATGGCAAGTACGTTATCGAGCGACGCAGAAGCGGCGGGCATTATTTTCCTCGAATTTTCCGGATCAATTGCACGGTCTCGGCGACCTTGGCTTCGATGCCGCCCCAGTCCTTGGCGTCCAGGGCTTCCTTGGTGATCAGCTTGGAGCCGATGCCGGCGGCGACGATGCCCGCGCCGAACCAGGTCCTCAGCGACGCCTCGTCGGGATCGACTCCGCCGGTGGGCATGATCCGCGTCCAGGGCATGGGGCCCAGCACGGCTTTCACGAACTCAGGGCCGCCGACCTGCGTGCCCGGGAAGACCTTGACGATCTCGCAGCCGAGTTCCTCGGCGTAGCCGATCTCGGTGGCCGAGCCGCAGCCCGGCGAATAGGGGATCTTGCGGCGGTTGCAGACCTTGGCCACGTCGGGGTTGAGCAGCGGGCCCACCACGAACTTGGCGCCGTTGGCGATGTAGAGGCCGGCGGTCGGCGCATCGACGATGGAGCCCACGCCCATGATCACGCTGGGATCGGCCTTGGCGAAATGGCGGGTGACGTTGAGGAAGACGTGGCTGGCGAAATCACCGCGGTTGGTGAACTCGATACATTTGGCGCCGCCGTTGGCGCAGGCCTGGATGACGTTGATGCAGACCTCTTCGTCCGGGTGGTAGAAGACCGGGACCACGCCCTGGTCCATCAAAGCGGCCAGTACGGCCATACGGTCCTTGGGGTTTTGGACGGACATCTTGAAACGCTCTCCTGGCGAAGACCAAACCTGTCGCGGCGTACCATGCCGGGGCCGGAAAGGCCTCATTTCCTCCGCTTGAAAAAATAAGGGCGCCGGGAAAACCCCAGCGCCCAGTTAGCGCAAGAGGGAGCCCTAGAAGGTGTAGCGAACGCCGAAAATGTATTCGCTGCCCGTGTGGTGGTAGAACGACACGCGATTGGAACTGTCGTTGTATTGGTCCTGGTACTCGTCGGTCAGGTTGACGCCCTCAAGAGTGACCTTGAAGTGCTCGTTGATCGTGTATTGCAGCGAGGCATCGACGTTGGTGGTGGCGTTGGCGCCGTCCACGTCCGTGCCGGTTTCCTGTCCGGGCACTCGGGTCAGATACTTGCTGCGATAGGCCACCGAGACGCGGGCGCTGAACTTGGAGTCTTCATAGTAGAGGGTGGCGTTGTAGCCGCGGTGCGACAGGCCGGTCAGGTCCTGCTTACCGACCACGCCGGGGTAGTTCACCTGGGATTCCACATAGGTGAAGTTGCCCAGGAAGCCGGTGTGGGACAGGAAGCCCGGCAGGAAGGTGAAGGGCTGCTGGTAGTTGATTTCCACGCCCTTCAGCGTGCCGCCCGAGCTGTTGACGGGGGTCGAGAAGGCCCAGTTGGCGCCGGGGGTGCAGCCCGGGGTCGCGCCACAGGCCGAGACGGCGACGCTATCGGGCAGGCCGAAGGGGTTGCCGGTGAACGGGATGTTGGAGGTCTGGGTGGCGATGAAGCTGGAGATGTTCTTCTGGAACAGCGCCACCGAGATCAGCGAACCCTTCTGGAAATACCACTCGAAGGCCAGGTCGTAGGTCACCGCCCGGAAGGGATCCAGGTTGGGGTTGCCGGTGGTCACCGAGCGCGTGGCGCCCGAGACGGAGATGGTTGTGGAGGGCGCCAGGTTGGGCAGGTTGGGCCGCGACATGACCTTGGCCACGCCCAGGCGGATCAGGAAGTTGTCGACCGGCTCCAGCACCCAGTTCATGGCCGGCAGGGCGTCGGTGTAGCCGCGGCTGACGCTGATCGCCACCGGGGCGCCGGCCACGAAGGTGTAGCCGCTCGAGGACTGGTTGGTCGACACGAAGCGGATGCCGACATTGCCGCGCAGCGGCATGCCCAGGACTTCGGTGTTGAAGTCGCCCTGGGCCCAGGCGGTGGCGTCTTTCTCGGTGACGCTCTGGTTGGAGCCCAGGATCGGCTCGATGCCCAGGTGGAAGGCGCCGCCGAAGGCGGTCTGGTCATAGAGGCTGAGCAGGCTGGTCGCCGTCGCCAGGTCCGGCACCACCGTGCTCGTGCCGTTGAAGCTCAACAGACGCGAATAGCTGGACAGCGGGATGGCCAGGATGCCGGCCGGGACGGTGGCTTCCTGGTTGGCCGTGGTTCCGACCGAGCGGCGCATCTCGGTTCCGACGTAGCGGTATTTCTTGAAGTCCAGGCCGCCCTTCAGCTTGAAGACGTCGGACTGGGTCCACACGCCATCCACCGAGGCCGTGCCGACGCTGTTCTTGGCCGACTGGGGCCGTTCGCGGATGCCGGTGAGGACCCAGCTGCCCGGGTTGGTCAGGTTGGCGGTTCCGTAGTTGATGACCGGGACGCGGCCCTGGCTGTAGTCGTAGCTGTAGCCGTCGACGTTGAACTGATCG
The DNA here is from genome assembly GCA_028291055.1 of Caulobacter sp. GTDB lineage: Bacteria > Pseudomonadota > Alphaproteobacteria > Caulobacterales > Caulobacteraceae > Caulobacter. Next base: position 53,707 of record JAQGIP010000133.1, read on the forward strand.
AGGGTCAGGGTCGTCTGGACCGGGTTTTGGAAGTCCGACGCCGACGTGCCGATCAGGAAGTTGACCTTGAAGGTGTCGGTGATGTCGTGGGTTCCCGACAGCACATACTGCTGGAACTTGGTGTCCAGCTTGTCGAAGCGGTCTTCGACGCGCAGGTCGACGTCGTTGAATGTACCCTTGATCAGGGTGTTGTTGCTGTCGATCGTCGCCGCCGTGACGTCCGTATCGGCGATGCCGCAGGAGGTGGCCAGGTTGCCGGCCGTGCAGGCCCCGCCGACGCTGAAGGACGGCGCCTCCAGGAACTGCTCCTCGCGCGTGCCCTTGAAGTCGGCATAGAGGGCGTCGAAGGTGAACTGGGTGTGGTCGTCCGGCGCCCACTGCAGCGACAGGGTCACGCCAAGACGCTCCTGGTTGTCGTTGTAGATATCGAAGCGCGGGAAGCGCGGGTGGAAGGCGTTGTTGATGTCCGCCAGCGCCATGCCCGCGGGCGCGCTCTGGAAGCCCGGCGCGAAGGCCGAACCCTTGGCCCAGCGGACCGTGGAGGTTCCCTCATCGAGCAGGGTGCGCTTGGTGTAGGCGATCGAGAACAGGGCCCCGAACCTGCCGTCGCCCCAGGTGTTGGAGATCATGAAGGCCGCGCGCGGGTTCGTGTCTTTCTGGAGGGTGTTGTAGCTGCCCTGCACCGAGCCGGCCATCTTGAAGCCGCCGAAGTCGAAGGGCCGCGCGGTCTGCAGATCGACCGTGGCGCCCAGCGAACCTTCCTGGGTCTCGGCCGCACCCGACTTGGTCACGGTGATCGAGTTGAACAGGTCGGAGGCGAAGACGTTGAAGTCGAAGCCACGGCCGCGGTTGGTGCCGCCTGCGGCGTCGGTGCCGCCTGTGGTGGTGAGCGCCTCCATGCCGTCGATGCGCACGCGGGTGAAGCCCGGGCCAAGGCCCCGCACGGAGATGTTGCGGCCTTCGCCGGCGTCGCGCGCCAGGGCCACGCCGGGCAGGCGCTGGATGGATTCCGACAGGTTGAGGTCGGGGAATTTGCCGATGTCCTCGGCCAGGATGGTGTCGGTCGACTGGGCGCTTTCACGCTTCAGGTTCAGCGACTTCTCCAGGCTGCCCCTGAAGCCGGTGACGACCACCTCGGCCACTTCCGAGGGTTGATCGGTCTTGGGCTCGTCGGCCGCATAGGCCGCCCCCGCCGACAGGGCCAGCGCGATGACGCCCAGCGAGACACCGGCTCGCAGATCGCGGCCGCGCGATTGATTGGATTTAGACACCTAGTTTCCTCCCCTGGCCCCGCCTGCGATCTTCCGTCGCGAACGGCACATTGTTTCCATATGTCCCTATGACACCGGTGTCAATCAAGAGCGCATCAGCGCCGTGACACCGGTATCATCACTGGACCGTAACTGCATTTTTCGGGTGTGACAAGTTGAGCCGACTTCGAGGCAAACCCTGGCGGCGCGGTTCGCCTGGAGCGTCGTCCGCTCCGATAGAATCGGAGCGGCGCTCCAGCTATTTGTTTTGTCGCGCCTTTCGGCGGCGAACCGGTTTCCCCCTCGCCGGAAAGCGCTCCAGGAGCCGTGGACAGTTAGGCTTCCACCCCACCTATCGTCATCGCCGGACTTGTTCCGGCGAGACGGTGGGTCCGGTGAGAAGGTGGGAGCGTCGCGGCGCGGCGTTCCCGCAGGCCGCCGGCGGCGTGGGCGCAAGGGCTCCGCTGGCGCTACGCCCCGTCAGACACGGTGTTCATGGGCCACCGGAACAAGTCCGGTGGTGACGGTAGGGGGATTGGGTGGCGAGGGCCGGCAATCGCCGCAACTGTCCACGGCTCCTAGCCGGTGTTGCGCATTCCCGCCGCGATGCCGGCCACGGTGAGCTGGATGGCCAGCTTCAGCTTGTCGTCGGGATCACCCCGGCGGCGGCGCGCCAGCAGTTCCAGCTGCAGGTGGTTGAGCGGATCCACGCTCTGGGCCGCCAGTCCTACCGACTCGGCCAGGTCGGGCCGGTTGTCGAGCAGGGCCGAACCGCCCCGGATGGCGATGGCCAGCTCACAGGCGGCCGCATGCTCGCGGCGGATGGCGGCGAAGATGCGCTGGGCCGCGGCCTTGTCGGGCGACAGCGCGGCATAACGTTCGGCGATGGCCATGTCGCTCTGGGCCAGGGCCAGCTCCATGTTGGACAACAGGGCCGCGAAGATATCGAAGGTGAAGGCCAGCTCGCGCAGCCGTTCCAGCGTCAGGCCCGCGCGCTCGACGCCCGAGGCGAAGCCGTACCAGCCCGGCAGCATGATGCGCGCCTGCGACCAGGAAAACACCCAGGGGATGGCGCGCAGGTCCTCGATGGCGCGGCTCTTCTTGCGCGAGGCCGGCCGGCTGCCGATGTTCAGCTCGACGATCTCGCCGATCGGCGTGGCCGACCAGAAGAAGTCCTCGAAGGCCGGGTCGCCGTAGACCAGTTCCTGGTAGGCGGCGCAGGATTCCCGCGCCAGCGCCGCCATGTCGGCCTCGATGTCGGGCGCGACATCGACCCACGGGCCCTTGTTTGTGGACATCAGGACGGCGGCGGTCAGGGCGTCGAGGTTGCGGCGCGCGGTGGGCTGGTCGCCATAGCGGCGGGCGATCATCTCGCCCTGTTCGGTCAGGCGCAGGCGGCCCTGCACGGTGCCGGCGGGCTGGGCCAGCACGGCCTCGGCCGCGGGGCCCCCTCCCCGGCCGACGGAGCCGCCCCGGCCGTGGAAGAACTGCACGCCGACGCCCAGGGCCTCGCATTCGTTGGCCAACATCCGGGCGGCCTTGGCCACGCCGGTGCGCGAGGCGACATAGCCGCCGTCCTTGTTGCTGTCGGAATAGCCCAGCATCACTTCCTGCACCGGCTGGGTCCCCAGGATCGAGCGGGCCAGAGGCAGGTTCAGCCATTGGCGCAGGATGGCCGGGCCGTTCTCCAGGTCGCCGATGGTTTCGAACAGCGGTGTGACCCGTACGGCGGTGCGCGGCTCCGCCCCGCCCCAGACCAGGCCCACCTGCTTGAGCAGCACCAGCGGCTCCAGGATGTCGGAGACGGAGGCGGACTTGGAGACCACATAGGCCCCGATGGCGGCGCGGCCATAGAGCGCCACGGCGGTGGCGGCGGCCTCCAGCGTGGCCAGCTCCTTGGCGGTCTCCTCGGAATAGCCGGTGAAGGGCGAGCGCAGCGGCCGCTGGTGCGACAGCTCCGCCAGCAGCACCTTGACCCGGGCGTCCTCGTCGAGCGCCAGATAGTCGACCTCGACCCCGGCCCGTTCATAGAGTTCGGCCAGCACGCGTTCATGCACATCGGCGTTCTGGCGCATGTCCAGCGCCAGCAGGTGGAAGCCGCAGGCCCCGGCCAGGCTGATCAGGGTCTGCAGGCGATGGCCCACCAGCCGCTCGCCGCCGTGGGCGCGCAGGGAGTCGCGCACGATGTGCAGGTCGCGCACGAAGGCGGCGGGCTCGGGGTAGGGCGCCGCCGTGGAGGGCTCCAGCGCATAGGCGACCGGCCCGCCGGTTAGCCGCTGGGCGGTGGCCGACAGCCGATCGAAGATGTGTTCGCAGGCCAGGCGATAGGGCTCATCGGCCCGCTGCACCGAGGCGCCCTCGGTGGCCAGGGCCAGGGCGTCCAGCGCGGGCGTGACCTCGCCATAGAAGGTGGAGACGGACAGGTCCGACCACAGCTTGCGGATCTCGCCGGCATAGACGTCGAGCAACACCCGGGCCTGGGAGCGCAGGGCCAGCTTCAGCGTATTGCCATCGACGCCCGGATGGCCGTCGCGGTCGCCGCCGAGCCAGGATCCCAGCTTCAGCATCGGCGGCACATCGCGGGAATCCATCGCTTCGGGGCCCATCGCCTCCGGCCAGGCGCCGTAGAGGTCGATCAGGGCCGGCAGGATGGACAGGCGCACGACCGACAGCGCGTTGCGGATTTCGTCGGCCACCGTGATCCGCTGGGGCCGATGCAGGCGGGTGCGCCACAGCAGCGCCACTTCGCGGAACAGATCCTCGCGGATCTGGCGGTCCAGGTCGGCCGGCAGGTGATGGCGGCGCAGCGCCATCAGCCGCGACAGCTCGGTCTCACGCTCGACCACCGCGCGGCGGCGCACCTCGGTCGGGTGGGCGGTCAGCACCGGCTCGACGTTCAACTCCGCCAGGGTCGATGCGATATCGGCCTTGCCGGCCGCCTTGAGCGCCGCGACGGCGGCGGCCAGGGTCTTGGGGTGTGTGCTGTCGCCGCCGGCCTCGACCTCGGCCTCGCGCCGGCGCCCCGCGACGTCCTCGCCGATATTGACCAGCATGGAGTGGCAGGCGAAGGCGCGGGCCAGGTAGACGGCCTGGTCGGCGTCGATCTCATGGAACAGGAAGTCGAGCTTCGGCTTGCCGCCCGCCTCGTCCGCCACGCCCCGGGCCGCCTTGACCAGGGCCGCGGCCTTGTCGCCATCGAGATAGGCGATAGCCTCCGACAGGATGGCGTCGAGCAGGCGTACGTTCTCGCTCACATGCCGACTGGTGGGAGCAGCGGGACGGAGCGGAGGGGTCAACGGGCCAGCCATCCCCCATCTACCGGCAGGATGGTCCCATGCACATAGTCCGATGCGCTCGACGCCAGGAAAACCGCCGCGCCGCCCAGATCGGAGGCCTTGCCCCAACGCCCGGCCGGAATGCGGCCGAGGATTTCCTTGGAGCGGCCCTCATCGTTGCGCAGCACCTCGGTGTTGTTGGTGGCGAAATAGCCCGGGGCGATGGCGTTGACGTTGATGCCCTTGGCCGCCCACTCGTTGGCCAGCAGCTTGGTCAGGCCGGCGATACCGCTCTTGGACGCGGTGTAGGAGGCCACGCGGATGCCGCCCTGGAAGGACAGCATCGAGGCGATGTTGATGATCTTGCCGCCCTTGCCCGCCGCCAGCATGGCCTTGGCGGCCGACTGGGCGAGGAAGAAGGCGGACTTCAGATTGACGTTCATCACCGCGTCCCAGTCGTCCTCGGTGAACTCCAACGCGTCGTTGCGCCGGATGATCCCGGCGTTGTTGACCAGGATGTCGGGGGCGCCCAAGCCATCGACGCAGGCCTGAACCACGCTGGGCGCCAGGCCCGGATCGGAGAGGTCGGCCTCGATGGTCAGGAAGCGGCGGCCGAGCGCCCTCACGGCGGCCTCGGTGTCGTTGGGCGGCGAACGGCCGGCGGCGGCGATATTGCAGCCGGCCGCGGCCAGGGCCTCGGCGATTGCCTGTCCCAGGCCAGTGTTGGCGCCGGTGACGAGCGCCACCTTGCCGGTCAGATCGAACAGGTTGCTCACGGGACCTACTTCAGCTGGCAGATGTCGAGGACGTTCATGTCGGTGTAGTCGAGGTTCTCACCGCCCATGGCCCAGATGAAGGCATAGTTGCTCGTGCCCGACCCCATGTGGATCGACCAGGGCGGGGAGACCACGGCCTCTTCGTTGGCCACCACGATATGGCGGGCGCTGTCGGGCTCGCCCATGAAGTGGAAGACGCGCTCGTCCTCTTTCAGGCCGAAGTAGAAATAGATCTCCGAGCGGCGGTCGTGCAGGTGCGGCGGCATGGTGTTCCACACGCTGCCGGTCTTCAGGATGGTCAGGCCCAGCAGCAGCTGAGCGGACTGGCAGACGCCCGGGATGATGTATTGGTAGATGGTGCGCTCGTTGGAGGTCTCCAGCGCGCCGCGCTCCAGCGGCGTGGCCTTCTCGATGGCCAGGTGCTGGGTCGGATAGCTGGCGTGGGCCGGGGTCGAGGCCAGGTAGAAGCGGGCGTTTCCGCCGGCGCTCTCGAAGACCACGTCCTTCGCGCCCATGCCGATATAGAGCCCATCACGCGGCTTCAGGTCATAGGCCACGCCATCGACTGTGACCTTGCCTTCACCCTCGCCGACGTTGATCAGGCCCAGTTCCCGGCGTTCCAGGAAGGGGTGGCCGGCCGCCGAGGCGGGCTCGGTCTGGTCGGGCAGGCGCACGGGCTTGGAGACGGGCATGGCGCCACCGATCACGAAGCGCTCGTTGTGCGAATAGTTCAGAGCCACGGCGTCGGGCGCGAACAGGGCCGACAGCAGGTAGCGGTCGCGCAGTTCGTCATTGCTGGCCCCGTCCATCATGTCCGGGTGGGTGGCGTGCAGGGTCTTGTTGAACACGGGCGGGTCTCCGGAAAATCAGGCGGTGAGGGTTTGTGGGCTGAGCGCGGGCGCGTCCAGCCGGTAGGCGGCCCTGGGCAGGCGGTAGGCGAGGTCCACGGCGGTCTCGGCGGCTTCGCTCAGGCTCATGCGGTGCTCGCTGACCAGCCGGGCCAGAAAGGAACAGTCCACGCGCCGGGCCAGGTCGTGGCGGGCGGGGATGGAGAGGAAGGCGCGGGTGTCGTCGTTGAAGCCGACGGTGTTGTAGAAGCCCGCCGTCTCGGTGGTCTGCTCGCGGAAACGGCGCATGCCCTCGGGGCTGTCGTGGAACCACCAGGAGGGGCCCAGTTTCAGGCAGGGATAGTGGCCGGCCAGGGGGGCGAGCTCGCGGCTGTAGGCCGTCTCGTCCAGGGTGAAGAGGATGATCGACAGGCGTGGATCGTTACCGTGGGCGTCGAGCAGGGGCTTCAGGGCGCGGACGTATTCGGTGGGCCGAGGAATGTCGGCGCCCTTGTCGCGGCCGTAGGCATCGAACAGCAGCCGGTTGTGGTTGCGGAACGAGCCCGGGTGGATCTGCATCACCAGCCCGTCGTCGAGGCTCATGCGCGCCATCTCGGTCAGCATCTGGGCGCGGAACAGCTCGGCCCGCTCCGGCGTCACACCGCCGGAGATGATGGCATCGAACAGGGCTTCGGCCTCGGCGGGCGCGAGGTCGGCGGTGGCCGCGCTCGGGTGACCATGATCGGTGGAGGTGGCGCCCGCATCGATGAAGGCGGCGCGCCGGATGCGATGGGCCTCCAGATAGCCGGCCCAGTCATGGACATCCTGGCCGGTCAGGCCGGCGAAGGTCTCCAGCGCCTCGCCGAAGCTCTCATGCTCCGCATCGATGACGGCGTCGGGCCGATAGGCGGTGACCACCCTGCCCTTCCAGCCGCTCTCCCGGATCGCGTGGTGGTGGCGCAGCGTCTCATGCGGCCCCTCGGTGGTGGCCAGCAGCTCGATGTTGAAGCGGTCGAACAGGGCGCGCGGGCGGAAGGCGTCCGACGCGAGCTTCTCATTGATGGTGTCGAAGTAGAGATCGGCCGTCTCCGGCTCCAGGGCGACTTCGAAGCCGAACACCTTGGAGAAGACGTAAGCCAGCCACAGCGCCGACGGCGTGCCTCGGAACAGATGCTGGTTGGCCGCGAAAATCCGCCAGGCCTCGCGCGGATCGGCGGCGGACAGGCCGGCGCGCGAGGGCACGCCCAGCCGCTCCAGTCCGATGCCCTGGCTGTAGAGCATACGGTAGAGATAGTGGTCGGGCGCCAGCAGCAGCTCGGTGGCGTTGCCGAACGGTTCGTTCAGCGAAAACCAGGTCGGGTCGGTGTGGCCGTGCGGGCTGATGACCGGCATGGCGGCGACCGCGCCATAGAGCTCACGCGCGATGCCGCGCACCGCAGCGTCGGCGGGGAACAGGCGATCGTCATGCAGTTCCAGGGGCCTGGCCATCGGCGCCGCCTATCCTCCCACTGTTGTCAGCGCCCTGGCGTAGGCGCGCCGGGCCGCGACCTAGGTAACCGGTGTCATAGATCAGTGCAAGGTTGGAGTGATGGGCTGATCCCGTGTGGGCCTAGACCTTGAGGAGGTTGGCCGACCTGAGCAGGTTGGACTTGGGAATCGCCGCCTTGAACGCCCCGCCCTTGGCCTTGTCGCGGCCGAGTTCGGCCCAGGCGGATACGAAGCCCAGCGCGGTATTCGGCGCCGCCTGCCCTATCGCCACCTTCAACGGCCGCTTGCCGAGGCCGCTGACCAGCCTGGCCCATAGGTCGAGGTCCGCTTCCGGCGCGTCGCTCCCCGCCCCGCCCGCCACCAGGCGCTCCAGGATGGCCAAGCGGCTGTTGGCGGTGTGGATGATCAGGGGCGTACCTGCCGCCAGACCCGGCACGGCAGAGGAAAGGCCGGTCAGTTCCAGCCGCTCAAAGGTGATGTTGCGCTCACCCCCTGCCCCACCGCTCAATTCGCCGTCCATAGAGCGCACCCAGGCGAAACCGCCGCCCTTGTAGGGGGCGCTGTAGGTGGCGTGGAACCAGAGATGGATGGGTCCGGCCAAGATCAGGCCGGGGGCTTGGCCGTGGATTCGCGCACCACCAGCGAGGGCAGCATGTCCTTGGCGTCGCGTTTGCCGCGTTCGCCGGATCCGATCAGCTTTTCGGCCGCCATTTTGCCGATCTCGCGGGTCGGCGCGCGCATGGTGGTCAGCGCCGGCCAGACACGCGAGGCGATCTGGAAATCGTCGAAGCCGATGACCGAGACGTCTTTCGGCACGTCCAGCCCGGCGCGGCGGGCGGCATGCAGCACGCCGGCCGCCATCTCGTCGTTGCCGGCGAAGATGGCGGTGGGGCGGGGGTTCAGCTTCAGCAGGGCCTCGCCGCCCTCGATGCCGGATTCGAAGGTGTAGGCGCCTTGGTAGATGTGGCCGTCGGGGAGTGTCACCCCACGCTCCGTCAGCCCGTCGACGAAGCCACCTTTGCGCTCATGGCTGGAACGGAAGCTGTCGGGCCCGGCGATGAAGGCCACGCGGGTGTGGCCCAGGTCGAGCAGATGCAGCGCCGCTTCGCGCCCGCCCAGGCGGTCGTGCGAGACGATCATGTGGTCGGTGTGGTCGAGCTCCACCGAGGCGATGCGGATGTATTCGCAGCCGATGTCGGCCAGCAGCTGGGCCGCGCCCTCGTCCTCCGACACCGACGGGGTCAGCACCACGCCATAGAGCTTCTGGCGCTCCACGAAGCTGCGCATGTCGGCCAGGAAGGAGGGGCTGGAGCGGTCGCAGGGGTGCACCACCAGCTCGAAGCCGGACCCGCGCATGCCGTCCAGCAGGCCCAGTTGCATGTTCACGACATACTGGGGGTTGGGGTTGTCGTAGATCAGGCCGATCAGGAAGGAGCGGCGGAAGGCCAGGCCCCGCGCCTGCGGATCCGGCGCATAGCCGGTCTCGGCGATCACCGCCTCGATGCGCTCGCGGGTCTCCTGCTGCACGAAGGGCGAGGCGTTGATGACGCGCGACACCGTCTTCTTCGACACTCCGGCCAGGCGCGCGATGTCGTTGATCGTGGGGCGCCGGCGGCTGCGCTCGGTCTCCGGCGGATCGTCGGAACCGGAACGGGGGGCGGGCGGATCGGATCGGCTCAAACGTCAGCTCCGGCGGCAGGTTGAGCGGTGTCATACCCCGCGCGCGCGGACCGCGCCATAGCGCCACGCCCTGGCATGACACCGGTTACTTGCCTTGGCGGCCCCGTGGCCGGACAATGGACCCCTCATGCCCGACCTGCCGACATCCCCCGCCCACGCCGTGTTTCGCATCGATCCGCGAGACGATGTGGCTGTGTCGCTGCGTGACATCACGGCGGGCGAGGCGCTCGACATCGATGGCGCTGTGATCACCGCGCGGGCCGACATCCCGACGGGCCACAAGATCGCGTTGTGGCCTGTGGCGGTGGGTGCGCCCGTGCGCAAATACGGCTGGCCCATCGGCCTGGCGACCCAGGCAATCCAGCCTGGCGACCACGTCCACAGTCACAACGTCGCCACCGCCCTGGTCGGCGAGGAGGGCTACCGGTTCGAGCCCATGGTCGCCGAGGCCCTGCCCGCGCCGGGAGTCGGCCCGACCCATTTCGACGGCTACCGCCGCGCCGATGGCCGGGTCGGCACGCGAAACGAGATCTGGGTGCTGTGCACCGTGGGCTGTGTGGCCAACACCGCGCGGCGCATCGCCGAGGCGGCCAACCGGGAATTTGCCGGGCGGGTGGATGGGGTGCATGCCTTCACCCACCCCTTCGGCTGCTCGCAGCTGGGCGATGACCTTTCCCACACCCGCTCCATCCTGGCGGCCCTGGCGGCCCATCCCAATGCGGGCGGGGTGCTGATCCTCGGGCTGGGCTGCGAGTCCAACCAGCTGGACGCCCTGCTGGCGGCCGCGCCGGGCCTGGACCCCGCGCGCCTGCGCAGCTTCACCGCCCAGGCGGAAGACGACGAGATCGAGGCGGGGTTGGCCGCCATCGCCGAGCTGGTGGCGGTGGCCGAGGGCGACCGGCGCGAACCCCGCCCCCTCGCCGACCTGGTGCTGGGTCTGAAGTGCGGCGGCTCGGACGGCTTTTCCGGCGTCACCGCCAATCCGTTGGTGGGCGCGGTGGCCGACCGCGTCGCGGCGGCGGGCGGCACGCCGGTGCTGACCGAGATCCCGGAAATCTTCGGGGCTGAACGGCTGCTGATGGCCCGCGCCATCGACCGGACGGTGTTCGACGGTGCGGTGGAGGTGATCAACGCCTTCAAGCGCTATTTCATCGCCCACGGCGAGCCGGTGTCCGAAAACCCCTCCCCCGGCAACATCGCCGGCGGCATCACCACCCTGGAGGAGAAGTCCCTGGGCGCGGTGCAGAAGGCCGGCCACGCGCCCCTGACCCAGGTGCTGCGCTATGGCGAGCGCGTCGGGCGCAAGGGCCTGGCTCTGCTTGAGGCGCCCGGCAACGACGCCGTCTCCTCCACGGCCCTGACGGCGGCCGGAGCCACCGTGATCCTGTTCACCACCGGTCGCGGCACGCCCCTGGGCTTCCCGGCGCCCACGCTGAAGATCGCCACCAACACGGCGCTGGCCGAGAAGAAGCCGCGCTGGATCGACTTTGACGCCGGGGTGGTGCTGGCCGGGACCGATCCGTCGGAGGCCGCCGACGCCCTGCTGGCGCTGGTGATCGAGACCGCCTCGGGCCGCGAGACCCGCGCTGAACGCAACGGCGAACGCGAGATCGCGCTGTGGAAACAGGGCGTCACCCTTTGAGGCTGAGCCAGGCGACGTTGGGGCATGTGAGGTCGGGCGTCGACCTGCCGGCCTATGACCGTTCGAAGGTGACGACGGGCATTGTCCATTTCGGCCCCGGCGCCTTCCACCGCGCGCATCAGGCCGTCTATGTCGATGACCTGTTGGCCTCCGATCCGGGCTGGGGCATCTGCGAGGTGTCGCTGCACAGCGAGAGCGTCGCCCAGGCCCTGACGCCTCAGGACGGCCTCTACACCCTGGCCCAGCTGGACGCGGAGACGCGGTTACGGATCGTCGGCTCGGTCCGGGAGCTGGCCGTGGCCGGACGCGACGACGAGCGGATCATGCTCCGGCTTGCCGACCCGGCTGTTCGGCTGGTCAGCCTGACGGTCACCGAGAAGGGCTATTGCCTGGGGCCGGACGGCGACCTCGACTTCAGCCACCCGGACGTGATCCGCGACCTGGCTGAGCCGACCCGGCCCGCCAGCGTCATCGGTTGGATCGCCGAGGGGCTGGCGCGACGGCGGGCGGCAGGGGTGGCGGCCTTCACGGTGCTGAGCTGCGACAACCTCACCGGCAACGGCCACAAGCTGGGCCGGGCGGTAACCGCACTGGCGCGGCGAAGCGACCCTGCCCTGGCCGACTGGATTGAAGCGGAAGTGCGCTTCCCAGACAGCATGGTCGATAGCATCACCCCGGCCACCGACGGCGCCCTGCGCGAGCGGGTCAGGGACGCCATCGGCCTGGAGGACGCCTGGCCCATCCAGCGCGAAGCCTTCACCCAGTGGGTCATCGAGGACCGGCTTGGCCCCGGCGCGCCCGACCTGGCGTCGGTGGGTGTGATCCTGACCGACGACGTGGCCGCCTTCGAGCGCGCCAAGCTGCGGCTGCTCAACGGAGCCCATTCCACGCTGGCCTACCTGGGCCTGTTGCGCGGCCATGAGACGGTGGCGCAGTCCATGGGCGACAGCGATCTGGAGCGGCTGCTCGAAGCCCTGATGACGCAGGAGGTCTTGCCCACCCTAACCGCGCCGCGCGGTCTGGACCTACCCGCCTACGCCGCCGACATCCTGGCCCGCTTCCGCAACCCGGCCATCCGTCACAAGCTCTCCCAGATCGCCTGGGACGGCTCGCAAAAGCTGCCCTTCCGGCTGCTCGGGACCATCAGCGACCTGCTGGCCATGAACCGGCCCATCGATCGCGCGGCGCTGGGCGTCGCGGCCTGGATGCGGTTCGTGGTGCGGCAGGCAAAGACCGGCGCACCCCTTGTTGATCCCATGGCCGGCAGGTTGGCGGACATCGGGCGGTCCTGTAGCGGCGACGCCGCCCACGACGTGGCCGCCTTTGCGCGGATTGAGACGATCTTCCCTGGCGCCCTGGCGGCGGACGCGCGCTTCGTGGCGGCGTTGGAGCGAGACTACGCGAGCCTCTAACCCCAGAGCGCGGCATCGGGCCGAGAGACGGTGGAGCCTTCGAACACCAGGCCCGGCTCTCGGTCGCGGGCAAGCAGCAGCGGTCCATCCAGGTCCACGAACGCCGCTCCACTGGTCAGCAGAAGCGCGGGGGCCATGGCCAGCGAGGTGGCAACCATACAGCCTATCATCACGCCCAGACCCAGCGTTCGAGCCTCGGCGGCCAGCGCCAGCGCTTCCGTCAGCCCGCCGGCCTTGTCGAGCTTGATGTTGATGTGGCTGTAGCGGCGCGCGCAGTCGGCCAGTTCGGCGCGGGTGTGCAGGCTCTCGTCGGCGCACAGGGGTACGGGACTGGCCCAGCCTTCCAGCGCCCCGTCCTCGCCGGCCTTCAGCGGCTGCTCGATCAGCACCACGCCGAGGCGCGCCAGCTCCGGCGCCAATCGGGTCAGGTCGTCGAAGGCGAGCGCTTCGTTGGCATCGACGATCAACCGCGCGCCGGACGCGGCGGCGCGCACAGCCGCCACACGCTCCAGGTCATGCGCCCCACCGATCTTCAGCTTCAGCAGCGGACGGCCCCCGGCGGCGCGCGCCGCCTGGGCCATGGCCTCGGGCTCGCCCAGGCTGATCGTATAGGCGCTGACCACGGGCCGGGGCGCCGCCAGCCCGGCCAGGGTCCAGGCCCGCACGCCGGCCCGCTTGGCCTCCAGGTCCCACAGCGCGCAGTCGAGCGCGTTGCGCGCGGCGCCCGGCGGTAGAAGGCCCTGCAAGGCCGGGCGGCCGGCCCCGGCTTCCAAGGCCGTGCGGGCGGTCTCCATCTGGGCCAGCACGCGCTCCACGCTCTCGCCGTAGCGGGCGTAGGGCGTCGCCTCCCCGCGCCCGCGATGGGGCCCATCGGCCAGTTCCGCGACCACCACATGCGCTTCGGTCTTTGCCCCGCGCGCGATGACGAAGGCCCGCGCGATGGGCCAGCGTTCGTCGCACAGGGTGAGGCGGATCGGGGACATGGCCCATAGTATCGGCCCCGGCTCTGGACGGAAGCCGCGCCGCCGTTGCACCCTCCCGCTTTATCGGAGCCCAAACGTGATCGGATTTCCCAGCGGCCGGCCCTTCCGCGCCTGGCCCCGCCATCGGTTCAGCCCGACCCTGGCCTCGCGCGGCATGGTCGCCGCCGCCCACCCGCTGACCGTGGCGGCGGGGCTGGAAATCCTGCAGCGGGGCGGCAATGCGGTGGAGGCGGCCATAGCTGCGGCGCTCACCGCCGCGGTGGTGATGCCCGAGATGTGCGGCCTGGGCGGCGACCTGTTCGCCCTCGTCCACCGGCCGGGCGAGGCCCCGTTGAGCTTCCTCGGCAGCGGCCGCTCGCCGGCCTCCGCGACGATCGAGCAGATGCGCCGGCATGGCGACCAGACGCCCGGCGGAGTGCGCATGCCGTTGCGCGGCGCCCTGGCCGTCGGCGCGCCCGGACTGCCCGGCGCGGTGGAGGCCCTGCTGGCGCGCTATGGCGCGGGCCTGGGGCTGGCCGACCTCGCCGCCGACGCCATCCGCCACGCCGAACACGGCTTTCCCCTGACGCCCTTCGGCGCGGCGGCGATCAAGATGTGCGAGGGCTTCCTGAAGACCGACGCGGCAGCCGCCGCCGTCTATCTGCCCGGCGGATCGGCGCCCGCGCCCGGTCATCTGCTGCGCCAGACGGACCTCGCGCGCACCCTGCGTGGACTGGTGGCCGAAGGCCTGGGCGGCTTCTATCAGGGCGATCTCGCCCGTCAGATCGCAGACGCCGTCGCCGGCAAGGGCGGCGCGCTGTCGGCGGCCGATCTGGCGGCCCACACCACGCCGGTAGAGTCCCCCATCAGCACGACCTATCGCGGGCTGACGATCCACCAGACCGGTCTTCCCACCCAGGGCCTGATCCTGCTGGAGGCGCTGAACATCCTTGAGCAGGCGCCCTCGCAGGCCGTGGCCCGCAACGACGCCGCCTCCGTCCACCTGCAGGCCGAGGCGCTCAAGCGCGCCTATGCCGACCGCCTCGCCCATGCCCGCGACCCCGACTTCGGGCCGACGCCGATGGCGGCCCTGCTTTCGAAGGACTTCGCCGCCGAACGCTTCGCCTCCATCGATCCGGACCACGCCTCCGAGGCAGTCGCGCCCGCCCTGACCGACGGCGACACCACCTACCTCTGCGTAGTGGACGAGGCGGGCATGATGGTCTCGCTGATCCTGTCGGTCTCCAGCGCCTTCGGCAGCGGCGTGGTGGCGCGCGACACCGGCATATTGCTCAACAACCGCGTGGGCCGGGGCTTCAGCCTTCAGGAGGGCCACCCCAACCTCTTCGAGCCGGGCAAGCGCACCGTGCATACGCTGAACTGCTACCTGCTGTCGGACGCCGCCGGGACACCCATCGCGGTCGGCGGCACCCCGGGCGGCGACGGCCAGCCGCAATGGAACCTGCAGACCCTGGTCGCCCTCATCGACGGCGGCCTCGACGTGCAGGCGGCCGTCGAAGCGCCGCGCTGGACCGTCTGGCCCGGCACCGATCCCCACGACCTGCCTGCGCCCTATGAACTACGCGTGGAAACTCGGCTCGGTGAGCCCGTCCTCAACGGCCTGGAGGCCCTCGGCCACCGCCTGCAACGCACCGGCGCCTGGGGCGGCAGCGGCGCGGCGCAGCTGATCGTGCGTGATCCGCAGACGGGCGTGATGGCCGGCGGCTCCGACCCTAGGGTCGAGGGGCTGGCGCTGGGCTTTTAGCCGTCCTCCCCAGGCGAGCCTGCAGCGAGCCGGTTGGGGAGGTGCGCCGAAGGCGCGGAGGGGTTTACCGAGTCAAAGGGTAGCCACGTTGTGGCGCAGGGGCCGATGCCGTCACCAACTCAAGCGCCAGACCACGCCCAACCTTTGACTCGCTAAACCCCACCCCGCTTCAGGCTACGCGCGGCCCTACGGGTCGCGGCGCCTCCCCAGCCGGGTCGCTGGGCGACCCTGGGGAGGATGGCTCAGGCCAGATCCCCCGCCGCCGCGTCGAGCAGCAGGTAGGCGCGGCCGGCGTCGGTGGCCAGCAGGGTCGCCACCAGGAAGCCTTCGCGGTCGCTCTCGGCGGCCTCGTCCAGGGCGGCGGCGTAGCGCTTGAGGAACCGCTCCGACTGGCCGCGCAGGACAGCGTCGGAGAACATGCGGCGCACCAGGCGGCGGATGGCGGCGGGGGCCAGCTTGCGCACCACCTCGCGCGCGCCGACTGCATCGCGGGTCTGGACGGCGGCGGCGATCTCGTCGACGCGGGCCTTGGGCAGCAGGGCGGCCGGGTCGATGCCCATGGTGGCGATCTCGGCGGCCAGCTTGTCGGCCAGGTTCTCGTCGGCCGCGGCGTCGGCGCCGTCGAGGCCCGACAGCACGTCCTTCCAGGTCCAGTCGGCGGTGGCGGCCGGCTCCGGCGTCTCCGTGGCCTCACGGCCGCCGGCGGTCTCGAAGACCTCGCGGAACTCCTCGTCGCTGGCCGTGGGGGTCAGCTTCAGGCGCGTGCGGGCGGTGGTTTCGGCGCGGGCCGGGGCGGGCGCCTCGGGCGTCTCCTCAAGGGTCGCGAAGTCGGCCGCCGAGGGCGCGGGGCGGGCGGGCGGCGCGGGCGGCTCCGGC
>JAQGIP010000033.1 GCA_028291055.1 Caulobacter sp.
TCGCCGATGCGACGACCCAGGGCATCGGCAGCCTGGCCGACAACTTCAACACCTTCCTGTCGCTGCTCACCACGCAGCTGAAGAACCAGGATCCGACCTCGCCGCTGGATTCCAACCAGTTCACCCAACAGCTGGTGCAGATGACCGGCGTCGAGCAGCAGCTCAACGCCAACACGCTCCTGAAGCAGGTGGTCTCCAACACCTCCAGCGGCATCTCCACCGCCGTCACCCTGATCGGCAAGAACGTGAAGGCCACCAGCGACAACGCCAACCTGACCAACGGCCAGGCGCAGTGGACCTACAACCTGGACGCCGCGCCCGCCGATCTGAAGGTCGAGGTGCTGGACGCCAATGGCAACGTCGTCCACGCCGAAGCGCCCACCAACATGAAGGCCGGCGACCACCCCTTCACCTGGAACGGCAAGGACCTGTCCGGCGCCCAGCTGCCGAACGGCGGGACCTACACCCTGCGCGTCACCGCCAATGATTCCGCCGGCGCCAGCATCGCCACCACCAACTATGTCCAAGGCGTCGTGACCGGCGTCACCCAGGACAACGGCACGACCTCGATCACCGTCAACGGCGGCCCGGTCGACTGGACCAAGGTGGTCTCGGTCGAACAGCCCGCCGCGACCACGACGGCGACCAACACCAACACCAACACCACGACCCCACCGGCGACATCCTGATGCGCCGCATCCCCTTTGAACCCGGACGGCAAAACGCCGCCCCCCGCGACGGCCTAGCGACGCCGATCGGCCCCCGCAGCACGCGGCAACCTAGGAAAGAACGGAACCTACCATGAGCATCAATTCCGCACTGCTGGCAGGCGTCTCTGGCCTGGTGGCCAACTCCTCAGCGCTGGCCGCGATCTCCGACAACATCGCCAACGTCAACACCACCGCGTACAAGCGCAACCAGGTGGACTTCTCCACCATGGTCACCTCGCAGGCCGTGAAAGGCGAGTATTCCGCCGGCGGCGTGCAGGGGAACAACCACTCCTACGTCAGCCAGCAGGGCCTGATCCAAGCCGCCTCCTCGACGACCGACCTGGCGATCTCCGGCGATGGCTTCTTCGTGGTCACTACCAAGGGCGCAGGCCTGACGGCCGCGGATCCGCGGGAATTCACCCGCGCCGGCACCTTCGAGCCGGACGCCGACGGGTTCCTCAAGAACGACGCCGGCCTCTACCTGCAGGGCTGGCCGATGCTCGCCAACGGCACCTTCGACAGCGACCCGTCGGACCTGAGCAAGCTCGGGGCGATCAACGTCAAGAACCTGGGCGCCGCGGTCCAGCAGACCAGCTCGGTCGGCATCAGCGCCAACCTCGACCAGACGACGCCCATTCCGGCGTCATCAACCTACAACGCCTCGACCGCCAGCATGGCCGCCTACGCCGCGACCAATGGCGCCAGCGGCACCGCACCGGACGCGACGCCCATCGAACTGAGCGTCGTCGACTCGGTCGGCGGCACGCACAAGTTCGCGCTGGCCTTCTCGCGCACCACCACCCCCAACGTCTGGAACGCCGAAATCTACGCGGTTCCGGCCTCCGACGTGACAAGCACGCCGTCGGGCCAGGTGAAGGCCGGCACGGTGACCTTCAACACCGACGGCACGATCGATCTGAACAAGACGACCCTGTTCGGGCCCGCCACCGTTCCGCCGGCCGCGCCCTCGTCGCCGACGATCAACCTCGCCGCGTCCGGCGGCCTTTCGCCCGCCTGGGGCACGTCCCTCGGCATCGCCCAACAGTCGTTCACCTTCGACCTGAAGCAGCTCACGCAGCTGGCCTCGGCCTCCACCGTGAACTCGGTGAGCGGCGACGGCGCCAGCGCCGGCAACATCATCGGCGTCCAGGTCGGCGCGGACGGCGTGGTCTCGGCCCTGTTCGACAACTCCCAGGTCCGCAAGATCGCCAAGGTGGCCATCGCCACCTTCCCGAACGCCAACGGCCTGCAGTCCATCAGCGGCAACGCCTACATGGGCACGCTGGACGCCGGGACCATGACGCTGAAGGCGGCAGGGGCCGGCGGGGCGGGCAAGATCTCGCCCTCCAGCCTGGAAGCCTCGACCGTCGACCTGTCCTCGGAGTTCACCGGCCTGATCACCACCCAGAAGGCCTACTCCGCCTCGTCGAAGATCATCACCACAGCCGACACAATGCTGGACGAACTGATCAACATCATCCGGTAGTCGTAAGATTAATACTGATTAACCGGATGTAAAATCCACACTGTGCCGAATTAGTACACGAGGGACCAGATGATTAGAATCTTATTTACTAATACGATTCAGCGGCTGTTAGGAGCCGCGGCGTATAGTTCTCATCAACAGTGATGGTGGGAAAGGCGTAAAGCCATGTTGCAACAACAGCAGACGCGCACGAACAGCCGCGGGGAGTCGTACGTTATCGGCCCCACGGGTGCGCCGTTGACGCTGAGGGACCTCCCGCCGCCGGATACCGGGCGTTGGGTGATCCGCCGCAAGGCCGAGGTCGTGGCCGCCGTGCGCGGGGGCCTGCTCTCGCTTGAGGACGCGCTGGAACGCTACCGCCTGACCTCCGAGGAGTTCCTGGCGTGGCAGCGGTCCATCGACCGCCACGGCCTGGCGGGTCTTCGTACGACGCGTCTTCAGCAATACCGCTAAGCCTGGGCGTTTTTCCCCGCCAGGTTTGCGCCAGCGCGGCCGCGTTCCCCTCGGGGGCGCGGCCGTCGCCGATTCTGGAGACCGCTTAAGACCTGGGGACCGTTCAGCGCAGAGAGTCCTCGACACTCTTGATCAGCCGCCGGGCCTGGGCCGCCTCGTCGTCGGGCACCAGCAGGCGGCTCGCCAGCACACCGGGATAGGCCGACGCCTCGACCAGCAGCGGATTGAGGCCCGCGCCCTCCAGCATCGTCTTGGTGAAGTTCAGGCGCACCGGATCGGTGGTCTTCAGGATCTCGATCATCCGCGCACCTCGCCCGGCCGGGTCAACGCCGCCTCTGAAACCTTGCGCACCGTCACCGTGATCCGCTCCCGCTCGCCCTCATGCCGCTCGACCAGCAGGCGGGCCACCTGGGCGTCGTCGTGGAAGGCATAGCCCTTGATGGCGTCGAGGATCGCCTTGGCCAGATTGTCGAGGTCCAGCCAGGGCGGATCGCCGACATATTCCATGCGGATCTCGACCGAGAATTCCCCCCACGTCGGCCGTGACCCGCGCCATGCCTTGCGGAAGAACTCGTAGATCAGGGGCTTGTAGTATTTGGCCTGGGTGGTCAGGCCGTCGACCACGATCTCCAGCACGCCGCCGTCTTCGCGCGCGCGCACCTTGCCGTGGTGGGTCCAGCCGTCGGTATCGTCCAAGATCGCCTCCAGGGCCCCCGCGATACACGACACCGGCCCGGGCCGCGAGCTTGACGGCGAGGCACAGCTTGGGCATGTATATCTAAACACTGATCAGATAGGGCGGGGATATGGCTGAGACCAAGACGGTTCTGGTGACGGGCGGCTCCGGCTGGCTGGCCGGCTTCTGCATCGCCGCCCTGCTGGAGCAGGGCTACCGGGTCAAGACCACCCTCCGCAACCTGGCCCGCGAGGCCGAGGTCCGCGCCACCCTGGCCAAGATCACCAAGCCTGACGAGCGCCTGACCTTCTCCGCCGCCGACCTCTCCGCCGACGCCGGCTGGGCCGAGGCCGTGGCCGGCTGCCACTACGTCCTGCACGTGGCCTCGCCCTTCCCGGCGGGTCAGCCGAAGGATCCCAACGAACTGATCATCCCGGCCCGCGAAGGCGCGCTCAGGGTGTTGAAGGCCGCCGTGGCCGCCGGCGTCGAACGGGTGGTGCTGACGTCTTCCGTCGCCGCCGTCGCCTATGGCCAGAAGGTCGCGGAGGGCACGGTCTTTGACGAAAGCTTCTGGACCGACGTGAAGGGCCACGACGTGAGCGCCTATGCCCAGTCCAAGACCATCGCCGAACAGGCGGCCTGGGCCTTCATGAAGGACAGCGGCGGCAAGACCTCCCTCGCCGTCATCAACCCCGCCGCCATCATCGGCCCGGCGCTCAGCCCCGACTTCTCCACCTCGCTGCAGCTGGTCGAGCGGCTGATGAACGGTTCCACCCCCGGCTCGCCCCGCATCGGCTTCACCATCGTCGACGTGCGCGACCTGGCCCAGCTGCACCTGCTGGCCATGACCCGCCCCGAGGCGGCCGGCCAGCGCTTCATCGGCGCCGGCCCCTTCCTGTGGATGGGCGACATCGCCAAGATCCTCAAGGCCGGCCTGGGCAAGGACGCCAAGGTCCCGAGCCGCGAGCTGCCCGACTTCATGCTGCGCATCATCGCCCTGTTCGACCCCGGCATCCGCTCGGTGGTCGGCTCGCTGGGCAAGAAGAAGGAAATGAGTTCCGCCAAGGCCCACAGCGTGCTGGGCTGGAGGCAGCGTCCGGTGGAGGACACCATCCTCGACTGCGCCAGGAGCCTGATCGCGGAAGGTATCGTCTAGCTTCCCCGAGCCTGTCTCGATCGACAGGCTCGATCTTCTAAGAGGTGGAGCGGGTTGCGGGCGGAAAACCGCTTCACACTTTTCCTCAACCCGCTCGCGTATTGCCTAGGCGGCGCCTGCGTCCTAACACCCCTCCCATATTCGAGAGGGACCCCGATGACCGCCACCCGCACCGAGACCGACACCTTCGGCCCCATCGAGGTCGCCGCAGACCGTTACTGGGGCGCGCAGGCGCAGCGGAGCCTGGGCAACTTCAAGATCGGCTGGGAGAAGCAGCCCATCCCGATCGTGCGCGCGCTCGGCGTGGTCAAGCGCGCCGCCGCCGAGGCCAACATGGAGCTGGGCCGGCTGGACCCGGTGATCGGCAAGGCCATCATCGCCGCCGCCCAGGAGGTCATCGACGGCAAGCTCGACGACCACTTCCCCCTGGTGGTCTGGCAGACCGGGTCGGGCACTCAGTCGAACATGAACGCCAACGAGGTGATCTCCAACCGCGCCATCGAGATGATGGGCGGGGTGATGGGCTCCAAGTCGCCCGTCCACCCCAACGACCACGTCAACATGAGCCAGTCGTCCAACGACACCTTCCCCACCGCCATGCACATCGCCTGCGCCGAGGAAGTGGCCAAGTCGCTGATGCCAGCCCTGGAACACCTGCATGCGGCGCTGAAGGTGAAGACCGAGGCCTTCGCCGACATCATCAAGATCGGCCGCACCCACACCCAGGACGCCACGCCCTTGACGCTGGGCCAGGAATTCGGCGGCTACGGCGCCCAGGTGTCGTCGTCGGTGCGGCGCATCAAGGACACCCTCTACGGCCTCTATGAGCTGGCCCAGGGCGGCACGGCGGTGGGCACGGGTCTGAACGCCCCGATCGGCTTCGCGGAGCTGGTGGCGGCCAAGATCGCTGCCATCACCCACCTGCCCTTCATCACCGCTCCCAACAAGTTCGAAGCGCTCGCCGCCCACGACGCCATGGTCTATTCGCACGGCGCCATCAACTCGGCCGCCGCCGCCCTGTTCAAGATCGCCAACGACATCCGCTTCCTAGGCTCCGGCCCCCGCGCCGGCCTGGGCGAACTGAGCCTGCCGGAAAACGAGCCGGGCAGCTCGATCATGCCGGGCAAGGTCAA
Source organism: Caulobacter sp. (assembly GCA_028291055.1). Lineage (GTDB taxonomy): Bacteria > Pseudomonadota > Alphaproteobacteria > Caulobacterales > Caulobacteraceae > Caulobacter. The sequence continues at coordinate 5,615 of JAQGIP010000033.1, forward strand.
CCCGACCCAGTGCGAGGCCCTGACCCAGGTCTGCGCCCAGGTGTTCGGCAACCAGACCACCATCACCGTGGCCGGCGCCTCGGGCCACTTCGAGCTCAACGTCTTCAACCCGGTGATGGCCTACAACTTCCTGCAGTCCTGCCGCCTGCTGACCGACGCGGCCGTCAGCTTCACCGACCATTGCGTGGTCGGCATCGAACCGCGCCTCGACAACATCAAGGCCGGCGTCGAGCGCTCGCTGATGCTGGTCACCGCGCTGGCCCCCAAGATCGGCTACGACAACGCCGCCAAGATCGCCAAGACGGCCCACAAGAAGGGCACGACGCTCCGCGAGGAAGCCGTCGGCGGCGGCTATGTGACCAACGAGGAGTTCGACGCGTTGGTCCGGCCCGAGAAGATGATTTCGCCGGGGTGATGATGACGCAGGCCGGCGCGCGTTCGATCGCGCAAGACGGCGCGGTCCACTTTCCGGCTGCCCTCGCCGCCGGCGATCTGGCGGACCTGCGCCGGACGGCGGACCGGGCTCTCGTAACCGGACCTGGCCGCCGACTGAACGCGGACGCGGCCTTCACGCCCTGGATCGGTCCGGCGGGACCCGTCGGTCTTCTGGCGAAGATGCTGCTGGGCGACGACGCCCGCCCCGTGCGCGCCGTCCTGTTCGACAAGACGCCGGAGGCCAACTGGGCGGTGGCCTGGCATCAGGACCGCACCATTGTCGTCCGCGAACGAGTGGAGATCGACGGGTTCGGGCCGTGGTCCCTCAAGGACGGTCTGCTGCATGTCGCCCCGCCCATCGGCGTGCTCGAGCGCATGGTCACCCTGCGCATCCACCTCGATGATTGCGGGCCCGGCAACGCACCCCTGAAGGCCGCGCTGGGCTCCCACCGCCTGGGCCGCGTGCCGGCGGCCGAGGCTGCCGCCCGCGCGGGCGAGCATGACCTCGCCGTCTGTCTGGCGCAGGCCGGCGACGTGTGGGCCTACGCCACACCGATCCTGCACGCCCCCGACCGGGCGGCCACGCCGTCACGCCGCCGCGTGCTCCAAATCGATTATGCCGCCTTCGACCTGCCTCCCCCATTGGAATGGCTCGGGGTCGGCGCCGCGTGACCCAGATCATCCGTGTCATCGAGGCCCTGCCGGACGGCTTCGACGCCCTGCTGGCCGAGGCGGTGGCCGAGGGGGTGCGCAACATGACGCTGCTGGCGGATCAGTGGGCATCGGGCGAGGAGCGCTTCGACGGGCCGGATGAGGGCCTGTTCGCGGGCATCCTCGGCGGCGAGCTCGCAGCGATCGGCGGCGTCACCATCGAGACCGGCGCCGGAGAGCCCGCCATGCGCATGCGCCGCCTCTACGTCCGCCCCGCCTTCCGACGCTCAGGCCTGGGCCGGGTGCTGGCCGGCGCGATGATGCAGCAGGGCTTTGCCGCCGCGCCGCTGCTGACGGCCAATGCGCGGGCTACGGCCGCCGCGCCAGTCTTCTGGGAAGCGATGGGGTTCGAAGCCGTGAGCGCACCCGGGTTCACGCATCGGCTCAGACGATAGCGAAAAGGCTCGGCCTGGGTTATCGTAAGCCCATGGGCAAAGCCGAACTCAAGCTTGAGATCGATGAAAAGCTGCTGGAGCAGGCGCGCGCCGCGAAGGTCCAGATGGACCTTGTCATGGAGCGCGCACTGAAGGCGGCGCTTGGCCCCGCCGCCGCTGAGGAGCGCGCAAAGGCGTGGGCGAGCGAAAACGCCGAAGCGATCGCTTCTTACAACCGCTGCATCGCTGAGGACGGAGAGTTCGGCAGGGAGTGGCGGAACTGGTGATCCGCAGGTCGATGTCTTCGACAATCCCGACGTCCATGCCCGCCAGCGGGTCCCGCTGATCGTCGCGCTCCAATCACATCTCTTGTACGTGCTGGACACTGTCGTCGTTGCGCCCCTGTATCCCACGGCGCGTATGCAGGCGGACGGACTGATTTCGCTTCCGGTCGAGGTCGCGGGATCATCGTACACGTTGGCGATGGGCGCTCTGGGCAACATCGCTCAACAGCGGCTTGGCAAAGCGATCACTAACCTTCGCGACCACGACTACGCCATCCAGCGCGCGCTCGACCGTCTTCACCGGCTTCTGATCAGGCCGCGCGCCCGAACCCGCGCACCACTTCGCGCAATCGCGCCGGATTGATCGGCTTGGTCAGCACCGCCACCCCGGCGAAGCGATCGTCGAGCTTCATGTTGCCGTAGCCGGTGGCGAAGGCGAAGGGCGCGTGGCGGGCCTGCAGGGCCTCGGCCAGGGGAAAGACCAGCTTGCCGCCCAGGTTGATGTCCAGCAGGGCGCCGTCCGGAACCCGTTCCTGGCCGTTCAGCCAGTCCATGGCCGCGTCGACCGCGCCGAACGAGGCCACGACCTCGCAGCCGAGGTCGGCCAGCAGGTCTTCCATCATCAGCGCGACGAGCGCCTCATCCTCAACGACGATGACCCGGGGTCCGCTCATGCCACAACTATTCCGACCACTGCCGTACGCATCGCGCCGCTCGTGCGGCGCGTCCCCCGAGTTGAGATAATGATTCTAGCCCCATTTCGGGTTGATCACCTATGCGTAGTTTCCCGGAAATGGGGAGCTAGGCTCTGCGGCTGACCGCGAAGTCGGCGAGGGCTTCCAGCGCGGTGCGCCATTCGCTGGCCGGGAAGGCGTCCAGCACCCGCTTGGCGCGGTCGGCATAGTCGGCGGCCAGGTCCAGGGTGGCCTCCAGGGCGCCCGAACCAACCACCAGTTCGCGGGCGCGGCGGAAGTCGGTGTCGGTCTGCTCGCGCTGGCCGATAACCCGTTCCCAGAAGTCGGCCTCGCGCGGCGTGCGGTTGATGGCCAGCAACAGCGGCAGGGTGGCCTTGCCTTCGCGGAAGTCGTCGCCGGCGTTCTTGCCCAGGGTCTCGGTGGCGCCGCCGTAGTCGAGGGCGTCGTCCGCCAGCTGGAAGGCCAGGCCCAGGTTCAGGCCATAGGCGCGCAGGGCGTCCGAACGCGCCTGATCCGCGCCGGCCGACACCGCGCCGGCTTCGGCGGCGGCGGCGAACAGCTCAGCCGTCTTGGCGGCGATGATCTCCAGATAGACTTCCTGGCCCAGGTTCAGGTCCTGGGAGCGGGTCAGCTGCATGACCTCGCCCTCGGCGATCACGCGCGAGGCGCGGGCCAGGATCTCCAGGGCCTGCATCGATTCCGTCTCGACCATCAGCTCGAAGGCGCGGGCGAACAGGAAGTCGCCGACCAGGACCGACGATGGCGCTCCCCAGATCAGGTGGGCCGCCACCTTGCCCCGGCGCAGCTGGCTGCCGTCGACCACGTCGTCGTGCAGAAGCGTGGCGGTGTGGATGAACTCCACGGCGGCGGCGAGCTTGAGGAAGGCGTCATTCTCGGAACCGGCCAGCCGCGCGGCGGCCACGGCCAGCAACGGGCGCAGGCGCTTGCCGCCTGCCGCGATCAGGTGCTCGGCCAGGGCGGGGATGACCGCCACCGGGCTTTGCATCCGCGCGACAATCAGGGCATCGACCTTCGCCATATCCGGGCCGGCCAGCCGAACGAGACGTTCGACGGACCCTTCCGGTCGGGCGACGGCCGCTTTGGCTGCGTCCAAGACTGCGCGCTCCTTCACCTTGGCGACAATGGTGGCGGGATAGGGCAGGGTCAAGGCGGGCACAAGGGCGGAAACCCCATCTCGTGGTTGTGACGGAAGATAAGGTGCTGGGCGGGCGCGTAAGCCTCACCCAACCGGCGAAGGGATACCGCGCCGGCATGGACGCCGCGCTGCTCGCGGCCGCCTGCGATGCGGCGCCCGGCGCGCGGGTGATCGAGGCCGGTTGCGGTGTCGGCGGGGCGTTGCTGGCGGCGGCCTTCCGGCGGCCTGGCACGGCCTTCACCGGTATCGAGCGGGATGGGGAGGCCGTGCGCCTGGCGACGGCCAATGCCGCCGCCAACGGCGTTGCGGAGCGGGTGCAGGTGGTGAATGGCGATGTGGAGGCGGGCTTCCGGGCGCTGGGCCTGCCGGTGTTCGACGCGGCCTTTTCCAACCCCCCTTTCTTCGACGACCCGAACGAACTGCGCGCGCCGCATCCGGCCAAGACCGGCGCCTGGATGGCCGACGGCGGTCTGGCGGCCTGGACCGGCTTCCTGCTGAAGGCGGTGCGCGAGGGCGGGACCATCACCGTCATCCACCGCGCCGACCGGCTGGCGGACCTGTTGGCCCAGTTGGGCAAGACGGCGGGCAGCTTCCGCATCCGCCCGATCCAGCCCTTCGCCGACACCCCGGCCAAGCGGGTGCTGGTACGGGCCGTCAAGACCGGCAAGGCCCCGCTGGTGCTGTTGCCGCCCCTGGTGCTGCACGACCGCGAGGGCGGCAAGCACACGGCCGAGGTGGAAGCCATCCTGCGTGGCGAACGGAGTCTGACGTGGGAATAGCGATGCGCCTGGTCGATGAAGAGGCGGCTCGATTTCTTGCCGGGCCAGACGGCCTGCTTGATGGCCGCTTGACCCGTCTCTGCTTCGAGGAGACGCCAGACGGGGATCGGATCGAGATGACCTTCGCGACCCTTCCGGAGCCGGGCGGCGCCACCGTCCTCGTCACCCTGACAAAGGTCCGTGATTTTGACTTCAATGTCGTCGAGAACCGTGGGTACTACTACATCACCCACCTGAAATGTCTTTGGACGGCCGAAGGTCTCTATCTGTCCCTCGATCCATACGATGAGAGGCTGCCGCCGTCCGACGACGATGCGGCCGTGTTCCGCGCCGCCAGAATTGAGATCGAAGTTCAGTCAGCGTCGTAGGCCTTCACGGCCTCAAGGCACATCTCCAGCCCGGCCAGCTCACCCAGCGGGTCCAGCGCCACGATCACGAACAGCCGCCGCGCCTCGGCCCAAAGCATGAAGCTTTCAGGCAGGCCGAGGTCCTCCACCAGGCAGCCATCAAGGTCGCGCAGCATGCCGTCGCCATCGGCGGCGAGGCCGATCTGGTCCTCCACACGGGCGCCATACTCGGCCTCGTGCTCGCCGGAAATGTTGAGGAAGGCGAACACCGGCTTGCCCAGCGCCGCCAGGAAGCCGGCCTCGAAGGCAGTCGCCGGATCGCAGGACGGTCCGCGCCAGGGGGTCAGGTTGACGATGCCGGCGTCGGCCGTGCGCAGCCGCGTCAGGCGCTCGGCGTAGAGGATGCGGGCGGTCAGCTCAGAGGGCTCGGCGCTCGGCGTCGGCAGGTCGGCGGCCAGCATGCTGTAGCCCGCCGCCTCGACGATCAGGCGTTGAGCCTCGCGATGCGGCCCTGCCTGCGGAAACCACAGCTCCGGGCCGGCCAGGTAGAGGGAGGAAATTCGCCGCATCGTTGGATCATGAGGCGATTCCCGCGAGGCCATCCTCCCCAGGCGAGCTTGCAGCGAGCCGGTTGGGGAGGTGCTCCGAAGGAGCGGAGGGGCTTACTGAGTTGGCGACTATTCACGTTGTGGCGGAACGACAATGCCGTCACCAACTCAGGCGCCAGAACACGCCCACCCTTTGACGCGGTAAGCCCCACCCCGGCTTCGCCGTACCTCCCCCGCCGGGTCGCTTGGGCGACCCTGGGGAGGAGGGCTGAGGCTCTAGTTCTTCGCCGTATCGACCAGGCGGTTCTTGCCGATCCAGGGCATCATGGCGCGCAGGCGGCCGCCGACTTCCTCGATCTGGTGTTCGGCGTTGCGGTTGCGGGTGGCCTTGAAGCTGGGCTGGCCCACGGCGTTTTCGAGCATGAAGTCGCGCACGAACTTGCCCGACTGGATGTCGTCCAGCACCCGCTTCATCTCCGCCTTGGTCTCCGAGGTGACGATGCGCGGGCCGGTGACATACTCGCCATACTCGGCTGTGTTGCTGATCGAGTAGTTCATGTTGGCGATGCCGCCTTCATAGATCAGGTCGACGATCAGCTTCACCTCGTGCAGGCATTCGAAATAGGCCATTTCCGGCGCATAGCCGGCTTCCACCAGGGTCTCGAAGCCGGCGCGGATCAGCTCCACCAGGCCGCCGCACAGCACGGCCTGCTCGCCGAACAGGTCGGTCTCGCATTCCTCGCGGAAGTTGGTCTCGATGACGCCCGAACGGCCGCCGCCGATGGCCGAGGCATAGGCCAGGCCGAAGTCCATGGCGTTGCCCGTCGGGTTCTGGTGGATGGCGATCAGGCAGGGCACCCCGCCGCCCTTCTCATATTCGCCGCGCACCGTGTGACCCGGGCCCTTGGGCGCGATCATCAGCACGTCGATGGAGGCCTTGGGCTCAATCAGCTTGAAGTGGACGTTCAGGCCGTGGGCGAAAAGCAGCGCCGCGCCGTCCTTGATGTTGGGCGCGATGTCGGTCTCGTAGATGCCGCGTTGCAGCTCATCCGGGGCCAGGATCATCAGGGCGTCGGCCCAGGCGGCGGCTTCCGCCACCGACACGACCTTCAGGCCGTCGGCTTCGACCTTCTTGGCCGTCGCCGAGCCGGGGCGCAGGGCGACCACGACGTTCTTCACGCCGCTGTCCTTCAGGTTCAGCGCATGGGCCCGGCCCTGGCTCCCGTAGCCTACAATGGCGATCTTCTTGTCCAGGATGCGGGCGAGGTCGGCGTCGCGGTCGTAGTAGACACGCATGATTTATCTCCTGGGCAGGTCAATTACGCCGCACCCGCGCAACGGCGGTGCAGCAAAGGCCGGGCTACACAGCGGAAAATTGCGCGAAGGTCAAGGCGGGCAGCCGTGAAAGCGATGTGCCGGACGAAAGGTCACGTTTGCCGCCCCCGCGCGTTTCCTGCCCATGAGCATCGAAAATCCCAAGACCGAATCCCCCATCGAAGCCACCGAGGATCGCCCGCTCCGCGTCCTGATCATCTCCGGCTCGGCGCGCCGCCAGCACGGCTGCCCCGGCCTGGACAGCAAGGCCCGCCTGCTGATGCAGCGCATGGTGGCCGCCATCCCGGCCGGCTGGCAGGTCGACAGCGAGGACATCGGCAACCAGCATGGCCAGCCCAAGATCCAGGGCTGCAACGGCTGCGTCTCCTCCTCGATGGCGCTCTGTGTATGGCCCTGCAACTGCTATGGGCCGGGCTCCACCTCCCAGCCCGACCTGATGTGGAACCTCGACCTCTATGGCCGGCTGGCGCGCGCCGACGCCTGGGCCTTTGTCGGGCCGACCTACTGGTATGGACCGACCACCAACTTCAAGACCATGTTCGACCGGCTGGTCTGCATGGCCGGCGGCAATCCCCGCCCCGACCTGATCGACAAGAAGGACACCTTCAAGGCCCAGGCGCTGGAGCGTTCGGAGCTGTGGCCCGAACTGAACAAGAACCACCTGGAGGGCCGTAGCGCCGGCTTCTTCGTCTACTGCGACGGCGGCGGGCCGGATCTGGGCCCCGACGGGCGGCCCAAGATCCTCAAGCACAAGGACTGGTTCGATCCCAAGACCGAGCCCTACCAGGACGAGCGCCTGGCCTATCAGGGCCTGGTCTGGCAATGCCGCTATAGCGGTATCGAGGTTCCCGACAACCTCTGGCAGGTGGCCGACAGCGGCGAAGGCGCGCCCTACGCGGACGATCAGGCCGACGATCTGGCCCGCGACCAGACCTTCCTGGAAAAGTTCGACGGCTGGGTCGGGGATTTCACCGCCCATGTGAAGACCAAGGGCGTCGTCGCCACCAACGACGATGAGAAGGGCGCGGTCAGCACCACCAACGTCTAGCGCGGAGTCCATTTACTCAGGACACCCCCGCCCCGCTCTTCCCCGCGAAGGCGGGGATCCAAGCTGATGGTCGCGCGAGGAGCGGGCGAAGGGGCGGGGGGCGGCGTCCCAGGGAGGCGGCCGCATCAACCTTACAGGCCGCTTGGATCCCCGCCTGCGCGGGGAAGAGCGGGGGTTTGGGTCAGTGGACCAATCCGCAGGCGGCAAAAAGCCCCGGGACGGTGATCCCGGGGCTCGTCGCTTTGAGGCTTAAAGGCCTAGTAGAACAGGCCCTCGTAGACGCTGAGCACTTCGCCGCTCCAGACGTCCACCAGGATGGCGTCCTCACCGGAGCGCACCCATTCCGCGCCGATCGGGGGCTCGGGCAGGCCGTACTCCCAGTAGTTCAAGTAGTAGTTGGAGCTGTACCAGCCGGACGGCAGATACTCGCCGAAGCTCCACTGATAGGCATACCAGCCGCTCGGGTAGCGCCAGTTGGAGCGGTAGCGGTGCTGGGCCTGATACGACTGGCGCCAGCGGCCGTTGTCGAACGAACTGCGGTTGTGGTCGCGCGAGCGCAGCTGGTGCTGGCCACGGTCATAGCCGCCGCGCCCGCCGCCCTGGTTGCCGTTCCACTGGCCCCCACGGCCGCCTTGCTGGCCGTTCCATTGGTTGCCGCCGCGGCCGCCCTGCTGGCCTTGATAGCCACCACGGCCGCCCTGCTGCTGGCCTTGCTGGTAACCGCCTTGCTGGCCGTTGCCCTGGTATCCGCCGGCGCCGCCGCCACGGCCGCGACCGCCATGGCCGCCCTGTTGGCCGCCATTCCACTGGCCGCCCTGCTGGCCGCCTTGCTGCTGTTGTTGCTGTTGCTGCTGCTGGCCTTGACCACCGCCGCCACCGCCGCCCTGGCCGCCATGCTGGCCGCCTTGCCACTGCTGGCCCTGGCCGGCCCGGCCATGTCCGCCGCCCCGGCCACCCTGGTTGCCTTGGGGTTGCTGCTGTTGCTGCTGTTGCTGAGCCGGAGGCGCGGCCTGCTGCTGTTGGGGCGGCGCCTGTTGTTGTTGCTGCTGTTGCTGTCCACCGCCCTGGTGTCCGCCGCCGTGATGGGGGTGATCATCGTCGGCAAGCGCCGCCGTTCCCGCCATCAGGCTCAGCGCCAGCGCCGCCGTCATCACCTTGATCATGTTCTGCTCCGAGAGGGCCGCAAGACCCGGTCCTTGTCCCTTGTTAACAATTTGGCGCCCGGCTCATGAACCGGACTTGAACGGAGAGCGCACGGTTGTCAGCTTGGCGCCGGATTCGCTGGAGACCCCCCACATGGCCGCCGTGCCCCACGACGTCATCGGCTTCTGGACCGCCGCCGGCCCGGCCAAATGGTTCGCCAAGAACGACGCCTTCGACGCCGCCATCCGCCTGAAGTTCGAGCCCGTCCACCACGCCGCCGCGCGGGGCCGCTATGACGCCTGGGAGGGGTCGGCTGACGGCGCCCTGGCCCTGCTGATCCTGCTGGACCAGTTCCCCCGCAACCTGTGGCGCGACTCCGCCCACGCCTTCGCCACCGATCCCCTGGCCCGGGCCATCGCGCGCCGCGCCGTGGCGGCGGGCCATGACAAGGCGAGCGAGCCCCTGCTGCGCCCCTTCTTCTACCTGCCTTTCGAGCACTCCGAATCCCTGGCCGACCAGGATGAGGGGGTGGCCCTCTGCCGGGCCCTGATGGCGGCGGAGGGCGACACGGAGACCCTCAAATATGCCGAGATCCACCACGACATCATCAAGCGCTTCGGCCGCTTCCCTCACCGCAACCGCGCGCTGGGCCGCGTGACCACACCGGCCGAGCAGGAGTTCCTCGACGAAGGCGGCTTCGCCGGCTGAGTCGCCTCAGGCCTTCAGGCCCAGTTTCGCCATCACCGCCTTGAAGCGCGGCTCGGCGCGGAGGGGATCGAGGAAGGGATCGACGAACACGTCCCCCAGACCCGCGTCGCGGAAGGTCCAGGCGGCCTCCAGTTCAATGAGCGCCAGAGCCGTGTCCTTCTGCTGGGCGCGGATTTGGGCGTATTGGTAGTGAGCCGCATCTCCGTTCTCAGCGAGCAGCCGCGCGAGGATGCGGTCGGAGGCGGCCCGGTCGCTCAGGCGCGCCTGGGCGACCGCCTCCCAGGTCAGCGCGAAGAGATCATCCTCGGGCAGGGCCTTACGTTCCGTCAGCGCCTCGCGCTCTCGCCCCAGCAGGATCAGCGCCTTTGCAGCGAGTTTGCGGGCGTCAGCTCGCTTGGGCGCCCGGACCGAGACCTGCCGTGCGAGCGCCAACGCCTCTTCATAGCGCCGGAGGATGAAAAGGATCGCGCCCTTCGCCATGTCGCCGGTGAGCGTGAGCGGATCGAGTTGGATGGCGCGCTCGACATAGGGCTGCATCTCGGCGGCATGGCCCAGCAACCCCAGGCCGTTCGCGCAATTACGCAGAGTGGAGGAATTATTCGGACCCAGCTGCAACGCTCGCCGGAAGGCGCTCTCGGCGCCGGCCAGGTCTAGTCGCCCCTGCAGGATTAGGGCCATGAGGGTATGGCCGTCGGGCAGCGTCGGGGCCAGGGCGATAGCCTTTTTCGCGTAGCCCAGGGCTTCGAGGTAGCCGGCTTGGGTGGCCGCGAGGGTCGTCTCCCTGTCGGCTAAAATCAGCCTCATGGTGCCGCGCTGCGCCCAGGCCGATGCGTAGTTGGGGTCGAGGGCGGTCGCCTGCTCCAGGAGCTCAAGGGATGCGCGCGTGGAGCTGGCCGAGCTGTCCAGGCGATAGTTTTCGCGGCCCTTCACCGCCAACTGGTGCGCGGCTTCGTTGCGGGTGCCGCCGACATTGAGGTCATCCGGCGCAAGATGGACCCGCAGGGCCTCAGCGACGTTCATGGCGATGGCGGTCTGGATTTCCAGCACGTCGCCATCGGCGCGGTCGAAGGTCTGCGACCAGCGCTCGACCCCGTCCTGGCCGTTGATGAGTTGGGCGGAGACCCGGATCATATCGGGGGAACGGCGCACGCTGCCGGTGACGATGTTGGCGACGCCCAGCTTGGCGGCCGCGGCGCGGGCTTCGTCGTTGCGCACGGTCTCGGAGGAGGACCGACCGATCACCCGGAAGGCGGGGACCAGGGTCAGGGAGCTGCGCAGTTCCTCGGCCAGGCCGTCGGCGAAATAGGCCTGGGCCGGGTCGCCCGAGAGGTTGGCGAAGGGCAGCACCGCCAGGGTCTGGGCATCGGCCTTCTTCGGCCACAGAACGAAGGCCCCCGCGCCGGCCGCCGCCAGGGCCGCCGCGCCGCCCCCGGCCAGGATCAGACGGCGGTCGATCTTCGGGGGTGCGGGCGCCGCAGCCGCGACCGGAGCCGCCGCGCGGCCCTCGACCATGGCCCGGGCCGCTTCCAGCACCGCCTGATAGCGGGCGTCCTTGCGGCTGGATTTCCAGCCGTCGAGGGGCAGGGCCTGGATTTCACCGAAGCCCAGGGGCGGCTCGACGGGGTCTATGCGGACGGGAAGGTAGGCGCCGCGCCGCTGGGCCCGGGTCGCCTCGTCGCGCACGAAGCGGCCGCCGGCGCCGATGGAGGCCTGGCTCCAGACCACGATGACGCAGGCGGCGGTCTCCAGATTACGCTCGATGGCGTCGCGCCAGTCGTCGCCGCCGCCGATGTGGGCGTCCCACCAGACGCTCAAGCCGTCCGCAATCAAGGCATCGACCAGCGGTTTGACCCGAGCGCGGTCCTCCGACTTGTAGGAGATGAACAGTTCAGCCACGCCACGCCACCCGAGCTAAAAACTAGCGCGACCATTGCCGGGAAAGGCGCGTGGCGCAACCTCGCCGCTAGATCTGCAAAAGCGCTACTCGCGGCCCCGCGACGACGACGCCGTCTGGGTGTCGAGGGCCTCGGTGGCGGTCTGGCGATCGCGCTCACGCCGCCGCTTCCACTCCGCCTTGGTCGCGCAGACCCGCTTCTTGATGATGCTGCCCGCGACCTCTTCCGACACGCAGACGATCTTGTCCTCGTCCTTGACCACGGCAGCCGCCGGCGGCGGCGCTGTCACAGCGGGGGGCGTCACAGGGGGCGGACTACCCGCGGCCGGCGCTTCCGCCGCGCTCAAAGCCATGATCACGATGGCCAGCATGGGCGTCATCGTCGCTCCCCCCGTTTTTGTCGTTGGCCGATGTTCCAACGGACATGACGCCGCAGGCAAGGCTTTTGCCTGTGGATGACGCGGCCGTGCTGACCAAACGGCCGCGAATCACCGCACCTTCGGTCATCCGCCAAGGCTCATGGTCATGAACGCTCTCGCGCCCCACTCGACCTTCCAGACCGCCCCGCCGCCCGCCGACGCCGCCCATCCGGAACGGCAGTATCTCGGCCTGCTGGGCGACATCCTGACCACCGGCATAGAACGCGGCGACCGCACCGGCACCGGCACGCTGGGCGTCTTCGGCCGCCAGATGCGCTTCGACCTGGCCAAGGGCTTTCCGCTGCTGACCACCAAGAAGGTGCATCTGAAGTCGATCATCGTGGAGCTGCTGTGGTTCCTGCGCGGCGACACCAATGTGCGCTGGCTGCAGGAGCGCGGCGTCAGCATCTGGGATGAGTGGGCCGCCGCCGACGGCGAACTCGGCCCCGTCTACGGCAAGCAGTGGCGCAGCTGGACGGCCCCCGACGGCCGCGTCATCGACCAGATCGCTAACGTCGTGCAAAGCCTGAAGACCAACCCCAACAGCCGCCGCCACATTGTCAGCGCCTGGAACCCGGCCGATGTCGACGACATGGCCCTGCCCCCCTGCCACTGCCTGTTCCAGTTCTTCGTCGCGGATGGAAAGCTCAGCTGCCAGCTCTATCAGCGCTCCGCCGACGTCTTCCTGGGCGTGCCCTTCAACATCGCCAGCTACGCCCTGTTGACCCTGATGATGGCCAAGGTCACCGGCCTCCAGCCCGGCGAGTTCATCCACACCTTCGGCGACACCCACCTCTATATGAACCACATCGACCAGGCGAAGACCCAGCTGGCCCGCGAGCCCTGGCCCTTTCCCACCATGCATATCGCCGACAAGACCGACCTGATGGCCTTCGAGCTCGAGGACTTCCGGCTCGAAAATTACGTGTCGCACTCGCGTATTCCGGCGCCCATCTCGAAATGAGTTTACAGCGACCGGCTGTCTTTGTGGGCTCGTCCACCGAAGGCTTACCCATCGCCTATGCGCTCCAGGAAAATCTGGAATACGACGCCGAGCCAACCGTCTGGCCCCAGGGCGTATTTCAGCCCACCCACTCGACGCTCGCCGCATTGCTTGGCGAATGCGGCCGAACGGACTTTGCCGTGTTTGTCTTCACCCCGGATGATGTCCGGGTCATGCGTGGAGATGCAGGCTCGGTTCCGCGCGATAACGTCATCTTCGAACTCGGATTGTTCATTGGAGCCCTTGGGCCGTCTCGCTGCGTGTTTGTCATCCCGCGCGGAGAGCCGGTTCTCCAGCTTCCCAGCGACCTTCTGGGACTGACACCCTTGACGTATGACGCGGCGCGTTCTGATGGGCGGATGGTTGCGGCATTGGGACCGGCGAGCAACAAGATCCGCCACGCCCTGCGCGCGCTCGGCCCTCGCCCTGATCGAGACCCTGCACAGATGACGGTCGCCGTCGCTCGTCCTGATCCCATCGATCGAACCGAAACCTACATCAAGGCTTGGGACGGCCCCGAACTCCTGGCGGCGCGGGCGGTCTTGCGCGCTGGCATTCCTTTGCATGCCAGCGAGGATGAGACAGGCGAGGCGACTGCGGCAATGCAAAGGGTCTTCGCCTTCTTTGAAAGTCTGGCGGATGCAGTCCTTCACGGCGGCCAAGACGCAGATCGCTTGCGAGAGGTGTTCGAAGAGCCCATTCACCGAGTCTGGCAAAATGCGGCCACCTATCTGGCGCCGCGAAATCAAGCCGATGAATGGTGGGACCCGTTGCCGAAGATCGCGGAATTGGATCGCCTCTGGCAGGCCCGATGAAAGTCATCCTCACCCTCGGTCCCGTGGCCCGCGCCCGCAACGGCGTCATCGGCCGTGACGGCGGCCTGCCCTGGCGGCTGAAATCCGACCTCGCCATCTTCAAGCGGGTGACCATGGGCAAGCCGATCATCATGGGCCGCAAGACCTGGGACAGCCTGCCCCGCTGGCCCCTGCCCGGCCGCACCAACATCGTGCTGTCGCGCGACGGCTCCTTCGAGCCGATCACCGCGCTCGTCTGCGAGACCTTCCAGGAGGCCGTCGACATCGGCCGCGAGCAGGCGGAGGAAGACGGCGTGGACGAGATCTGCGTGATCGGCGGCGCGGCCGTCTTCGCCACGGCCCTGCCCAAGGCGCGGCGCCTCTACATCACCGAAGTCGACGCCGATGTGGAGGGCGACGTGGTCATGCCCCCCATCGACGAGAGCCAGTGGACCGAGGTGGCGCGCGAAGAGCACCCGGCCTCCGAGGACGACGAATACGGTTTCGTCTTCCGCACGCTCGAACGGCGCTAGCTCCGTTCAAACGGCTGTTTATAGTCCCTCCCGAAGCCCGCCAGAGGCCGCCAGGAGGACACTATGGACATCCAGCTCGTCACCGAAGACCTCGAGTTCCCCGAAGGCCCCATCGCCATGGCCGACGGCTCGATCATCCTGACCGAGATCAAGGGCCAGCGGCTGACCCGCGTGACCCCGGACGGGAAGAAGACCACGGTGGCCGAAACCGGCGGCGGCCCCAACGGCGCGGCCATCGGCCCGGACGGCGCCATCTATGTCACCAATAACGGCGGCTCCTTCGAGTGGCTGGATGTGAGCGGCCTGACCATCCCCGGGCCCACGCCCGCCAGCCATGTGGGCGGCTCGATCCAACGCGTCGATATCGCCAGCGGCAAGGTCGAGACCGTCTATGAAGCGTGCGACGGCAAACGGCTGGTCGGCCCCAACGACCTGGTGTTCGATCGTCAGGGCGGCATCTGGTTCACCGACCACGGCTGCTCCACGCCCGACGGGCGCAAATACGGCGGCCTGCTCTACGCCAGGCCCGACGGTTCGAAGATCACCCGCCTGCGCGACCACATGATCTCGCCCAACGGCGTGGGCCTGTCGCCCGACGAGAGCGTCGTCTACGCCGCCGACACCAACCTCGGCCGCCTGTGGGCCTTCGACATCTCCGCGCCGGGCGAACTGGCCGAGCCGCCGCCCTTCCAGCCGGGGCGGGTGATCTGCAACCTGCCGGGCTACCAACTGCTCGACAGCCTGGCGGTGGAGGCCGGCGGCAAGGTCTGCGTGGCCACCATCATCAACGGCGGCATCACCGCCTTCGACCCGGATGGCAGCACCGAGCACTATCCCTTCCCGGATATCCTGTGCACCAACATCTGCTTCGGCGGCGCCGACATGCGCGACGCCTGGATCACCGCGTCCGGCACCGGCAAGCTCTACAAGGCCCGCTGGCCCCGCCCGGGTTTGAAACTGAACTTCAACGCCTAGGGGCCGGCCCTAGGGGCGGCATACACCCCATCCTCCGCTCGTCCCCGCGCAGGCGGGGATCCAAGCTGGCCCTCCGGAGGGGCGCTGGTCGTCTGTGCGGTCCGCGCGCGTCATCACGGTGAGCCGCCGTTCTGACAAGCTGCTTGGATCCCCGCCTGCGCGGGGACGAGCGGAGTTTTGAGGCAGCCCCCCTAGCTCAGTGTCGCCAGCGCCGAGCTGTCATAGACCTGCAGGTCCGCCGTGCGGCCCTCGCGCACCTTCACCGCCCACTGCGGATCCTGCAGCACCGCGCGGCCCACGGCCACCAGGTCGAAGTCGCCCCGGTCCAGGCGGCGCAGCAGCTCGTCCAGCGACGCGGGCTGGCTCTTCTCCCCGCCCCAGGCGGCGATGAACTCGCCCGTCAGGCCCACCGAGCCCACGGTGATGGTCGGCTTGCCCGAGACCTTCTTGGCCCAGCCGGCGAAGTTCAGATCGCTGTCGTCGAACTCCGGCTCCCAGAAGCGCCGCTGCGAGCAGTGGAAGGCGTCGGCGCCCGCATCGGCCAGCGGCTGCAGCCAGGCCTCCATCTCCGCCGGGGTGGCGGCCAGCTTGACGTTGTAGTCCTGCTGCTTCCACTGCGAGATGCGGATGATCACCGGATAGTCCGGCCCCACCGCGCCGCGCACCGCCTTCAGGATGTCGGCCGCGAAACGGGCGCGCTCCGGCAGCTTGGCGCCGCCGTAGCGGTCCGTGCGCTGGTTCAACCCATCCCAGAAGAACTGATCGATCAGATAGCCGTGGGCGCCGTGCAGCTCCACCGCGTCGAACCCCAGATCCTTGGCCGCGCCGGCCGCCTTGGCAAACGCGTCGATGGCGTCTGCCACGTCGGCGTCGCTCATCGGCTCGCCGAACGGCTTGTCGGGGCGCGACAGGCCCGAGGGGCTGTCATAGGCGCCGGGCGGGCTCCAGTCCGGCTCGCGGGTGCGCACGGCGCCCACATGCCACAGCTGCGGCGCCATCAGGCCGCCGGCGGCGTGGACCTCGTCGATGACGCTCTTCCAGCCGGCCAGTTCGGCCTCGCCGTGGAAGCGCGGCACCTTGGGGTCGTTGAGCGAGGCGGGGCGGTTCACGCCCGTGCCCTCGGAGATGATCAACCCCACCTGGCCCTCGGCCCGGCGGCGGTAGTAGGCGGCGACATCCTCGGTGGCCACGCCGCCCGGCGAGAAGGAGCGGGTCATCGGCGCCATCACCACCCGGTTGGGAAGGGTCAGGGACTTCAGCTTGAAGGGGGTGAAAAGGGCGTCGGCGGCCAAGGGGCGTGCTCCTGATGCGATCGCCCTGATCTAAACAGGTGTTCGAACGCCGCCCAACCAGAAAAACTGCAATCGTTCAGAACACTTGGCGCTACGCCCCGCCGGCAGGTCGACGCGATGTATTGCCGCAAAGACACACCCACATTGGGGATAAGGCTTTGCGCGAGCCTGGATAACGCTAGTTTACGAATCATGTCGATCGGTCCGCTTTCACGACGCCTGCGAGAGGGACTCGAGGAAGGCCGCCAGACCGAGGCCCTGCTGGCCGGCTGGTCTTCCCTGGAAGCCGCCGTCATCAGCGAGCCCGAGGCCCTGGCCGCCGTCCTGCGGGACGCCGCGCGCATCGATCCCGCCGAGGGCTTCGCGGCGCTGACGCCCACCGCCGCCGTGGGCGGCGCGGTGATCACCGCCTCGGGCGAAACCGTCCACGCCGACCCCGCCTTCACCGAGTGGTTCGGCCGTCCCGCCGAGTCTCTCGCCTTCCGCCGCCTGGCCCGCCATGCCCTGAAGAGCGGCCAGATGACCGGCCTGGTCGAGGGCCGCGACGGCAGCGTCGTGGCCGCCGCCGCCGGCCTGCCCGAAGTCACCCGCGGCTGGCCCATGAGCCCCGACTGCCGCGCCGCCCTGACCCGGCCCGGCCGCCATGTGGTGCTGCTGGCCTTCGCGCCGTCCCGCGACAGCGCCCTGGCCGCCGCCGCCGCCGAGGCCTTCGGCCTGACCCCGCTGGAGGCCCGCCTGGCCGAGGCGCTGATCTCGGCGCCCGACTTGAACACCGCCGCCTATCGCATCGGCGTCGGCCGCGAGACCGCCCGCGACGCCCTGCGCAAGGCCATGAAGAAGACCGGCGCCAAGCGCTCGCCCGACCTGGTGCGCCGCGTCATGGACCTGATGGTCGGCATGCACCCGCCCACGGGCGACACCGAGGCGGTGCTGCGCACGGTGTTCGGCGCCACCCCCGCCGAGGCCCGCGCCGCCGCCAAGTTCGCCGAGGGCCTGTCCGCCCAGGAGGTGGCCGCCGCCCTGGGCGTCAAGGAGGCCACGGTCCGGGGCTATCTGAAGTCGGTGTTCCTGAAGACCGGCGTGCGCAAAGCCAAGGATCTGGTGCGCCTGGCCGCCGAGACCAGCGCGCTGGCCAGCGTCACCAGCGTGTCGGAAACGGTGCTGGAGCCGCCGGACCTGCAGGGCCGGCTGCGCGCCGCGCCGGCCGGCGACCACGATCGCAAGGTGGCCTTCATCGACTACGGCCCGCGCACCGGCAAGGCGCTGTTCGTGCTGCACGGCTTCTCCACCGGCCGCACCCTGGCGCCGGTCTTCGTCGACCAGCTGCGCAAGGCCGGCTACCGGGCGATCGTGCCGCAGCGGCCGGGGTTCGGCCTGAGCGACCCGCCGGTGGACGACTATCTGCGCACCTGCGCCGACGACATGGCCGCGGTGATGGACGTGCTGAAGCTGCGGACCGTCGATCTGCTGGCGCGCGATATCTCGGTCGGCGCCGCCCTGGCTTTCGCCGAGCGCTATCCCGACCGGGTCGGCAAGGGCGTCCTGCTCAATCCGCGCCCGCCCAAGGGCGCGCTGCGTCCCGAGCACACCATATTGGCGGCGGTGTCGCGCACCATGATGGGCAGCCCCCATCTGATTGCCGCCTTCACCGAGATGCTGCGCCGCCAGACCCGCACCGACCTGGTCCGCTCCATGGTCCGCGCCTCGCTGAGCGAATACCCCGCCGACCTGCAGGCGCTGGACAAGCCCGCCGTGCTCGACCAGTTGGTGCGCGACTGCCAGGCCCTGTCGGCCCGCACCAGCAAGGGCGCCACCGCCGAACTGACCGCCTATTCCATGGGCTGGCATATCCCCCGCTCGGTGGGCGGGCAGACCTGGACCATGGCCTGGTGCGAATCGATGAAGTCGCCGCCGGAGCCGCCCCTGTGGGCCCACCTTCCCGGCGCGCGCATCCGCTACCTGAAGGAGGCCGGCATGATGGCCTACTACACCCACCCCGAAATCATCATCGGCCTGCTGACCGGGAAGTAGCCGCCCTACTCCGGGGGGAGGACCTCCAAGCCAGCGCCGCTCTGGGTTGAAGACTCAACTGCCTCTCCGCATTCGTCACCCCCGGACTTGTTCCGGGGGGCCATGCACACGGGCAGTCGAGATGAGCCGCTGAGCGTCGGCGCGTTATTCACTTAGCCGCGGTGTTCTTGGATAACCGGAACAAGTCCGGCTATGACGACCTTATAGAATTCAGCGGGTTGGTCGGGTTTCGCCCTAAAGCCCCAGGACCAGCTTGGCCATGATGTTGTGCTGGATCTCGTTCGAACCCGCATAGATCGAGGCCTTGCGGAAGTTGAAATAGGCCGGCGCGGCGGGCGCCGCATAGGCCGGGCCCGGCCGGGGCGTGTTGTCGCCCCGCAGGTTCGCCCAGGTATCCTGGATGAAGGGCGCCGAGTAGGTCCCCACCGCCTCCAGCGTCAGCTCGGTAATCGCCTGCTGCGTCTCCGAACCTTCCAGCTTCAGCATGGAAGACGCCGGACCCACCGGCTGGCCCGAGCCCATGGCCGCGAAAATCCGCAGCTCGGTGGCGTTCAGCGCCTCGACCTTGATCTGCGCCTGCGACAGCTTGCGGCGGAAATCCGGATCGTCGATCAGCGCCTCGCCGCTGTCCGACAACTCCATCGCGGCGATGCGGCGCACCTTCTTCAGCGCGTTCATCAGCCCCGGCGCATAGGCGTTGCCGCGCTCGAACTCGAGCAGATACTTGGCATAGGTCCAGCCCTTGCCCTCTTCGCCGATCCGGTTGGCCACCGGCACGCGGACATTGTCGAAGAAGACCTGGTTGATCTCCTGCTCGCCCGCCATCGGCCCGTCCAGGGTCGGCAACGGCTTGATCTCGATGCCGGGCGTGTCCATCCGCAGCAGCAGGAAGGTGATGCCGTTCTGCGGCTTGCCCGACGCATCGGTGCGCACCAGGCAGAACATCCAGTCGGCCCACTGCGCGTGGGTGGTCCAGATCTTGGAGCCGTTGAGGACATAGTCGTCCCCGTCCCGCTCGGCCTTCATCTGCAGGCTGGCGAGGTCGGACCCCGAGCCCGGCTCGGAATAGCCCTGGCACCACCAGATGTCGGAGTTGAGGATCGGCGGCAGGTGCTGGGCCTTCTGCTCGTCGGAGCCGAACGCCATGATCACCGGCGCCACCATCTTCAGGCCCATGGGCGAGGAGGTCGGCACGCCGGCCAGGCTCATCTCCATGTTGAAGATGTAGCGCTGCGAGGGGCTGAACCCCGCTCCGCCCAGTTCGACGGGCCAGTCCGGCGCCGCCCAGCCGCGCGAGGCCAGCTTCTTTTGCCAGCGCACCTGTCCGGCCTTGTCGAGATAGCCGTTCCCGGACTGGCCGTGCTGGGTCTTCAGGTCGTCGTCATAGGCCTCGGCGATCCAGGCGCGTACTTCCGCCTGGAAGGCGCGGTCTTCATCACTGAAAGCGAGGTCCATGACGGCTTTCCCCGGTCAGACGGCGTCGAGGTATTCGATGGCCGGACGGCCGCCCAGGCAGGCGCCGATGCCCGCGCCGGCCGCCTTGAAATAGTCGGTGCCGCCGTGATGCTTCAGCGCATCCTCGTCGGCATACATCTCCAGCACCTTGTAGACGTTGGGCTCGGTGCGGCTCTGGGTCAGCTGGTACATCAGGCACCCCGGCTCGTTGGCCTTCACCTTGGCCGCCAAGTCTGCGAACACCTTCACCAGGTCCGGGCCCTTGCCCTCGGCTGCGGTCAAAGTCGCGATGACACCGATCATATCCGTCTCCCTAACGCTTGTTTGAACCAAGCCTAGACGCGCAGAGGCGCCAGCGGAAGTGTGACTTTGCGGAAGGGGGAACTGCTTGTTGACGAGCGCGTCGCCAAGGCCCGACCTCACTCCACTCATCCCAAACCTCCACTCATCCCCGCGAAGGCGCTAGGAGATGCGCACAAAGTTGAAGCCTTCCAAAAATCTCCGGATGAGCGGAGTGGAAGGGGAAACAGCGCCGCTCAGAGATGTGCATCCCCTAACGCGAAGGCGGGGATGAGCGGATGGATTTAGGCAGCGCCTTTAGCCGGCTACGCCCCAGCTCAGACCTTCACATCCGCGAACATGCCGGTCTTCTTTTCTACCTGGGTCTGGAACTGCTGCTTGATGATGGCCTTGATCTTGGCCTCGATGGCGTCGCGTTCCTTGGTGTCCATGGCCTTCACCTGCTCCTCGGTCAGGCCCATGCCGCCCAGGATGGCGGCGCGGATGCGCTGGGCCGGGGTCATGTTGACCATGGCCATGAAGTCGTCTTCCGCCGACTTGGGCTTGGCCGGCGCCGCCGTCAGGCTGGAGCTGCTGGTGGTGGGCGCGGTGACATAGGGAGAGGCGCTGACGCCGGAAATGGACATGGTCGGACCCTGATTGCCCAGGGCGACAAGCAAGAACCGTGCAAGTTGGCGGACGCCCCGCGCCTCAGCGCCGGTCGTTCCAGCCGTAGGCCACCCAGGAGTGGCCGCCCACATTGCGGGCTTCGATGAGGTCGGGGTCGGCGTGGCGGGCGCGCACGGTGCGCTTGGCCCGCATGGCCAGGGTTCCGAGCGCCAGCAGGGCGCTGGCCATCAGGGCGATGACCACGGCGGTGGCGGTGAAGACCACGGCCAGCACCGCGCCGACCATCAGCGCCGCCAGCGTCGCGACAGCGCCGCCGAGCCAGGCCAGGGACCTGAAAGCCCCGCCCGCGCCGTTACCCGTGATCGTACCCATCGTCACTCCCCGCACATGCGGTAGTCCATTGGTATAGGCAATTTCCGCCCGGAACGTCCCGCCGTCAACCAAACACCCTCGTGAACGGTTCCGTCGCCCGGGAGGGACCGCTTTTCAGGCGCCGCTCAACCGACCCCTTCCAGGGCCATGTCCCGGCGTTCCCGGGTGATGGAATCGAAGGCGGAATTGATCGCCGCGGCCTTGGCCTGCGCCACCTCCACGAACTCGTCGGGCAGGCCTCGGGCCCGCGCCCGGTCCGGGTGGGCGGCCGACATCGCCTGGCGCCAAGCCTTGTGAACCACGTCGTCGGCGGCATCCGGCTCGACGCCGAGCACCACATAGGGGTCGTCCGCCCCGGCGCCGATGTGGGTGGCCTTCACCCGCCGGTAGGTCAGACGCGATTGGCCGAACAGCTGGCTGACGCGCTCCAGATAGGTCAGCTCGTCGTCGGTGACGAAGCCGTCCGACTTGGCGATGTGGAAGAGGCCGTCCAGCACATCCTCCAGCAGCTGCGGGCAGCCGGAATAGCGCTTTGCCAAGCGTTTCGCGTAGCTCTCGAAGCCGTGGGTGGTCTGGCGCGCCAGGTCGTAGAGGCGGTGCACATTGCGCTCCGACCCCGCGTCGGGGGCGAACACCTGGGTGAAGGCGGCGAATTCGCTGTGGTCGGCGCGCCCGTCGGCCTTGGCAAGCTTCGCCCCAAGCGCCGTCACCGCCGTGGAAAAGGCGGGGTCTTCGCCGGGCAATCCCGCCGGGCAGTCGGGGCAGGCCGCGTCGTCGGGACGACGCGCGGCGAGGCTTGCAATGTTGCGCCAAAAGGTCATGGAAGAGCTTCAGTTTAGAATTTGGGCGCGGGAATGACAACGGCGAACGATCAGTGGAATTTCTGGATCGATCGCGGCGGCACCTTCACCGATGTGATCGGCCGCGATCCCGAGGACCGCGAGCATACCCTCAAGCTGCTGTCCGCCTCGCCGACCTATCCGGACGCCGCCGTCGAGGCCATGCGCCGCCTGCTGGGCGCCGCCCCCGGCGAGCCCTTTCCAGCCCACCGGGTCGAGGCCATCAAGATGGGCACCACGGTGGCCACCAACGCCCTTCTCGAGCGCAAGGGCGCCAGGACCCTGCTGGTCGCCACCAAGGGTTTCGCCGACGCCCTGGTCATCGGCGACCAGTCGCGGCCCGACCTCTTCGCCCTCGACATCATCCGCCCCCAGCCCCTCTACGCCGGCGTCGTCGAGGCCGATGAACGGCTGGCCGCCGACGGCTCGGCCGTGCGCACGCTGGACGAGACCGCCCTCGCTATCGCCCTAAAAGCCGCCGTCGCCGACGGCTACGTCTCCGCCGCCATCGCCTTCCTGCACTCCGACCTCAACCCGGCCCACGAACTGGCCGCCGGCAGGCTGGCCGAGGCGGCGGGGTTCGCCTACGTCGCGCTCAGCCACGAAGCCTCGCCCCTTCCCCGCTACGTGCCCCGCGCCGAGACCGCCGTGGCCGACGCCTACCTGACCCCCGTCCTGCGCGACTATGTGGAGCGGGTCGCCAAGGCGATCGGCGGCGCGCCCCTCTACTTCATGACCTCCGCCGGGGGCCTGGCCCACGCCGAGGCCTTCCGGGGCAAGGACGCCGTCGTCTCGGGTCCGGCCGGCGGCGTCGTGGGCGTGGCTCAGACCGCCATCGCCGCCAACGCCAAGGCGGCGCTGGGCTTCGACATGGGCGGCACCTCCACCGACGTCTGCCGCTATGCGGGCGTGCTCGAACGCCGCGACGCCGCCAAGGTCGCCGGGGTCAAGCTGCGCAGCCCCATGCTCGACGTGGAGACCGTGGCCGCCGGCGGCGGCTCCATCCTGGCCTTCGACGGCTTCCGCGCCCGCGTGGGACCCGACAGCGCCGGCGCCGACCCCGGCCCCGCCGCCTACGGACGCGGCGGTCCCGCCACCGTCACCGACGCCAACCTGGTCCTGGGCCGTCTCGACCCACGCTTCTTCCCCGCCATCTTCGGGCCCAACGGCGACGCTCCTCTCGACGTCGCCGCCGCCCGCGCGCGCCTCGCCGGCCTCGCCGACGCCATGGGCGCCGCCAGTATCGAGGCCGCCGCCGAGGGCTTCATCGCCGTGGCCGTCGAACAGACCGCCCAGGCCGTGCGCCGCATCTCCACCGAGCGCGGCTTCGACCCGCGCGACCACGCCCTGGTGGCCTTCGGCGGCGCCGCCGGCCAGATCGCCTGTCCCGTGGCCGAAGCCCTCGGCATCGACGAGATCCTGAGCCCCCGCTACGCCTCGTTGCTGTCGGCCTGGGGCATCGGCCAGGCCCGCGTCCGAGCGCTCCGCCAAGCCGGCCTCGAAATCCCCCTCGACGCCAACGGCCTGCAAGCCGCCACAACCCTCGCCAACCGCCTCGCCGCGGAAACAAGCTTGGCCATAACTGACCAAGGCGCCGAAAGCGCGCCCCCCGAACCCCGCCTGCGCCTCCGCTACGACGGCGCCGACGCCGCCCTCCCCGTCCCCCTGACCGACGCCGCCACCGCCAAAATAAACTTCGAAATCAACCACCAGCGCCTGTTCGGCTTCATCGAACCCGACCGCCCCATCCTGATCGCCAGCGTGGAAGTAGAGGCCGAAGCCCGCAACACCTCCTCCTCCGCTCATCCCCGCGAAGGCGGGGACCCAAGCCAAGTCTCCGGAAAGGCGGCGGGGTCTGCGACGGCAACCACGCTCAGCATGGATCCCCGCCTTCGCGGGGACGAGCGGGTGATATTGGCGGAGGCGCTCACCACCGCCGACGGCCCCACTCTCATCGTGCGAGGCGACACCCAGATCGCCGTCGCCGAAGGCTGGCGCGCCACCGCCGGCGCGGACGGCCTGATCCGCCTCAACCGCATCGCCGCGCGCAAGGCCGCCACCGCGCTGACCGACAAGCCCGACCCGGTCACCCTGGAGCTCTTCAACCGCCGCTTCATGGGCGTCGCCGAGGCCATGGGCGCGGCGCTGGAGCGCACCGCCCACTCGGTCAACATCAAGGAGCGGCTCGACTTCTCCTGCGCCCTGTTCGACGCCGACGGCGGCCTCGTCGCCAACGCCCCCCACATGCCGGTCCATCTAGGGAGCATGGGCGCCAGCGTGCGCGCCGTGCGCGACCGCCATCCGGTGCTGAAGGCCGGCGACGCCTATGCGCTGAACAACCCCTACGCCGGCGGCACCCACCTGCCCGACATTACCGTGGTCATGCCGGTCTTCCTCAAGGCCGACGACAAGGCCGCGACCTTCTACGTCGCCGCGCGCGGCCACCATGCCGACGTGGGCGGGGTGCAGCCGGGCTCCATGCCGCCCTTCTCCAAGACCATCGATGAGGAGGGCGTGATGCTGGACGCCCTGCCCATCATGCGCGAGGGCCGCTTCCTGGAGACCGATACCCGCGCGGCCCTGGCCAACAGCAAATGGCCCGCCCGTGCGCCCGACCGCAACATCGCCGACCTCAAGGCCCAGATCGCGGCCTGCCAGGCCGGCGCGGCGGCCGTGGCCCAGATGATTGGGGACCATGGCGGCGAGGTGGTCGCCGGCTACATGCTGTTCGTCCAGAAGAACGCCGAGGCTTCGGTGCGCCGCGCCATCGGCCGCCTCAAGGACGGCGAGGCCCGCGTGCCCATGGACGGCGGCGGCGAGATCGTGGTCACGGTGAAGGTCGATGCGGCGGCGGGCGAGGCCAGCCTCGACTTCACCAAATCGGCCGACCAGCTGCCCACCAACTTCAACGGCCCCTCGGCGATCGTCGACGCCGCGGCCCTCTATGTGTTCCGCACCCTGGTGGACGACGACATCCCGCTGAACTCCGGCTGCCTGGCGCCGCTCAACATCACCACCCGCCACGGCTCGATGCTGGACCCCCTGCCCCCCGCCGCCGTGGTGGCGGGCAATGTGGAGACCAGCCAGCACCTGACCGACGCCCTGTTCGCCGCCCTGGGCGTGCTGGCCAACAGCCAGGGCAGCATGAACAACTTCACCTTCGGCGATGACGAGCGGCAGTACTACGAGACCATCTGCGGCGGAGCCGGCGCCACCGCCCGGCGCGCCGGGACCGATGCGGTCCACACCCACATGACCAACTCGCGGCTCACCGATCCGGAAATCCTGGAGCGCCGCTTCCCCGTTCGCGTGGAGACCTTCGAGATCCGTAAGGGTTCCGGCGGCGCGGGCCTTCACCCGGGCGGAGACGGCGCGCGGCGGCGCGTGCGCTTCCTGGCCCCCATGGAGGCGGCCCTGCTATCGACCCGGCGCGACCACGCGCCTCAGGGCTTGGCGGGGGGCGGGCCCGCCCTTCCGGGCGCTCAGCGGTTGATTAGCGCGACCGGCGCGGTAAGAGATTTGCCGGGCTGCTTTTCCGTGCGCGTCGAGCCCGGCGACGTCATCGAGATCGAGACCCCTGGGGGCGGGGGCTATGGTCGCATCGAAGACGCCGTATGACGCCAAATTCCGGGAGTGACGCCTGATGGCGCCGAGCGTCCTTATCGCCCTGCTGTTGCTGTTCGCCGGCGATGAGGCGCCCGTGGCGACCCAGGCCCGCCCGGCCACGCCCTCCAAGACCCCGCCGCCCGCCGTCCAGCCCATCCTGTCGGCCATGCCCGCCAGCATGCAGGCCCCCGCCGACGACTATGGCTATGTCTCCTGGTGCTACGGAGCCCTGTCCGGCTACCTGTCGCTCTACGATCAGGCGATGCCGGAGGTGACCCGCATCGAGAAGGAATTCCCGGGCCCCGACGGGATCGATGCCGACCTCAAGATCTATCCGGAGCTCCGCGCCACGGCCCGCGGCGACCTGAAGCTCTATGCGAGCGCCATCGAAGCCGCCGAGAAGGCCAGCCCCAAGCTCATCTCGCCCTATGGCGCGGCCGCCGCCAAGCGCGGCGTGGCCATCTGGAACGGCGCCAAGAACGCCCCGCCCGCCAAGCTGGCCCAGATGTGGATGTCCTGGTCGCCGCCCGAGAAGTGCGAGGTCACGGCCAGGAAGCTGAAGACCCAGGCCTCAGTGCTGGGTCAGGCTCTGGCCTACAACACCCCCGACGCCGCCAGCTTGGACACGCCCGACGCGCCCGCGCCGATGTCGACGGCGCAGCCCCTGATGGCGACCACGGTCTCCAGCGCCCCGCTTCAGGCCCCGGCGATGCTGGCGCCCCTGCCGCCGACGCCCGCGCCTCAAGCCCCCGAACCGGCCGCCATGATCGCGTCGCCAGCCCAGCCGACCCCGACCGCCGCCGAGCCGCCCCCGGCCGCGAATATCGCGCCCAAGGCCGAAACCGCGCCCCCCGCTCCCACGGAGGCGCCCGCCGCGCCCGAGGCCGCGACGCCCATGCCGGCCCCGTCGCCACCAGAAGACCCGCCGATGCCGCAGGCCGCAGAGGATACCGGCGTCTGGTATCACGGCGTCCCCTGACACCGGCCGGCGACTCCCGCTAGAGCGGCGCCATGCGCATCCTGCCCATCTCCGGCAGCCTGAGAGCCGCCTCCTCCAACAGCCGCGTCGTCGCCGCCCTGGCCCTGCTCGATGTGCCGGGTGTGAGCGTGAGCGTGGCCCACGGCCTGGGCGATCTGCCCCACTTCAATCCCGACCTCGACGTCGATCCCGCGCCGCCGCCGGTCGAAGCCTTCCGCGCCCAGGTGCTGGCCGCCGACGGCCTGATCCTCTGCAGCCCGGAATATGCGCACGGCGTCGCGGGCGTGATGAAGAACGGCCTCGACTGGCTGGTCTCGGTGATCGGCGTCTATGAGAAACGCCCGGCCATCATCAACACCGCCGCGCGCGCCCTCCACGCGCCTGCCCACATGCGCGACAACCTCAATGTGATGACGGCCGGTGTGGTGGAAGAAGCCTCGATCACCCTGCCCCACCTGCCCGACGACCTGAGCGCCGAGGCGATAGTAGCTGATCCGGCATTGGCGGCGTCGCTGACCCAGGCGCTTGAAGCGCTGGCCGACGCCATCCGCGCCGATCGCGACGCGGCTTAGGCCGCCGCGCCCGCCGGGACCCGCGTGGGCTCGTAGTTGAGGATCGGCGACAGCCAGCGTTCCGCCGTGGCCAGTTCCCAGCCTTTGCGCCGGGCATAGTCGGCAACCTGGTCGCGGTCGATCTTGCCGACGCCGAAATAGTGGGCTTCGGGGTGGCTGAAGTAGAGGCCGCTGACCGCCGCCGGGGGGGTCATGGCGAAGCTCTCGGTCAGCTCCATGCCCGTGGCCGCCGCGGCGTCAAGCAGCTTAAACAACGTCGCCTTTTCCGTGTGGTCGGGCTGGGCCGGATAGCCAGGCGCGGGGCGGATGCCCTGGTACTTTTCGCCGATCAGGGCGGTCAGGTCGAAGGGCTCGTCGGGCGCATAGCCCCACAGCTCCAGGCGCACCTTCCGGTGCAGCGCCTCCGCGAAGGCCTCGGCCAGGCGGTCGGCCAGGGCGGCGGCCAGGATGGCGTTGTAGTCGTCGCCGGCGGCCTTGTAGCGGGCCGCCACCTCGGCCTCGCCAAGACCGGCGGTGACCGCGAAGGCGCCGATGTAGTCGGCCGGACCGCCGATGGGCGCGATGAAGTCGGAGAGCGCCGCATTGGCCTTGCCCTCGCTCTTGGACATCTGCTGGCGCAGGGTGTGGAAGCGGCCGATCTCCTCGGTCCGGCCCTCGTCGGCGAAGACCACGATATCATCGACATCCGCCTGAGCCGGCCACAGGCCGACCACGCCGCGCGCCTCGAACCAGTTCTCCGCGATGATCTGCTTCAGCATGGCCTGGGCGTCGCGGTAGAGATCGCGGGCCGCCTCGCCGACCACGTCGTCCTCCAGGATGGCCGGGAAGGGTCCGGCCAGCTCCCAGCTGGCGAAGAAGGGCGTCCAGTCGATGTGCTGCGCCAGATCCGCCAGGTCATAGGGGCCAAAGCTGCGCACGCCGATGAAGCTGGGCTTGGGCGGCGTGTAGCGCTCCCAGACGATCGGGAAGTGGTTGGCCCGCGCCGCCGCGATCGGGGTGCGCACCTTGGCCTCCTGGCCGCGGGCGAACTGCTCGCGGATGCGCACATAGTCGGCCCGGGTCTCGGCCTGCAGCCGATCCTTCTCGGTCGGCGACAACAGCCCCGAGACCACGCCGACGGCGCGGGAGGCGTCCAGGACATAGGTGGTCGACCCGGCGCGGTAGGAGGGCTCGATCTTGACGGCGGTGTGGGTGCGGCTGGTGGTGGCGCCGCCGATCAGCAGGGGGATGGTGAACCCGCGCCGCTCCATCTCGCCGGCCACGAAGACCATCTCGTCCAGCGAGGGCGTGATCAGGCCCGACAGGCCGACGATATCCACGCCATGCGCCACCGCCTCGTCGAGGATGCGGTCGGCGGGGACCATGACGCCGAGATCGATGACCTCGTAATTGTTACACTGCAGGACCACGCCGACGATGTTCTTGCCGATGTCGTGGACGTCGCCCTTGACCGTGGCCATCAATATCTTGCCGTTGGTCCGGCGCGGCTGGCCTTCCTTCTCGGCCTCCATGAAGGGCGTCAGCCAGGCCACCGACTGCTTCATCACCCGGGCCGACTTGACCACCTGGGGCAGGAACATCTTGCCCGCGCCGAACAGGTCGCCGACCACGTTCATGCCGTCCATCAACGGCCCCTCGATCACATGCAGGGGCCGCTCGACGCCAAGCCGAGCCTCTTCCGTATCGACGTCGATATATTCGGTGATGCCGTTGACCAGGGCGTGCTGCAGCCGCTGGGCCACCGTGCCTTCGCGCCACTTCAGGTCGACAACCCGGTCGACGCCCTTGTCACCCTTGTAGCGGGGCGCCAGGTCGACCAGCCGTTCCGTGGCTGAGCCGCCCGCCTTGGGCTTCCTGTTGAGGATCACATCCTCGACCGCCTCGCGCAGCACCGGATCGATGTCGTCATAGACCGGCAGATCACCGGCGTTGACGATGCCCATGTCCATGCCGGCGTTGATGGCGTGGTAGAGGAAGACCGAGTGGATGGCGCGGCGCACCGGCTCGTTGCCGCGGAAGCTGAACGACACGTTGGAGACGCCGCCGGAGATGCGGGCGTAGGGCAGCAGCTGCTTGATGCGGCGCGTCGCCTCGATGAAGTCGAGGGCGTAGTTGTCGTGCTCCTCGATCCCCGTGGCCACCGCGAAGATGTTGGGATCGAAGATGATGTCTTCCGGCGGGAAGCCGACCTCGTCCACGAGGATGCGGTAGGCCCGCTCGCAGATCGAGACCTTGCGGTCGGCGGTGTCGGCCTGGCCCACCTCGTCGAAGGCCATCACCACCACGGCGGCGCCGTAGCGCAGGCATTTGCGGGCCTGTTCGCGGAACTCCGCCTCGCCGGCCTTCATGCTGATCGAATTGACGATCGCCTTGCCCTGGACGCACTTGAGGCCCGCCTCGATCACCGTCCATTTGGAACTGTCGATCATCACCGGCACGCGGGCGATGTCCGGTTCGGCGGCGATCAGGTTGAGGAAGGTGACCATGGCCTGCTCACTGTCGAGCAGGCCCTCGTCCATGTTGATGTCGATGACCTGGGCGCCGGCCTCCACCTGCTGGCGGGCCACCACCAGGGCTTCCGGATACAGGCCATCGACCACGAGCTTGCGGAATTTGGCCGAGCCGGTGACGTTGGTCCGTTCGCCGATGTTGATGAAGGTCGGGCGCATCTGAGGCCGCTACCTAGGGGGCAAGGGCCAGCGGAGCAAGGCTTTGCCGATCTGGCGGCGTTTTCGCGCCTCTGCTAGGACTTGCGCAGGGGTTGCGAGCGGGGGCTTTGCGTGCAGGACAAGGTATCGGACGAGGGCTCGCCCTCGGAGCCCGCCGGCATGTTCGTGGCGGGTGGACGGCTTCCCACGGGCGGACGCCAGTCGGGTCCCGACATCACGCCGGCGCTGCTGGCGGCGACGGTGACGGCGGCGCTGGTCGCCATTGGCGCGGTGCTCCTGCGCCATCTGAAACTCTCCCTGGAGCCGGGCTTCTCCGATGGGCGGATGATCGGCGAGACGTTGGGTTGGGCGCTCAGTGCGACGGCGCTGGCGGCGGCGGCCCTGGTGTTCGGCGTAGCGCCGCGGACGGGCGCGAAGGTGAAGGCGCCGCAATTGCTGGCCCTGGCGGCCGGGGTGATCGGCGCGACCGTGCTGGCCGCCGCCTGGGTGGGGTTCCCGACGGCGGAGGAGCGGATGCAGCACAAGGTGCTGGTCATCGCCGCCCAGGCCCGCGACGACGCATCCGCCGATATCGCCTCCTTCGAGGCGGCGGCGCGCATGAACCTATGGCTGGGACGGCTGACGCCGGTCGGCATCGAGAGCGAACAGAACCTGCCCGTCCTGAGGCGCACCATCGCGGCCACCGACGACGTCATGAACGACTACCGCCTGCGGCTGGCCCATCGGCGGGCCAACATCAAGACCCTGCTGGATGTCGCGGCCCGCACGCCGCAGGACCGGCCTCACGTCCAGGCGCTGTACGACAAGGCGGTCGGCGATCTCGACGCCCAACAGGACCGCTATTGGGATCTGGTCGCGGAGGCGGTGAACCGGGGCTGCTGGATGATCGATGCGGTGGGCAGCCTGAGGGCGTGGAGCGAGGCCAGGGATCGTGGCTATCCGGTGCGCATCGATCAGCAGGCCTTCAGCGAACGCTATTCGGACGCCTGGTCGGGCCTCGACAACGTCAAGCATATGCTGGTCGACACGGCCCGGCTGATCAACCGGCCCTTCTCCAAGGGTCACGCCTCCACATAGGCGCCTGTGGCGAGGCCGGGGCGGCTCTGATACGCCTGAGCCGCAACGAGACAGGGGAACGGGATGTCTGAATTCGGCGGGTTACCGACAGGGCGGCGGCGCAAGCGCAAGGGGCCGGGAGTCTGGCTCGTTGTGCTGATCGTGACGCTGCTGGGCGCGGCGGCCGCCGGCGTGATCTATTGGCGCGGGCTTCCCTCAGACGACCAGAAGCTGACCCAGCAGGCCGAGGCCCTGGCGGCGGAATCCCGGCAGGGGCTGTCGGCCGACACCTATGCCTTCAACGCCGAATACATGCCGATCCAATGGGTTCCGCTGCTGACGCCGCCGGGCGTGGCGCACGACAAAAGCCTCACCGACGTGAAGGCCAAGCTGGTCCAGATGCATGGGCTGGTGGCCAAGTACCGCGCCAAGGGTCTGGCCCGCGATATCGCGATCCGCGCACGGCTGGCCAAGCTGGGCGCCACCCCCCAGGCCCACGACAAGGCCACGGCCCTCTATGAGCACGCCATGGGCGGCGCCGTGGCGTTGGAAGCCCGCTACTGGTCGATGTGGGACAAGGCCATGGCCGACGGCGACTGGATCATCGCCATGCTGGACCGTTCGCGCGGCGATTGGGGGGCGTCGCGCATGACGCTGACTCTGTGGGGACGCGCAGACAAGCCGGGCTATGACAGCCACCTGGGCGACCTGCAGACGGTGGTCTACCGGATGAACACCCTGGCCGCGGCCATGGCCGACCCGGCCACGCCGATCCCCATCAACGCGGGGACCTGAGGCCCATGACCAGGGTCGCCCTGATCACCGGCGCCGGGTCCGGCATCGGCCGCGCAGCGGCCCTGGCCCTGGTCAAGGCGGGGTGGTGCGTGGCCCTGGTGGGGCGCCGGGCCGAGGCCCTGGAGGAGACGGCCGCGCTGGCCGGCGATCCGGCGGCCACACTCCCCTGCCCCGGCGACGTGACCGATGACGCCCAGGTGCGGGCGGTGTTCGAAGCGGCCCGCGCGCGGTTCGGGCGGCTGGACCTGCTGTTCAACAATGCCGGCACGGGCGCGCCGCCGGTGGCCTTCGAGGACCTGGACGCGGCGGTCTGGCGGCGTGTGGTGGAGGTCAACCTGACCGGCGTCTTCCTCTGCACCCAGGCGGCCTTCCGGCTGTTCAAGGGCCAGGATCCGCAGGGCGGGCGGATCATCAACAACGGCTCGATCTCGGCGCATGCGCCCCGGCCCCGCTCGGCGGCCTATACCGCGACCAAGCACGCGATCACTGGCCTGACCAAGTCCACCGCCCTGGACGGGCGGGCCTTCGGCATCGCCTGCGGCCAGATCGACATCGGCAACGCGGCCACCGAGATGACCCAGCGGATGAGCGGCGGCGTGCCGCAGGCGGACGGGACGCTGAAGCCGGAGCCGACCATGGACGTTTCCGCCGTGGCCGACGCGGTGGTCTATATGGCCGGCCTGCCGCCCGAGGCGAACGTACAGTTCATGACGGTGATGGCGACCGCGATGCCGTTTATCGGGCGGGGCTAGAGTCCCACCTCCGACGGCGAGGCCTCGTTGATCAGCGGCTCGCCGGCCAGGAAGCGCTTGAGGTTTTCCAGGAAGAGGTCGTCGCCGCGTTCCAGCGTGCCCTGGCCGGAGTTGGAGGTGTGGGCGCTGACCCGGACCTTGGGGTGGCTCCAGATCCAGTGATCCTCGGGCAGGGGCTCGGTCTGGAAGACGTCGAGGACGGCATGGGCCGGCCGGTCTCTGTCCAGGCCTTTACGCAGGGCGTCCTCGTCGACCAGGCCGCCCCGGCCGATGTTGATCAGGATGGCGCCGGGCTTCATGGCGCCGAAGAAGGCGGCGTCGGCCAGGTTGCGGGTCTCGTCGTTGAGCGGACAGGCGAGGATCACGACGTCGGACTGCGGCAGGACCTCGGGCAGGGCCGCCTGGCCCACCACCGCGTCGGCCAGGCCGTCGTTGGCGGACGACTTGCGCACCACGGTCAGCTGGGCGCCGAAGGGCTTGATGCGCTGGGCGATGGCGCGGCCGATGTTGCCGTAGCCGACCAGGGTCCAGCGGCTCTGCGACACCTCCTGGTAGGGCGTGCGGGTCCAGGTCCTGGCGGCCTGGGCGTCGGCCTGCGCGGTGATGGGGACGATCAGGCTCAGCGCATGGGCCAGGACGTATTCGGCGATGGGCGTCGCCTGGGCGCTGCTCTTGGTGATGCGCACGCCCTTGGCCATGATGGCCTTGAAGATCGGCAGATCGAGGCCGGCGTTGAAGGTCTGCAGCCAGGGTTTGCGGCTGCCCCGCAGCACCGCGCCGATCAAGGTCGGCATCAGCGGGCCGGGATAGATGTCGAGGCTGGACCAGACGATGTCGGGGTCGACAAGTTCGGCGGTCACGGGCGCGCTGTCCCGCGCGAAGCTGTCGGCGCCGGTGACCGTCACCACCTCAAGATCGGGCGCCAGGGCCGCCAGCCGTCCGGCGATCCGCCCGTGGGCGGCCTGCGTCATCAGAACCTGCATTGTCATCACCCCGCAACACGCCCACCCTATGTCGGCTGGTGGACTCAGCGCCTATCGTCCCATCCGGACATGCGCCAGCCAAGCATCCAGAATTGAGATCCGGGACGATGACGGCTTACGATCGATCTCCCGACGTCCGGGCCGATAGCGCCTGGGAGCCGCCGCTCAAGCTGGAGGAGCGGCTGAAGGCCCTGCTCCCCGCCGACAGCCGCATCCGCTACCTGTACCGGCGCAACCTGCGGATCGGCGAGCCCGAGCTGAAGATGGCGCCCTTCCTGGCCGACAGGCGGCGGGTGTCCATCGACGTGGGCGCCAACAAGGGCGTCTATTCCTACGCCATGCTGCCCCACAGCCGGGCGGTGCACGCCTTCGAGCCCAATCCGAAGCTGTTCCGCATGCTGTCGTCCTGGGGCGAGGGCCGCATCAGCCTGCATCGCGAGGCGCTGAGCAACGTCACAGGCGCGGCGGAGCTGCTGGTGCCGCGCTCGGCCCACGGCTATTCCAACCAGGGAGCCTCGCTGAGCGCCGTCAAGGTGGGAGGCGACCATTCCGTGGTGCACATCAAGTCGGCCCGCCTAGACGACATGGGCATCACCGACATCGGCTTCATCAAGATCGACGTGGAGGGGTTCGAGAAGGAGGTGCTCGAGGGCGCCGCCGAGACCCTGAAGCGCGACCGGCCCAACCTGCTGATCGAGATGGAGGAGCTGCACACCAAGACGCCGCTCGCCGAGATGATCGCCGGGGTCTGCGCCTACGGCTACCGCGCCTTCGTGCTGTCGAACGGCACGCTGACGCCGCTGGAGCGCATCGACATGATCACGCGCCACGCGCCGGGGGTGGCGCGGGAAGACTACCTGTTCAACTTCATCTTCCTGCCGGATTAGATCAGTCGGGCCTAGAGCGGGTTGAGGAAAAGTGCGAAGCGGTTTTCCGCCCGTAACCCGCTCCAACTCTTTGAAAGAGCGAGCTATGTCGCCTCTAGGTCACATACCCATAAACGGGATTCCCAAATCAGGGGGTCGCTGATTCAATCCTCCTAGGATGGAGGTTGAGATGGCGCGTTTTGATCTGACGGATTTCGAGTGGTCTGTGATCCAGCCTC
>JAQGIP010000044.1 GCA_028291055.1 Caulobacter sp.
TGGCGGCGCGGGCGCAGGACTGGTCCTGGTCGAGCGCGCGGGCGCACCTGGCGGGGCGCGACGACCGGCTGGTGAGCGTGGCGCCGATGCTGGACAGGGTTGAAGACTGGGCGGGCTTCCTGAGCGCCGGGCTGGATGAAGCGGATCATCGCGCGATCCAGGCCGGGGAGCGGACGGGCAGGCCCCTGGGGTCGGCGGACTTTGTCGCCGGGTTGGAGCAGCGGCTTGGGCGGGCGCTGGCGAGAGGGAAGCCGGGGCCGAAGGCACGGGGGGGCGAGAGCGGAGGGTAGATAAGTATAGTGTCCCCGTATTTACGCCCGTATTTACGCCCCGTATTTACGCTTCGCCCTCCCCTAGCCGGACTGGCCTTGGGCATCTCCTGCCCCTAGGCTGCACAACGGTTGCGGCGCTTTGCGGGGACGTCATGAGACTTTTGCGAATGGCCAGTGCGGCTCTTCTCGCCGTCGTCGGGATGCTGACGGCCGCCGGCGCCGGCGAGGCGGTGCAAAGCGTCATCGCCAAGCCGAGCGGGACGCTGGAGCAGCTGGCGGCGGATCAGAAGGACTGCGCCGAGGTGGCGCGCAAGGTGCGGGGCGGGGCCTATGGCTCAACGCCCTATGGCGCCGGCGGCACCCTTGTGGTCGGGGTGCTGTCCGACGGCACGATTCTCGGGGATACGACGCGGGCGTGTCTGGCGGAGCGGGGCTGGGCCAGCGTGGCGCTGACCAAGTCCGAGGCGAGCGCGTTCAACGCTCTGGGCGGTCCGGCGCGGGATCGCTGGCTGGAGGCCTTTTACGCCGGAGACATCAGCGAGCGGGTGAAGGCGGCGTTGCCGGAGCCGTTTCATCCGCTGCCGCCGTTGCGCGACGGGCCCTATCGGGTCGGCGCGCTGACGCTCGATCCGGACTCATTTGCCCTGCCCGCCGGTGTCGTAAGGCCGAAGGATGTGGTGATGACCGGGAGCGCCTCGCACCGCGCTGTCGCGCGGCTGACGCGCCCGCTGGATTCCAAGGTGGGCTTCGGCCATGTGAAGGCCCCGGCGGGGGCGCTGTTCCAGCAGATGGACTATTCGGGCGGCCGCGGGCCGCCCGCCTGGTGCGGCGCGGCCAATCCGAACCTGACCTGGTGCTTCTGGGATATGGGCCGCAGCTATGACGTCAGCACCTGGCCAGGGCGGGATTGGCTGGCGGGAGCCATCTTCGTCAGCACAGGTTCGCTGCGCGCGCCGGAGCCACCGCTGCACACCGTCTCTCCGATCTCGCTGGAACTTGTCGATGGCGATCCGCTCGGGCCGGTCGACATCACGCTGGAGGTTTTGGCGGTGAAGCCGACGTCGGTGCTGCTGCAGGCGGTCGGCCATCGTGGCAAGGCGCGGATGATGTTCTGGCATGGCGAACTGCCAGTTGGGGCCGACGGGACGGCGCGGCTTTCGACATGGTCGCGGGTGTTGGTTCTGACGCCAAGCGGTGGCGGGGTGATGGCGCGTTGGGAACCGGCGTCCGACGGGGCGGGCTGGCCGCTGCGTTGAGACGAGTGGATAGGAGGCCGGCGATCGTCGTGCGCTTTTTCGGGCCGATCCTGGCGCCTTGAGGCGGGGACACGAAACCTATTTCCCCGAGCGGGCGGGGTGGGGTCGGAGCGCGGCGCTTACGGGGAAATAGGTATCATGTCCCCTGTGGCCGACCATCAGGCGCCGCCGGTTGATCGCGCGCCAAACTCGCGTCAAATGGACGCTCGGCGTCCAGGGGAACCACCATGAAATCTGCATCGTTGTGCGCCGTGGCGCTGGTGGCCCTGGGGTTGGGCGTCGGGAGCGTGGCGCGGGCGGAATTACCGCCGCCGAGGGCGGGGGTCGGGCCACTCAATCTCAGCCTGATGACGCCGGGCTACAGCTATTTCAACCGGGCGGGCGCCGACATGGCGTTGCACAATGCCGACGTGGCCGCCTGTATGAAGGACGCAGGGACGGTGAAGTCCCTGGAGGAGTTGACCACGCCGCCGGGAGCGATGGGAGGCATCAGCGGGATCATCGAGCACGGCATGATGAACAACCAGCACCGCGCGGTGTTCGCCGCCGCGCTGGAGAACTGCATGGTGGTGCGTGGCTGGCGGGTGGTGGCGGTGACGGACGAGGAAGGGATCAAGCTGGCCGCCCTGCCGGCCGGGGAGCTGGTGGCGCAGCTGGCTCCGTGGGTGGGCGCGGCCGAGCCGCATGGCCGGGTGATCCGGAGCTGGAAGAACGAGGCCGCCCGCGCCAGCACCATCCGCACCAGCACGAGGGCCGACCGCCTGGACCGGGGGCAGCTGAGCCTGCTGGCCGCCACGGGAAGCGACCTCAGCAGCCTCTCCAGCAGCGGCTTTCCGGGCTATCGGAAGATCCCCCTCGATCCGAAGTGGCCGCTGGGCCGGATGAAGCCGGCGGAGATCGCCGCGACCACGCCGGCCGAGGGCGGCGTGGTGATCGCCAGCCTCGCCCACATGAGCGGCCGCAACGGCTTTGGCCTCTATCTGGAGCGGGTCGGGCCGCCGGGCGTGGAGCGGCCGTCATCGATGGATCATGCGCCCGACATCGTGGCGCTGTCGGCCGCCAGCCTGTTCGCCAAGCCGACGGGGGTGCTGGTGGCCCTGGTGGTGCCGCCGGGGCGTTGGCGCATCCGCGGCATTCCCGGGCCGATCCTGGAGCTGAACTTCTGCTTCGGCGCGCCGGCCTTCGAGGTGAAGGCGGGAGAGGTGATCTATGCGGGGGCCTTCGACCTGGGCGCCGAGGACCTGGGCCCGGACATGAACCCGGCGCCGGCCCTGGCCTGGCTGGCGGGGCAGCCGGCGGCGGCGGCCCTGAAGCCGGCGGTCTGGACCAACGGCGTCATCGGAACCTGCACCGGCTCCGCCCTCTATGCCCTGGAGTTCAAGGACGCGCCGTTCGAGCCCGGTTATCTATGGGGAAGCCGCGCGGCGACGCCGGCCGTCAGCCCCTAGACCGCGCTTGCCCGGCTGATGCGCCGCGCTTTTCCGGCCCACGGTTGCGCTGGCCGTAGCGTCTCACGGAATGGCCGCCGGGGCGAAAAGATAGGGGGACCATAACCCCCGCCTTCCCGCGCGGCGGGCATGGCCCCTGCCCCCTTTATGGCGGGGGTGGCGCGGGCGCATCCGTGTCAGGCTGGGGCCTCGTCGTTCAAGGCTGCTCCATGACCGCCCCTCGCCTGCTCGCCGCCGCCGTGTTTGCCCTGTCCCTGGCCGGGGGCTTGGCCGGCGCGCCGACGCCGGTCGCCGCGCGCGAGACGATGACCACCAAGGCGGGGGTGACGCCGGACCAGATGGCCGTGTGCCTAGCCACGGTGGAGGTCTACATCTCCTATATGAAGGCCTGGAACCTGCCCGTCGATCCGATCTGGCCGCGCTATGACGCGGCGCTGCAGGAGGCCACCTCCCACTTCGATCCGGCCCTGTATGAGCAGGCCAAGGCGGCGGGCCAGGCGCGGATGGATTATGACAAGGCCGAGATCAAGCGACGCACCGGCGACCAGGTGGTGGGCCAGATGATCAGCGACCAGCTGAGCGACTGCGCGCGGATCATCTTCCTGGGTTAGCGGGCTGTCGGCGGGCGGTCAGCACATCACCTGCCAATCGTTCAGCGACCGGTCGCGCAGGCTGACCAGGCCTTCCTGCACGCCGGCCAGCTGGTTCAAATTCTCCGCCCTCTCATCGGCGCTCACCGAGGTGTCGGCCTCCGCCTCGGCCCTGGCGGCGTCGTATTTGCCGATGGCGGCATAGAGGTGGTGGCGCGCGTCGTTGATGATCCGGCAGGCCGACTGGCGGTCGTCGTTGTTGTAGTAGCTCTCGGCGCCCTTCACCTCGTCGACCCCGCTCTGGGCCTCGGTCAGGTAGTCCCCCTCCGCCGAGGTGGCGGCTTGCGCGCGGGCCGGGCCGCCGGGGCCGAGGGCCAGCAGCCCAAGAACGGCCGCCAGGGCCGTTGCGCGTCGAAGAGGGGCCATGGGCGTTTCCGATCCGTCTGCCGGCCGCGCGTCTTCGCCGCCGGCCGGCAGGCTATCAGGCCGCGCGCGCGGCCCCGCCGCCCGTTTGGGGGGTAGCGTAGATAAGGGGACGAGATAAGGGGACACTATACTTATTTGACTCCTCGCCCTGGCTCGCCCAACCTCCACCCATGGCCAGGCTCGCACGCGTCGTCGTTCCCGGCGTTCCGCATCACGTCACCCAGCGCGGCAACCGCCGCCAACCCGTCTTCTTCCATGACGACGACTACGCCTTCTATCGCGACCTGATCGGCGAGAGCTGCC
>JAQGIP010000048.1 GCA_028291055.1 Caulobacter sp.
TACATGGCCCAGATCGTGTCCTTCACGTTCCCCCATGTGGGCAATGTGGGGACCAACCTGGAAGACCTGGAGCAGATGTCCGGCTCGGCCGAGACCGCCGCCCGCGGCGCGATCTTCCGCGACCTGCCGACCCCGCCAGCCAACTGGCGCGCCGACTCGGACCTCGCCAGCTGGATGGCCCGCCGCGGCGTCGTCGGCCTGGCCGGCGTCGACACCCGCGCCCTCACCCGTTCGATCCGCGAGACCGGCATGCCGCACGCGGTCATCGCCCACAGCCCCACGGGCCAGTTCGACTTCCCGGCCCTGGTGGCCAAGGCCCGCGCCTGGAGCGGCCTGGAAGGCCTCGACCTCGCCAAGGACGCCAGCTGCCGTCAGGCCTTCACCTGGGACGAGGGGCTTTGGACCTGGCCTGAGGGCTACGCGGGCCCCAAAGACGGCAAGTACGACGTGGTGGTCGTCGACTACGGGGTCAAGCGCAACATCCTGCGCGCCCTGTCGGGCATCGGCGCGCGCATCACCGTCGTGCCCGCCGACACCAGCGCCGAGGCCATCCTGGCGCGCAATCCCGATGGCGTGCTGCTTTCCAACGGACCGGGCGATCCGGCCGCCACCGGGGTCTACGCCGTGCCGGAGATCCGCAAGCTGATCGACAGCGGCAAGCCGGTGTTCGGCATCTGTCTGGGC
Source organism: Caulobacter sp. (assembly GCA_028291055.1). GTDB lineage: Bacteria > Pseudomonadota > Alphaproteobacteria > Caulobacterales > Caulobacteraceae > Caulobacter. Next base: position 685 of record JAQGIP010000048.1, read on the forward strand.
CACCAGATGATGGCGCTCGCGCTCGGCGCCCAGACCGTGAAGATGGACCAAGGCCACCATGGGGCGAACCACCCGGTGAAGGACCTGACCACCGGCAAGGTGGAGATCGTCTCCATGAACCACGGCTTCACCGTCGACCGCGACAGCCTGCCCGAGCCCGTGACCGAGACCCACGTCTCCCTGTTCGATGGCACCAACGCCGGGCTGGCCCTGAAGGACCGCCCCGTCTTCTCCGTCCAGCACCACCCCGAAGCCTCCCCCGGCCCCACCGACAGCCTCTACCTCTTCGAACGGTTCGCCGGCCTGATGGACGACCAGAAATAACCGTCCTCCCCAGGTCCGCCCAAGCGGATCGGCCGGGGAGGTCCCGCGAAGCGGGGGAGGGGTTTACCGAGTCAAAGGGTGGGCGTGTTCTGGCGCCTGGGTTTGTACCGTCACCAACACCTGCGCCACACCGTGAATAGTCGTCGGAGTCGGTAAGCCCCTCCGTCGCTTCGCGCCACCTCCCCAACCGGCTCGCTGCAGGCTCGCCTGGGGAGGACCGCCATCTGCGCTGTGGCCGTCCGGGCCGATGAGCGACCAGGTGATGGCGCGTCTGGACAAGGCCCATTTCCGCTTCCGCCATGAGCATCTGAGCTACCCGGACGCCGGCCACGCGGCCTTCGGCGCCCCCATCGCGGCGGACAATCCGCGCCTGCAGATGCTGACCCAGTTGGGCGGCACCGTGGCGGGCAATCTGGCCGCCCGCGCCGACGGCTGGCCCAAGGTATTGGCCTTCCTGAAGGCGGCGTTGCACCCTTGAAATGTGACCGCAACCCGTTCTGTGACAAGGCGTGGCGGGCCCGGGCGAATCAAAAACTCTTGCCAACTTTTGGAAAGTCGCACAATTTACGGGATCGAATTCGCACGAGGTTCGGCTGCTCTTCCAAGGCTCTTTCTTCCGAGCCCGGACCCGTCTTCCGATCCCCAACCGCGTTTGATCGGCCGCCCTTCGAGGGGCGGTTCGCCTGCCCACGATCTTAAGGACTACCTCTACATGGCTACCGGCACCGTCAAATGGTTCAACGGCACCAAGGGCTACGGCTTCATCCAACCGGATGAGGGCGGCGCCGATGTGTTCGTTCACATCTCGGCCGTCGAACGTGCGGGCCTTCGCTCGCTCAACGAAGGTCAGAAGGTCACGTTCGAACTCGAACGCGACTCGCGAAGCGGCAAAATGTCCGCCGGCCAACTCCAGGCCTAAGGACCAGCCGGACTACGCCGAGAGGCGCCGTTCGGAAAATTTCGTGGGTCGGTTCGAAAGAGCCGGCCCATTTTCTTGCGTCCTCCCCAGGTCCGCCCAAGCGGACCGGCTGGGGAGGCAGGCTGCGAAGCAGCCGGTGGGGCTTACTGAGCCGGCGACTAGCCACGTTCTGGCGCCGACATCGGTGACGGCTCAAACCCCAACGCCACAACACGCCCACCCTTTGACTCGGTAAACCCCTCCGTCGGCTGCGCCGACACCTCCCCAACCGGCTCGCTGCAGGCTCGCCTGGGGAGGACTCATTGCTTGCACCCACCCGACTCCCTCTCTAAACGGGCGCCTTAACCTGCAGTCTGATCGGGGCCGGGCGCGCGATGGCGCGACCGCCCTTTTGCGCGAGCCACGATGCCCAAACGCACCGACATCAAAACCATCCTGATCATCGGCGCCGGCCCCATCGTCATCGGCCAAGCCTGCGAGTTCGACTATAGCGGCGTGCAGGCCTGCAAGGCGCTGCGGGCCGAGGGCTACCGGATCGTGCTGGTCAACTCCAACCCCGCCACGATCATGACCGACCCGGATGTGGCCGACGCCACCTACATCGAGCCGATCACGCCGGGCTTCGTCGAAAAGATCATCGCCAAGGAGCGCCCCGACGCCCTGCTGCCGACCATGGGCGGCCAGACGGCGCTGAACTGCGCGCTCGACCTCTTCCATTCCGGCGTGCTGGAAAAGTACGGCGTGGAGATGATCGGGGCCAAGGCCGACGTCATCGAAAAGGCCGAGGACCGCCAGAAATTCCGCGACGCCATGGATCACCTGGGGTTGGAAAGCCCCAAGTCCCACGCCGCCCACACCATGGAAGAGGCCCTGGCCGGCCTGGATTTCGTGGGCCTGCCCGCCATCATCCGCCCCTCCTTCACCCTGGCCGGCACCGGCGGCGGCATCGCCTACAACGTCGAGGAATTCCGCGAGATCGTCGCCAACGGCCTCGACCTCTCCCCCACCACCGAGGTGCTGATCGAAGAGAGCGTGCTCGGCTGGAAGGAGTACGAGATGGAGGTGGTCCGCGACACGGCGGACAATTGCATCATCGTCTGCTCCATCGAAAACATCGACCCGATGGGCGTTCACACGGGCGATAGCATCACCGTCGCCCCGGCGCTCACCCTCACCGACAAGGAATACCAGCGCATGCGCGCGGCCTCGATCGCCGTGCTGCGCGAGATCGGGGTCGAGACCGGCGGCTCCAACGTCCAGTTCGCGGTGAACCCCGCCGACGGCCGCATGGTGGTCATCGAGATGAACCCGCGCGTGTCGCGCTCCTCCGCGCTCGCCTCCAAGGCCACCGGCTTCCCGATCGCCAAGGTCGCCGCCCGCCTGGCCGTCGGCTACACCCTGGACGAGCTGGCCAACGAGATCACCGGCGGCGCCACCCCCGCCTCGTTCGAGCCCAGCATCGACTACGTCGTCACCAAGATCCCCCGCTTCGCCTTCGAGAAATACCCCGGCTCCGAGCCCTATCTGACCACCTCCATGAAGAGCGTGGGCGAGGTCATGGCCATCGGCCGCACCTTCGCCGAAAGCCTGCAGAAGGCCCTGCGCGGCCTGGAGACCGGCCTGACCGGCCTCGACGACATCGACATCGACGGCGCCGACGATCCCGAAACCGGCAAGTCGGCGGTCATGCGCGCGCTCGGCAACCCCACGCCGGACCGCCTGCGCGTCATCGCCCAGGCCTTCCGCCATGGACTGAGCGTGGAAGAGGTCAACACCGCCTGCTCCTACGAGCCCTGGTTCCTGCGCCAGATCGCCGAGATCGTGCGCACCGAGGGCCATGTGCGCGCCTTCGGCGTCCCCGCCGACCCCGCCGCCCTGCGCAAGCTGAAGGCCATGGGCTTCTCCGACGCCCGCCTGGCCACGCTCAGCCACCAGAAGGAGGCCGAGGTCGCCGCCGCGCGCCGCGCGCTGAACGTGCGCCCCGTCTACAAGCGCATCGACAGCTGCGCCGGCGAGTTCGCGGCCGAAACGCCCTACATGTACTCGACCTACGAGACCGGCGCGCTGGGCCAGGAGCCTGACTGCGAGAGCCAGCCGACCAACAAGAAGAAAGCCATCATCCTCGGCGGCGGTCCCAACCGCATCGGCCAGGGCATCGAGTTCGACTATTGCTGCTGCCACGCCGCCTTTGCCCTCGACGCCATCGGCATCGAGTCGATCATGGTCAACTGCAACCCCGAGACCGTGTCGACCGACTACGACACCTCCGACCGCCTCTACTTCGAGCCGCTGACGGCCGAGGACGTGCTGGAGCTAATCCACGTCGAGCAGAAGAACGGCACGCTGCTGGGCGTGATCGTCCAGTTCGGCGGCCAGACGCCGCTCAAGCTGGCCCATCCCCTGGAACAGGCGGGCGTGCCCATCCTCGGCACCAGCCCCGACGCCATCGACCTGGCCGAAGACCGCGAACGCTTCCAGCAACTGCTCGAACGTCTCGAGATCGCCCAGCCGATCAACGCGTTCGCCCGCACCCCGGAAGAGGCCTTCACCGCCGCCCACCAGGTCGGCTACCCGGTCGTCATCCGCCCCTCCTACGTGCTGGGCGGGCGCGGCATGGAGATCATCCGCGACGACGAACAGCTGGAGCGCTACGTGCGCACCGCCGTCCAGGTGTCCGGCGACAACCCCGTGCTCATCGACCAATACCTGTCGCGCGCCACCGAAGTGGACGTCGATGCCCTGTGCGACGGCGAGACCGTCTACGTCGCCGGGGTCATGGAGCATATCGAGGAAGCCGGGGTCCACTCGGGCGACAGCGCCTGCTCCCTGCCGCCCTTCTCGCTCAGCGACGCCACCATCGCCGAGCTGAAGCGCCAGACCGAAGCCATGGCCTTCGCGCTCAACGTTCGCGGCCTGATGAACGTGCAGTTCGCGATCGAGGAGCCCCACTCCGCCGAGCCCCGCATCTTCGTGCTCGAAGTGAACCCCCGCGCCAGCCGCACCGTGCCCTTCGTGGCCAAGACCATTGGTCAGCCCCTCGCGGCGATCGCCGCCAAGGTGATGGCCGGCGTGCCCCTGGCCAGCTTCGGCCTGGTCGACAAGCCCTACGACCACATCGCGGTCAAGGAGGCCGTCTTCCCCTTCGCCCGGTTCGCCGGCGTCGACACCGTGCTGGGCCCGGAGATGCGCTCCACCGGCGAGGTCATGGGCCTCGACTGGCGCCGCCCCGGCGAGACCCTGATGGCCGCCTTCGCCCGCGCCTTCGCCAAGAGCCAGCTGGGCGGCGGCGTCACCCTGCCCACCAAGGGAACCGCCTTCGTCTCCGTGCGCGAGGCCGACAAGCCCTGGATCGTCGAGCCGGTGAAGCTGCTGAAGGCCGCCGGCTTCCGCGTGCTGACCACCTCCGGCACCGGCGACTTCCTGCGCGAGCAGGGCATCGAGACCGAGTTCGTGCGCAAGGTGCTGGAAGGCCGCCCCCACATCGTCGACGCCATGAAGAACGGCGAAGTCCAGCTGGTCTTCAACACCACCGAGGGCAAACAGTCCCTGGCCGACAGCTTCGAGCTGCGCCGCACCGCTCTGATGATGAAGATCCCCTACTACACCACCGCCGCCGGCGCCCTGGCGGCGGCCCAGGCCATTTCGACCGCGCCGCTCGAGGTGCTCGAGGTGCGGCCGCTGCAGGCCTACAGCTAGGCACAAAAAAGGCCCCCCGCTTGCGCGAGGGGCCTCTCTCTAAGCCGTGCTGGGTCGGGGGGGATTACCAGCGGCGGCCATAGTTGTACGAGTCGTAGCCGTAGCCGCGGCCGTACTGTTGTTCGTAGTAGCGACGGTCATGACGACGGTCGTACCCGCGCCATTGGCCGCGTTGGTCGTAGAAGCCGTCGTTGTAGTAGTAGACCTGACCGTACTGGCGATATTCGCGGCGCTGGTCGTAGTAGCCTTGGTCGCCGCCGCAGGCGGCCGAGTTGGCGGCGGAACTGCGGCCCACGTTGCCGCCGACGACCGCGCCGGCGACGCCGCCGACAACCGCGCCTTCGGTGCGCGCGCCGTGGCCGCCGATGTTGGAGCCGATGGCCGCGCCGGCCAGGGCGCCCAGGATGGCGCCGCCCGTCGAACCGTTATGCTTCTTTTGCTGACAGGGATCGCGGCCCTGGTCGTAGTAGCGGCCGTCGTCGCCGCGATAGGGCTGGGCCGAAGCCATGATGGGGGTGGCGATGGCGCCGGCCGCCACGGTGGCGGCCAGGATGGCGCTCAGGGTGCGCGTCATGATCTGTCTCCGTTGTTTTCCGTGATTGCGGGCCGGGGCGGTCCACATCCGATGACCCCGTTGTAGGAGAGGCCGCCTGAACGCGTTTTGAACCGTGGAAGTCAGGTTCCGTTCATCTGGCTTTCCCCTGGGGAGGGCGTGCTAGAGAACGCGGATAAGACCAAAAGGTTGGGAGAATTCGCATGGTCGGTCGGCTGGACGGCAAGGTGGCCCTGGTCACGGGCGGGGCGAGCGGCATCGGGCGCGGCTGCGCCGAGGCCATGGCGCGCGAGGGCGCCGTCATGGTGGTCACCGACATCCAGGACGCCGCAGGCCTTGAGACGGTCAAGCTGGTCGAGGCCGAGGGCGGCAGGGCCGTCTTCCTGAACCACGACGTCACCAGCGAGGACGCCTGGATTGCGGTCGTAGCCGAGACCGCCACCCTGTTCGGCCGCCTCGACATCTTGGTCAACAACGCCGGCATCGGCATGGGCGGTCCGGTCACCGAGTTCAGCCTGGCCGATTGGCGCCGCCAGCAGGCGATCAACGTCGATGGTGTCTTCCTGGGCGTGAAGCATGCCCTGCCCCTGATGCGAAAGAGCGGCGGCGGCAGCATCATCAACATGTCCTCGGTGGCCGGCATCAAGGGTTCGGCCAACATGAGCGCCTATTGCGCCACCAAGGGCGCGGTGCGGCTGTTCACCAAGGCCATCGCGCTCGAATGCGCGGCGGCGAAGGACGGGGTGCGCTGCAACTCCGTCCATCCGGGCATCATCGAGACGCCGATCTGGGACGGCATCAGCGCCTCCGTCGGCGCGGCAGCGGGCGGCGCCATCCCCAACCGCATCGACCTCGACGCCATGACCGCCATCGCCACGCCGCTCGGCGTGAAGGGCTATCCGCAGGATATCGCCGCCGGAGTCGTCTACCTGGCCTCCGACGAGTCCCGCTATGTGACGGGCACGGAACTGGTCATCGACGGGGGCCTCATCGCCCGCTGATCTTTGGGGCGCTGACCTTGACGCCGGCGCAAAGCGAACGACCTTGGCCTTAAAGCCCTATCGCGCCGGAGACCGTCCATGCTGACCGTGCACCACCTGAACAACTCCCGCTCCCAGCGGGTGCTGTGGCTGCTCGAGGAGTTGGAGCTTCCCTACGAGATCAAGCACTACCAGCGCGACGCCAAGACCATGCTGGCGCCGCCGGAGCTGAAGGCCATCCACCCCCTGGGCAAGAGCCCGGTGATCACCGACGGCGCCGCCACCCTGGCCGAGACCGGAGCCATCATCGAGACCCTCTGCGAGAACTATGCGGGCGGCCGCCTCAAGCCGCCGGTGGGGACGGAAGAGCGCCTGCGCTGGATCTACTGGATGCACTATGCCGAGGGCTCGGCCATGCCGCCCCTGCTGATGAAGCTGATCTTCTCCACCATGCCCGACCGCGCCCCGGCCCTCATGCGCCCGATCGTGCGCGGCATCGCCAAACAGGCCCAGGACAGCTTCATCGACCCGCAGCTGAAGACCCACTTCGACTACTGGGAGTCAGAGCTCGGCAAGTCCGAATGGTTCGCCGGCAAGGACTTCACCGCCGCCGACGTGATGATGAGCTTCCCCCTGGAGGCCGCCGCCGACCGCGGCGGAGCGACGCAAGGCCGCCCCCGCATCGCCGAATTCCTGAAGAAGATCCACGCGCGCCCGGCTTATCAGCGCGCGCTGGAAAAGGGCGGGCCCTACGCCTACGCTTAGAGCGCGTTCGCAAGTCCCGGGAGGATTCCATGCCGATGCGGAACCCCACAATCATCGCCGCGATCGGCGCCTCCGTCTGCGCGGGGGTGGCTTCGCTCGCCTGGGCCGACGAGCCAGTCGGGCCCCCGCAAGACGTCTATGAAATGGTCAAGGCCGTGGGGCCGCCGACGGCGCAGGCCAAGATGCGGGGCGATCAGCGCTTTGAAAAGACGCTGACGATGGGGCGCGGGAGCGACGGCCAGCTCGCCATCACCTCCATGCAGGCCCTTGGCCCGGATCAGAAGCCGGCCCTGCCGGCCGGCACCGTCGCCGTGCTCTACGCCCACTACCAAGGGCAATGCGCCGCGCCCAACGGCGCCGACGACTTCCCCGCGAGCCAGGGCGTGGCGACCTTCGTCATCAGTTCGTCGGGCGCCAGCATCTGGGAGATCGCGGCCGTCAACGGCGTGACCTCCATCCGGCTCGTGAAGGACGGCGGCTTCGGACCCTGGGAAGCCTTCCAGGCGAACCCTGAGCGCTACGCGGTCTATCGCTGCGACAAGTACCGCTGAGCTTCTCGCGCCGCGCTGCCGCCTACCACCAGGCCTAGCCCGTCACCAGCAACGTCGCCGCGCCGGCGCCGATGGCCGCGATGCCGATCAGCCGCCCGGTCGTCACCTTCTCCTTCATCACGAAGATGGCGATGCCCAGGGCGAATACGATCGACGTCTCGCGCAGCGCCGCCAGCCGGGGCGTGTCGCCCAGCCGGAACGCATAGAGCGCCAACCCGTAGGTCACGATGGACAACGCGCCGGCGATCAGCCCCGGCTTCCATTCCGACTTAGCCGCCACGATGAAGGCCGGGCCCCGCCACAGGGCGAAGATGGCCCCGATGCCGCCGCCCAGCATCAGATAGACCCAGACGATGTAGCTGAGCGCGGAGGGCGCGGCGCGCACCCCCTGGGCGTCGATCACCGTATAGGTGGCGATGGTGGCGCCGGTGGCGAGCGCCCAGCCGAGCGCGCGGCGGTCCACATGCCTGCCCAGGCCCACCGTCATCACGCCCGCGCTGACCAGACCGATGCCCAGCGCCGTGAAGAGGGTGATCGGCTCATGGAACACCCCTACCGCGACGCTCGCCGCCAGGGCCGGCGCCACGCCGCGCAGGATCGGATAGGCCACCGTCATGTCGGCTCGCTCGAAGGCGTTGATCAGGCAGAAGAGGTAGACGAGGTGGGTCGCCCACGACCCCGCCAGCCACAGCCACGCCCCATGCGGCAGGGATACGAAGAAGGCCGCCGGCAGGATCAGCAGCGCCGAGAAGCCGTCGATCAGCGCCCGGCTCGACATCTTGTCGCGACCGGACTTCAGGATGGCGTTGACCACCGCGTGCGCCGCGCCGGAGCCCACGATCATCACGGAAGCGGTCTGGGCCGGGGTCATCGCCCTGTCCTGGCAGGCTTACCCGAAGGAGCGCAACGCTCGGGTTCAGTCCGGCGGGTTGTGCTTCACCACGAAGGCCACCGCCTGGCGCAGCATCTCCGTGCGGGACTGCGACGTGGACAGCCAATGGTCCTCGGGCAGTTCCACATACTCCACGGGCCTATGGGCCGCCTTCAGCGCGCGGTTCATGTCGCGGCTCTGGGCGATGGGCACGACGGTGTCGTCCTTGCCGTGCAGCAGCAGGACGGGCGCGTCGGCCCGGCCCGCCAGCGCCAGCGGTGAGACCTCCTTGAGGCGGGCGTCCGAGGTGGCGTCCTTGGCCCCCATGAACCGCTTCCAGTAGCGGGTGCCGGTGTTGGCCACGCCGGATTCCGCCGAACGCAGCAGCAGGCCCTGAGGGTCGGCCACCCCGCCCCAGGACACCGCGCAGCGATAGACCCCCTGCTGGACGGTGACCCCGGCCAGGGCCGCATAGCCGCCGTAGCTGGCGCCGACGATGCAGGCCCGCTTGGGGTCCACGATCCCCTGGCGCACCAGCTCCGCCATCCCGTCGGAGACGTCGGTCTGCATCTTGCGGCCCCATTCGCCGTAACCGGCCCGCACGAAGGCCGCGCCATAGCCGTCGGAGCCGCGGAAGTTGGGCTGGAACACCGCATAGCCGCGCGCCGCGAAGGCCTGGGCCATCCAGTCGAAGCGGGGATAGTCGCGCTCCTCCGGGCCGCCGTGAGGCAGCACGACCAGCGGCAGGTTCTTGGCCTCCCGTCCGGGCGGCAGGGTCAGCACGCCATGCAGCGCCAGGCCGTCGGCGGCCTTGTAGTCGATCATCCGCACGGGACCGACATCGGCCTCCTGCACGTCGGGATATTCAAAGCCGATCTGGCTGGCCTTGGCGCCGTCGATCATCCAGTAGGTTCCGGAATCCCCCGGGCCGGTGGTGAACACCACCACGCGGCGCAGGTCGCCGCTGTAGTTGACGATCCGCACGCGGCGCCCGGCGAAGGGCTTGCGCACGGCGTCCATCCGCTTTTGCACGGCGGGGTCGAAGAAGCTGGTGCTGGGCGCGTCGCCATCGAACCCCACGCCGATCGCGCGGCCCGTGATGCGATCCAGGATGACGCCGTCGATCCGCTCATTGGGCGACAGGGGCTTGCCCTCATCCGCCCCGGCGCTCTGCATGTAGCGGACGTCGCCGTCGTCGCCGGTCACCGCATAGATGAAGGAGCCCGGCTGGGCGCCCTCGCTGACCAGACCGCCGCCGAACAGCTTGTCATGGGTCTCGACCACCAACCGGCCGTGGTCCGCGCCCGCGAACAGGCGCCAATGGCCGCTCGCCTCCTCATAGTCCGTGTTGGCCACCACCGCGCCGTCGGCGCCCACGAGCCAGTCCTGGCGGTTATCGCCCCCGTTCGCGACCTTGGTCGCCTCGCCGCTATCGAGATCGACCCGGTAGAGGTCGGGCCATGAACGCAGGACACCGCCCCGGCTGCTGGTCTTGAAGCCCTCGAAGAAGCCGTACCACCGCCCGCCGATCTGGGCGGCGCCGTCCAGGCCGAACACGGCGTTGCTGATCTGGCCGCTGGCGAAGACGAAGAAGGTCGTGCCGTGGACCAGGTCCACCACCAGCACCTGGGAAATCTCGTGCTTGAAGCCATATTCGACCCCGAAGTCGTGGGTCTCGGTAGACACCACCATCAGGTGGTCCTCGCCGGCCCAGCTGACGGCGCGGATCTTGACCTTGCCGACCGGGAATTTGGCCAGCAGGCCGCCCGGCAGGGCCGTCACCACCAGGCTGCGGTCCTTGCCGTCATCGACGATCATCGCCATCCGGGCGCCGGAGGGCGACAGGGCCACATCGTCCAGGGCGGGCAGCCGGCCGTAGGCTTCGACCGGCGGCGGCGCGGCGAACGCGGCGCCGGCCGCGGCCGTGAGTGCGGCGAGACAGACGCCAAGCGCCACCAAAAGACGAACCATAAGCACCCCCAACTTCCCCGAGCGACGTTTGGCGCGGCCGGGGTTGCCGGTCAACCCGCCCGCGCCTGCCGCGGCGGCCGCATCAATCGGGCGGATTGTTCTTGATGACGAAGGCCACCGAGGCCGCGAGCAGGGCCTGGCGGGTCGCCTCGCTCGACAGCCAGTGGTCCTCGCCGTCCAGGGTGACGAAATCGACGGGCTTGCCGGCCCGCTTCAGCGCCGCCTCCATGGACTGGCTCTGGGCATAGAGCACCACCGTGTCGTCCTTGCCGTGGATCATCAGGATGGGGGCGTCGGCCTGGGCCGCGTGGGCCTTGGGCGAGATATCGTCCAGCGTGGCTCCCGTTCCGATGTAGCGGCGCCAGAAGCGCGAGGAAGACCCCGTGTGATCGTCTCCCGTGTCGGTCTGATAGATTTGCAGCGCGCCCATGTCGGCCACGCCCGCATAGGAAACCGCGCACCGGTATAGCCCGTGCTGCAGGGTCACCCCGGCCAGGGCCGCGTAGCCGCCGTAGCTGCCGCCGACGATACAGGCGCGCCTGGCGTCGACGATCCCCTGGCGGGCCAGTTCGGCCACCCCGTCGGAGATGTCGGTCTGCATCTTGCGCCCCCACTGGCCCAGGCCGGCCTGATACAGCGCGCCGCCGCCGCCGGTGGACCCCCGGAAGTTGGGCTGGAACACCGCATAGCCGCGCGAGGCGAAGGCCTGGGCCCACCAGTCGAACACCGGGTCGTCATGTGTCCAGGGGCCGCCATGCGGCATCACCACCAGCGGCAGGTTTCTGGCTTCGCGCCCGGCCGGCAAGGTCAGCACTCCCCGCAGGGCCAGCCCGTCGGCGGCCTTGTAGTCGACCATCCTCACCGGCCCCACCTCGGCGTCGCGCACGCCCGGATAGGCACGGCCCAGCACATCCGCCTTGCCGGTGGTGATATCCACCAGCCAGTAGGTGCCGGAATCGGCCCCGCCGCTGGTGAAGACGATCAGCCGGGTGAAGTCGGCGTTCCACGAAACAAGGTTCACCCACAGGTCGGGAAAGGCCTTGAGCGTCCCGCGCAGGCGCGCCGCATGCGCGGCGTCGAACATCCGCGGCGCCTGCGCGCCCTCCATCCGCACACCGTTCATCAGGCCCGTGCGCGGATCGAAATAGGCCCGCGCCGGATCTTCCCCCGCAAATAGCGGCTGCGCCTGGCCTCCCCGCTCGGGAAGTTCGAACCAGGACTCTCCGCCGTCGTCCCGGCTCGTGGCATAGACCAGCGTGCCCGGCGTTCGGCCCGGTCCCACGATATAGGCTCCGTCCAGCGGTTCTCTCGATTGGGCGATCTGATCGCCGTCGCTCTTGCCGGCATAGAGCTTCCAGTCGCCGGAGCGTTCGGAATAGTCCTGGGTCGCGACCACCGCGCCATCAGGGCCCACCAGCCAGCCGCGATGGTGTCCGTCGTCGGCGCGCGGCGCCACCTGGCGGCCGGAGCCGGTTTCCAGATCCACTTCGAACAGGTCCGGATGACCGCTGACCAGGTAACCGGTCCCGCCGCCGGTGACCGTCAGCCCGCCGAAATAGCCGTACCAGCGCCCGTCGCGCTGGCGCGCGCGATAGTAGCCCCACACACCGTTCTTCTGGTCGCTGTGATCGAACACGGCCTTGGCCCGATGCTTGGCCACATTGACCACCAGCACCTGGGCCACTTCCAGCCTGCCCCGGGTGAACGCCTGGCGATCGACGCCATAGGTCTTGGTGGTGACGACCAGCACGAAGTTGTCGCCCGCCCACATCAGCTCGCGCACCTTGACGTCGCCGGTGTCCAGGGTGACCAGGGCCTTGCCCGCCTCCACCACGACCAGCTGGCGCTTGCCCGCCACCAGGGCCACCAGGGCGTAGCGCTCGCCGGATGGGGAAAGCTGGAGTTCTTCGACGCCCGGCAGGCCGCCATAGGCCGCGAGGGGCGGAGGGGCGGCCGCTGCCTGACCCTCAAAGGCCCCGAGAGCCGCGAGCCAGATCGCGAGCGCTATCAGCAGACGATACATGCGAGCCCCCAACTTCCCCGCGAGAGACTTCACCCGGCCCGGGTTTCCGGTCAAGACGGCGCCGCATCGCAGCATGTGGGGTTGAAACCGGCGGCCCGCCGGACTAATCTTTCCGCCCCCGGCCGCCATGCCCGCGTCCGGAACTTCCTCCCCAGGGGCGACGAGCTAAACCCGCGTATGGAAAAAGTTCCTATGACCGCCGAGGGTTATCACACCCTCGACGATGAACTGAAGCGTTTGAAAACCTTGGAGCGGCCCGCGGTCATCGCGGCCATCGCCGAGGCGCGCGCCCACGGCGATCTGTCCGAGAACGCCGAGTACCATGCCGCCAAAGAGCGTCAGGGCTGGATCGAGGGCCGCATCGCCGAGATCGAGGACAAGATGGCCCGCGCCCAGGTCATCGACGTATCGCGCCTGTCGGGCGCCCAGGTGAAGTTCGGGGCCACCGTCAGCGTGGTCGACGAGGACACCGAGGGTGAGGCCCGCTACCAGATCGTGGGCGACCACGAGGCGGACGTGAAGCTGGGCCGCATCTCGCTGTCGTCGCCGCTGTCGCGCGCGATGATCGGCAAGGAGGTCGGCGACGTGGTCGAGGTCAACACCCCCGGCGGCGTGAAGGCCTACGAAATCCTCAAGGTCGAGTGGGTCTAGAAATAGGTCCGTCATAATCGGCAGGCATGGGTCGCCGCGTTCACCGCGCGGCTGAGAGTTCGCGCCTGCTTCGGGGGAAGCGCCTTTGCCGCCTGCCGCCGCCAAGCCCGTGCTGACGCCCCTGACGATCTGGGCGGTGTCGGACGGCCGCGCGGGTATCGAGGCCCAGGTGGTGGGCCTGGCCGAGGCGGTGAGCCGGCGGCGCAAGGCCGACATCGTCGTGAAGCGCGTGACTTGGCGCGGCCAGGGCAGCCGCCTGCCCTGGTGGCTGATGCCGGCGCCGCGCCGCTGGCTCACGCCCGACAGCGACATCGCCCCGCCCTGGCCCGACATCTGGATCGCCGCCGGCCGCGCCACCCTGCCGCTCAGCATGGCGGCGCGCCGCTGGTCGAAGGGGGCAACCTTCGTGGTCCAGATCCAGGACCCGCGCGCCCCGCCCGGCGCCTTCGACCTGATCATACCGCCGCGCCATGACCGGCTGTCGGGCGACAACGTCCTGCCCATCACCGGCTCGCCCCACCGGGTGACCGCCAAGCGGCTGGCCGCCGAATACAGGCGTTGGGCCGCCGAGATCGACGCCCTGCCCCGCCCGCGCGTGGCCGCCCTGATCGGCGGACGCTCCAAGGCCTTCGATCTTACCCCCGAACGCGCCGCAGGCATCGCCGCCGAACTCCAGCGGCCGCTGGAGGCCGAGGGCGGCTCGCTGCTGATGACCTTCTCGCGCCGCACGCCGGACGCCGCCCGCGCCCTGCTGACCGCGCGCCTCAACCACCTGCCCGGCGCCATCTGGGACGGCGAGGGCGAGAACCCCTACTTCGCCTTCCTGGCCGCCGCCGACTACATCGCAGTCACCGAGGACTCCACCAACATGGCCGCCGAGGCCGCCTCCACCGGCAAGCCCGTCTTCATCCTCAAGACCGAGGGCGAAAGCCTGAAGTTCCGCCTCTTCCACGATGAGCTTCAGGCCCACGGCGCCGCGCGTCCCTTCGCCGGCGTCTTCGAGGGCTGGAGCTATGAGCCGCTGAAGGAGACGGACCGGGCGGCGAAGGACATCCTGGCGCGGATCAAGGCGCGGGAAGAGTTGGCGGCGCGCGGCTGACCTTCAGGCGCTACAGTGCGCCAACGAATCTCCGTCAGGCGCGCATGATCCTCGCTATCGTCCAGGCCCGCATGAGTTCCTCCCGCCTGCCGGGCAAGGTGCTGATGCCGCTGGCCGGGGCGCCGATGCTGGTGCGTCAGCTGGAGCGGGTCGAACGCGCACGGCGCATCGACCGGCTGGTGGTGGCCACCAGCGACAACCCCAGCGACGACGTCATCGCCAAGACCGTGCGCCTCGAGGGCATCGACTGCTACCGGGGCCCCCTCGACGACGTCCAGGCCCGCTTCGTCGGCGCGCTGGACGCCTTCGGCCCCGCCGATCATGTGGTGCGGCTGACCGCCGACTGCCCCCTCATCGACCCCGCCGTCATCGACGAAACGATCGAGACCCACCTGCAAACCGGCGCCGACTACACGTCCAACACCCCCGATCACGGCGGCTACGCCAAGGGCCTCGACGTGGAGGTGATGACCGCCGCCGCCCTGCGCGCCGCCGCCCTGACGCCCAGCGGCCCCGAGGCCCGCGAGCACGTCACCTGGGACCTCTACCACCAGCCAGAGCGCTTCCAGGCCGCCTGGCTCTCCACCGGCTTTAAGGAATCCGAAGTCCGCTGGACCGTCGACCGCCCCGACGACTACGCCTTCGTCGCCACCATCTATGACCATCTCTATCGGATGAAGCCCGCCTTCACCTCCGACGACGTGCGCGCCTTCGTCCGCGCGCGGCCCGACCTGGCCACCTTTGGCGGGGACCGCAGGGCTTGAGCGGACAGGACAGGCCCCGCATCGCCTTCGTCTGCGCCGCCGGCCCCGGCGTCGGCGGCGGCCATGTGATGCGCTGCGCCACCCTCGCCGCCGCGCTGGAGGACCAGGGCGCCGACTGCGCCTTCGTCGATCGGCCGGGGGTAGGCGAGGTGCTGGCCGCCTTCGCCCCCGGCCTGGGCCTGACCCGCGACGCCGACCCCGCCCACGCCCTGGTGTTCGACGACTACGCCCTGGAGGTCCACGACCACCTGAGCCAGGCCAAAGGCCGCCCGGTGCTGGTCATCGACGATATGGCCGACCGTTTCCTGGGCGCCGACATGGTCCTCGACGCGGGGCCCGCGCGGACGGCGGCGGACTATGCCGGCCTGATCGCGGACGGCACGCCCCTGCTGCTGGGGCCGATGAACGCCCCCGTGCGGCCGGAGTTCTTGGAGGCCCGCGACTTCACCCTGGCCCGGCGGCGGACCGATCCCTCCCCGCGCCGCATCCTGGTGGCGCTGGGCCTCGGCGACCTCAACGGCATCACCGAACGCGTCGTGCGCCGCCTGTTGCCGCTGGCAGGGGACGTGGCCATCGACGTCGTGCTGGGCGAGGGCGCGGCCAGCGAAGCCTGGCTCACCGAGGCCGCCGCCGACCATCCGAACCTGAATCTGCACGTCAACGCCACCACCATGGCCGCCCTGACCGCCCAGGCCGACCTGGCGATCGGCGCCGGCGGGTCGTCGACCTGGGAGCGCTGCGTGCTGGGCCTGCCCTCGCTTCTACTGATCCTGGCCGCCAACCAGCGCCCGGCCGCCCGCCCCATGGCCGACCAGGGCGCGGCCATCGTGGTAGACGCGGAGTCCGAGAACTTCGAGACCAGCCTGGACGTCGCCGTCGGCATGCTGCTGCGCGACGCCGCCCTTCGCCGCCGCCTGACCGAGGCCAGCGCCAAGGTCTGTGACGGCCGCGGCGCCGAGCGGGTCGCCGAAGCCTTCTTGCGATTGATCGCGGGGCGGGCTGGTTAACGCTCCATTCGCCTGACCGGGCCACCATCCCTCCATGCGCGCCCTGCCCGACATCCGAGGCCTGAAGTTTCCCGACGAGTTCGTCGTCCGCCACGCCTTCAAACGCGGCCTGATGGCGCGCACCGGCAAGGTGCTGGAACTCGGCTGTGGTGTCGGCAACAACCTTGCCCTCTATCGCGCCTACGGCTGGGCGGTGACCGGCATCGACTTCGATCCCCAGGCCCTGGACGACGCCCGCTGGAACCTGGAAGCCGACGCCACCCTGATCCAGGCCGATCTGTCCGATGGATTGCCCGTGGTGGACGGGCCGTTTGACGCCGTGATCATCCCCAACCTGCTCTGCTACCTGACCCTCGCCCAGGCCGAGCGCGCCCTGAGCCAGTGCGCCGCCGTCCTCGCAACCGGCGCCGAGATCTTCGTGCGCACCCGCCTGCTCGACGACTACCGCTATGGCCGCGGCGAGCAGACCGAGACCGACGGCTTCGTCCTCGACACCCCAGAGACCGGCGAGGCCGGCGCCTTCAACCGCTTCTACGCCGCCGAGGGTCTGGTCGATCTGCTGACCCGTACCCTCAAACTCGCCGACGTGACCCAATTGGCTGTCCGGTTCGACAACATCCAGGCGGGCCAGGCCGTGCCCAACAACAGCGACCTCGTCGTCTGGGGCCGCGCGGGCGCGTGAGCCGCACCGCCGCCATCATGCAGCCGACCTGGCTGCCCTACCTCGGCTATTTCCAGCTGATCAGTGCCGCCGACGTCTTCGTCTTCCTCGACGACGTCCAGTTCGCCCGCAGGTCCTGGCAGCAGCGCAACCGCATCCTCACCTCCGTCGGCGAGGAGCAACTTCTGACCGTGCCGGTGAAGAAGGCCGACCGCGATACGCTCATCGCCGAGATCGAGATCGACGACGGCCAGCCGTGGCGGCCCAAGCAGCTGAACGCCATCCGCCACGCCTATGCGTCCCGGCCCCACTTCGCCGAGGGCTTCGCCTTCCTGGAAGAGCAGCTGGCGCGTGAGCCTAACGGCCGCTTGGCCGACCTGACCTGTGGCCTGACGGAAGCCGCCGCCCGGCGCACGGGCCTGACGACGCCGTTCGTGCGGGCCGGGGCCTTGACGACCGAGGGCGCCCGCTCGGACCATCTGCTGGGTATCTGCCGGGCCATCGAGGCCGATGCCTACCTCTCGCCCACCGGATCGGCGGACTACATGGAAGAGGATGGCGTCTTCGCGGCGGCCGGCTTCCCGGTGCGGTTCAAACCCTTCGAACCGCGCGAATATCCGCAGGGCCGCGACGGCTTCACGCCCTACATGAGCTTCGTCGACGCGCTGATGAATGTCGGCTGGGAGGGGCTGAAGAGCCTCGTCGCCTAACCCACCATCTCCCAATCCAAGGGCTCGCCCCGCGCCAGGTCGCGCGCGGCCACCCGCCCCAGCACCTTGTCCAGTTCACCGGGCGCCATGCCGTTGCCCGGGCGCACGGAGCGGACGTTGGCCTTGGTCAGGACCTCGCCGGTCTTCACATCCGCCGTCACATAAAGCGAACGCCGGAACAGCAGCGAGCCGCGCTCGGAGCCCAGCACGTCGTAGTGGGCGCGGCCCAGCGCATGCCAAGCGGCCTTGCAGTCGGCGACGAGGGCGCTGAACTCCGCCGGCTCCAGGCTGAAGGCGGCGTCGGGGCCGCCATCGGCGCGGGCCAGGGTGAAATGCTTCTCGATCACGCAGGCCCCCAGCGCCACCGCCGCCACCGAGGCCGCCGTGCCGGGGGTATGGTCGGACAGGCCGATGGGGCAGCCGAAGCGCGCCGCCATGTCGGGGATGGTGCGCACATTGGCGTCGTCCATCACCGCTGGATAGCTGGAGGTGCAGTGGAGCAGCACCACGCCCGGAGCGCCGGCTTCCAGCGCCGCGTCCCGGGCGGCGGCCATCTCTGCTTGGTTGGCCATGCCGGTGGAGATGATCAGCGGCTTGCCCCGCGCCGCCGCATAACGGATCAGCGGCAGGTCCACGGCCTCGAAGGAGGCGATCTTGTAGGCGGGGGCGCCCAGACCCGCCAGCAGGTCCACCGCCGTGTCGTCGAAGGGGCTGGAAAACAGCGTCACCCCCAGCTTTCGCGCCCGCTCGAACAGGGCGGCGTGCCATTCGAAGGGGGTGTGGGCCTCCTGGTAGAGCTCATGCAGGCTGCGCCCGTCCCACAGGCCGCCACGGATGCGGAACTCGGGCCGATCGACGTCGAGGGTGATGGTGTCGGCGGTATAGGTCTGGATCTTGATGGCGTCGCAGCCGGTGGCCGCCGCCGCGTCCACCATCACCAGGGCGCGGTCCAGGCTGCCGTTGTGGTTGCCCGACAACTCGCAGATCACATAGGGCTCATGCCCCGGGCCGATCTTGCGACCGGCGATTTCGATTTCGGGAAGAGGGCCGCTAGCCATGGAAAGGTCCGGTCGTATCCTGTGAGTCAGGCGATCAGCTTACGCCTCTCCCACGCGCGGAGAAGGCGGCGCAATGTACTCACGACGCGGGCCTGACCTCCGCGGCGACGACTGCCGCGTCCAACGCGTCCAACGTTTGCTCACCGGCCATTTGCTTCCCGCCGATCACGAAGGCTGGCACGCCCTCGATGCGATCGAAGCGCGCAAAGAAATAACTGCGCTCTATCAGGGCCTTCTGCTGTTCGGGGTTGGATACACAGGCGTCGAACTGTGTTTCGTCCATGCCTTCGGTCTTGGCGATGCGCAGTAGTATCGGTCGGACATTGGACGCCGTTCCGTCGGCAAACATCTCCGGCAGGCCATGGTAGACGGCGTCCATCACCGCGAAATAGCGCTCCGGCCCAGCGCACCGGGCCAACAAAGCGCCCGCCCTCGCGACGTCCGGGTCTCCCGCCAAAGATTCCCGCAACACCAACCTCACCCTCCCGGTATCGATGTACTTGGCCTTGAAGGCAGGGAAGACGTCCTGTTCGAACCGCGCGCAATGAGGGCAGCCGAAGGACATATAAAGGAACACCGTGACCTTTGCGCTGGCCGCGCCCATTGGCACGTCGAAGATCTCTGCGGCGCGCCGGTCAGCGGCAATCTCCTCGGTCGTTGGCTGCCACTCTCGCCGGACGCGGGCGGCTTCTACGGCTTGAGCAGGCGTCATGATAATCGTATCGCCACTTTGGGCCGAACTCGGGCCTAGAGGCCGGGGCGTTTCCGTAGTCGGTCGCCATGCGGCCACGGTGGCCTTAGCCGCCGGCAGCAGCGCTGGATCGACCGAGCGCGCGCTGTATTCGGCTCGCTGCATTATGTAGGCCTGAGGCTCCGCGCGCGCCGCCAAAGCGAGCCAAATGTAGGCTTGGGCTCTGTCTTCCGGGTAGTCGTGAAAGCCGAAACCCTGGTTGGCCCAGTCGCTGGAGGAATAGAGATAAGACAAGGCGCTTTGGGCTGGGACGTAGCCTTGGTCCGAAGCCTTCCGTAGCCAGATTTCCGCAAGCACATCGTCTTTCGGCATACCCTCGCCATCGAGGTAGAGCATGCCAAGGCGATACTGGCTGTAGCGCTGCCCCGCATCCGCCCACCGCCGATAGACGGCGGCGACCTGCAGGTACAGGTTGTTGGCAAGCGCATGATCTCGCGGAACGCCCTCACCTTCCTCGTACATCGCCGCCAGCTGCCGCTTGGCTGTCAGATCGCCGCGCTCGGCGGCCAATTGGAAACCAGCGGCGGCCTTCTTGAATAACGCGACCGCCTGCATCGGATCGCGGCGAACTCCCACGCCGCTCACATAGAGTTCTCCCAGGTGCAGCTGAGCGTCGGCAACTCCGTCCGCGCCCAGCCCTCGGCTGGCTGCCCGGGCATACCAGAACGCTGCCTTGGCGGGGTCGGTCGGCAAGTTCAAGCCCAGTTCATAGCTTCTGCCGAGGGCGTACTCAGCTGAGGGAAGCCCGGCTGTCGCAGCCTTTCGGAGCAGGTCGAGGCCGCGCGCCGGATCGGCGGGAACGCCCTTTCCCGACAGGTAGAGCAATCCCAGCGATGCCTCGGCCCGAGAATCCCCATGTTCCGCAAGCGGTTCAAGCAGGCCCACCGCGTGGGCGACGTCACCCTTTTCGATAGCTGCGAGGGCGTCCTCGTATGGGCCGGCGGTGGCTGCTCCAAAAAGGGCGAGGCTTAGTAGCCAACCGAAGAGGAGGTGTCGCACGCAGGCCATTATCATTGTCCCCTAGCGGCGCTTCACCAGCGCGGCATCCCCAACCGGTCATAGCGCCGAAGAGGAATCGATCCTAGATAACGCTCATGTCCGCCTCTTCAGAACCCCGCACCACCCGCTGCCTGATCGTGGGCTCCGGCCCCGCCGGCTACACGGCCGCTATCTATGCGGCGCGCGCCCTGCTGAAACCCGTGCTGATCGCCGGCATCCAGCCGGGCGGCCAGCTGACCATCACCACCGACGTGGAGAACTATCCGGGCTTCGCCGACGTCATCCAGGGCCCCTGGCTGATGGAGCAGATGCAGGCCCAGGCCGAGCATGTGGGCACGGAGCTGATCAACGACATCGTCACCTCCATCGACCTGTCTTCGCGCCCCTTCCGCGCCGAGACCGACAGCGGCCAGACCTGGCTGGCGGAGACGCTGATCATCGCCACCGGCGCCCAGGCCAAGTGGCTGGGGCTCGAGACCGAGGCCAAGTTCCAGGGCTTCGGCGTCTCGGCCTGCGCCACCTGCGACGGCTTCTTCTATCGCGGCAAGGAGGTGATCGTGGTGGGCGGCGGCAACACCGCCGTGGAGGAGGCGCTGTTCCTCACCAACTTCGCCAGCAAGGTCACCATCGTCCACCGCAAGAACGAGTTCCGGGCCGAGGCCATCCTGCAGGAACGCCTGTTCTCCAACCCCAAGATCGAGGTGATCTGGGATCACGCCATCGATGCGGTCCTGGGCGACGAAGAGCCCCTGGGCGTGACCGGCGCGCGGCTGAAGAACGTCAAGACCGGCGAGACGCGGGAGGTCGCGGCCCACGGCGTCTTCATCGCCATCGGCCATGCCCCGTCGTCGGAACTGTTCAAGGGCCAGTTGGACATGGACGCCGCCGGCTATCTGCATGTGAAGGCCGGCACGACGGCGACCAGGGTGCACGGCGTCTATGCCGCCGGCGACGTCACCGACGACGTCTATCGCCAGGCGGTCACCGCCGCCGGCATGGGCTGCATGGCCGCGCTGGAGGCGGTGCGCTTCCTGGCCGAGGAAGACCACAAGAAGGCCCACCACCCGATCACCCACCACGAGGCGGAGAAGATCGGCACGTGGTGACCAACCGGCCCGCGAGCGGCGCGGCGCCCCCGATCACGCTGCGCCCCTTTCGCCCGCAAGACCTCGACGCCCTCTACGCCATCTCGCTCGCCACCGGACACCGGGGCGGTGACGCCGCCCACCTCTGCGAAGACCCGAGACTGATCGGCCACATCTATTCCGCGCCCTATGGCCGGCTCGAACCGGACATGGCCCTGGTGGCCGAGGATGGCCACGGCGTCGCCGGCTATGTCGTCGGCGTCATCGACACCGTCCGGTGGGACGACCGGCTCGAGCGGGACTGGTGGCCGGCGCTGCGCGGCCGCTACGCCGATCCCGGCGATCCCTCGCCCGCCTGGACCCCCGATCAGCGACGCGCCCACATGATCCACCATCCCTACCGCACGCCCGCCGAGGTCACCGGCCCCTATCCGGGACACCTGCACATGAACCTGTTGCCCCGGGCGCAGCGGCGCGGGGTCGGGTCGGCGCTTCTTGCGGCCTGGTTCGACCTTGCCCGCGAGCGGGGCGCGCGGGGCGTCCATGTCGGCGTCAATGGGGCCAACACGGGCGGCCTTCAATTCTGGGCGGCGCGCGGCTTCACAGACCTGAAGCTGGATCCCGCCGTGGCGGGCCGCACGATCTGGATGGGCCGCGACTAGGCCGCCTCGTCCCGGCCCAGCCGCCAGGCGGCCAGCCAGCCCAGGGCGGCCACCGGCACGAAGGCCAGGAATATCCACACCCCTGCGCTGCGCGCCGCCTCCGCCGAGAAGCCGTGGGCGAAGCCGCAGAGGTTGGCGACCGCCGCCGCGCCGGCCGCCCCCGCCGCCGATCCGGTCAGGCGCACGGTGGTGATGCCGCCGGCGCCGATGGCGCGCTCATCATCGGGAAGGCAGCCCAGAATCCGCTGGCTCATGAAGCTCCAGGACAGGCCGAAGGCCGCGCCCGTGGCGACGGCGGCGGCCAGCACCCAGGCCAGCGACGGGATGGGAAAGCCGATGGCGCTGAGCAGCAGGCCCGCCACCAGGAACGGTCCGCCGATGCGGATCAGGCGTCCGGGCCAGGGCGCGCTGAGATGGGAGACCATCAGCGCCGTCAGGGTCCAGGCCAGGGCCTCCACCGCGATCACATAGCCGGCGAACAGGGCCGAATAGCCGGCCAGGGTCTGGAGGATGGCCGCGCCATAGACGGAGAAGGCCATGGAGGCCGCCGTCAGCAGGAACATGGCGGCATAGCCCGACCCCACCACCGTGCGCGGATCGTTGGAACCCTTGGGCAGCAGCCGCACGCCGGCCTTGGCGTCCACCGCCACCATCAGCGCCAGCAAACCCAGGCCCACGATGGACAGGGCGACCGAGCCCGCCACGCTGCCGGCGATGTCGGCGGCGCCCATGGCGCTGACCCCGGCGGCGGTCAGGGCCAGTTGCAGCCAGGCGATGCCCGCCTTGCCGTCGCCGCCCTCACCGCGCGGCAGCAGCCACAGGGAGGCGAGCGCCACGCCGACCGCCTGGACGGCAAAGAACCAGAAGGCGAAGCGCCAGGCGCCCGCGTCGGCGAACACGCCACCCACCAGCGGACCCAGCAGGGTGGCTATGCCCCAGATGGCGGCCGTCGCCGCATAGACGCGCGGCAGCATGCGGTTGGCGAACAGCAGGCCGATGGCGACGGAGGCGAAGCCTGAGACCCAGCCGCCGCCCAACCCCTGCAATAGCCGCCCGATCAGGAAGACGGTCATGTTGGGGGCCAGGGCGCCGATGGCGCAGCCCACCGCATAGAGGGCCGCCGACCAAGCCGTGGCTTGGCGCAGGCCGAACCGCTTGGCCAGCAGGCCCGCGCTGGAGCCCGCGAACACGGAGGCCAGCAGGTAGCCGGCCGTGGCCCAGCTGAAGAATTCCACGCCGCCGAGCGCATGGCCGACGCTGGGCATGATGGTCGCGGTGACCAGGCTGTCGGCGGCGAACAGCCACACGGCCAGCCAGATCAGCACCAGCCGCGGCGTGCGCCCCTCGGCCATGATCTCGCGCCAGGTGGCGTTGGTGGCGGAGGCGGCTTTCGAATCCGTCGCGGTCATGGCCGTTTGCTTACTCCCCCCAACCGCCGATCACCCAGCCACGCCGGCGACCGCCTGGGCTGAGGAAGCGGCGGCGGCGTGGCTGAACGGCCTTTTATAAAGGCATGGCTTTGTAAATCTGGGCGGCCTCGAATGTAAAGGCTGGACTTTAGAAAATGCCGGCGACTAAGAAAGGGCGATGACCGCCCCCGAGCCCGCCACCCGCCGTGTCCTGCTGGAGCGCCTGAAGCTGCACGGCCCGCAATCCGCCGACGCCCTGGCCGGCGTGTTGGGCGTGACCGCCATGGCGGTGCGCCAGCACCTCTACGGCCTGGAGACCGAGGGGTTGGTGACCTGGACCTCGCCCGCCACCGCGCGCGGCCGGCCCAGCAAGCTATGGGGCCTGACGGCGGCGGCCGAGCGCCTGTTTCCCGACGCCCACCAGGACCTGGCCGTGGGCCTGCTCACCGCGTTGCGTGAGGCGCTGGGGGACGAGGGGTTCGAGCGCGTCCTGGCCCAGCGCGGCGCCGACCAGACACGGCAGTATCGCCAGGCCCTGCCGGATGCGGGCCTCGCCAAGCGCGTCGCCGCCCTGGCGGAGATCCGGACCCGCGAAGGCTATATGGCCGAAGTCCAACCGGACGGCGCCGGCGGCTTCCTGCTGATCGAGAACCACTGCCCGGTCTGCTCGGCCGCGCGCGCCTGCACCGGCATCTGCGCCAGCGAACTGGCCGTCTTCCGCGCCGTGCTGGGCGAGGACGTCGCCATCGAGCGCACCGACCACATCTTGTCGGGCGCGCGGCGGTGCGCCTATCGGATCAGTGCGATTTAGGCTTCGACCGGCTCCAGTGTGAACCACGGCTCGTGATCCGGCGCGGTCGTCACCGTCGCCACCGGCAGCACCGCGCGCTCGCTTTCGAGGCCGATGTGGAACCGCCCCAACAGGTTGGCGAGTATGATCGAGGCCTCGGTCATGGCGAAACTGGCTCCGATGCAGATACGTGGGCCGGCGCCGAAGGGCAGGAAGGCCGGTTCGGTCAGGAAGGCGTTGGGCTTGCCCGCGAAACGCTCGGGCATGAAGGCGGTGGGGTTGTCCCAGAAGGCCTTGTGGCGATGCATGACCCAGGGGCTGATCCAGACCAGGCAGCCCGGCCCGATCTTTTCGCCGGCGATCTCGTCGTCTGCCGTCGCCTGACGCAGGATCACGGCGACCGGCGGATAGAGGCGAAGCGTCTCCATCAGCACCTGGCGCAGGCGCGGCCAGGCCTGGAGGTCTTCCAGGGTGGTCACCGTTTCCGGCGGCCGGGCGGCGATCTCGGCGCGCACCCGTTCCTGCTCAATCGGATCGAGCGCCAGGAGGTAGCTGGACCAGAACAGCAGGCGCGAGGTGGTCTCGAAGCCGGCCACCAGCATGGTCGCCGACTGGTCGCGGATCTCCACGTCGCTGAGCGGCTCGCCCGTCTCCGGGTCGCGGGCCGACAGCAGCAGGCCGAGCAGGTCGTTGCCCTGTGGGTCGGCGGAGGCGCGACGTTCGGCGATCACCGCGTCGACCAGCCTGTGCCAGCGTTTGGCAAAGCGGCGGCGGCTCCAGCCGGCCAGGGGGAAGTCGCTTTCGCTGCGCGACAGGCCGTCCAGCAGGTTGGGGCGGCCGGGGCCCTTGATGTAGTCGCGCACCACCTTGGCCAGGTCCGCCTGCACCCGGCCCGGCGGCAGGGAGAAGAGCGCGCGCAGCACGGCATCCAAGGCCGCCTCGTGGAAGGCAACCGACAGGTTGGCGCGGGGCTGCAGCCGCGCCAACAGACCTTGGGCGGCGGCGGTGAAATGGGGGATCAGGCCGCCCATCCGCGCGGGGGTGAAGACGGGCGCCAGCATGCGCCGCTGCCGGCGCCACTCGGTTCCTTCGGCCAGCAAGACTCCCTCGCCGCCCAAGGGCCGGATCGGGCGGATGAAGGCGGCGGGGCGGGCGTAGGCGCCGGCCTTGGGGCCCATGACCTGGCGCACGGCCTCGGGATCGTTGATGACGATGCTGTCGACGCCCAGGGATTTGCGGCGCGCGACGAGATAGACGAAGGCGTCCTCGGCCCAGAAGCCGGCCAGATTGCTCAGGCTTTCCCAGACGAGGCGCCAGGTCGGCAGTTCGCCGGGGTGAACCGGCGGGGCCGGCGGAACGATAGGCCGAGTGAGCGCGTCCATCTTGTCCTCCGGAGTGGGGAGACTCCGATGGGAAGGTCTAGCACGGCGCCTAGCGCTGGCCGATGGGCACCGCGTCGCTGTTGGGGGCCTTGGGCGGCGGCGCGGCCACATGGGCGGGACCGGCCGGAGCCGAGCCTTGGGCCTCGGGCATGGCCCCGAGCGCCGCGTTGATGCGGCGGATCTCTTCCGGCGTCGGCGTACGGCGCCCGGCGATGACGCCGCGCACCCGGCCGTTGGCGTCGAGCGGCGCCCCGTTCTGGGCCTGGGCGATGGTGAAGGTCTCGAAGCCCGGCGGGGTCGGCAGCAGGCCGGGTGCGGGGTTGTCGGCGGGGTTGTGGACCTGCAGCGAGACGCGCAGCTCACCGCCCAGATAGCGGCCCTGGAAGGCGTTGACCCGGCCCATGGGGCCCGGGAAGCGGTAGAAGATGTGGGCCCCGATCTGGTTCAGCTTGACCAGCATCGGCCCCCAGGCCGGGTAGACGTAGTCGGCATGATAGAAGGTCGCCGTGCCCACCGCCGGCTGGACGTAGCCGTTCAACGCGCGCTCAGCCACGATGCGCGCACGGTTCCAGTAGTCCGCCATCGGCGCGCGCAGCACCGAGCCGTCGCAGGTGAAGGAGAACTGGCAGCCGGTGAAGCGCTCGGCGCCCTGGTAGACGACGCCGCAGATGGTCTTGGGGTAGGCCGGGTGGCGCATGCGGTTCAGCACCACCTGGGCCACGGCCGCCTGGCCCTCGGTGGGCTCGCGGGCGGCCTCGTAATAGATCGCCTGGGTCATGCAGTGGATGGCGCGCTCGCGCTCGGCGCCGGTCGACTGCAGCACGAAGGGCATGGCCGGCTCCATGTCGCCCACCGTGGGGATCAGGGAGTTGATGGTGCGCGCGTCTTCCACGTCCAGCGCCCCGAAGCCCAGGGTCGGCGGCTGGCTGATGTCCAGGCTGGTCCAGCCCAGCGGGCGGCCCCAGAGGTCGGCCAGGGCGCCGGGCGCATGGCGGTCGGCGATGGCCAGCACGCCGGGGTCCAACTGGCTGGAATAGCGGTTGAAGTCCTGACGCGAGAAGTGGCCGGCGGCCTTGGCCAGGGCCGGCGAGATCGGCATAGGCTGGGGCTTGATCAGGGCGCGGGCGGCGGCGAAGGCACTGAAGCCCACCATCGCGGCGATCAGGACGGCGGTGAAGACGCGGTGGCGGCGCAGCCATTGGAAGGCCAGGGTCAGGAAGGCCGTGGCGGCCACAGCGGCGCCCAGGGCGAGCTCGCGCGCGCTCTCCATGCGCGTGGGCCGAGGGTCCATGTCGAGGGTGGGCTGCAAGGGCAAGGGGCCTATGACCGGATGGCGCAGAGCGAATGGCGTTCGGTGTTCACGTCGGTGATCCTTCCGGCCGTTCGCCCGCGTTCGGGGCGCAAGTCTCTACAAGGTCAAGGTTGGCCAAGGATGAACACTTCAGGCCCGCGCGCCCAACGGCAAGCAAGGCCCGGGCCACGCGCGGGTCTTCATAACGTTCCGCCGCCTTCACCGCCACCATCTCCTCTGTTGCGCGCTCTAGGTATGGTCGTCCATGATCATGGCAAGATGCCGACGCGGGCGGGGCAAAGGCATCGGCGGGGCGCAATGTGCGCGCCGCCAGCACGGGGATACACACCGCTTGCAGCTGTCCGTCATCAGTAACTGGCTGATCCCTGAACGCGCGCCGGGTCCCTGGCGTTCATTCCTGATGACCATCGGGGCGTTGGCCCTGGCGGCCGGGGTCCGCTGGGCGCTGCTGCCCATCGCCGGTCCGGTGCTGCTGTCGCCCACCCTGTTTCCGGCCCTGCTGGTCATCGGCGTCTACGCCGGCTGGCGCTGGGGCCTGGGCGGCGTCGTCATCGCCACCCTGCTGCTGCACCAGCTGACGATCAGCGCGCGGGGACCCAACCTCAGCCTTGCGGACCTGATCGGCTTAGGGGTGTTCGCCGTCTCCGGCCTGCTCTGCGTGCTGGCCGCCGCCGCCCTTCGCCGCACGGTCAACGAGTTGCGCGAGGTCCGCGCCGTCGCGGCCAGCACCGAGATTTCGCTGCAGAGCCACACCCAGCGCCTGCGCCTGGCCGAGGAGGCGGGCGGCATGGGATTGTGGGAATGGGACCTGACCACCGGACAGGCGTCCGTCGCCCGGGGCGGCGATGAACCGGCGCGGGGGCTGGAGGCGCCCAACTACCTGGCCTATCTCGGTCGCGTGCATCCGCAGGACCGGCCCGCCATGCAGGCCGCCGGCCGCGAGGCGATCATGAACGGCCGCTTCTTCGACCAAGAGTACCGTCTTTCCACCAATGCCGGCGAACGCTGGATCCACAGCCGGGGCGAGGTGATCCGCGACGCGGAGGGCCGCGCCATCCGCCTGTTGGGCTATAATTTCGACGTCACCGAACGGCGCATGGTCGAGGACCGGCTGCGCGAGAGCGAGGCGCGCTTCCGCGCCCTGGCCGACAGCGCGCCGGTGCCGATGTGGGTCACCCGCACGGACCGCAAACGCGAGTTCGTCAACCGCGCCTATGTGGAATTCCTGGACATCCCCTACGAGGAGGCGATCGACCTCGACTGGCGCACCATCCTGCACCCCGACGACGTCGAGCGCATCACGGCGGAGTCCATCGCCGGCGAAACCAGCCTCAACCCCTTCGCGCTCGAGGGCCGCTACAGGGTCGGGACCGGCGACTACCGCTGGATCCGCTCCTTCTCCCAGCCGCGCTTCGATCCGATGGGCGAGTTGGCGGGCTTCATCGGCATCGCCTTCGACATCACCGACGCCAAGCGCGCCGAGGCGGACCTGAAGCGCCTCAACGAACTGCTGGCCGAGCGCGTGCAGGAGGCGCTCAGCGAACGCGACCTGGCCCAGGCGGCCCTGATGCAGAGCCAGAAGCTGGAGGCCGTGGGCCAGCTGACCGGCGGGGTGGCGCACGACTTCAACAACCTGCTGACCGTGGTCATCGGCGCCCTGGATATCGTGGCGCGCAACCCCGACGACGCGGTGCGTCGCACGCGGCTGCTGGACGCGGCCCTGTCGGCGGCGCGGCGGGGCGAGCGGCTGACGCAACAGCTGCTGGCCTTCGCGCGCCGCCAGCCGCTGCGCACGGAAACCACCCGTATCGACCCGCTGATCCGCCAGGACGAGGCGCTGTTCCGGCGCGCGGTGGGCGAGGCGGTGCAGTTCACCCTGGCGCTCGGCGCCGACGACAGCGCCTGCGCGCTCGATCCCGGCCAGTTCGAGGCGGCCGTGCTCAACCTGGTGGTCAATGCCCGCGACGCCACGCCCGACGGCGGCCACATCCGCATCGAGACCGGCTGCGTCGTCTATGACGCGCCCCGGGGAGAGCTGAAGGCCGGCCGCCACCTGCGCGTTACCGTGGCCGACGACGGGCCCGGCATGGACGAGGCCACCAAGGCGCGCGTGTTCGAGCCCTTCTTCACCACCAAGGCGGTGGGCAAGGGCACGGGGCTGGGCCTGTCCCAGGTCTATGGGTTCGCGCGCCAGACCGGCGGCGACGTGGAGATCGACAGCGCGCCGGGCCAGGGGACGCGCGTCACCCTGGTGCTGCCCTGCGCCGACATGGACAAGGCCGCCGAAGCCCCCGCCGCCGAGGAGGACGACGCGCCCGCCGCCGACCCGTTGTGCATCCTGCTGGTGGAGGACGACGCCGACGTGGGCGACCTGATCGCCACTATGCTGGAGGAGCTGGGTCACCGGGTGCGCCGGGCCGAGACGGTGGATCAGGCGCTGGCCGTGCTCAACGACGACGCCAGGATCGACGTGCTGCTGACCGACGTGATCATGCCCGGCGGCAAGAGCGGCGTGGACCTGGCCCAGGCGGCCGCGAAACAATGGCCCGACATGCCGGTCATCCTGTCCAGCGGCTATACGGGCGACAGCCTGGCCACCGCCGAGGCCGCCCCCTGGCCCCTGCTGCGCAAGCCCTACAGCCTGCAGGCCCTGGCCGCCGCCATCGCCGAGGCCGCGGAGGGCCGGGTGCGCAGGTGAGCCTGGTCTCCATCGCGTCTGAAGGGCTGAGCGCCGAGATCGATCCGCAGGGGGCTCAGCTGCACGCCCTGCGCGACGGCGAGGCGCGCGAGCTGCTGTGGGACGGCGACCCCGCCGTCTGGACCGGCCGCGCGCCGATCCTGTTTCCCATCGTCGGCATGCTGAACGGGGGCCAATACCGCCTGGGCGGCGCGACCTTCCACATGGGCAAGCATGGGTTCGCGCGGCACAAGGCCTTCGCGGTGAGCGAGAGCGGGCCGGGGCATGCGGTCTTCACGCTGGTTGAAGACGCGGAGACGTTGGCCGTCTGGCCCTTCCGCTTCCGGCTGGACCTGCGCTTCGAGGTGGCGGGCGCGGGGCTGACCATGACCGCGACGGTTGGCAATCCCGGCGACCGGCCCCTGCCCGCCGGCTTCGGTTTTCATCCGGCCCTGCGCTGGCCGTTGCCCTACGGCCAGCCGCGCGAGCGCCACCGCCTGACGTTCGAGCAGGCCGAGCCGGCTCCGATCCGCCGCATCGATACGCAGGGGCTGCTGAGGCCGGACGGCCTGACCACGCCGGTGAAGGGCCGCGAGCTGGTGCTGGAGGACAGGCTGTTCGAGGACGATGCGATCATCTTCGACCGGCTTGAGAGCCGCGCACTGACCTATGGCGCGGACCAGGGGCCCCGGCTCGAGATCGCCTTCCCCGACACCCCCTGGCTCGGCGTCTGGACCAAGCCCGGCGCCGGCTACATCTGCGTCGAGCCCTGGCATGGAGTCGCCGATCCCGAGGGGTTCGCGGGCGACTTCCGCGACAAGCCGGGCGTCTTCGAGGTCGCGCCGGGCGAAAGCCGGTCTTTCGGCATGTCGATCACCTTGCGGCCTTGAGCGCGCAACCGCCGCGCGGCGGGCGTGTTGTCTCAAGCGTGACCACAGACACAGCCCCCTTGCCGCCTCCGCCGGAAACGCCCCCCAAAACGCCGCCCGTGGCGGTCGCGGTGGCGCGCGTCGGCCTCATCGCCCAGCTGCGGGGCCGCTGGCCGCCCGCGCTGCGGGTGCAGGCGGCCACCGAATACGCCTGCCGCGCGGGCTATGCGGCGCGCGGGTTCGTCTATCTGTCGGTGGGGCTGATGGCGCTGGCCGCCGCGCTGCGGCTGACGCCACGCGCGCATGGGGCCCAGGGGGCGCTGGTCGAGGCCTGGGCCGGGTGGGCGCCCGGGCCGATCCTGTTGTGGCTGACCGGCGTGGGCTTGAGTTTCTTCGTGCTGTGGCGATTGCTGCAGTCGGTGTTCGACGCCGACCGTCAGGGGCATGGGCCCGGCGCGCTCGGTTCCCGCGCCGGCCAGGCGCTGAGCGGCCTGATCTACGGCGCGCTGGCCATCTCGGTCTTCGAGCTGGTCGACACCCTGCAGGACCTGCGCGAGCCCGACGAGATGGCGGCCACGCGGGCCACGGTGGAGCATGCGCTGGCCCTGCCCTTCGGGCCGCAGCTGGTGATCGCGGCGGGCGTGTTCGTGGTCGCGGCGGGGATCGGCAACATCGTCCAGGCGGCGCTGCGCCGGTTCGACCGGCGGCTGGACTGCGCGGCCGGCATCAGCCGCTGGGCCTGTATGCTGGGCCGGTGGGGCTATCTGGCGCGGGGGCTGACCTTCCTTCCGGCCGGGGCGCTGATGATCAAGGCCGGGCTGCATGCCCGCGCGGCGGAGGCCACCGGGCTGGGCGGGGCGCTGGAGATCCTGAAAGCCCAGCCGCTCGGGCATCTGGTGCTGGGGCTGGTCGGCGCGGGGCTGGTGGCGTTCGGCCTGTTCGCCTTCGCCGAGGCGCGTTTCCGCCGCATGGGGGCGCTGGAGGAGGCCGCCGGCGCCGCGCGGGCGCCCTAAGCCAGACGGGCTGCGTGCATCAGCCGCCCGATCATTCCGCGGCCATCCGCGTCCTCGCCCATGACGCGCCAGCGGGTGGCCATGCCCAGCCATTCGGCGCGCATACCCGCGTCCAGGGACTGCTCGGCCTGGCCCGCACACATCGCGGCCTTTTCAAAACAAGCGGATGAAGACATCATCCACTACGCTTGCGCGCCCCTCGCCGATTATTCTCTCACACAGGTTATGGCGGCGGACAAATCGACCTAACCCAGGTTAGACGAGGTCCGATGCCCGCGAACCCACGTCCGTATGCTCATGCGCCCGGTCCAGGTGCAGATAGTCACCGTTGAACTGCGCGACCGCCTTCAGGCCGTCGGGGTCCAACACCTTGATGGTCTTGCCCTTCGCCTCGATCAGCCCCTCGGCCCGGAGCTTTTGCAGGGTGCGGTTGGCGTGGACGGCGGTCAGGCCGGTCGCGTCGGCCAGGTCGATCTGGGTGATCGGGAAGTCATAGGTGTCGTCGGCCGCCATCCCCACCATCCGATAGCGCACCAGCATCTCATACAGCAGGTGGGCGATCCGCTCCTTGGCGTTGCGCCGGCCGTGGTCGATGATGCGTTCGCGCAGCACGCCGAGGTCGGTCATCGTGCCCCACCACAGCGCCTCGCCCAGGTTGCTGGTCTCGCGCAGCATGGCCTTCATCTCCTTGCCGGAGACCAGGGCCGCGACCGTGGGCGTCATCGCCGCCACCCCGTGGTCCATCACCTTCAGCACGAAGATCTCCGCGTCGCACAGGTCGCCGGGGATCAGGAAGGCCATGATCTGGCGGCGCCCATCGCGCAGGATCTTGTAGCGGCAGGCCAGCCCCGACAGCACCACATGGCAGTCGGCCGAGTGAGCCCCGTCGGCGATGATGTCGTCGCGGGGGCGATAGGTGCTGCGCCGCGCGGCCACCAGCTCGTCCAGCCGCCGCTTTTCAGCGTCGGTGAAGCCGGTGAACATCTCCATCTTCATGGTCCAGGGGTTGGACATGCGTGCTCCTAGGCGGCCGGACGGGGCCGCCATGGGATATCAACGCGGAGCGGGGCCATTTGGGCCAAATGGGCGCGACGGCGTGGATCATGGACAGGCGCGAACCGGGCAGCGGATACTCGGCCATGAGCAAGACCGGCCATAGATTCGCGTGACGCAGCTGTATGTCATCGTGCAGGCCGGCGGGCGCGGCAGCCGGCTGCGCCACCACACCTGGAACAAGCCCAAATGCCTGGTGTCGGTGGAGGGCAAGCCCATCCTCTATCACCTGTTCGACCGGTTTCCGGACGCGCGGTTCGTGGTCATCGGCGACTATCTGTTCGACCAGCTGGAGCGGTTCCTGGCGGTCAATCCGCCGGGGGTTCCCTACGCCCTGGTAAGGGCCAGCGAGCCCGGCACGGCCTCGGGTCTGGCGGAGGCGATGGGGCAGGTCCCGCCCGACGCGCCGCTGGTCATCACCTGGAGCGACCTGATCCTCGGCGACCTGCCGCCCTGGCCCGCGACGGATCTGCCGGTGGTCTGCACCACGGCCGCCTTCACCTGCCGCTGGACCGTGGCGCCCAATGGGCGGCTGCAGGAGAAGCCGGCGGCGACGGGCGGGGTGGTGGGGCTCTTCTATGTGGCCAGGGCCGAGAACCTGCCGCCGCCGCCGGCGTCGGGGGAGTATGTGCGCTGGTTCGAGGGGGCCATACCGGCCTTCGACCTGCTCGACTGTCCGGACCTGAAGGAGCTGGGCGATTTCGCCTCCATCGAGACCAGCAACGACCGGCCCGGCTTCTCGCGGTTCTTCAACCGGGTGGAGATGGGCGAGGCCCAGGTCACCAAGACGGTGATCGATCCGCGCTACCAGGACGTCCACGACGCCGAGGTGGCCTGGTATGCCGAGGCGGGGCGGCTCGGGTTCCGGAGGATGCCGAAGGTGCTGGGCCACGCGCCCCTGGTGCTGGAGCGCATCCCCGGCCTGCACGCCTGGCAGATGCATGACCTGACCCCGCGCGAGCGGCGCGCCGTGCTGGCCGACTACCTCGATGCGCTGATCGCCCTGCACGACCTGGGCTCGGGGCCCGCCGACGCGGGCGAGGTGCGGCAGGTCTATCTCGACAAGACCATCGCGCGCGTCGAGAGCGTCGCCAGCCTGATCCCCGGCTTCGACCGGCCGGCCCTGACCATCAACGGGCTGAAGTGCCGCAACCCCTTCGCGGCCGCGCATGCGGGGCTGCTGGAAAGCCTGCTGCCCGCCCTGCAACCGGCGGCCTTCACGCCGATCCATGGGGACGCGACCTTCTCCAACACCCTGGTCGACGA
This sequence comes from Caulobacter sp., assembly GCA_028291055.1. Taxonomy (GTDB): domain Bacteria; phylum Pseudomonadota; class Alphaproteobacteria; order Caulobacterales; family Caulobacteraceae; genus Caulobacter. The sequence continues at coordinate 34,556 of JAQGIP010000048.1, forward strand.
CAAGCTGAGGGTCTGGTTCATCGATCCGCGCGGGTCGTTCGCCAAGGCCGGGATCATGGGCGATCCCTGGTACGACTTCGCCAAGGTCTACTACTCGGCGGTGGGCGGCTACGACGCCTTCAACCGGCGCAAGTTCAAGCTGCACATCGACCACGAGACGGTCGAGGTGCTGATGGAGGAGCCGGCCTTCACGGCGGAGGCCAAGGCGCTGTTCGCCGAATACTTCGGCCCCGGCATGGCCCGGATCGAGCTGATCCACGGGCTGATCTGGCTGTCGCTCAGCGGCTATGCGCGCGACGACATCGACAGCGTCGCGGCCGCCTTCTACCTGGGCCTCTACTGGCTGGAGCAGGGCCTGCGGAGGACCGGAGCATGACCCATCCCGTGACCTTGAGCGCCCTGGCTCACACCTGGCTCATCGACCTCGACGGCGTCGTCTGCCCCCACAACGGCCACCTGCGCGGCGACGACAGCCTGTTGCCGGGGGCGGAGGCCTTCTGGGCCGCCATCCCGGATGGCGACACCATCATCCTGCTCAGCGCCCGGGCGGAGGCTCATAAGGCCGCGGCGTTGGCCCTGCTGGCGGCGCACGGCCTGCGGGTGGATCACGCCCTGTTCGGCCTGCCGACGGGGGAACGCATCCTGATCAACGACGCCAAACCGAGCGGGCTGGTCACGGCGCTGGCGGTCAACCTGGGGCGGGATGAGGGGCTTGGGGGTGTTGTGGTCGAGGTGTCGCCGGACCTCTAGGGGCCGCCCCCTCCGGGGTCATCCGGCTCGCCGTCGTCTTCGTCCCCGAAATCGTCGGCCTCATCGTCCTCTAATTGCTCGTCCCAATCCCCGTCGCCGCAGGACTCGGGGCCCTTCGGATCAGGCTCGTCGGGCGCCAGGTCGGGCCAGGCCGCGTAGGGCGAGCCGGGCGGGCGCTCGGTGATTTCCTCCTGGGCCCAGGCTTCCTGCGCCATCGCCGTCCAGCGGGGCGCAAGGCCGAGGTCGGCGCAGATCCGGGCCACCAGGGCGCCGATCGGCGCTTTCAGATCACCGGTGATGTCGCGGTCGTACAGCCGCTCACGGGCCTGGCTGTCGAAGGCCTCGCGCGTGGCGCGCTCGGTGTAGCGAACCTCGGCGATCCGCCCAACGATGCGCCGCACACGGCCGGCGCGTTGGCCGCGAGCTTCGTGAGCGGAGTCCCGGGCGGCCTGGCCACTGAGCGAGGCATCCTTCGCCACCCGGTCTCGCAGGGCGATGCTCATACGCACGGCGCGCGACGCCCGGTCGAAGGCCCGGGCCAGGTCGGCGCAGGCGCGGGCGGAGTCCGTGTCGGGCTCCGCCGCCGCCGTTTCGACGATGCGGGTCTTCAGGGCCAGGGCGATCTCGAGACCGGCTTCCGCCAGCTCGGACAGGATCGCCAGCCGGCGCTCGGCCCACGCGGCGTCGTCATCCGGGCGGGGGTCGCCTGGGGGCGAGGCCGGTGTCGGGGTGATGTCGGGCCGATGGACATGCGCACACCAAAGCGCAAAGGCCTGGACCGTTGGAATAGCGATGCCGCGGCTTGAATAGCGATGCGGCCTGGCCCGCGCAGCGGAGTGCGCTCTTCGTCCGCGCAAAGGCCACCCACTCTCGGCTCGACCCCTTGGTGTCCTTGGTGATCTTGGTGGTCATCACTGGCGGCGCCTGATGCCCGCCCCAAAAGGCAAGAAGGTCGACCACCAAGCACACCAAGAGCACCAAGGGGCAGCGGCCGTCCGCTTCGCTTGCCGAACCGTCTCACCCGCCGTGAGGCACGGACAGTCTTCGCGCCTTCGTGGTCGATAGCGGCCTTCGGCCCACCCGCGCCCTTTTCCGCCCGCGAATTGGACGCCACCCCAGAATCGAAATAGCCGCAGACGGTGACGTCCAACCTCCCCGCCAGTGTCCGCACCCCGGCCGAGCAGGTTCATCGCCTGGTCCTGAAGACCATGCTGCTCAACACCACCGAGCCCAAGCCCAGCGGCATCCCCTCGCCCGCCATGCCGAGGATCGGCGTCAAGCGCGTGCTGCCGCCCTATCTGGGCGAGATGGGGTTTGAGGTGAAGTTCCACCTGGCCCGGATGGAGCCGTGGTTCGCCAACGGCTGGAAGATATTGGCCCGGCGCCCGGAGTTCTATCCGCCGGGCGTGGGGATCGCCGCGCCCGAGTTCTTCGGGGCGGTGGACGCCATCATGAGCGCGCTGCGCGTCGTGGCCGTGGGCGGCGGCATCTATGTGCTGCCCAACACGGTGTCGGACCACAACATCCAGCCCGGCATCGACGGCGACCTGATCCAGGTCACCCTGCAGCTGTCGAACATGGAGCGCACCCTGCGCGAAGCCCAGGCCGAGATCCACCTGCGCCGGCTGTTCCTCGACTGGCTCGACTATGACGGCCGCCCGATCACCGACTATGACCGCAACGTGCTGGCCTTCAGCGAGACCAGCCAGGCCGAATCCGACCTGCGCCTGGCCGAATCCCTGCGCCCCAGCTATCGCCCCACCGCGTTCGAGACCCCGCCCGAGCCCATGGCCCCGCACGTGGGGTTCCAGGTCCGCGCCGTGCCGGTGATGGACAAGGCCAGGAACAGCGACCCCGACTGGATGGCCACGACCGCCCAGGCCATCGGCGCCCACCTGGGCCTGCCCGTCGTCGCCTACGGCCGCCCGGACGGGTGCGTGATTCCCCAGGGTGTGCGGACCACCTGGCGCGAGGGGGACGGCGCCGCGCCGGCGGGGGACGGCGCGAGCCACCTCGCCCGCGAACTCGGTTCCTTAAAGACCTGCCGCCTGATGCTCAGCCCCGACAGCGGCTGGGCCGACCTGATGGCCTGGCTGGGCGTGCCCGTGATGCTGGAGATGCTGCGCAACCCCACGACGTTCGAGAGCCTGAGGGATACGTTCGCGCCGCGCATTGCGCTGCTGGATCGTGGGGCGCCGCTGGGGCCGCAGGTGGATGCGCTGCTGGCGAGCGAGACCTGTTTGCCGAACGTGGACCCGAAGAAGAGCGGGACGGCGAAGGCGCTGTTTCCGTGGGAGTATTGAGGACGGTACGCCCGACGACCCCGGCTTGTAATTGTCGCTATTGATAAAATCGTCGTCGATCTTCACACGATCAAAAATTGCCTTAAAAGCGGCCGCATCGGGCACCTCGCCCGGCTTGGCAACATGAAGATATGCTGGCCTGAGGAAGCGCATCAGGGCTCCCGCCCATTTGACAAATGGAAGCAGCCCCTGTGTACGAATAATAGCCTCCCCGGGCCCCGCTTGGGTTGAGGATGCAACCCCCAGTACCCGGATCCTCGCAGGGACAAGCGCGGAAGTCTAGCCTTTGAGCGCATTCGTTACCCACCAAGCTAGCGATCCAGTCCCTCGTGCCGACACTTCCCCCTTGCATCCCCTCCCCCATCGGCCTACCTATATCCCACCTTATGCTCACTCTAAGCATAAGTACGCATTGCCGGGCTGCCTGTCCGGCCTTTTTACGGCCCGAGAAATGCTCAGCTTGAGCATAAGGAGGATGCCAGATGGCTGCCGATGGTTTCACCCCGCCCCCGCTAGGCGCGCCCGCCGATGCCCGCGTCGCCGCGGCGTTCGCCGCGCTGGCCTTTACGCCTGAGGTCGAGGCCGAGACGGCCGGCGCCTGGGAGAAGGTCAAGGGCGTGGTCACGCCGCTGGAATGGCGGCTGCATGCGCCGCTGATCGCGGCGATCAACCGGCTGAAGGTTGAGAAGAACGCCGTCATCCTGGCCCACAACTATATGACGCCGGAGATCTTCCACGGGGTCGGCGACTATGTCGGCGACAGCCTGGGGCTGGCGCGGGAGGCGGCGCGGTCGGACGCGGCGGTGATCGTCCAGGCGGGCGTGCACTTCATGGCCGAGACGTCGAAGGTGTTGTGCCCCGACAAGACGGTGCTGATCCCCGACCTGCGGGCCGGGTGCAGCCTGGCGTCGTCGATCACGGGCGCGGACGTGCGGCTGATCAAGCAGCGCTATCCGGGCATTCCGGTGGTCACCTATGTAAACACCACGGCCGAGGTGAAGGCCGAGACCGACATCTGCTGCACCAGCGCCAACGCGGTGCAGGTGGTGGAGTGGGCCGCGGCGCAGTGGGGCGTGGATCGGGTGATCCTGATCCCCGATGAGTATTTGGCGCGCAACGTGGCGCGGCAGACGGAGGTGAAGATCATCGCGTGGCAGGGGCGGTGCGAGGTGCATGAGCGCTTCACCGCCGCCGACATCGCCGAGATCCGCGCCAGCTGGCCGGGGGCCGAGATCCTGGCCCACCCGGAATGCCCCACGGAGGTGATCGAGGCGGCCGACTTCGCCGGCTCCACCGCCGCGATGAACGACTATGTGCTGACGCGCAAGCCCAAGCAGGTGGTGCTGATCACCGAATGCTCGATGGCCGACAATGTGGCCGGGGATGCGCCGGACACCGAGTTCGTGCGGCCGTGCAACCTGTGCCCGCATATGAAGCGTATCTCGCTGGAGAACATCTACGAGACGCTGTTGACGGGGCGCTATGAGGTGAGCGTGCCGGCGGAAGTGTCGGAGCGGGCGCGGTTGGCGGTGCAGCGGATGATCGACCTGCCGCCGCCGCGGGTTCCGGCCCGCTATGACCTGGTCAAGGCGCGGCACCATGTGGATGTCGAGCTGATTTAATCCCACGGATACGCCCCGAAGGAGGGCGTCATGATCACAGTCACCAAGATCGCCGGAGCCTATCTCGTGAAGGCCACGCCGCCGCATAGCGCCAAGCGGTGGAGCAGCTTCCTGCCGCTGAGCGCGCGCGGGGCGATCGAGGGGCTGATCCGTCATGGGGTGAGCCTGCCGGACGCCTTCGCGGCGTTGGCGGCGGCGGACCCGTATGCCGTTGATCATGCGTTGGGGTGAGGGAATGCGCGCGCATGCCCCCCTAATTCCGCTCGTCCCCGCGAAGGCGGGGATCCAAGCTGGCCGGCCAGGCATGCGTCGGCGTGGCGGCCGGGCGGCGGCGCTTTTCTCAAGACGCCTTGGCCCTTCCGCAGAGTCTGCTTGGATCCCCGCCTGCGCGGGGACGAGCGGAAGTTGGGGGACGAGCGGAATTGGGGGGAGGCGTGCGGCGCCGAGAGGCATGTCGACGGCTGCGCTCTTCTCAAGACGCCTGCGTCCTTCCATAGAGTCTGCTTGGACCCCCGCCTTCGCGGGGACGAGCGGAGTAGGGGAGAAGCGCGTGACCACTGCCGACCGCATGGACGTCATCACCGCCGACATCACCACGCTGGAGGTCGACGCCATCGTCAACGCCGCCAATGCGTCGCTGCTGGGCGGGGGCGGGGTGGATGGGGCCATCCACCATGCGGCGGGGCCGGAGTTGCTGGCGGCGTGCGAGACGCTGGACGGCTGTGCGACGGGTCAGGCCAAGATCACCCCGGGGTTCGCGCTGCCGGCGCGGTTCGTGATCCATGCGGTGGGGCCGGTCTGGCATGGCGGGGAGCGGGGCGAACGCGAGCTGCTGGCGTCCTGTTACCGCAACAGCCTGGAGATCGCCCGGGCGCGCGAGCTTGCGAGCGTGGCGTTTCCGGCCATTTCGACCGGCATCTATGGTTTTCCCGCGCGGGAGGCCGCGCGCATCGCGGTGGCGACGGTGGCGGCAGTGTTGGCTGAAGGGCCGATGCCCGAGCGCGTGATCTTCTGCGCCTTCGACGAGGCGACCGCGGGCTATCACCGCGCGGCGCTGGCCGCCCTCGTTTCGGGAGCGGGCGCGTGAGCAATTTCGGCAACCAGCGCACCCTGCAACAGGGGCCCTCGCCCGCCGGGCAGCTGGTGTGGGGGGTGGTGTCCACCGCGCTGCTGGCCGGCTGGATCTATTGGCAGATGGGGCCGATGGCGGCGCTGGGCGGGGTGATCGGCATCTTCGTGCACGAGTATGGCCATGTGCTGGCCATCAACCGGGCCGGCATGGGGCCGGGGCGGATCCACATCATCCCCTTCCTGGGCGGCGCGGCCAGCTGGAGGACGCCGCCGGACAGCGAATATACCGGCGCCCTCGTGGCGCTGGCCGGGCCGGCCTTCGGCATGGTGGCGGCCATCCCCTTCCTGGTGATCGCCAAGGTCACGGGCCAGGCGATGTGGCTGGAGGCGGCGCTGTTCATCTCGATCATCAACCTGTTGAACCTGGCGCCCGCGCCGCCGCTGGATGGGTCCAAGGTGCTGGGGCCGGTGCTGGCGCGCGTGCATCCGATGCTGGAGCGCGCGGCCCTGCTGGCCGTGGGCGGGCTGGCGATCGTGTGGGCGCTGAGCCGCCACAGCTATATCTTCGCCGCCTTCGTGGGCATCTCCATCATGGGGTCGCTGGGGCGCGGCGGCATCCGGGCGCCGTCGCGGCCGTTGAGCGGGGGCGAGCAGCTGTCGCTGGTCGGCCTGTTCGCCGCCACCGTCTTCATGTGCCTGGTCACCCTGCAGATCATCGCCGACGGCCTGGGGAAATCGAGCCCCCTGGATCTGTTGGCCAACCTGGTCCGGTTCCATGCCTGACATCCGTGAGCGCTTCGATGGCGTGCTGATCGTGGGGGCGGGGTTGGCGGGGCTTTCCGCCGCCCTGGCCGCCGCGCCGCGTTCGGTGCTTGTGCTGAGCCCGGCCGCGTTGGGCCTGGCCTGCGCCTCGGCCTGGGCGCAGGGGGGGATGGCGGCGGCGTTGTCGGACGACGACAGCCCGGCGCGGCATGCGGCCGATACGATGGCGGCGGGCGCGGGACTTTGCGACCCTGAGGCCGTGGCCTTGTTGACCAGCGAGGGGCCCGACGCGGTGCGCGCGCTGGCGGCGCTGGGCGCGCCGTTCGACCGCACGGCCGACGGCGGTTTCGTCCAGGGGCTTGAGGCGGCCCACAGTCTGGCGCGCGTGGCGCGGGTCGGCGGCGACGGGGCGGGGGCCGCCATCATGGCCGCCGTGATAGCCGCCGTGCGCGCCGCGCCGCACATCGCGGTGCGCGAGGGCGTCACCGTGCGCGCCCTGTTGCGCGAGGCGTCGGGCCGGGTGCGGGGGGTGTTGGTTGAGGACGCGGGCGGCGCCTTGAGCGAGATCGCCGCGCCCGCCACGGTGCTGGCCACCGGCGGGCTCGGTGGGCTCTATGCGGTGACCACCAACCCGCCCGAGGCGCGGGGCCAGGGCCTGGGGCTCGCCGCCCTGGCCGGGGCGCGCATCGCCGATCCGGAGTTCGTGCAGTTCCACCCCACGGCCATGGACATCGGCGTCGACCCCGCGCCGCTGGCCACCGAGGCGTTGCGCGGCGAGGGCGCGGTGCTGATCAATGCCGACGGGCGGCGCTTCATGCCGGACTATGATCCCGCCGCCGAGCTGGCCCCGCGCGACGTGGTGGCGCGGGCCATCCATGCGGAATTGGCGGCGGGGCGGGGCGCCTTCCTCGATGCGCGTGACGCGGTGGGCGAGGCCTTCCCGCACGAATTCCCCACCGTGTTCGCGGCCTGCCTGGCGGCGGGGTTGGACCCGCGCATCGCGCCCATCCCCATCGCGCCGGCGGCCCACTATCACATGGGCGGGGTGTGGACGGACCTGGAGGGGGCCACCTCCCTGCCCGGCCTGTTCGCGGCCGGGGAATGTGCGGCGACCGGGGTGCATGGCGCCAACCGCCTGGCGTCGAACTCCCTGCTGGAGGCGGCCGTGTTCGGGGCCCGTGCGGGCCGCGCGGCGGCGGGCGAGCATCCCGTGCTGGGCGCACCCATCCTCGAGGCCGAGCCGGGCTGCGTGCTGCCGCCGGCCGCGCTGGCCGTGCTGCGTCAGGCGATGAGCCGCGACGCGGGCGTGGTGCGCGACGCCGAGGGCCTGACCCGCCTGCTGACCGAGATCGGCGTGCTGGAGCAGCTGTTCGGCCACGCGCCGGAACTGGTCGCCGCGCGCCTGGTGGGGGAGGCCGCCCTGGCGCGGCGCGAGAGCCGTGGGGGCCACTTCCGCATCGACTATCCCGGCCTGGCCGAAGAGGCCCGGCGCACCTTCATCACCCTGCCCGGCAATGACGCCGCGCGACGTTCAGAGGCCGCATGACCCACCCCTTAAGGCCCGCCGCCGTCATCGCCGCCCTGCCCGACAGCCTGATCGACCCCATCGTGCGAGCCGCCCTGGCCGAGGATCTGGGCCTGGCCGGCGACATCACCTCGGCCGCCTGCATCGATGCGGACCAGGAGATCTCCGTGGCCTTCGCCACCCGCAAGGAGGGTTCCATCGCGGGCCTGGCCTGCGCGCGGCTGGCCCTGGCGGCCATGGACCCGGCCATCGTCTTCGAAGCCCTGGTGCGCGACGGGGCCCAGGTGGAGGCCGACACCGTGCTGGCCCGCGCCCACGGCAATACCCGCGCCATCCTGGCCGCCGAGCGGGTGGCGCTGAACCTGCTGGGCCGGATGTCGGGCATCGCCACCCTGACGCGGGCCTATGTGCGGCTGGTGGCCGACACCGGGGCGGTGATCGTCGACACCCGCAAGACCACGCCGGGCCTGCGGGCGCTGGAGAAGTATGCCGTGCGTTGCGGCGGCGGGGTCAATCACCGCTTCGGGCTGAACGACGCCATCCTGATCAAGGACAACCATGTGGCGGCCTGCGGCGGGGTCGGCGAGGCCGTGCGCCGGGCCCGCGCGGCGGCCGGCCACCTGGTCAAGGTGGAGGTCGAGGTCGACAGCCTGAGCCAGCTGGAAGAGGCCCTGGCCCAGGGTCCGGACGTGGTGATGCTGGACAATTTCAGCCTGGCCGACCTGGAAACCGCCGTGGCGCTGACCAGGGGCCGCGCCCACCTGGAGGCCTCCGGCGGGGTCAACCTGGCGACCGTGCGCGCCATCGCCCAGACCGGGGTTGAGGTGATCAGCGTGGGCGCGCTCACCCACTCCGCGGCCGTGCTGGACATCGGCCTGGACGCCGCCTGAGCGTCGCCGCATGACGCAAGCTTAACCTGTAGCCGGGCGGCTCGAACGGCGTCGGACGACCTCTAGCCGGCCGGCTGATCCTGGGTCGCCTGCGCGACGGGGGTCATGGCCGGCTGGGCGGTCGCGGCGGGGCGCGGGGCCAGCCAGGGCGCCAGGGCGCGCTGCAGCGGGGCGTCGATCCAGCGGTCGAAGGCCCAGGCCCCGGCCACGGCCAGCGGGAAGCCCGCCAGCCATAGCGGCCACTGGCTCTCCAGCGGCACCGGCGTCAGCTCGATCAGGGTGTGGAGGGCCAGATAGTAGAGGAAGCCCACGAAGGTGTGGGTGATGAACAGCGCATAGGAGAGCCGCGCCGCCGTTTCCGCCACCGGCCAGGGCTTCTTCACCGGCAACCGTCCGGCGCCCAGCATGATGGCGGCCAGGGCGGCGATGCTGAGCGCATCGAAGCGGCCGATCAGTTGCGCGCCCACCAGCACCACCACCCCGCCCCAGAGCAGGCCCCGCGCCACCGGCGTGGTCAGCAGCCGGCTTTCCACGGCCCGGGCCAGGCAGGCGCCCATCAGGAACAGCGGCGCGGCGCGCACCAGCCCCATCTCGAAGGGCAGGTCGAACAGGGCGCGGCCGAACAGCTTCCAGCACAGCAGGTCGATGGCCACCACGGCCGCCGCGCCGATCAACGGCGCGATGATGGCGTGCCTGAGCCGCGACAACCCCCGCCAGATGGCCGGGAAGGCCGCGTAGCAGACGATCAGGGCCGACAGCGACCAGCTGGGCAGGTTCCAGCCGTCGCCGCCCGGAATGCCCCAGGCATGCAGCAGGAAGAACTGCAGCGGCAGGGCGCCCCAGGTGAAGCGGGTGGGATTGTGGGCCGTGGCCCCCACGGCCGTGAAGGCGAGCACCGCGACCAGGAAGGCGCCCAGCATGATGGCGTGACCCGGCCAGATGCGCCCGACCCGCTTGATCCAGAAGCGGCTGTCGCTGATCCGCCCGCCCGTCACCTGGCGTCCATAGGCGCGGCCCAGGACGAAGCCCGACAGCATCAGGAAGAAGTCGGTGGCGAGATAGCCCCGGGCATAGACCGGGTGCAGCAGCTCAAGCCGAATGGGCGCCTCGGCCCCGAAATGGTAGAGGACGATCAGCAGGGCGGCCCCGAAACGCAGGATATCCAGCGCCCCGCCACGCACGGCGGTTCCGGGCCCCGCGCCGGTGTGGCTGACCGGAACGCCCGAATGTCCGCCGAGGGGAGGACGATCTGTCCGCGCCCATTTCAACGACGCCAGCACTGGCCTTCATTTCCTCCCGAGACACGGCTTGCGGATCGGCGAGCCGCGCTTAACTGTATCACCAACAGTTTCAATAAGGACGCCCACCTTGAGCGACTCATCTAGCCTGCCCGTCCTGTTCGTCGGCCATGGTTCGCCGATGAACGCCATCGAAGACAACGCCTGGCGGCGCGGTTGGCGCCGTTTAGCGGATAAGATGCCGAAGCCCAAGGCGGTGCTGTGCATTTCCGCACATTGGGAGACTAACGGGGTCGCGTTGACCGCCGGTGACCACCCCGCAACAATCCACGACTTCGGCGGCTTTCCGCAGGCGCTTTTCGATGTCCGATATGCGGCCCCCGGCGATGCGGCGCTAGCGCGGCGGGTCGCCGCACTGCTGGCCCCCGAGCCGGTCCGGCTGGACCCCGCGCGCGGCTTCGATCACGGCGCCTGGAGCGTGCTGCTGCCGATGTATCCGCACGCCGACGTGCCGGTGGTGCAGCTGAGCCTCGACCGGAGCCGCTCGCCGGCGGAGCACTATGAGATCGGGCGCAAGCTGGCGGTTCTGCGCGACGAGGGCGTGCTGATCGTGGGCAGCGGCGACATCGTCCATAACCTGCGCGACGTGGATTTCCGCCAGGGCGGGACGCCGGACTGGGCGGTGCGGTTCAACGACACCGCCAAGGATCTGATCGTCGCGGGCGACCACCAGCCGCTGATCCACTATTCCGGCATGGGCCACGACGCCGCCATGTCGATCAACAGCGCCGAACACTATCTGCCGCTGCTCTATGTCCTGGGCGCCCAACGCGACGGCGATGCGGTGAGTTTCTTCAACGACGACGTGTTCGCCGCGATTTCAATGACTTCCGTGGTGATCGGAGAGGCGGCCTGACGATTTGGGGGAACAGCCCGCACGCCCGCCCGGTTGATCCTTCGCACCCGTAAAGGAGACGGCCATGGGCTCGAAGACTCCCCCCATCCCCAAGGAACAGCGCAGCGGCGCCGGCGGACCGGACTTGCGCGACGCCAAGGCCCCGCACGGCTCGGCGGCGGAACGGGCCGGGCGCGACGCCGACCATCGCGGCCAGAGCGCCAACACCCGCATCAACGTCCAGCCGCAACAGCACGTGCAGGACCGCTAGCCATGGCCTCCAAGACACCCGCGACCGAACGCTGGGGTGGCCCCGGCGCATCGCACGAGAACGCCACCAAGCCGCAACCGGAAAAGCGTGATCCCCGCGCGCCGGGCGAGCCCACCAACACCCGCCACAGCCACGTCTCGGGCGGCGGTGGCGAGCGCGACATCCATCACGGCCACGACACCCACGCCAAGAAGGATTTCGAGGAAAACGCCACCCAGCGGGCGAAGCCCTAGGTCATCGCCAGGGCCGCGGCTTCGGCGGCCGCGCGGCGGGCCGGCATCAGCCCCCCCATCCGCTGTTCGACCAAGGCCAGCACCTCCGGCGATGCGAGGTCCGGGCGGCCGGCGTCGAACGGCGGCTGCGGCGCATACTCGATGCTGAGCTGGATGGACTGGGCGACCAGCGGCCCGGCCACCTCCGCCGCCACGGTCAGCGCGAAGTCGATGCCGGCGGTGACGCCACCGCCGGTGAAGATGTTGCCGTCGCGCACCACGCGCGCCGGGTCCGGAATGGCGCCGAACAAGGCAAGCTGATCGCGCCACGCCCAGTGGCAGGCCGCGCGGCGACCCTTCAACAGCCCCGCCGCCCCCAGGATCAGCGAACCGGTGCAGACTGAGGTCACATATTTCGCCCCGGCAGCCAGCCGCTTGATCTGGGCCATGAAGGCCGCGTCGTGCATGGCCTCGCTGCTGCCCAGCCCGCCCGGCACGCAGAGCAGGTCGCAGGCCTCGATATCGGCCAGCCGCGACAGATGGGCGAAGGTCAGCCCGTCGCTCTCCATCTCGCCGCCGTCGACGCTGGCCACGGTGGCCACCGCGCCCGGCAGGCGCGCCAGAACCTGGTGCGGACCGGTGAAGTCAAGATGGGTGACGCCCGGATAGAGGACGAAGACGATGCGGAAGGGCGGCTGGCTCATGGCGGTCATCCTTGCGGGTCATGATTGACGCCCGCAGCATGTCAGCGCATGGTCAAGTCAGAAATGACGAAGTTCCCTCGAATCCAGACAGCCGAATAGCGGGCAATGTGTCTGAAATAGCATCGTTCCCTCGTTTCGAGCCCAAGGCTGAGCCATGACGCGAACGGTCGGTATCGTCATCTTCCCGCGCTTCCAGTTGCTCGACGCGGCGGGGCCGATCTCAGCCTTCGAGATTGCCGCCCGATTCGCCGGCGGGGCTTATGACTTACACATCATGGCCGCTGAACCGGGCGCTGTCGCCAGTTCTTCGGGCGTGCGGATGCATGCCGAGGCGTTCGACTCCCACATGGATTTCGACACCCTGCTGATCGCGGGGGGCGATGGCGTGCGAGACGCCGCCGGGAACGAGGCCACCATGGCCTTTGTCCGTCACGCCGCCGCCCGGGCGCGCCGCGTCTCCAGCGTCTGCTCCGGCGCCTTCGTCCTGGCCACGGCCGGCCTGCTGGACGGCAAGCGCGCCACCACCCACTGGAACCGTTCGGCCTCCTTTGCCCGGGCCTTCCCCGCCATCCGCCTGGAGCCCGACAAGATCTACGTGCGCGACGGCGAGACCTGGACCTCGGCCGGCATCACCGCGGGCATCGACATGGCGCTGGCCATGATCGGTGACGACCTGGGCGAGGCGATCGCGCGCCAGACCGCCCAGCAGCTGGTCGTCCACCACCGCCGCCCCGGCGGCCAGTCGCAGTTCTCCGCCCTGCTGGAACTGCAGGGCGGCCGCTTTGAGGCCCTGCTGGCCTGGGCCCGCGAAAACCTGGCCGAGCCCCTCACCGTGGAACAGCTGGCCGAGCAGGCCGCCATGAGCCCGCGCAACTTCGCCCGCGCTTTCACCGCCCAGTCCGGCGTCACGCCCGCCAAGGCTGTGGAGCAGTTGAGGGTGGAGGCCGCCCGCGCCCTATTGGACAGTGCGCCCCTGTGCGTCGAGGACGTGGCGCTGGAAGTCGGCTTCGGCGATCCCGAGCGCATGCGCCGGGCCTTCCTGCGGGCGTTCGGCCTGCCGCCTCAGGCGCTCAGGCGCGCGGCGAAGGCGGCCTGAAAAGGCTCTCCCCAATTGGGCTATCACGAGCGTCGTCGAAGCCGCCCCCAAACCCTCCGCTCATCCCGGCGAAAGCCGGGACCCATAGTGACTTGCCGGACGGGTCCGGGCCCCGCGATCCGGCCGCGCCCGCCTCTTCCCCGCGTAGCCATTTCTGAAAGGCCCTATGGGTCCCGGCTTTCGCCGGGTTGAGCGGAGTGTCTGGGGGGAATGCGGGCCGCTCAGAGATGACTGCTTACGCAAGCTCATCGGCGGAGAACCCTCACCTACTTCTTCGCCACCTTCGCCGACAGGTCCTTCATCTGGGCCTTGAGCAGCTCCAGCGTCTCGTTCTGCCCCTTGATCAGGTTCACCAGCTCCTGCTCGCGCAGGGCGTCCAGCTTGTCGTGAAGGTGAAGGATCTCAAGCTCGGCGCGCAGGTTGACCACATAGTCGTGCTCGGCGGCCTGGCGGTCCTTCGCCGCCGCGCGGTTCTGACTCATCATGATCACCGGCGCCTGGATGGCGGCCAGCATCGACAGCATCAGGTTGAGGAAGATGAAGGGGTAGATGTCGAAGCTGAGCCCGAACCCCTGGGTCGCCACGTTCCAGCCGATCCACAGGACCAGCATGGCGAAGAAGCCGAAGATGAAGCCCCACGATCCGCCCACCGCCGCGACCCTGTCGGCCAGCCGTTGCCAGAAGGTCCGGTCGTCGGCGCAGATCGCCGGATGTTCCGCCGTGGGCGTCTCGCTGGCCACTAGGTCGATGACGCTCTTCTGGACCGGCGTCAGCGCCTCATAGGCCTGATTGAGCAGCTTCCGGGAGAGGTCCTCCCTCGGATCGATGACGGCGACAGACATGGGCGGCTCCGAATCTTGGGCGTAGGGCCGATGATCCGCCCTGCGAACGTGGCCGTACAGCGGCGCATGCTTGACCGGCATGCGCGCCCGGCTTCTGATCGGCGATAACCAACAAGGGGAAACGTCATGGCGACCGCCGCTCAGGCCAAGGGCCGCAAGGCCATCTTCATCACCGGCGCCGCGAGCGGCATCGGCCTGGGCACGGCGAAACACTTCGCCGCCAAGGGCTGGTTCGTGGGCCTGGCCGACATCGATGCGCCGGGCCTGCAGCGGGCGTTGCTGGAGATCGGGCCGGACAACGGCTCGACCCATTCGCTCGACGTTCGTGACCGCAAGGCCTGGGACAAGGCCCTGGCCGACTTCGGCAAGCTGACCGGCGGCCATATGGACGTGCTGCTGAACAATGCCGGCATCGCCCGCTACGGCTACATCGAGGAACAGAGCGTCGAGGACTGCGATCTGCAGATCGACATCAACATCAAGGGCGTGATCAATGGCGCCCGGGCCGGGCTGGAGATGCTGAAGGCCACGGCGGGCTCCAACCTGATCAACGTCGCCTCCTGCGCCGGCCTGTTCGGCGCGCCGCGCATGAGCGTCTATGCGGCCACCAAGTTCGCGGTGAAGGGCCTGTCGGAATCCCTCGACATCGAGTTCACCCGCTTTGGCGTCGGCGTGAAATGCATCATGCCCTGGTTCGTGGACACGCCGATCCTCAATGCCGGATCAGCCGGAACCAACGCCAAGATCGCCGACACCATCAAGGACGGCGGCCAGCCGGTCTATACGGTCGCCGAAGCCGCCCAGGTGATCTGGGACGCGGCCCATTCCAGCGAGCTGCACCACATCGTCGGCAAGGCCGGCAAGCAGCTGCGCTTTGCGGTGCGCTTCATGCCGGGATCGGTCAGGAAGCGGTTGAAGGCGTTGGCGCAGGCTTGAGGACCGGCGACACCGACTTGATCTCGGTGGCCGACTTGGAGGCGGGGGACTTGGTGGCGGGAGACCTGGCTTCGCTCGCGGCCGACGAGGCGGAGGCCGGCTCCGACGCGCCGACCGGGGGAGCGCCCATGCCGTTGGACTGGGCGGCGGCGGTGACCACCATCGCCTGGGCGGCCATCGGGGGGGCGACCTGGCCGTCGGCGGTGACGCTGACGGGACCGGAGGTCGCGCTGGCGTAGATCGGACGCGACACCTGCTCGGTGGTCGAACGGCCGGGCTGGCGGGTGAAGGCGTCGGGCGCGCCGAAGTGGCCGCCGAAGCGGTAGAAGACGTGGTCGCCGACCTGGGCCACCCGCATCATCTGCGAGCGCCAGCCGGGGTTGACGTAGGTGGTGTGGAAGTTGGTGGCGTTGCCGACGTCGCTCATCACATAGCCCGAGAGCGCGCGGGCCGCGACGCCGCGCGAGCGGGTCCAGGCGCCGCCTTCACGGCCCCGGCGCATGGAGCCGTCACAGGCGAAGCTGAACTGGCAGGTGCCGCCGCCGTAGGCGCCCTGGAACACCACGCCGCAGATGGTCTTGGGGAAGGCCGGGTGGCGCACGCGGTTGAGCACGACCTGGGCCACGGCGGCCTGGCCGGCGGAGCTTTCGCCGCGGGCTTCATAATAGACCGCCGAGGTCAGGCAATCGAGATCCCGCGCGCTGTCGAGCGCGCCGGTCATCCGGAAGGGGGCGGCGGCGGGGTTGAACGCGCCGCCGAGGCTGGCGCGCAGCAGCATGCCGCCCGAGGGCTGGGTGCGGTGATCGTCGAGGCGGACCAGGCGCACGGCCAGCAGCGAGGCCTGGCGGTCGCGCTCGGCGGGGCCGGCGGTGGTGTAGGGGTCGTGCTGTCGCGCGATCGCCAGGGCGCCGGGCTCCATGCGGGCGGCGGCTTCCTGGAAGGCGGCGTCGGAATAGTCGCCATCGGCGGCCATGGCCAGACGGGTGACACGGGCGTGCGTGGTGGCGGCCTGGGCCATGCCCCCCGCCCAATAGGCGCCGCCCACCGAGAAGCCCACCAGGACTCCAACGACGACGGCGGCAACCAGCGCACGCGTTTCCACGCGCGTCTGCGTAATGGCTTTCAAAACTGTCTAGTCCCGTGCGACGAGGGCGTCCCGCCCCCCAACATCGACCTCTTCCGGGGGTCAATTACGCGCCCGGAAAACGTCTCCTCGGCTGATTCACGACGAAGCCAAGGTCCTGCTTATGCCGGGGTTTATGGCAGGGATGTGCTCGATTCGCAAGCGTATGCTGCATTGCAGCATGATTCTTCCGTCAGGCGAGCGCCCCGATCGTGACAAGACATTGACTCTTAACGGACTCTTAGGCCTTCGCGATTGCGGGGCTTGACGACCCCGTTTCGCGTTGCGGGCGAGGTGGTTAACGGTGGAACTCCGACGCTACGGCGCCGTTTCCGATCCATCGCGGCCCTGGCGGCGGCGGCGCGGCCATTAACGCGACGTCCAAGACCCGTCGCTAGCTTGGCCGTGAAGGCGCCGCCCGGGTCCGGGCGGCGTGGCGCGATCCCGGGGGCTTGATGCGCAGCAGAACACTGATCACCGGCGCCGCGATCCTGGCGCTCCTGACCGGGGCGTCGTCGCAAGCGCTCAGCGCGCCGCCCGCGCCGAAGCCGGCGGTGAAGGCCGCGCCCAAGGCGCCCCCGAAAGCATCTGCCAAGGCTCCCGCGAAGACGCCGCCAAAGACCCGCGCCAAGGCTCCGGCAAAGGCAGCGGCAAAGGGGGGGGGCACCAAGACCGCGCCCGCCCCTGCCCTGGCCCTGCCGCCGGAAGAGGCGTTGAAGGAGGCGCGGCGGCTGAGCGACGCGGGGGACTCTCCCGGCGCCTATGCCCTGCTGACGCGGCTGGTGGCCTCGCCCGGTTTCGCCGGCCTGTCGCCGGATAAGCAGCACGCCGCCCGCTACCTGCTGGGCGGGGCGGCGATGAACGCCCAGAAGTATGAGGAGGCGCATGCCGCCTTCAAGAGCGCCACCGACAGCCCCGCCGTCACCGGCATGGACTGGTTCGCCCGCGGCGCCACGGCCTCGGCGGTCGGCGACGACGCCGACATGGTCTTCTCCCTCACCCGCCTGGCCCGCGACTTCCCGGCCGCCATGATCCTGGCCGGCGACGACACGGTGTCGGGGGCCCTGGCCGCCGCCGACCGCCTGCCGGACGGAGACAAGCGCCGCTTCGATCTGATGGAGGCGCTGTTCGACGCCCACTGGAAGGCCAAGGATCCGGTCAGCGACTTTGGCGACGCCTGGCGCCGTCACGCCCTGGAACTGCTGGCCAAGGGCCAGGACAAGCGCGCCGCCGTCATCATCCTCTCGCGCGTGGGCGGGGCCGACAGCCTGATCGCGTTGCGCGCCGACCGCCGCTTCGACGCCCTGGCCGGCTCGGCGGGCGACCGCTTCAACATCGCCAAGGCCGCCAACGCCGACCTGGCCACGGCCTGGCAGGCGGTGATCGCCGAGCCGCTGCGCCTGGCGCCGATCAACGCCCAGGCCGCCGCCCTCTATCGCCTGGGCCGGGCCAAGGAGGCGCTCACGGTGGTGGACGACGCCCTGATCCGCGCCCTGCCCGACGAGGGGGAGTCACCCTACCGCGACCAGGGGGAGGTGCGCCTGACCCTCGACATCCGCGCCCGGGCCCTGATGGCGCTGGGCCGCCGCGACGAGGCGGAGGCGGCCATGAAGCAGGCCTCGGCCCTGTTCGAGCGGGGGGGCGCCAACATCACCCAGGTCACGGCTCTGGCCTGGCTGCAGCTGCGGCTCGGCAAGCCCAAGGACGCCCTGGCCTCGCTGTCGGCCCTGTCCGGCGGGGTGATGACCAGCCCGCAGATCCTGGCCGCCGAGGCCGCCCAGGCCTGCGCCCTGAAGGGGAACGGCGATGCGGCGGGGGCGACGCGGGTGCTGGCCGACATGAAGACCCGCAAGGGTGATGCGCCCGGCACGACCTTCGCGGCGCTGATCTGCGTGGGGGACGTGGAGGGCGCGGCCGCCTTCGTGGTGGAGCGGCTGGGCGACGCCAATGGCCGGGCCGCCATGCTGGCCGCGCTGCAGGACTATATCCCGGCCGGCGAACCCACCGCCGTGGACAAGGACTGGGCCGCGCGGCGCAAGGCGGTGCTGGCGAAACCGGCGGTCCAGAAGGCCCTGGCCGCCGCCGGCCGCATCGAGGTTCAGCCGGTCGCCGCCCCGTTCGACTGAGCCGGCCGGGCGGCCTGCTCCCGGCGCAGGCGCAGGAATTGCCAGCCGTACCAGACCGCCGCGATGAAGTGGGCCAGGGTGGCGACGGCGATGCCGATCGTCAGCCATTGCGACAGTTCCAGCAGCCGGTCGAGGGCGCGGCTGGTCGGCCCGGTGATCACGAACAGCGGTCCGGCGAGCAGGGCCGTGAGGCCGATGGCCACGCCCATCAGCGCGGCAAACATCCGGATCAGGGCTGGCCGCGCACGGTCCGCCGGGTCGATCAGATCGGCGAAGTTGGCGCTCACCGAGATCAGTGAGCCGACCAGGATCATCGTCCACAGGGTCGGAAACCAGATCGGCCCAAGAGCGACGCCGACCATCTGCATCGTGGAGATCGGCGCGATGATGACCCTGCCGAACAGGAAGGGGCCCCACGACTGTATCCACGGCAGCGCGATCCAGAAGGCGATCCCGAACAGGGCGCCGACGATGGCGGCGCCGCTCTCGACCCGGCTGGGGGCCTTGCCGATCTTGCGGAAGGGGTTGTTGTCCGGCTTCCAGGTCCCGAAGGGCTGGAGCTTGAAGCGCTCGACCACGGCGATGGAGATCGTCAGCGCGCCGATCAGGGCGAAGCCGAAGCTGAAGAAGCCGCCCCAAATGGACCCCAGCCGCTCCGCCAGATGGCCGGTCTGGCTGCCGTCGACCAGAACACTCATGGCCTGGGCGATGTGGGCCACAATATCGATGACCACAACGGCGCGGGCGCCCAGCCACCAGAGGGGGAAGAATTCCGGGCCGATCAGGGTCTGCTGAGGGCCATAGCGGGCGGCGACCATGATCGGGTGGCCATAGGCGGAGAGCACGGCCTCCTCTTCCTTGCGGGTGAGCCGGCGGCCGAGTTCGGCGGCCTTCTCCTCCATGCGGCGGCGCAGGACGCCGTCCAGTTCCTCAAGGATGTCGTCGCGTTGGTCGCCGGGCAGCAGGGGCCGCACGCCGTCCAGATATTTGTCGATCAGGTCCATCAGACCCCCTCCTCGATCATGCCGGTGATGGACGCATCGAGCGCCCGCCATTCCGCAAGCAGCCGATCCAGCACGCCGCGCCCCAGGGGCGACAACGAGTAGAATCGTTTCTTGCGTTTCTCTTCTTCGCGCCATTGGCTGGCCAAGAGGCCCTGCCCTTCCAGACGCCGGAGCATCGGGTAGAGGGCGCCTTCGTCGATCTCGATGCCGATGTCGGCCAGGGCCTTGCGCAGAGCGTAGCCGTGGCGTTCGCGGCGGAGCTGAAGCAGGACGGCCAGGATCAGGCTGCCGCGTCTCAGTTCCAGCCGGGCGGATTCGAAGGGGTCGGGTTCAGTCATGCTGTGTGGCGTATCGTGTGTGGCACATGGTGTGCGGTACACACTGTGTCGCACACAGTGTGATTTGGAGTCAAGCGGGTTTGACGATTGCAAAGCGTGACGGCGCCCGGCAGCGTGGCGCCATGACATCGATGCGCATCTTCCGGGGCCTGGCCCTTGCGGCCCTGCTGGCGGGAGCGGCGGCCGCGCCGCCGGCGCTGGCGGCGCATGCGAACAAGGCCGGGGCCAAGAGCGACGACAAGGCGGGCGGGCCGGGCGACCTGCTGGCCATCGCCAAGGCCTTCGTGGCGGACAAGAATTGCGCGGTGGCGGCGCCGACGCTGCAGGAGCTGACCACGGCCGCCGACTTCGACCGGCTGGAGAGCGCCGACCGGTCGCTGGCCTGGCAGATGCTGGGCTACTGCCTGCGCGGGGCGGAGGCCTATGACGCCTTCAAGCACGCCACGGCGGAGAGCGACGTGGCGCCCTACGCCTGGCGGATGCGCTTCTGGTACGCGGTGGACGCCAAGGATGCGGCGGATGCGCTGGTCGCGCTGAAGGGCGCGGCCGAGGTGGCCGACACGGGTGTCGATGTGAACGACGCGCCCCTGCGCGCCCTGTTGAAGCAGCTGGCGGCGGACGGCGACGACGCGCGGCGGGGCGAGGTATTCAAGCTGCTCGACGCCCACGGCTGGACGCCGAAGGACAGCGGCTTCGAGGCCGACGGCCTGTGGGGCGACGATGTGCTGCTGCTGCTGGCCAGGGGCGAGACGGCGGAGGCGCGGCGGATCGGCGGGCGGATCATCCACCCCGAGGGCGTGATCCGGGTGCGGCTCGACAAACGGTTCTTAACCCTGATGGAAGGCGACGGGGCCAAGGCCTTCGACCCGGTCAAGGCGGCGGAGGCCAAGCTGGCCGTGCAGCGCAAACAGGCAACGGACAAGCCTGAGGACCCGGACCGGGTGGCGGCGGCGGCCGGGACCTTGAGGCTGCTCGGGCAGCCGCGGGAGGGCTTGGCGCTGATCGACGCCTGGATCGCCGGGCACAGGGCGGACGCGGACGACGAGGCGGCCCCGGACCGCAACTGGATCCTGGACGAACGGGCCGAGACCCTGTCGGCGCTGGGCCGCTATGACGACACGACCGCCGCCGGACGCGAGGCGGCCGCGCAGAAGGAAGGCGGCCAGCTGAACGTCAGCCAGACCATCAACCTGGCCGAACGGCTGGAGGAGCAGGGCCAGCCCCAGGCGGCCCTGGACGTGCTGGCGGTGTTCAAGGAGGGCGGGCCGCGCGCCTCCGCCTATGGGATGATGTGGGTGTGGACCGAGAGGGCCTGCGCCCTCGGCCAACTGGGCAAGACGCCCGCGACCAGCCCCGACCTCGCCGCCGCCCTGGCCTATACGGCGCAACACCTGGACAGCAATCCGCCGGCCCGCGCCGAGACCCTGCTCTGCGTCGGCGACCTGGACGGCGCGGCGGCGGCCTACATCGCGCGGCTGAAGGACCCGGACCAGCGCGCCGACGCCCTGATGGCGCTCAGCACCTGGAAGCGCCCGCCGCAGCCGGCCTTCCTGGCTGAGATTTACGCCCGGCTCGACAAGGTGCGGGCGCGCGCCGACGTGAAGGCGGCCGTGGCGGCGGTGGGGCGCACGGAAGCGATCCCGCTGGCGGGCGGGCTGGTCACGTTTTGAGCGGGAAAGTCATGGCGAAGGCGACCAGATGTTGCGCCGCCTGTGGCTATCCGTCGACCAATCCCGAGGCGTTCCGCCATGAGCGGGTCGGCGCGGGGCGAACCCAGCCCGTGTGCCTGGCCTGCGCGCCGCCGCCGCCCAGCCTGGAGAAGGGCATGGGGCGCTCCCTCGCCATGACGCTCGTCTTGCTGGCTTTCGGCTCGGCGGCCTGGGCCAGCGACCATCCCGATGGGTGGAACATGCTGGCAGCGCTGGTGCTCGGCCTCGCCCTGGGCCGGCCGCTGACGGTGCTGACGCACGAACTGGGGCATGCCGCCGTTGGTCGGCTGGTCGGCGCAAGGATCGATAGGATCGTGCTCGGCGCGACTCCGGTCATCCTCAGCTTTCGCACCGGCCTGACCACCTGGACGATAGGCCTCGACGTGCTGTTCGGCGGCGGCGGCGCGGTCTACCGCTATTTCCTGGACCGGACGACGCCGGCGCGGTGGCGCGTGATGGCCGTGACGCTGGGCGGGGGATTGGCCAACATCATCGCGGGCGCCTTGGTGCTGGCGGCGGCGCAGGAACCGGCGGGGCGGCCGCCGACCCACCCGCTCCTCGATATCGTGCTTACCGGCATGGCCCTCAGTCAGCTGGGCACGGCGGCGATCAATCTCTGGCCGTTTTCCCGAAAGCCAAACACCGAGAAGACGTCCCTGCACGACGGCGTCTCCCTGGTTCGTACCCTGCGCCACGGGGTCGACGCCAAGGCGGAGCGGCTGGCCGCCATCGCGCTGCATACCCAAGCCCTGACAAGATCAGGCCAAGTGGGCGAGGCCGCCGCCTACAATCATGCGGCGTGGCTGGTCGACCCGGACAACGGCGACCTATGCGCCGCATGGCTGCATTACCTGGCCTTGGCGTCGGGCCACGCAGCGGTCGTCGAGGCCGCGGAGGCGCTGAAGCTGACCGACCCCGGCGACCCGCGCTATGGCGATGGCAGCTTTGCCTATGTCGCCGCCAACATCGCCTGGTCGGCGCTATCGATCGGGACCCGCGAGACCGTGGCGATGGCCAAGGCCCTGTCTGCCGCCGGCTATGCGGCCCGGCCGAGCGCGGCGGCGGTAGCGGGCACGCAGGGCGCGCTGATGGTCGAGCAGGGCGAGGCGCCCAAGGGCGCGGCTCTGTTGCGCGAGTCCGTACGCTTCATCGAGGATCTGAAGGAGAAGGGCGGCTTGCTGCGCTGGCTCGAACGGGCCGAGGCGGCGATGGGGGATATTCCCATGGCCGTGGAATATGGGCGGATGGCGGAGTGGATGGAGCGGGACCGCGCGCCGGTCCGGGCCGGCTGAGCGGCTATTGGGGCATGCCAGAACCTGTCAGCAGCTCCCTCGGCGGGTCTAGCCAACCGGGCCCGCCGAACCTATTTTTCCGTTCATGGCCCGTTCTCGTTCCAACTCCGGGGTGGAGGAAGTCTCCGCCCAGTTCCTTCGTGACATCCCCGAGCCGCCGCCCGGCAATCCCCTGTGGGCGCCGCACAGGCCGGTGCGGCCGCCGAAGCTGGACGGGGGCAAGCGGTTCAAGCTGGTGGCGGACTATGAGCCGGCCGGCGACCAGCCGACGGCGATCCGCGACCTGGTCGAGGGCATCAAGGCGCGCGACAACGACCAGGTGCTGCTGGGGGTCACGGGGTCGGGCAAGACCTTCACCATGGCCAGCATCATCGCCGAGACCCAGCGGCCGGCCCTGATCCTGGCGCCCAACAAGACGCTGGCGGCCCAGCTCTACAGCGAGATGAAGAGCTTCTTTCCCGAGAACGCGGTGGAGTATTTCGTCTCCTACTACGACTATTTCCAGCCGGAGGCCTATGTCCCCCGGACCGACACCTACATCGAGAAGGACTCATCGATAAACGAGCAGATCGACCGCATGCGCCACTCGGCCACGCGCGCGATCCTGGAGCGCGACGACGTCATCGTCGTGGCCTCCGTCTCCTGCATCTACGGCATCGGGTCGGTGGAAACCTATACCGCCATGACCTTCCAGCTGGCGGTGGGCGACAAGGTCAACGAGCGCCAGCTGATGGCCGACCTGGTGGCCCAGCAGTACAAGCGCAACGACGCGGCGTTCGAGCGCGGCACCTTCCGGCGGCGCGGCGACACGCTGGAGATCTTCCCGGCCCACTATGACGACCGCGCCTGGCGCATCAGCCTGTTCGGCGACGAGGTGGAGGCGATCCACGAGTTCGACCCGCTGACCGGCAAGAAGACCGCCGAGCTGAACTCGATCCGGGTCTATGCCAACAGCCACTATGTGACGCCGCGCCCGACGCTGATCCAGGCGATCGGGTCGATCAAGGCCGAGCTGGTGGAGCGGCTGGACTGGCTGATCGCCAACGGCAAGCTGCTGGAGGCCCAGCGGCTGGAGCAGCGCACGCGCTTCGACATCGAGATGATCGAGACCACCGGCTCGTGCGCGGGCATCGAGAACTACAGCCGTTACCTCACGGGGCGCAGGCCCGGCGAGCCGCCGCCGACCTTCTTCGAATACATCCCCGACAACGCGCTTCTGTTCACGGACGAAAGCCACCAGACGGTGCCGCAGATCGGCGGCATGTACCGGGGCGACTTCCGCCGCAAGTTCACCCTGGCGGAGTATGGCTTCCGCCTGCCCAGCTGCCTGGACAACCGCCCGCTCAAGTTCGAGGAGTGGGACGCCATGCGGCCGCAGACGGTGCATGTGAGCGCCACCCCCGGGGCGTGGGAGATGGAGCGGGCCGGCGGGGTGTTCGCCGAGCAGGTGATCCGGCCCACCGGCCTGATCGATCCGCCGGTGGAGGTCAAGCCGGTGACCACCCAGGGCTTCAGCCAGGTGGACGACTGTATCGACCAGTGCCGGCAGATGGCGGCGCGGGGGTACCGCTCGCTGGTCACCGTGCTGACCAAGAAGATGGCCGAAGACCTGAGCGAATATATGCACGAGCAGGGTCTGCGCGTGCGCTACATGCACAGCGACATCGACACCCTGGAGCGGATCGAGATCATCCGTGATCTGCGGCTGGGGGCCTTCGACATATTGGTGGGGATCAACCTGCTGCGCGAAGGGCTCGACATTCCCGAGTGCGGGCTGGTGGCCATTCTGGATGCGGACAAGGAGGGGTTCCTCCGTTCGGAGACGTCCCTGATCCAGACCATCGGGCGGGCGGCGCGCAACGTCGACGGCAAGGTCATCCTCTATGCCGACCGCATTACCGGCTCCATGGAACGCGCCATGGCCGAGACCAGCCGCCGGCGCGAGAAGCAGCACCAGTTCAACCTCGCCAACGGCATCACGCCGGAGAGTATCAAGAGCCGCATCAAGGACATCCTGGCGAGCCCGTATGAGCGGGATCACGTCACCGTGCCGGTGGGCGTGGCCGAGGGCGACAAGCCCTTCATGGGCAACAACTTCAAGGCCACGCTGCGCGATCTCGAGGCGCGGATGCGGGCGGCGGCGTCCAATCTGGAGTTCGAGGAGGCGGCGCGCTTAAGGGACGAGGTGAAGCGGTTGAAGTTGATGGACCTGGAGTTTGCGAATGAGGTGCTGACTCAGGAGGGGGAGGCGGTGGACAGAACCGCCGTTAAGAGGGTGAAGGCGGAGGCGCGGGCGGAGGCGGCGGAGCGGTTTCGGAAGGGGCGGTTGTAGGGGAGCGGAAAAGGCTTAGCTTTCGCTGTGCATGACGCAAAGAAAAAGGACCCGGCAAGCCGGGTCCAGTAGTTAGTAGACAGCTAGCTGAAGATTAAGCCGTGGGGATAAGGGGACACTATACTTATTTGACTTCTCGCCCTGGCTCGCCCAACCTCCACCCATGGCTAGGCTCGCACGCGTCGTCGTTCCCGGCGTTCCGCATCACGTCACCCAGCGCGGCAACCGCCGCCAACCCGTCTTCTTCCATGACGACGACTACGCCTTCTATCGCGACCTGATCGGCGAGAGCTGCC
>JAQGIP010000083.1 GCA_028291055.1 Caulobacter sp.
CGGCGGCGCGGGCGGCGGCGGGGTCGAAGGCGGCGGCCAGCGAGGCGCGGGTCGGCGCGCCGGTCTCGGCCAGGGGCCGCAGATCGCGCAGGTCGGCCGAGAAGGGCAGCACCCGCTCCAGGGACGCCAGCTCCGTGGAGAAGGGCCGCGAGGTCTGGGACGCCTCGGCCAGGGAGGCGGCGGCCAGGGAGGCGGCGGCGGCGTCCACCGTGCGCGCCTGACCGGCTTCCAACGCCTGCACCCGGGCCTGCAGCGCCGCGACGTCGGGGGCGGCGGGCGGACCACCGGCCAGGGGCGGGGCGGTCCCAAGATCGCCACGCGGGCCGATGGCCGTGGCGGGCGCTGAAGTGGGCGCGGCAGCGGGATCGGCCTTGGCCGGCCACAGCTTGGGCACGAGCAGCGTCACCGCCGCCCCGGCCAGGATGCACAACAGGCCAAACACCATCATGATGATGAAGCCCCGGCTGAACAGATGGCGCGGCGGGCCATAGCTCGCCGGGTCGCGCGGGGCGGAGATATCGTCGCTGGGTTCAGGAGGCGGCGTCATGGACCCCATCATCACCGCGAGCGGGGCCTTGGCGCAATGGATGCGTTTGAATTTGAGAAATCCGGGTTGACGTCCCCCACCCTCCGCTCGTCCCGGCGAAAGTCGGGATCCATAGGGCCTGTCAGGATGAGATATGGAGAAGGTGACGGGCGAGGACTTCACCCCTTGCCATGCCTGCTCTCCGACTCAGCTTGGATCCCGACTTTCGTCGGGACGAGCGGAGCAAAAAGGAGGTCGCGCGGATTGTGCGGAGACCCCTACCGCCCGATCAGGTTCAGAAGCGCCGTCTCGATGGGCATCGACGCCTTGACCACTTCGCGCAGCTTGGCCCGCGCCAGCGGCTTGGCCACGGCGGGCGACAGGCACAGCGCGCGCAACTGCGGAGCCGGATGGCGGCGCAGCAGCAGGGCCAGGGTCTTGGCGGCCTTGACGGAATGCAGCAGCACGGAGTCGAGCCCGTCCAGGGCCTCCAGGGTCGCCTCGGAGGGCTTCACCGGCGCGGTGTCGTAGAGCGCCAGCAGCCGCGCCTCCAGGCCGGCGGCCTCAAGCGCCCCAACCAGATCGCCGGCCGGTTCGGCGGCGCCGGGATGCAGGACGACACCCTTCAGCTCGCGTTTGCGCGCGGCGATGCGGGCGGCCAACGCGGCCACGTCACCCTCGGCGGAAAGGACCTGGCGAAAGCCCGCGGTCTTGGCCGCCTGGGCCGTCGCCGCTCCGACAGCGAACACCCGCGCGGTGCGGTCCTTGGTCAGGGCCGCGAAGGCGCGCACGCCGTTGGCGCTGGTAAAGGCCAGCGCCGCGACGCCGTTCAGGTCGATTTCGGCTTCCAGCGGCTGCACCACCAGCAGGGGATCGAGGACGGCCTGATGGCCCAATGCCGCCACCCGCTCGGCGGTGACCGAGGCGGCGGGTTCAGCGCGGGTGATCCAGACTTTAAGCGGGGCTTTGGGAGGCATGGGCGCGCAAACTGATACGGCAGCGGTTGGGATTCAATCTCTCATTCGGCCTTCAAAACAAGAAGCTCGCCGCCGTCGATGCGAACGGCGTTTCCGAGCTCCAGTCCAAGCGCCCGGGCGAGCGCTTCACCGCCCTCATGCGGCAGCTCCACGGAGCCTTCGCGCCGGAAGCGCTTGGCCCCGTCCGGCGTCAGCGCCTCGACCAGCAACGACAGTTTGCGGCCCTCCACCCAGCTGTAGGCGCCGATGGCCGTGCGGCAGGAGCCTTCCAGCGCGAACAAGGCCCCGCGCTCGGCGGCCACCGCGATCTCGGTGGGCCGGTGATGCAGGGCGGCCAGCCATGGGGCGTGGGCGTCCTCGATACGGGTCTCGATGGCCAGCGCGCCCTGGCCCGGGGCGGGCGGCGCCTCGACCGGGTCCAGCAGGGATTGCGGCAGATGACCGAGCCCCAGCCGGTTCAGGCCCGACAGCGCCAGCAGGATGGCGTCGGCCTCCCCGGCCTCCAGCTTGGCCAGCCGGGTGTCGACGTTGCCGCGCAGCATGACGATGTCGAGGTCGGGCCGCCGGTGCAGCGCCTGGGCCTGGCGGCGCATCGAAGCCGTGCCGAGCCGCGCGCCCTGGGGCAGGTCGTCGATCGACGTGGCCTTGTGGCTCAGGAAGGCGTCGCGCGGGTCTTCCCGCTCGGGAATGGCGGACAGCACCAGCCCGGCCGGCAGTTCGGCCGGCACATCCTTCAGCGAGTGGACCGCGCAGTCGATGCGGCCCTCCAGCAGCGCCTCCTCGATCTCCTTGGTGAAGAGCGCCTTGCCGCCGATCTCCAGCAGCCGGCGGTCCTGGATGCGGTCGCCGGTGGTGGTGATCACTACCAGGGGCGCGGCCAGCTCCACGTCCTCCGGCCCGGCCCCGAGCGCGGCGGCGATACGGGCCTGCATCATCCGCGACTGGGCCAGGGAAAGCTTGGAGCCACGGGCGCCGATACGCACGGGGTGTTGCAGGGCCATCTTGGGAGGGTTACCTCGGCTGCTTGGATTGCCCGCTGCTACAGGAGCGCGGGGCCAGCGGCAACGGCATGACCGACCTGACCACCTCCGATCTGACCGTGCTCGGCCTTGAAACCAGCTGCGACGAGACCGCCGCCGCCGTGGTGCGGCGCGGCGCCGATGGCCGCGTGGAGGTGCTGTCCTCGGTGATCGCCAGCCAGATCGCCGAACATGCCCCCTATGGCGGCGTGGTCCCCGAGATCGCCGCGCGCAGTCACGTGGAAGCCATCGACGGCATCGCCCGCCAAGCCATGGCGGAGGCAGGCATCAGCTTTGAGGGCCTGAGCGGCGTGGCCGCCACGGCGGGGCCCGGCCTGATCGGCGGGGTGATGGTGGGCTTGAGCTTCGGCAAGGCCGTGGCCCTGGCGCGCGGCCTGCCCCTGGTCGCCGTCAATCACCTGGAGGGCCACGCGGTCTCCGCCCGGCTGGCCGCCGACATCCCCTATCCCTTCCTGCTACTGCTGGTCTCCGGCGGGCATTGCCAGCTGCTCGAAGTGGGCGGCATAGGGGCCTGCACCCGCCTGGGCTCGACCATCGACGACGCGGCCGGTGAGGCCTTCGACAAGATCGCCAAGGCCATGGGCCTGCCCTATCCTGGAGGCCCCGCGCTGGAAAAGATGGCCGTCGGCGGCAAACCCGAAGCCTTCCCCCTGCCCCGCGCCCTCCTGGGCCGCGAGGGCTATGACTTCTCCTTCTCAGGCCTGAAGACCGCCGCCGGGCGGATCGCCGAAAAACTGACCGACGATGCGCAGCGCCGCGACCTGGCCGCCGCCGTCCAGGAAGCCATCGCGCGCCAGCTCACCGAACGCACCGGCCGGGCCATGACCGCCTACGCCCGCAAGCATGACGGCCGCGACCTGCGCTTCGTGGTGGCCGGCGGGGTGGCCGCCAACAAGACCGTGCGCGCCCGGCTTGAGGCCACGGCCTCCGACGCCGGCTTCAGCTTCGACGCCCCGCCCCTGATCTACTGCACCGACAACGCCGCCATGATCGCGCTCGCCGGCGCCGAACGCCTCGCCCTGGGCCTCACCGACGGCATGGATGCAGCCGCAAGGCCCCGCTGGCCGTTGGATGCGGTGGCGGCCGCGGCGAACCCCACGCACGCGTTCGGCCGCAAGGGAGCGAAAGCTTGATGCAAACCCAGACCGCGACCGCGACCTCCTCAACCCTCCCCACAGGCGCGCCTAGCGCCGTTGGGGGGAGGTGGCCCCCGTCAGGGGGTCGGAGGGGGGCGTGCCGTGCGCCAACCTCTGACCGAACCGAGCCGGCCGCTTCGCGGAAGACCAATATTAGCCCCCCGCCTTGGCCCGCATTGCAACGCCGCCGCGTCCGACGTTTGAGCGGCAAGCCCCCCTCCGTCGCCCTCGCGGGCGACACCTCCCCCCAACGACGGGCGAAGCCCGTCTGTGGGGAGGCCTGGTCATGATGAAAACAGCAGGTGTTATCGGCGGCGGCGCCTGGGGCACCGCCCTGGCCCAGGTCTGCGCGCGGGCGGGCCTCACCGTCATCCTCCAGGCCCGCGAGGCGGAGGTGGTCGAGGCCATCAACGCCGGCCACGCCAACCCCCTCTTCTTGCCCGGCATCACGCTGGACGACGCCATCAGCGCCACGACCGACCTTGCCGACCTCGCCCACTGCGACCTGATCCTGGCCGTGGCCCCGGCGCAGCATCTGCGTGCGGCGATGAGCGCGTTTTCGCCCCATGTCCGCGCCGGCCTGCCCATCCTGCTGTGCGCCAAGGGTGTCGAGCAGGGATCGCTGAAGCTGATGACGCAGGTGCTGGCCGAGACCATCCCCCAGGCCGCCCCCGCCGTGCTGTCGGGCCCCAGCTTCGCCGGAGAAGTGGCGCGCGGGCTGCCCACCGCCGTCACCCTGGCCACCCCGGACGAGGCGCTGGGCGCGGCCCTGGCCCAGGCCATCGCCACTCCGATGTTCCGCCCCTATCTCGCGGCCGACATGATCGGCGCGGAGGCCGGCGGCGCGATTAAGAACGTCCTGGCCATCGCCTGCGGCATCGTCGAGGGCAAGGGTCTGGGCCGCTCGGCCCACGCCGCCCTGATCACCCGGGGTTTCGCGGAACTGACCCGCATGGCCGTGGCCCTGGGCGGGCAGGCCGAGACCGTGGCCGGCCTCTGCGGCCTGGGCGACCTGGTGCTGACCTGTTCCAGCCCGCAATCGCGCAACATGAGCGTCGGCCTGGCGCTGGGCGCGGGCCAGACCCTGGAAGCCGCCCTGGCCGGCAAGCTGTCGGTGGCCGAGGGTGTGTCGTCCGCGCCGGCCGTCCGCGCCCTGGCCGCGAAGCTGGGCGTGGAGACGCCGATCTGCGAAGCCGTCGCCGCCATCCTGGCCGGCGAGGCGGGGGTGGATGAAGCCATCCTCGGCCTGCTGACCCGCCCCCTGAAATCCGAGCGCTAAGGAAGTCGATGGCCCTCTTCGTCCTCAATTGCACCGACAAGGCCGGCTCCCTCGACCTGCGCATGGCGACGCGGCCCACACACCTCGACTACCTGAACGGCAGAAGCGAACAGGTGAAGCTGGCCGGCCCGCTGCTGGACCCGGACGGCAATCCTATCGGCTCGATGCTGGTCATCGACGCCGCCGACCTGGCCGCCGCCCGCGCCTTCGCCGACGCCGACCCCTATGCCCGGGCCGGCCTGTTCTCGGCCGTCACGGTCAGCGCCTTCCGCATCGTGTTCGGCGGGGTGACGTGACCACCATCGTCGAATCCGCGCGGCCCCAGCCGGGGACCTTCCTCTGCCGCCTGGACGAGCTGTCCGACCCCGGCTCCAAGGGCTTCCGCTTCCGCGTGGGCGAGCGGATGTTCGCCGGCTTCGTGGTGCTGAAGGACGGCGAGCTCAAAGGCTACGTCGACGCCTGCCCCCACGCCGGCTGGCCGCTGGGACGCCTCGACGGCGGCTTCCTTACCGCTGAGAACGACTACATCTACTGCGCCGGCCACGGCGCCCTGTTCCGCATCACCGACGGCCGCTGCATGGCCGGCCCCGGCGGCGGCCCGCTCGAACGCTGGCCGGTCGAGGTGGTGGGCGGCGAGGTGCGGGTGGCCGGCCCTAGTTGACACTGTCTGCGGGCACGGCGGCGGAGGCTTCCGGATCGGCCACCCAGTCGGGCCACACCTCCGTGGGCCAGCCGGCGGCGACATAGAGACGGTGCATCACCGACAGCGTCTGGCGGATGGCCGCATAGGTCAGCCCGATGGAGCGGTGCTCGCCGGCCCCGAAGTCGAAGGTCATCGACACGCCCTTGGCCGACGGCGCCAGATGCACGGCGGTGACCAGGCCCACGGCCATCTCCGGCTTGGGCTGCACCGGCGCCGTATTGCCGAACCCGGCCATGGCCGCGACCTGCTCCCAGGCCTGCAGCACGCTCTCATGCTCGGCCGCCGCATGTTCCTTCTTCTGCAGCATCGCGACCACCGCGCCGGCCAGCCCCTGGCACATCCGCCGCGTCAGCCACAGCCGCGTGGTCTCGCCGTCCGCATCCTCGGTGTCCCAGGCCATGCGGTCTTCGGCCGTGTCGTAGAGCTGGGAGAACTTCTTGATCTCGCTCATGGCCGCCTAGCCTAGCCGACCGGCGCTTCCGCCGAAAACGCCTTCACGTCCTCGATCAGGGCGCGGGCTGCCGTGGCCACCAGCTCCCCGCCCTTTTCCGGGGTGGCCAAGGCCGGGTCGGACCCCATGCGCCCGTCGGGATAGCGGGCGCGGAAGTCCAGCGCCTCGCGGATCGGCCCGGTCGGCGCGATCTGGGGCGCGTAGTTGGCCGCCTTGATGGCGTGCGGATAGGCGTGCTGGGTCACCGCGATCTCCGAGGGCGTCGCATGGCTGCCGTGGCCCACCGGGAACTGGCGGTTGGCCAGGCTCATCACGCCGGGCAGGTCCCACCAGTTCTTCAGCTTCAGCGAAAAGCCCGAACGCCGCTGGCTCCAGCTGGCCTCGGCATAGATCTCCGAAAAGGCCGCCTCGATGGTCGCGACGTTGCCGCCGTGGCCGTTCAGGAAATAGATGTGGTCGAAGCCATGCCCGGCCAGCGAACGAACCCAGTCGCCGATCGCCGCGATGAAGGTCGAGGGCTTCAGCGAAATCGTACCCGGAAACGCTAGGTGATGCTGGGCCATGCCGATGTTGAAGGTCGGCGCGATCAGCAGGTCGTCGCGATCCTTGGCCGCCTCATGGGCAATGATCTCCGGACACATCCAGTCGGTGCCCAGCAGCCCTGTGGGCCCATGCTGCTCATTGGAGCCGATCGGCACCACCACCGTCTTGGAGCGGGCAAGGAAGGCCTCGATTTCGGGCCAGGTGGACCAGGACAGGAGCATGGGGCCGCCGTGAGAAGGATGATTTCGCGCTTGGCCCGGCGATACAACTTTTCGCCCCCGCCCGATAAGCTTAAATCGCCGCCGTCCCGCGCGCTCTCAACCCTTGCGGCCCCGCGCGCGACTTGCTTATTGCCCTGCAAAACAACCGATAGCGGCGAGGAAACCCCATGAGCGATGACCAGGTCTTCCCCGTGCCCGCCGAATGGGCCGCCAAGGCCCACATGAATGCCGCCGGCTACGAGGCCGCCGTCAAACAGGTCGAGACCGACCCCGAAGGCTATTGGGCCCGCGTCGCCTCGCGCCTCGACTGGATCAAGCCCTTCACGGTGGTCAAGGACGTCTCCTTCGACAAGGCAGACTTCCGCATCCGCTGGTATGCCGATGGCGTCCTCAACGTCTCGGCCAACTGTATCGACCGCCACCTGCCGCAGCGCGCCAACGACACCGCCATCATCTGGGAAGGCGACGACCCCGCCGACTCCAAACACATCACCTACGGCGAACTCCACGCCGAGGTCTGCCGCATGGCCAACGTCTTCAAGGCCAACGGCGTCAAGAAGGGCGATCGCGTCACCATCTACCTGCCGATGATCCCGGAGGCCGCCTACGCCATGCTGGCCTGCGCGCGCATCGGCGCGGTGCATTCGGTGATCTTCGGCGGCTTCTCCCCCGACTCCATCGCCGGACGCATGCAGGACTGCGGCAGCCGCTTCATCATCACTGCCGATGAGGGCCTGCGCGGCGGCAAGATCGTGCCGCTGAAGATGAACGTCGACCTGGCGCTCACCCAATGCCCCGACGTGGATACGGTGCTGGTCGTCAAGCGCACCGGCGCCAAATGGCTGACCCACGCCGGCCGCGACATCTCCTATGAGGAGGAACGCGCCAAGGTCTCCGCCGACTGCCCGCCCGAGCCCATGGGCGCCGAGGATCCGCTGTTCATCCTCTACACCTCCGGCTCGACGGGTAAGCCCAAGGGCGTGCTCCACACCACCGGCGGCTACCTGACCTGGGCCGCCCACACCCACGAGCTGGTCTTCGACTATCGCCCCGGCGAGATCTTCTGGTGCACAGCGGACGTGGGCTGGGTCACCGGCCACAGCTACATCGTCTATGGCCCGCTCGCCAACGGGGCCACGACGCTGATCTTCGAAGGCGTGCCCAACTACCCCACCGTCTCGCGCTTCTGGGAGGTGATCGACAAGCACCAGGTCCAGACCTTCTACACCGCCCCCACCGCGCTCCGGGCCCTGATGCGCGAGGGCGACGCGCCGGTTCAGAAGACCTCGCGCAAATCCCTGCGCCTACTGGGTTCGGTGGGCGAACCGATCAATCCGGAGGCCTGGCTCTGGTATCACCGCGTGGTCGGCGAAGGCCGCTGCCCCATCGTCGATACCTGGTGGCAGACCGAGACCGGCGCCTGCCTGGTCTCCCCCCTGCCCGGCGCCACGGCGCTGAAGCCCGGCTCCGCCACCAAGCCCCTGCCCGGCGTGAAGCTGCAGCTGGTCGATGAGAAGGGCCTCGTCCTGGACGGCGCGACCAGCGGCAACCTGTGCATCACCGACTCATGGCCCGGCCAGATGCGCAGCGTCTACGGCGACCATGACCGCTTCTTTACGACCTACTTCTCCACCTACCCCGGCAAGTATTTCACCGGCGACGGCTGCCGCCGCGACGAGGACGGCTACTACTGGATCACCGGCCGGGTGGACGACGTCATCAACGTGTCGGGCCACCGCCTGGGCACCGCCGAGATCGAGAGCGCCCTCGTCGGCCACCATGTGGTCGCCGAGGCCGCCGTCGTCGGCTTCCCGCACGACATCAAGGGCCAGGGCATCTACGCCTATGTCACCCTCAACGCCGGCGTCGAGCCCACCGAAGAGCTGCGCAAATCCCTCATCCTGTGGGTCCGCCAGGAGATCGGCCCCTTCGCCGCCCCCGACGTCATCCAGTGGGCCCCAGGCCTGCCCAAGACCCGCTCCGGCAAGATCATGCGCCGCATCCTGCGCAAGGTCGCCGAAGGCGACGTCTCCAACCTCGGCGACATCACCACCCTGGCCGACCCGTCGGTGGTGGAAGACCTGGTGAAGAACGCGCGGCGCTAACCCGATGCGGCCTCCCCACAGCCCGGCACAGCCGGGCGTTGGGGGGAGGTGGGTCCGCCAGGACCCGGAGGGGGGCCAGGTGCGCCGGGGGTTCGGCCGTCGAGCGGTGGAATTGACCGGGGCGGCTGGCGGCTACCAGCGGGGCATGCCCCACCGAACATCGGCGAAGCTAGCTCAGTGGCTGAAAGCCCCCCTCCGGCCCCTGAGGGGCCACCTCCCCCCAACGACGCGCGGGGCGCGTCTGTGGGGAGGCCGGATGGATGGACATTTCCCCGTTCCCTTCCTCCACGGTTCGGAGGAAGCTGGCCACATAAGAAAATCCAAGGGGAAACGGATGCTGAGTTGGACGATCGGCGACGTGACCGTCACGCGCATCCTCGAGATCGAGATGCCGGTCGCCTATCATGAGAAGCATCCCTTCCTGCCCGACGCCCGGCCCGAGGCGCTGGCCCAGATCCCCTGGCTCTACCCCAACTACGTGACTCCCGAGGGCGCGCTACGCCTCTCCATCCACGCCCTGCTGGTCGAGGCTCCTGGCCTGCGGCTGGTGGTCGACACCTGCATCGGCAACGACCGGCCCCGCCGGTTCATCGGCCGCAAGCCCCTGGCCACCGACTTCCTGGCCGAGATGGCGGCGGCCGGCTGGCCCCGCGACAGCGTCGACGCGGTGGTCTGCACCCACCTCCATGTCGATCACGTCGGCTGGAACACCATGCTGGAGAGCGGCCCCGACGGCGA
This sequence comes from Caulobacter sp., assembly GCA_028291055.1. GTDB lineage: Bacteria > Pseudomonadota > Alphaproteobacteria > Caulobacterales > Caulobacteraceae > Caulobacter. The sequence continues at coordinate 9,720 of JAQGIP010000083.1, forward strand.
GCGCTGGGTCCCGACATTCCCGAACGCGCGCTATCTCATCGGTCGGCGCGAATATGAGCATTGGATGGCCGAGGGGGATGAGGAGCAGCATGTGATCCTGGGCGACTCCATCGCCCCGATCTTCGAGGCGGGACTGGCTGAACTGGTGGGTATGGATCATCGCCTGTCGCCCGAGGTGGCCCTGGTCCCGACCCCCGGCCACACCCCCGGCCACGTCAGTGTCGCCATCGAGTCCAAAGGCCAGCGCGCCCTGATCACCGGCGACTTCATGCACCACCCCAGCCAGATCGCTCACCCCCACTGGTGCCCCCCCTTCGACAGCGATCCGGCCGCCTCCACCGCCACCCGCAAGGCCATGGTCGAGGATCTGGCCGATGCGCCGGTCCTGGTCATCGGCACCCATTTCGCGGCGCCCACCGCCGGCCACATCGTGCGCGACGGCGCCGGCTACCGGTTCGACGCCTAGGCATGAAACCACTGCCTACCCTGCTGACGGCGATAGCGGCCCTGGCCGTGAGCGGCGCCGCCGCGCGCGCCGAAAGCGGCTGGACGCCCTCGGCCGACGTCTCGGCGCGGCTGGCGCGCGGCGAGGTCTATGCCGATGTCCAGCAGGGCGCGGGCGGATCGTCCGGCGTCGTGCGCGCGGCGGTGGACATCAAGGCCCCGGCCGCCGTGGTCTGGAAGGTGATGCTCGACTGCGCCAAGGCCGGCCTGATGGTGCCCAGCGTGGTCAGCTGCAAGGTCACCGAACGCGACCCGGCGGGCCGTTGGGACGTGCGCGAACACAAGGTGAAATGGAACCTGTTCCTGCCGCCCATGCGCTCGGTGTTCCGCTCCGACTACACCCCCATGCGCCGCATCGCCTTCCACTGCACCGGCGGCGACCTGAAGTCCTGCGACGGCGAATGGCGCCTCGACCCCCTGCCCGGCGGCGGCGTGCGGGTCATCTACGAAAACACTGCCCAGGCCCCCTTCGCCGCCCCCTCCATCATCTTCCGCGTGGCCATGCGCCGCGACGTCCCCGACGCCCTGGTCGCCCTGCGCCGCGAAGCCCTGGCGGCGGCGCACTGAGGCCCTGCGCGCATTACTTCCGCAGATGGCTCACATTCATCCGGTAGGGAATGTACAGCGCCAGCTCCAGCGGCGCCGACTGATACCAGCTCAGCGGCTGCTGCAGCCCATCGACGCTGACCCCATACTCGGGCCCGAACTCGCCCGCCGCCTTGTTGGCATCCGCGGCGATCAGGCCGATGACGGTGGGCCGGTACTGCTGGGGATTGATCAGCGTCAGGTCCCAACTGCTGGCCCCGAGAATCTCGGTGCGGCCGGTCTTCGGCGTCTTCTTGATGAAGCCCGTGATGCGGCCCGTAGCGCTGTCGAAGCTGTCCTCCGGACGGATCTTGGTCTTCAGCACCAGGGTCACCGCGCTGGTGTCCGGCTTGCCGCCGCCGACGATGGCGCCGTCCAGGTTGGTCTCGTCGAAGCGCCCGATCAGGTCGTCGCCCTCGACCCCCAGCTCCACCCCGGCGGCCGGCGCGCCCTTGATCAGGGCCCTGAGCGTGGTCTTCAGTTCGCTCTTGCGCTGCTCGGGATCGCGGGTGTCGCAGATCACCGTCACCGTGGTGATCACATTGTCCGCCCGCTTGCGCAGGGCCACCGACGGCGTGGTCCCCGCGTCGAACTCGCTCAGGCGCGAGCCCGTCACCACCACCTCATTGACCTCGTTCTGGGCGTAGGCCGCGCCCACACCCCCCGCCAGCGCCAGGGCCACCCCGGCCATCGCCATCCACCGCATCTCAAACCTCCCCAAAGGCCTAGAGGCCGAGCCTGACCCGCGAACGGCGCGAGGTAAAGCCGCCTTCATCTTCGAGGCGAGCGCTCACCAGGCCACGGTGGCGCCCTCACGGTCGAGGAATCGCAGGCCAGGTCTGCCCTGCTGCGAGATCAGCACATCTACGACCTTCGGCATGGTCTCTTCGAGCGTGAACGGCGCGCCCGGCCCGCCGAGCTCGGTGCGGATCCAGCCCGGCGCCATCAACACCAGGGCGCGCGGCCCCGCGGCATGACGCGCGGCGTAGCACCGCATGAACTGGTTCAAGGCCGCCTTGCTGCCGCGATAGACGTCGGCCCCGCCCTTCTCGTTATTGCTGACGCTTCCCTGTCCCGAGGACATGACGCCGATCAACCCGTCGGCGGCGACAAGGTCCTGCAGCCCCTCGATGACCCGCATCGGGCTGAGGGCATTGGTCACCAGGACGCGAACGAACTCATCGGTCGATACCGTCCCGGCGGACTGGCGCGGATCGGCGTTGGCGACGCCGGCGTTGTGGAACAGGATGTCGAAGCGGCGGCCGGCAAGACGCTGATGCAGGGCCGTGATCTGATCCGGCTGCGAAACGTCGAGGCAGGCGATCTCGAGACGCCCCGGATAGTCATCCGCCAGATCATGCAGCCCGGTTCTGGCGTCGCCCCGCACCGTGCCGACGACGCTCCACCCGCGCGCCAGGAACTGGGCGGCCATGGCGAGGCCGAGACCGCGGGAGGCTCCCACGAGAAGCACCGTACGGACCGCGTCGGGTGAAGGGGCCGAAGGCATGAGGATGTCTTTCGCTGCGCGGATCGACGGCGAAAGTGTGCCCGGCCATCAACAAGCGCCAGACGCATCAGCCGCAAACTACAGTTGCGTCTGACGCCAGGTCTCATAGGCTGTAGGTCATGGACTCCCTGGACATGAACCTGCTTGCAGCCTTGGACACCCTCCTCGCCGAGGGCAGCGTGACCGGCGCGGCGCGGCGCCTCGGGTTGAGCCCCTCCGCCATGAGCCGGACCCTCGCGCGGCTGCGCTCCGCGACGGGCGACCCGCTGCTTGTTCGCGCCGGGCGCGGGTTGGCGCCGACCCCCCGGGCCTGCGAACTGCGCGACCGGGTCCATGAGCTGACCCGGGACGTGCGCGCGGTCCTGACGCCGAACGTGCGTCATCTGGACCTTGCCTCGCTTGAGCGGACCTTCACCATCCGCGCGAGCGAAGGGTTCCTCGAGGTGTTCGCCGCCGCCCTGGTGGCCGCCGTTACCCCCATCGCACCGCGTGTGCGCCTGCGCTTCGCCCCCAAGCCGAACAAGGACGCAGACTCCCTGCGTGATGGGGCGGTTGATCTCGAGATCGGGGTGCTTGGAACATCGGCGCCGGAGGTGCGCACGCGTTTTGTCTTCCGCGACGCCTTCATCGGCGCGGTCCGCACCGGACATCCCTTGCTGACGGGGCCGATAACGCCGGAGCGCTATGTGGCCTACGCTCATGTGGTGGCATCGCGCAGAGGGGCCATTAGCGGGCCGGTCGACGACGCCCTCCAAGAGCTTGGACTCAGACGAGACGTCGTCGCCGTCGTGCCGGGCTTCCCGGATGCGATGCGCATCGCGCGCACTACGGACCTGGTGGCGCTCATCCCGCGCTCGTGTCTTCGCAACGGCCCGCCAGACACTGACCCAATCGGGCAAGGCCTCACCGGCTTCGATCTTCCCGTCCCGACGCCGCAGATCGTGATTTCGGCGATGTGGCACCCCCGCATGGACGCCGACCCGGCCCATCGCTGGCTGCGCGACACCGTCATGGCGGTTTGCCATGCGGCGGCTCCGGCGCGTCGAGGCCGTCCGGCGACAGGGACGGACACCGGGGAGCCGGTCAGGCCCGGATGATGGCGCCGCCTGCCCCGCAACGCCCCTGTTGCCCTCGCCGCCGCCCTCGTCTAGGCCCGGGGCATGGCTGAGGTCAGCATCGCTTCGATGGCGCCGGACAACCTGATGCTGTTCGACGGCGTCTGCCGCTTCTGCTCCACCTCGGTGCGGCTGGCCCTGTCCATGGACACCCGCCACGTCCTGCGCTTCACCCCGCTGCAGTCACCCTATGGCCAGGCCTTGGCCGCCGCCCATGGCCTCAACCCGACAAACCCCGACAGCTTCGTCTTCTTCGACAAGGGCCGCGCCCGGGTCCGTTCAGACGGCGCCCTGGCGCTGGCGGGGCGGTTGCCCGCGCCCTGGTCGTGGCTGATTGCGCTGCGCCTGGCGCCCCGGGCCACGCGCGACAAGGCCTATGACTGGCTGGCCGCCAACCGCTACCGGCTGTTCGGCAAGTACGACAGCTGCATGGTCCCGACCCCGGCCCAGGCCAAACGCTTCGTGACGGATATCCCGTGAGCGAGCTCCCCACCGCCAGGCGGATCGTCGTGGTCGGCGCCAGCGGCGTCTTCGGCGCCCGCCTTTCGGCCATGATCGCCCGTTGGCCCGACGCCGTCCTGGTGCTGGCGGCCCGGCGGACCGGACCCCTCGAAGCGCTAAAGGCCGTCCTCGCAAAGACCGCCTCCGCCCGGATCGAAACCGCCGCCTTCGACCGCGACGCGCCGGACATGTCCGAACGCCTGGCCGCCCTGACCCCCTGGGCTGTCGCCGATGCGGCGGGCCCCTTCCAGGGCGCGGGCTACGATCTGGCGCGCGCCGCGCTCTCCGCCGGAGCCCACTATGTGGACATCGCCGACGGCCGCGATTTCGTCGGGGGCTTCGCCGACGCCCTGGACGCCGAAGCCCGCGCCGCCGGCAAGATCGCCGCCACCGGCGCCAGCTCCACCCCGGCCATCACCCACGCCGCCCTGGAGCGGATGACCGAGGGCTGGACGCGGATCGACACCGTCTCGGCCGCCATCTCGCCGGGCTCGCGCGCGCCGCGCGGCGTCTCGGTGATCCGCGCCGCCCTGACCTGGGTCGGCAAGCCGATCCGCGTCTTCGACCAGGGCGCCTGGACCCAGGCCCCGGGCTGGGGCCTGACCCGGCGCCTGATCTATCCAGGTCTCGGCCGGCGCTGGGCCTCCCTGGCTGAGACGCCCGACCTCGACCTGATGCCGGCGCACCTGCATCCAAACCGAAGCGCCGTCATGCGCGCGGGCATGGAGCTGTCGATCCTGCATCTGGGCCTGTGGCTGCTGAGCTGGCCCGTGCGTTGGCGCTGGCTGAAATCCCTGACCCCCTTCGCCGAACTGCTGCGCCAGGGCGCGGGCCTCACCGCCCCCTTCGGTAGCGACCGGGGCGGCATGGTGGTGGAAGCCGACGGCCTGGGCCCCGAGGGCGAGCGGCGCTGGGCGCGCTGGTCCCTGGCGGCCGAGCCCGGCGCGGGGCCCTCCACCCCGGCGGCCCCGGCGGCAGCCCTCCTGCGCGCCCTGCTGGATAGCGCACCGCCGGCGCCCGGCGCCGGCGCCTGCGTGGGCCTGGTCTCGCTGGACGCCATCACCGCCCAGCTGTCGGCCCTGCCCATCGTCACCCGCCTGGAGGCCGCCCGGCCCGACGCGCCCGGCCTCTTCCCCCGCCTGATGGCCGACTTCGACGCCCTCCCCGATCCCGTCCGCTGGACCCATTCCGGCCAGGCCACCGTCTCGGAAGGCCGCGCCGTCGCGCGCGGATCGGGCGGTCCCGCCGCCCTGGTGCGCCTCATCCTGGGCCTGCCCGGCAAGGGCCGCCACACGGCGCGGGTCGAGATCACGCCCCAGAAAGACGGCGCCGAGCGCTGGACCCGGCGCTTCGGAACCAGCCGCTTCCAATCGCGGCTGACCCCCGTGGCCGGCGACCCCGGCGCCTTCGACGAGACCGCCGGCCCGATCAGCTTCCGCTTCCGGCCCGTGCCGCGCCCCTACGGCTTCGACTGGCTGCTCGACGGCTGGCGGCTGGGGCCCGTCCCCCTGCCCCGCGCCTGGGGCCCCAAGGTGCGCGGTCGGAGCTTCTCCCGCGACGGCGTCTACCGCTTCAGCGTCCTGGTGGCCCACCCGCTGGCTGGCCTGGTGTTCGCCTACGCGGGGCGCCTCAGCCCCGCCGAGATGACAACTCCGTAAGGTTCCCAACCTCCAACCCGGTGCTAGGGTCGGCCACCGAATTTTCCCCCCGGGAGCTGCCATGATCCGCCTGTTTGCCTGCGCCTCCGCGCTGGCCCTCGTCACCCTCGCCGCCGCGCCGGCCGCCCAGGCCAAGCCGGCCTCCCATCCCGCAGCCTCCGCCAAGGCCACACAGGCGCCGCCCATCGTGTACAAGCAGCGTATCCTCCCCAACGGCCTGCGCGTCCTGACCTCGCTGGACCGCACCACCCCCAACGTCACGGTCCAGGTCTGGTACGGCGTCGGCTCCAAGAACGACCCCGACGGCCGCTCGGGCTTCGCCCACCTGTTCGAACACCTGATGTTCAAGGCCACCAAGGACCTGCCGTCGGAGAACTTCGACCGCCTGACCGAGGATGTCGGCGGCTTCAACAACGCCTCCACCTGGGACGATTTCACCAACTACTACGAGGTCGTCCCCGCCGCCCACCTGGAGCGGATGATCTGGGCCGAGGGCGAGCGCATGGGCTCCCTCGTGGTCGACGCCGACAGCTTCAAGTCCGAGCGCGACGTCGTGAAGGAAGAGCTGCGCCAGCGCGTGCTGGCCGACCCCTATGGCCGCTTCTTCCGCCTGCTGATCCCGGCAGCGTCGTTCACGACCCACCCTTATAAACGCCCCGGCATCGGCTCCATCGAAGAGCTGGACGCCGCCACGCTCGATGACGTGCTGACCTTCCACCACACCTTCTACCGGCCCGCCAACGCCACCCTGATCGTGGTCGGCAACTTCGACGAGGCCCAGCTCAACGCCTATGTCGACAAATACCTGGCGCCCCTGAAGAACCCCGACATCGTCATGCCCAAGGTGACGGTGAAGGAACCGCCGCGCACCGGCCCGCGCACCGTCACCGGCTATGGCCCCAACGTGCCGCTGCCGGCCATCGCCATCACCTGGCAGGGTCCGGAAGCCTCCGACCCCGACGCCCCGGCCCTGGCCGTGCTCGACGCCATCCTGTCGGGCGGCAAGTCCTCGCGGCTCTACGACAGCCTGGTCTATGACAAGAAGCTCGCCCAGGCGGCCTTCTCAAGCACCGACACCCGCGCCCAGCCGGGCCTCTTCTACGTCGGTGCCATCATGGCCGGCGGCAAGAGCCTAGATCAGGGCGAGGCCGCCCTGCGCGCCGAAGTCGCCCGCGTGCGTGACAAGCCCGTCACCGCCGCCGAACTGGCCGAGGCCAAGGCCGGACTGGTGGCCGACGCCGTGCGCGGCCGCGAGAGCGTCGACGACCGGGCCTTCGCGCTGGGCTATGCGCTGGAAACCACCGGCGACCCCAACGAGGCCAACAGCGCCATCGCCAAGCTGCAGAAGGTGTCCATCGCCGACGTCCAGCGCGTGGCGAAGAAATACCTGCCCGACGACAGGCGCGTGGTGGTCCGCTACCTGCCCGAATCCGCCCGCCCCGCCGGCGAAACCGACAAGGCCGAGGCCCCCAAGCCCGTGCCCTCGCCCAAGTATGACGGCCCGGTCTTCGCCCTCCTGCCCGAAGGCCAGCGCCAGGCCCCGCCGCCGGTGGGTCAGGCCGTGTCGCCGACCCTGCCGACTCCCGCCGAGAAGGTGCTGCCCAACGGCCTGCGCGTGATCGTGGCGCGCTCGTCCAACCTGCCGCTGGTCACCGCCGACCTCACGGTGCGCGGCGGCGCCTCGTCCGACCCGCAGGGGCTGGCCGGCGCCTCCAGCATGACGGCCGAGCTGCTGACCGAAGGCACCACCACCCGCAGCGCCCAGGACATCGCCCAACAGACCGAAGCCCTCGGCGCCAACCTCAGTGCGGCGTCGGGGTGGGAATCCACCTCCGTCACCCTCAACGTCACCGCCGACAAGCTGGCCCCCGGCCTGACCATCCTGGCCGACGTGGTCCGCAACCCGAGCTTCAAGGACGAGGAGCTCGACCGCGTCCGCACCCAGTCGCTCGACGCCCTGACCGTCGCCTTCCAACGGCCCGGTTCGCTGGCCGGCTATGTGACCGCCCCGGTGATCTATGCGGGCGGACCCTTCGGCCACGTGGCCAGCGGCACGCCCGACAGCCTGAAGAAGATCAAGACGACCGATCTCTCAGCCCTGCACGGCGCCATGTTCCGCCCCGACAACGCCATCCTGGTGCTGACCGGCGACATCACCCCGCAAGAGGGCTTCGCGCTCGCCGAGAAGGCCTTCGGCGACTGGGAGAAGCCGGACACGGCGCTGCCCGTCCTGCCGGGCGCCGGCGCGGTCGCGCCGCCGCGTCAGGTGATCATCGACCTGCCCGGAACCGGCCAGGCCGCCGTGGTCGTCACCAAGCGGGCCATCACCCGCAACGACCCGCACTATTACGAAGGCATCGTCGCCACCAGCGTGCTGGGCGGCGGCTATTCGGCCCGCCTCAACCAGGAGATCCGCATCAAGCGCGGCCTCTCCTACGGCGCCAACGCCTCGCTGACGGCGCGCCGTTCCAGCGGCGGCTTCACCGCCTCGGCCCAGACCAAGAACGAGTCCGCCGGTCAGGTCGTCACCCTGATCTACACCGAGATGACCAAGCTGGCCGGCGCGCCCGCGTCGGCGGAGGAGCTGACCGCCCGCAAATCGGGCCTGATCGGCGCCTATGGCCGTAACCTCGCCACCACCGACGGTCTCGCCGACATCCTCGGCACGCTCGCCCTCTACAACATCGATCTGAGCGAGATCGGCCTCTACACCGGCAAGGTCGATGCGGTGACCCCGGCCCAGGTCCAGGACTTCGCCACCCGCGTCTTCGACCCCAGCCAGTCCAGCGTCATCATCGTCGGCGACGCCTCCAAGTTCGGCGCAGACGTGAAGACCGTCCTGCCCAAGGCCGAGACGGTGCCGGTGACCGATCTCGACCTCGACGACCCCAGCCTGCGCAAGAAGAAGTAGGCCGCTTTTACCCGACGCGACATACCCCCGTCCAAGGGCGGACGGGGGTAACGATCAGCGCTAGGACTGTCGCGCGGCCAAGGTTGGCGGCGGGGAGTATCCGGGTGTCTCACGTCTTCATCTCCTACAAGCAGGAGGCGTGGATGGCCAAGGTGCGGGCGCGGGTGACGCCGCCGCCCGCTTAGACCTGGACCTTGTCCGCCGCCTGTTGCGTCCAGCGCTCCAGGTCTGCTTCCTCGCCGATCAGGGCGAGACCCGAGGCGATCGACACCAGTTCGCCGCCGCTCTCCAGCTTGGCCTCGCCGAAGCGTTGGGCGAACAGGCGCCGTACGGCGGGCACGAAGGACGAGCCGCCAGTCAGGAAGACGCGGTCGATGCCGGCGGGGCCGAGGTCGGCGCGGGTCAGGGCCTCGTCGAGGGCCTTTTCGATGGCGGCCAGTTCGGGGGCGATCCAGCGTTCGAAGTCGGCGCGGGGCACGGGCTTTTGGATATGGATGTCGCCGGCCTGGAAGTCGAAGACGCCGCCCTCCTCCGACGACAGGGTCTCCTTCAGGCGTGAAACCGACTGGTAGAGGCGGTAGCCGTGGTTGTCGTCGAGCAGCTCGACCAGCCGCGCGATCTTGTCCGGCTCCAGCGAGGTGCGCAGCAGGCCGCGGATGTCCTTCATGTCGCGCGAGGCCCGCAGCAGGGCCAACTGTTCCCACCGCGCGAAGGCGGTGAAGTAGCGGTTGGGGATCGGCAGGACGTTGTCGAACATCTTGTAGGAGCTGCCCTTGCCCAGCTCGGGCGACACCAGGTTGTCGATGATGCGGTAGTCGAAGGCGTCGCCGGCCACGCCGACGCCGGAGTTGGCCAGGGGCGTGGCCTTCACGTCATTGCCGGACTTCTCAAAGCGAACGATGGAGAAGTCCGAGGTGCCGCCGCCGAAGTCGGCGACCAGGACGGTGGCGTCGCCCTTGAGTTTGCGCGCGAAGAAGAAGGCGGCGGCGACGGGTTCGTAGGCATAGCGGATGTCGGTGAAGCCCAGGCGGCCGAAGGCGTCCTGATAGCGCTCGATGGCCAGGTCGGGGTTGGGCGACAGGCCCGCGAAGTTGACCGGACGGCCGACGATCACGCGGCTGGGCAGCTCGGTCAGGGTCTCGCCCGCGTAGGTGCGCAGCCGCAGCAGGAAGGCTGCCAGCAGGTCTTCGAAGGTGAAGCGCCGGCGCAGGATCTGGGTGTCGGTGAACAGCGGGCTGGCGGCGTAGGACTTGAACGACTGGATGAACCGCGTCTCCAGCGGCTCCTCCACATAGGCCTCGATGGCGTGCGGCCCGGCCTCGACCACGCGGCCGCTTGGGTCGCCGATGGGGGCGTGGAAGCTGAGCGCGGATCGGAAGGCGACGATGTCGCCCGCATCGGTCGGGAAGGAGACGAGGCGGGCGTGGCCGTCGTCCCCGGGCAGGGCGACGACGGTGTTGGTGGTGCCGAAGTCGATGCCGACGGCATGCGCGATGGGCGCAGTCATGTGAAATCCCCAGGTCTTGATCGGAAGTGCGAGCAACGCCCGCACCCCGGGTACCGGGGCGGCGAACGCGCTAGTGTCTGCTGTTGGCCGTCATCATCATGCCCACATGTCTCACGCCTCGATCTCGTGGAGCGGCCGCTCGTAGGCGGCCATCATGGCCATGTTGAGGATGGTCGAGACATTGGCCGACAGCGGACAGATCTGCACCGCCTTCGACAGGCCCAGCAGGATCGGGCCGACCACGGTGGCGGCGCCCAGCGACTGCAGCAGCTTGGTGGAGATGGAGGCCGAGTGGATGGCCGGCATGATCAGGATGTTGGCGGGCCCGGTCAGGCGCATGAACGGGAAGTTGGCGCGCTGGTCGGGATCGAGCGCCAAGTCCGGCGGGATGTCGCCCTCATATTCGAAATCGACGTCCATGCCGTCGAGCATGGCGACGGCCTCGCGCACCTTCTCCGAACGCACGCCCATGGGGTTGCCGAAGGTGGAATAGCTCATAAAGGCCACCCGCGGCTTGTAGCCCAGGGTGGCCACCGCACGGGCCGCCTCGACGGCGATCTCCACCAGGTCCTCGGCCTCGGGCATCTCG
>JAQGIP010000086.1 GCA_028291055.1 Caulobacter sp.
CAGCTTCATCTCCCGGCTGAAGCTCCGGGCAGGGTCCTTGGTCATCAGTCCTCCTCTTAGAGAACTGTCCCCCATTTTTGCTGTCTCATTCTAGGGGTCCACTCCAATCGGATTTCCGTGGCTCGGCCTCGGGGCGCCTCAAACGCCGGCGGAAACTCCGTTCGTGTCCCCATTTTTGACCCACGCCCGACGAGGGCGCGCCGACAGGGGATGGTCGTCCACCGCCGCAAATAAATGGGGACACGTACGCATTTCCGCAGGCGTTATTTCCGCGTTCAGCGCGGGGACCGGAAATGCGTACATGTCCCCATTCATTACCTGAGCTTCCCCCAGTCCGCCGCCACCAGCTTGCGCGTCAGCGCCTCCACATCCGCCGTCAGCCTGGCCAGCCCTTCGGTGGGCTCCAGCGTCGCCTCGTCCAGATAGAGGCCCCGGTTGATCTCGATCTGCAGGGCGTGGACCTTGGTGCGCGGCCGGCCGTAGTGCTCGGTCGTATAGCCCCCCGCATAGGGCGCATTGCGGGCGCAGGCGTAGCCCAGGGCCTCCAGTTCGCGCTCGACGATGAGGGTCAGGGCCGGCGCGCAGGCGGCGCCGAAGCGGTCGCCCAGCACCATGTCGCAACCCTTGCCGTGGCGCGCGGTGACGGGCTGGCGCGCGGCGGCGGCGGGCATGGAGTGCCAGTCGATCAGGATGCAGAAGCCGTGCGCGGCCTTGGCCTCGTCGATGAGGCTGGTCAGGGCGGCATGGTAGGGGCGGTGGCCGGTCTCGATGCGAACCCGGGCCTCGGCGAAGGTCAGTTTGCGGGCATAGATCTCGCGGCCCTCGGCGGCCACCCGCGCGATGGCGCCCAGGCCGGCGGCCACGCGCGCGGTGCGGCCCCGGGCGAATTCGGGCAGCTCGTCTTCGAACATCGTGGGGTCCAGCTCCCACGGCTCGCGGTTGAGGTCGACGTAGGCCCGCGCCAGCCGCGCGGTGAGCACGCTGACCCCCAGGGCCGGCGCGGTGGTCAGCAGGGTGTCGACGAAGGCGTCTTCCGAACGGCGGATGGCGTCGTGGTCCAGCGCCGCGGCGGCCATCATCTCGGGCGGATAGGTGCGGCCCGAATGGGGAGAGGCGAAGACCAGGGGCGTGGGGGGCGTGTCCGCATCGGGGCGCGCCAGGAGGAAGGCCGGCTCGGCCCCGAGCGCGCCGTCGGGCTCCCCCTGCGGTTCATTGGCGGCGGCGGTGATCGGCTCCCACGCATTCATGACGCCACTATTCGGGGGCGCGGGCGCGGCGGTCAAAGGCTTTCGGGCCTCAAGGCCATGCTCTTGTGGCGGACGATGCGTCCCTGGGCCGCAGGCGGATGGGCGCCGGTTCATCGCACCTTTACATTCCCTCGTTTAGGTTAAGGGCCGAACCGCGAAGGCCGATTGCATATGCCCAGAATCCTCCTCGCCGAAGATGACGACTCGCTGCGCAACTTCCTGACCCGCGCGCTGGAACGCGCCGGGTTCGAGGTTACCGCCTGTCCGGACGGCGAGGCCGCCGCCGCCGTGCTCGACGAACAATGGGACCTGCTGCTCACCGACATCGTCATGCCCGGCATGGACGGCATCGAGGTGGCCCGCCTGGCCGCCGCCAAACACCCCCACCTGCGCATCATGTTCATCACCGGTTTCGCCGCCGTCGCGCTTGCCGCCGGCGACCGCGCGCCCGCCGGCGCCAAGGTGCTGTCCAAGCCCGTCCACCTGCGCGAGATCGTCACCGAAGTCGAACGGATGATGGCCGCCGCCTAAGGGCGTTTTCGGCTAATTTCATTCTTTGAAGACTGCGGCTTGCGCCGCCGGGACCTCGCCGCTATACCCCCCGTCTTCCCGAGGCTGGACGCGTAGCTCAGCGGGAGAGCACCTCGTTGACATCGAGGGGGTCACAGGTTCGATCCCTGTCGCGTCCACCATCCTCCCAGCCTCAAAATCACGCCACGCCCCGGCATATTGCGGGCGTGCGCACACAGCCAGGGACATGTACCTTTGGTACGTGTCCCAATGCAGAGCTGTGACCTAGGGCAGTCACCGGAGACACGTAGCTTCGGCACATGTCCCGGGCGCGGGCCGGCTCCGTCCCATCCCCCGATGGTCAACCGGCGCGTGCAGGTCTAGCCTCACAGCCGACTCAAGGGGGGGGCGATGACCGCACGGTTGGGGATGGCGGCGGTAATGGCCGGGCTGGCGATGGCCGTGGCCGCGCCGGAGGATGCGCCGGCGCGCGAGCCAGGCTGGGCCGTGGGCGAGCAGCTGTTCGTGGCGCTGGAGGTCAATGCAACCTACGTCGACGTCTACCTGGACCTGACCTCGGCGCGGCGGCGCGGCGAGCGGGTGATCTTCGACCTGCTGATCGTTGATCGGTACTATGGGCATGGCCTCTATCCCGTGGACGTGCGCGGCCGGGTCTCGCGCCTCAGCGCGACCTGCGGCTGGCGCACCCAGCGCTCGGAGGGCCAGTTCAGCCCGCCGCCCGGCGACGAGGGCGCGCTGGTCGACTGGCCGGCCATGCCGGGCCCGGACGCGCCCGGCCCCGGCGGCGCCGGCCTTGCCTGGAGCGCGGACCTGGGGCCTGGCGACACGCTGAACCGGTGGCTGGCGGCGCAGCAGGCCATCGCGCGGCTGTGCGCGGGCGGGCCCCAAGGCGGGGAAGGCCAGGGCGGGGAGATCGCCGCGGCCGCGCCCGCGCCGGGCGAGGCGTCCTACCAGGGCGTGGAGGCGGCGCTGGCGGCCGAACGCAAGCTGCCGCGGCCGCAGCACGACGCCAACGCCGACGTCGCGCCTCCTGCCCCGGCGGCCTGGATGCGCGGTTCCCTGGGCCGCGCGCCGCTGGCGCTGCAGAAGGTGGCCGGCGGGGCGGGCGACGGCCGGGTGCTGTTCCTGGACCTGAGCGGCGCGGCCCGCGTCGGGCCGCGGGTGACCACGCTGCGGCTGCAGGTGCTGCCCGTGGCCGCGCGCGCTCACGCCTGGGCCGCCCACACCGTCTTTCGCCTCAGCCGCGTGACCTATGACTGCGCGGCGCGTACAGCCACCCAGACCGCCACCGCCGGCTATGGCCCCCGCCGCACCCTGCTGTTCGCCGACGAGACGCGCGGCGAGCCTCGCCGGGCGGACGACTCTCCGCAGGCAGCCGCCGAGATCGCCGCCGCCTGCGCGCCGCTCAAGCCCGGGCGGACGCGTACCTATCCCTCGCTCACCGCAGCCCTCGACAGCGTGCCCTTCACGCCCCCGCCACCCGATCCGGACGCGGTCCCGAGCGACCCCCACCCGGTTCCAAGCCCGTCATCGGGCGCCTGACCGGACCGTCGATCGCCGACCAGATGCTGCGCACCGCCGACCGGCAAGCCGCCGAAAACTGCGCTGCGGCGGCTCAGGGCCACAACCCAACTGCGTGGTGGATTAGCGCGCCGGTCAAGCCGCCTCGCTCATCCGATCCTCAAGCTCCCGCCGCGCCCGGTCGGCGACGTCATCCGCCATATCCGGCTCCCCGATCAGCCATTGCAGATAGCTGCTGGGCGCCGCCGACCACGGTTTCCCACGGTGCTTGCCGAAGGGGATGCGGGTGAGGTCGCGCGGGGCGTGGGACCATTCGAACATCGATTCCACCGTGGCGGTCTTCAGCAGGTCGATCAGCAGGTGGGCGGTGACCCAGGCGTCGGGGGCGGCGCGGTGGGCGGGCATGGCGAGCGCCGGGTCGAGGCGCAGGTCGCGCCAGTAGCGCAGCACCTGGTTGGAATGGCCGGGCGCCTCGGGCCAGGCGCGTTTGGCGCTCTTGGCGGTGCACAGCCAGTCGATGCCGCCGGTGGCTTCCGGCGGGATGTGGGCGCTTTCGAAGGCGGCGCTGTGGGCCACCAGATAGTCGGGCCGCCCGCCTTCGTTGATGAAGGCGTTCAGGGTCTCGTGGTCGCAGGGATCGAAGCCGGCCAGCATGTCGGCGGTCAGGTGGTGCACGGCGATGGCGTGGAACGACATGGGCCGTAGCGGCCGGAACAGCTTGGCGCGGGGCGGCTCGGCCACCCAACCATTGTCGCCGACGACCACATCGACCGACCCGATCTCGATGATCTCCGACGGCGTGCCGCCGCTGGTTTCGATGTCGATGACGCGCAGGCGCAAAACGCAAATCCCTTCACTCGCAGCATCCTCCTAGTTGAGGGGTGCGTCAAAATTGGTCGTGGCTCCCGGCGGCGGTTGCCATCCCCTCCGACCACTATCATATTGCAACCAGTTCTTGGCGAGGTGAATTCCGTGAGCGACGCGCGCCGCTCGGGCTGTCCGATCAATCTGACCCTGGAGGTGGTGGGCGACCGCTGGAGCCTGCTGGTGATCCGCGACATCATGTTCGGCAACCGCCGCCATTTCCGCGAACTGCTGACCCAGTCGGAGGAGCGCATCGCCTCCAACATCCTGGCCGACCGGCTGAAGCGGCTGACCGAGCAGGGCATATTGGTGCGCACCGACGACCCCAGCCACAAGCAGAAGGGCATCTACAGCCTGACCGAACAGGGCATCCAGCTGCTGCCCATCCTGGCCCAGATGGCGGCCTGGGGGCGGCGCCACCTTCCGGTCACCGAGGAGCTGGGCATCCGCGCCCAGCTGCTGGACGAGGGCGGTCCGGCCATGTGGGACGAGTTCATGGACGAGATGCGCGAACTGCACCTGGGGCCGGGCGCGCGGCTGAAGCCGCCGACCTCGACGGTCAGCGCCGGCCAGCGTCTGCAGGCGGCCTATGAGGCGGTGGTGGCGGGGAAGGCCGCGGCCGCACAGGCGGGTTGAACAATGCGGGCCTGAAACGAATAAAGCCCTCGATCCGGGGGGGAGGATCGAGGGCTCTTTTGCCGGCGTCGTCGGGGGGAGATCTCGACCGGCGTGGATATAACGGCACACCCCCAAAACGGTTGCGTGGAAATCAGCGACTATTTTCTAGGGCCGCTGATCCTTCGGCAGGGCGGCTACTTCTTCGGGCGAAAGCTCGCGCATGCCGGTGACCGGGCATTGACGCGGGCCGGTCGGACTGGGGGTGATCAGGTCGATATCCAGGCCGTCGCAGATGAACTCCTGGCCCATGCGGGTCTTCACGCCGATGGACAGGGCCGAGCTCAGGTCGGGGCAGCTGCCCAGCAGGGTGAGCTGGAACACCTTCTTGTTGCCGACCTCGATGTTGACGGTGTGGGGGTCGACTTCCTTCCAGTTGCGCAGGTCTTCGGAATAGAAGCAGGCCCGCTTGGCCTTGGGGGTGTCGGCCGCCGTGGCCGGGTTGGACAGGACGGCGGCGGGGGCCAGGGCGGCGCCTATCAGCAGGGCCGACAGTATGATGCGGCGCATCATCATTCTCCTCATCACAAGCCCGCCCCGGCCTAAGGGAGACAACACTAGAGCCTGTATTTCGCTCCAGCATTTCAGTTTCAATCATAACGCGCCGGATCGGCCAGGGCGGCCAGGTCGCGGGGCAGGGACGAGGGCGCCCCGGCGATGACGGCGGCCAGATGCTCGGCCAGCAGCGGCGCCAGGGTAAAGCCCCGCGCGCCCAGCCCCGAGAGCACATAGACGCCCGGCAGGTCGCCCAGCGGCCCGGCCAGGGGCATGCGGTCGGGGGTGGCGGCGCGCAGGCCGGCGCGGCCTTCGAACGGTACGTCGGCCAGCCGCGCGGCCAACTCCGGCAGGCCCTTGGCCAGGGTGGCCAGGTTGCGGGCGTGGTCTTGCGCGCGCAACGCCGCGTCGCCGTCCTCGCGGTCGTGGGTAGCGCCGAACAACAGGCCATCGCGGGTGGGGATGACATAGCCGCCGAAGGACACGGCGGCGCGGCCGGGCTCAACGGGCGCCCAACTGACCTGGCCGCGCACGGGCGACAGCGGCAGGGCGGGGGCCAGCGCGATAGAGGCGGGGCCGCCGGCCAGGACCACGGCGTCGGCCTCTGCGATGGCGCCGCCTTGCGCGTCGATCAGCCGCCAGCCGCCGTCCGGGCGGGGTTGGAGGGCGGCGACCTCGGCTTGGATCACCTCGCCGGTCCAGGCCGCCAGCAGGCCTGCCGGTTCGACCACCAGGGCGTCGCGATAGGCCAGACCCGGCGCGGCGGGTTCGCCGAGAGTGGCGGCGGTGTCGGTGTCGGGGCTCAGCGCGCCGGGTTCGAACAGGTCGGCGGCGAGGATCTTGGCGAAGCGGCCGGCGTCGCGGGGCTGGGCCTGAAGCTGCAATGCGCCGCGCGCGATGACCGCCTCGGGCGCCAGGGTCTCATACAGATGGACGGCGCGGGCGAAGGCCTGGGTGAACAGCCGGGCGGGCGGACCCAGGCCCGCGTCCAGGCGCGGCGTGACCAGAGCGGCGGGATTGCCCGAGGCGCCGCCGCCGGGGCCGCGCGGGTCGATGACGACGGCCTCGAGGCCCAGCGCTCGGGCCGCGCGCGCCATGGCCGCGCCGGCGATGCCCGCGCCGATGATGGCCAGGCGGGGGGCGGGGGGCTCGGGGGGCGCCTCGCCGGGCAGGCGGGCCTCCAGCCGTTCGCGCTTGCGCCCGAAGCCGGGCTGTTTCTCCACCGCGAAGCCCGCCGCCGTCAGGCCGCGCCGCACGAAGCCGGCGACGGTGAAGGTGGCGGCCCGCGCGCCGGGCGCGGAGCGGGCGGCGACGGCGGCCAATACCGCCTCGCTCCACATGGCCGGATTGGCGGCGGGCGCGAAGCCGTCGAGGAACCAGGCGTCGGCCTGGCCGGTCCAGGCGGCCAGGGCGTCTTCGACGGGCATGACGGCCAGGTCGAGGGTGGCGGACAGTTCGGGGAAGTCGACGCGGTGGAAGCCTCTGGCCCGGCCCGGCCAGCGCGCGACGAGCAGCCGCGCGGCTTCGCCCAGCTCGGGCCAGCGGGCCAGGGCGCGGGCGGCGGCGGCCGCGTCGATCGGATGGGCCTCCAGGGAGAAGATGTGCAGGTGGCCGCCGGGTGGCCGGGTGCGGCTCCAAAGGTCCAGCAGGGCCGCGATGTTGAGGCCCGTGCCGAACCCCAGCTCCCCCACCGTGAAATGGCGCCGCCCGGTCCAGGCGCCGGGCAGGCCGCAGCCGGCCAGGAAGACCGCGCGGGTCTCGGCCAGGCCGTCGTCGCTGGAGAAGTAGACATCGTCATAGAGGGCCGAACGCGGCAGGCCGTCCTCGCCCCAGATCAGGGCGGGGCCGTCGGCGGCGGGCGCGGGATCGGGCGGGACTTCAGTCACCGCCGCCTCATAGCGCAATTCCCGGAGCGTGGTGCGCGCCGCCCCAGGAAAAGTGGGCGCGAAAAAGGGCCGCCCCGCGAGGGACGGCCCTTTCCGGGTCCGAGGACCTCAGGTTCAGCCTGAAAGGCCTACTTCTTGGCGGGTTCCGACTTCATGGAATCCGCGGCCGGGGCAGCGGCGGCGGCCGTGGCGTCGGCCGGAGCGGGCGTCGCGGCGGCGGGAGCGGCGGCAGCCGAATCAGCGGCGGCCTTGCTGGCGTCGGCGGCGGCGCCTTGAGCGGTCGCGGCGGCGTCGGTCGCGGTCTGAGCGGAGGTCGCGGCGGTCGAAGCGGCAGCGTCGGCAGCGGCGTCCTTCTTCTGGCAGGCGGCCACGGAGAGCAGGCCGACGCAGGCGCCGGCGATCAGGGCCTTCTTGAGAATGCTGGTCATGTGATGGGTCCCTATAGACGATTGGACGCCTCTTATCGGGTCGCGGCCTCGACGGGAGTCCCTTTAGTCCGGGGCGTTCCGGCGGGGTCGCGCCCATGGGCGACGCAGGGACTATGCGCCCGTGAGACACCTTTGCAAGCCTAGAGTTCACGCGCCCGTGATCACGTTTTTCCCCGGTGTGACGCTTAACGTGGCGCGACGAATCGCGGGGAGGCGAGACGCATATGAGCCAAGCTGTTGAAGGCGCGGCGGTTATAGCGCGGCCGCGCACGGCCCTTATCCTCTGCCTGCTGACGGCCATGCTGGAGGGTTTCGACATCCAGTCCATGGGCGTGGCGGGGCCGAAGATGATCCCTGCGCTGCATCTGTTGAAAAGCCAGGCGGGATGGGCCTTCAGCGCCAGCCTGTTCGGCCTGATGGCCGGCGCGGCGATCGGCGGATGGCTGGCGGACCGGGTGGGGCGCAAGCCCGTGATCCTGGGCTCGGTGGTGGTGTTCGGCCTCTTCACCCTGGCGACGGCGATGACCGGCGCCTACGAACCGTTGCTGGCGGTGCGCTTCATCACCGGGCTGGGCCTGGGCGGCGCCTTGCCGATGATCATTGCAGTCGCGTCGGAGCAGTCCGGCGCGAAGGGCAGCAGCGCCACGGTGTCGGCGATCACCGCCTGCATGCCGCTGGGCGGGGCCATGGTGGCGCTGTTCGCGGCCTCTCCGTTGGGGACGGACTGGCGGATGATCTTCGTGGCGGGCGGCGTGGCGCCCCTGGTGCTGGCGCTGGCGCTATGGCGATGGCTGCCGGAGACGCGGGCGGCGAAGGCGGGGGCGGGAGATGAGACGGCGGCGTTCGCCCTGTTCGGGCCGGGCCGGCTGGGGGCGACGCTCTGCCTATGGGTCGGCTATGCGGCTATCGCCCTGGTGCTGCACCTCTTCCTCAACTGGCTGCCGCAGATCCTGAAGAGCCGCGGTTTCGCGCCCGGCGAGGCGCTGTCGGTGGCGGTGCTGTTCAACATCGGCGGCGTTATCGGCGGCATCGCGCTCGGCCGCATCATCGAGCGGCTTGGGCCACGCTGGCCCCTGGCGGCCACGGCGGCGGGGCTGGTGGCGGCCCTGCTGGGTCTGGCGGCGGGCGGGACCGCCCTGGCCCTGACGGCGGCCCTGGCCTTCGCGGCGGGCTTCCTGATCATGGGCGTGCAGTTCGGCCTCTACGGCCTGGCGCCCGGCTACTACGCCGCCCCGGTGCGAGGGCGAGGGGTCGGCGCGGCGGTGGCCGCCGGTCGCTTCGGCTCGGCCCTGGGCCCCCTGGCGGCGGGGCTGCTGCTAGGCGCGGGCGCCAGTGGCGGCCAGGTCGTGGCCGCCACCGTGCCGGTGGTGCTGGTGGCGGGTCTGGCCGCCGTGTTGCTGACCTTTATGGGCCGGCCGACCAGCGCTTAGCGCTGGCCGCTGAGTTCCTGCACTTCCTCGAAGGTCCGCAGGCCCGGGCGCTGGGCGCAGACCAGCACACCCATGTTCCCTGGCAGATGCTGGTTGGCCAGCATCTTCTCGTGGGCGGCGGGGATGTCTTCCCAGCGGAACACTTCCGACAGGGCCGGGTCGACGCGGCGGTCGATGACCAGCTGGTTGGCGGCGGAGGCCTGCATCAGGTTGGCAAAGTGGCTGCCCTGCACGCGCTTCTGGCGCATCCACAGGAAGCGGGCGTCCATCGTCAGGTTGTAGCCCGAGGTGCCGGCGCAGATCGCGACCATGCCGCCGCGCTTCACCACGAAGACCGAGACGGGGAAGGTGGCCTCGCCGGGGTGTTCGAACACCATGTCGACGTCGCGCCCGCCGGTGTGCTGCCACAGGGCTTTGCCGAACTTGCGGCTTTCCTTCATGTAGTCGGAGAACTCCGGGCCATTGACGGTCGGCAGCTGGCCCCAGCAGTTGAAATCCTTGCGGTTCAGCACGCCCTTGGCGCCCATGCTCATCACATAGTCGACCTTGTCTTCGGCGCTGACCACGCCGATGGCGTTGGCCCCGGCCACGGCGGCCAGCTGCACGGCGAA